>NZ_JBOHJC010000031.1:0-5155 GCF_050726195.1 Methyloceanibacter sp. | reverse complement strand
AGCGCTTCGTCCGCCTCACCAGGCGGTTCGGCGGCGTCATGTCAACCGTCATGGTCCCAACCGACTACCCAGTCCAGCCAGGCGACACTATTTACGTCCTCGAACGCATCTTCTAAACGAGAGCGATGACCTTCGACATTCGCTTGAGGCTGCACTGGGCCACCGGGTTCCTCGCCGTGCTCGTCGCCGCCTCTCTCCCGCATGCATCGTTCGCTCGCGACGGCGTCACTGGCTGCAGCGTCGCCGAGGTCGACGCCGAGCAGGGTCGCGTTTGGCGCTACACGATCGAGTTGCAGGTCCCGCAAGGCGGTCACTGCCGCGTCTACATTAGCGAGGACCGCGACCGTAAGAGTTGGACCTATTGCTGGCTCAAGGCGGCCGCGCAGAACCCCGTATCCGCGACTTGCGACGATCCGTTGGACGATGCGGACTTCGTCGATTGGAAGGCAAGGGCGTTGTGCGGCGACCAGTCCTTCATGGCCTATTGCCAGCGCCAGCAATGAGCTAGCCGCCTTGCTGCTTGCATTGCGGCGCGTTGGGTCTCGCCTTGCAAAGAGCCGAGCGGTCGAAATTCTTAGCTTTGGCCTTGGCACCATTCCCGCCGCCTGACGACGCGCTCTGACCGTTGCCCGGCTGGTCCTTGTCGCCCTTCGCCTTGGCCGCCTTCGGCTCGCCCTTGTCCTTATCGTTATTGCCGTTCGGCTTTGCGTTCGATGCTTTCGGCTTGCCGGCGTTGTCAGGCTTATAGCGGGCGTTCGGATTGATCACCGTCGAACCGGGACCGGCCGCGTCGGGGTTCACTTTATGCGGCGGAGCATAGTTGGGTTTCGGCTTCGGCGGTCCATTGTCCTGCTTGGCCTTGGCCTGCTTGTTCGTCGATGACTTGGAATTCGACGACTTGGCGTTAGACGCCTTGGAGTTGGATGACTTGGAGTTCGACTTTGCATTCGACGTCTTCTTGTTCGACGGCTTCGACGTCGCCTTGTGCTTGTCGGTGTTGTTGGACTTGAGCCGTGCATTGGGATCGATCACCGTGGAGCCTGGACCGCGCAGATTGGGGTTGATGGTCCCGGGGCTTTCAGTAGCGCGATTCACCCACTTCTTCGATGGCTTGTGCGCCACCTTCTTCGGCGCCCTTGCCGGCTTCACGCCCTTCCGGACGCCGGGTGCGTAGACGTAGATGTCGCGCCCGCGCCCCTTGTTCCAGCCATATGGCGCGTCGCGATAGTGCCCGCGATAGATCTTACGCGGCTCTATGTGCTGCCGCGTGAGCCGCGACCACCGATCGCGCGGCATGCCGTAGTTGTAATAATAGCCATTGCGAAACTGCGGACGATAGGCGTAGGGCGCGCGCGAGTACGCAAAGTAGGCCTCGCGCGGCGGCAACGCGTAGCGGTAGACCGTGGGCGAGGTCAGATAGAGCGGCCTGACGAAGACCCACCAATTGATCGGCGGCGGTGCGTAACCCGCTTGCCCGCCATAGGCGTAGGCGCCGTAGCTACTCGGCGGGACCGGTGCCCAGCCGACTTGGTCGTCGCCATAGCGCCACTGCACCCATGCGGGGGCCCATGTGTCGCCCGGCACCCAGAACCAGCCGAAGTTCGGGTCGTAGCCCCAGCGGCCGTAGTGATACACCGCCCAGGCAAACGGCTCATAGGAATCCCAATACCAGCCGTACTCGTCGGTAGGGATCCACTGGCCCACCGTATAGGGGCGCCAGCCTTCGCCAACGGCAAGCGGCAACCACACATAGCCGTAGGTCGGGTGGCGGACCCATTCGCCGTAGGGCGCGAGCTCGTCGTAGAACTGTTCAATGGCGAAATTGTCCTGCGCCAATGCCGGACCGCCTAGGCCGAGCTTAGCTGTGCCAGGAAGGGACACTCCCGGAGCAAACGCAAAGAGGGCGAGCAAGCCCGCCATCATCATCCGCAGGCCCAAACCGCATGCAAACCTCCAAAATCCCTCACTCGGCAACGCGTCGAATTAACCCAAAACTCGCTCGCATTTTCGGCTCGAGCGCGGCCAGATCCTGGCAACGGCACGGCCACCCTGGCTCAAACTCTGGATTTACCGACCTGAACCCAGACTGAACGTCCGTGGAGGCAGATCAGGTCCCTCGCGGGCATGGTTAACCTGACCGGACTGGCCCATTCCGTGCTTAAAATGGGGAGGACCCCGGGCATTGCCCGGGGATCGTCTGTGTTTGTCAGCGCCAGCGTGCCCGGGTCATGAGCAGCATCTATCCAGTCGTGCTTTCCGGGGGAACCGGCTCCAGGCTGTGGCCGGTGTCCCGCGCGCAGATGCCGAAGCAGCTGATGCCGTTCCTGTCGAGTCGCTCGCTGCTCCAGGAAACCGTGCTCAGGCTCGCCGGCGACGATGCGATTGCTCCGCCCCTCGTCATCTCCAACGCCGACCACCGCTTCATGATCGCGGCCCAGCTCCATGAGCTCGGCGTAACGCCGACCACACACGTGCTGGAACCGGTCGGCCGTAACACTGCGCCTGCCGCAGCCGTTGCTGCGAAGATCGTCGGCGATCTCGATCCCGACGGCATCCTCGTGCTTCTCCCGGCCGACCACCACATCGCCGATGCCGCGGGTTTCAAGCAGGCCGTCCTGGCCGCCGCGGCCTACGCCGAGAAGGGCCACATCGTCACTTTCGGCATCGCGCCAAAATCGCCCGAGACGGGCTACGGCTACATACGGCGGGGCAACGCGCTCGACGGCGGCGTGTTCGCCGTGGCGCAGTTCTGCGAAAAGCCGGACCTCGCGCGCGCCAAGGCTTTACTCGCCGAGGGCGGCTATGACTGGAACAGCGGCATCTTCATGGCACGCGCCGACGTGCTCGTAGCCGAAATGCAAGTCCATTGCCCCGAGATCCTGGCGAAGAGCGCGAGCGCCGTGTCGGGCAGCTACAAGGATCTCGACTTCCTGCGTCTTGATCAGCCTGCCTTCCAGGCCTGCCCCTCAGAGCCGTTCGACACCGCGGTGATGGAGCGCACGACCAAGGCCGTGGTCATGCCCCTCGACATCGGCTGGAGCGACGTGGGGTCGTGGAGCGCGCTGTGGGAGCTCGGGGACAAGGACCCTGCGGGCAACGTCATCAGAGGCGACGTGCTCGCAGTCGATACGCAAGAGACCTACATCCGTGGCAACGGCCGGCTCGTCACCACGCTCGGCGTCAAAGACCTCGTCATCGTCGATACCGGCGACGCCGTGCTCGTCGCCGACAGGAGCCGCGTCCAGGACGTACGCGGTCTCGTCGCCAAGCTGAAAGAGCTTGGTCGCGCCGAGCACGACACCCATTCGCGGGTGCATCGTCCCTGGGGCTACTTCGAGTCCATAGAAGCGGGCGACCGCTACCAGGTCAAGCATCTCATGGTGAAGCCCGGGGCGTCTCTATCCCTCCAGATGCATCATCACCGCGCTGAGCATTGGGTCGTGGTGAAGGGCACGGCGCGGGTCGTGCTCGGCAACCGGGAAATGCTCATCAGCGAGAACGAGTCGACCTATATCCCTATCGGCACACCCCACCGCCTCGAGAATCCCGGCAAGGTGCCGCTGAGCATCATCGAGGTGCAGTCTGGCTGCTATCTCGGCGAAGACGACATCGTCCGCTTCGACGACCGCTACGGACGGCTGGAGGAAAAGCCGGGACCGTAGCCCCCTAGCGCGTGACTCGTTTTTGCCAACCTTGTCGGGCAGAGCTAGGCTCCAGATCGAGCCGGTTTGCCCACGTCCTCAAGCATGACATCCCGCGCGACGCCTCCCCTGATCCTTCTCATTGCCGCTGGTGCCGTTCTCTTTGCCGCGCCCGCGCATGCCGAGTTCGCCGGGTGCGCCGTCACACCCACCTCGTCTGTGGTTGTCAACGTCAACGACAAGGGCGCCAAGGGCGACGGCCGCACCAACGACACTCCAGCAATCCAGAAAGCCATCGATGAGGTCGCCGGCACCGGCGGCACGGTCTATGTGCCAGACGGCACCTACATGGTGCGGGCGACGGGCAAGAGACGCCTCCGGTTACGCAGCAACATGACCCTCAAGCTGTCAAACGGTGCAGTTCTTAGCGCCATTCCAAGCGGATCGGCTTCCTACTCGGTGCTCAAGATAGCGAAGGCGGAAGATGTCACGGTTGTTGGTGGGACGCTTCAAGGCGACCGCGCACGCCATGAAAATCAAACGGGCGAATGGGGGATGGGCATTTATATAGGTCCCGATGCAAAGCGAGTAACTATCGCCGGGGTGACAGCCAAGGATATGTGGGGCGACGGTTTCTATGTGGGCGGAGCATCGGATGTCGCCTTTTGTTCGGTCACCGCCACACACAATCGCCGCCAGGGGCTCTCCATCGTCGAGGCCAACAAAATTCTGGTGACGGACTCCGTATTCCAAGAGACTCGCGGCACGCGGCCCTCCGCCGGCATCGATATCGAGCCGGATCGGCCAGAGCAAAGGGTCGTCAATGTTCGAATCCAAAACTCAAGGTTCATCAACAATGCCGGCGGTGGCATCATGATCGCCGGCAAACGCGGTTACGTCGCCAACGTGGAAATCATCCTCAATGTATTCAAGGAAGCGAGACCCATCCTCGTCGAGAACGCGCCTGCCGTGCGATCGACATCGATCTGCGATAACCGGCATATCGGCCAGCAGGCGCCCCCGGCGTCGGAAGGGCTCAATCCTTATGCCGACGCCGTCGAGGTGGTTTCGCTGCAAGACGACTGCCGCAGCGGGCGCGATTTGCGCTTCGAGGTGAAGCGGCAGAGCAAAAAGAAGAAGCCGCAAGCGGCCAACTGACCCGGCGCGGCGGCTGGTCGCCCTGGCGCGGCAGTGTGGACGCCTAAGGAATGTTAAGCCGTGGCTCATCCCCGGTCGAGCGGCGCCGAACCGACCTAGACTTGCTCAACCGCAAACGCTAACAACGCGTGGCCGCGCCTAGTGCCCAGCTCTTGGGCGGCGCGGCGCGGGCTGCTCAGTTTGCTGTCGTTCGGGGACTAGGACATGAACTTGCCGGCACTGGCCGATATTCGGATCGGGGTCATCGGCCTTGGCTATGTCGGCTTGCCGCTCGCCGTCTATCTGTCCCGGCATTTTCCCGTGGTCGGCTTCGATATCGATACCGCCCGCGTCGAGGAGTTGTCCCGGGGCGTCGA
>NZ_JBOHJC010000030.1:0-10615 GCF_050726195.1 Methyloceanibacter sp. | reverse complement strand
GTCGCCCTTGACGAAAGTAGGATCGAGATAGAGTCGCAGGTTCGGCACGCCAATGGCGGCGAGGTGGTTGTACAGCCGCGCCAGGGACAGCGCCGTCTCGGGTTTCTCCGGATCGGCGTCAGCCGGACGCAGAAGCACGTCCTTGCCGCCGTCCACCGCGCGCGCCCGCCCCGAGACATAGACGATGACCTCCGACGGATTTTCTTTCCGCACCAGGTCGCGCAGTTCGCCCTTGGTGTCGCCCGTCTTGCCGAAGACTTCTTCGAGCTCTGCAAGCGTCGCGTTGCGCCCGGCGATGATGCGAAGATCGTCGAGCCCGAGATCGTCCTTCAGGAATCGCACCACGTGCGCCGCATTGCCGATCGCCTGCGGTGCGGCGGGGAGTTCGCTGTTGTCGTAGTCGCCGATGCCGATGACCACCGCCACCGGCATTCCGGTCGGGAGTTTCAACGGAATTGGGGCATCTTTCGTCAGCTCCGCGAGCGTGGGCTTCTTGGGCTTGGCCGGCGGCGCCTCGGGCTCGCCAGTGACCGGCGCGGCCGACGCAGGTGATGGTGGCTCGCCGCTTGCCGGCGGTCCCCCGGTAACCGGCGGCGCTCCACCGGTGACAGGCGGCGGCGGGGGCTGATCGTCAGGTGTCTCGGCGACGCAGTAGCCGTTGTCATTGCCCACCGTTTCTGGCGGGCATTGCGCCAAGCACTCGCCGTTCTGCGGGTGCAGAGGCACGAATGTTCCTTCTGGGCAGCCGCTATGTGGCGGCTGGTCCATCACCGGCGTCCCATCCTCCGGCGGCGCGGCATCATCTGCGGGTGGGGCGCTGTCTGCCGGCGGTGGCGCGCCGTCAGGCGGCGCCTCGCCATTGACCGGTGCTTCGCCATTGGCCGGCGGCCCCTCAGCGACGACGTCAGGCGGCTCCCACGCGACATCAGGCTGACCGGTCTGCACGCAGTAGGCAGGAATGGCGCCGGGCTGATTGTCAAACTGCGCGCAACGTTCCGCCAGGGCGACTTCGCAGGTTGCTCGATCCGGCGTGCCCGGCGGTTGCCAGCTTTCGAAGAAGCCGCCCATGCACCGCTCGATCGCCTCCTCCGGGGTGGCTTCCCACGTCGGCCGGCAAAAGTCACCGACGATCATGCCTCCCGCCCCCGGCAGACCGCCTTGAGCACCCGAGCAATTCGCGGTGCAAGATCCACCGTTGCTCATTACGGCGACTCCCGGACATGGGTCGCGGCATTGACCGCCAACGAAGACTTGGCCTCCCGAACAGGGATTTGCGCATTGACCGTCCTCGCCCCGGGTCTCGCCGGGCGCGCAACCGGCGACGCAACTGTCACCGATGCGATCGTAGCCGTACGGGCACTGCGTACGGCACTGGCCGCCAACGGGGACACTTCCGTCAGGACACGCCGCAAGACACACGCCGCCTGAGGCAAAGGTCCCGGCAGGACATCCTGAAGCGCACACGCCCTGATAGCCAACTTGGCCCCCGGCGCAGGCGGTGAGACACTGGCCGTCACTGCCGAATGTCCCCTCAGGGCATTGGGTCAGGCACTGGCCGTCTGCGCCGGCGAAGGTCCCGGCCGTGCAAGAACACACGCCATCGGTATTGACCTGATTTGCGCCGCAAGGCCGCTCGCGGCAGGCTGCGGACTCGCTCGCATTACCAAACAACCCCTCACCCTCACTGCACTGCTGGTCGACAATGTTCTGGCAAGTCTCCTCTGGCGTCGCCCCGGCGTACTCCGGGGGCAGCTGCGCTCCACCCGATTGCTCTAGCATTTCGACGCAAAACGATTCGAAATCCTCGTACCCGATCTCGGCCACCGGAACGCACGCGCCATCTATGGGCACTTCAGTGCCGAAGTCACAAGCCGGGCCGCATTGGCCGTTATAGTAGGCCTGATCGGCGGCGCATTCCTGCCGGCATCCGCCGCCATCCTCATTAAAGACCGATCCGGACGGGCACTCGCGGCAAGACCCGAAGGAGTATTGGGACCCTTCCAACCCCGCTCGGCAGTACAACCAGCAGCGGTCGTTCTCATCGAACCAGCCTTCGGGACATTCCTCCGGACACATGCTGCCAAGTTGCACGAGGCTGCCCGGGCATTCGTCGCGGCACTCGCCCTCATAGGGAACACGTCCGCTTTGGTAGCAGTCAATGTAGGCGATGCATTGATCATTGTCGTCGAGGACGTCGCCGCCCAGACAGCCTTGCTCGCTGACGGTCACACACTGCCCTTCCGAGGCGGCATAGCCTTCCGGACAGCTCTCTACGCATCGGTCGAAGAGACCCACCAGCTGTCCGGCCGGGCAACTCGCCACGCACTGACCTTCGGATGCAAATAGCCCGTCGGGGCACGATGCCACGCACTGGTCTTGGTGCTGGAAGTAGCCGCCGCTACACTGGTCAACGCACCGTACGAACTCTGTCAACTGGCCTTCGGGACATTGCGGGACGCAATAGGACTCCGGTTCGGTCCCCGTGCTTGCAGTGGTTCCTTCAGGGCATTGCGCCGTACAGGTTCCATCTTCCGTCCGGTACGTGCCGTCCGGACACACCAACGGAGGACACACGCCGTTGACCGCCGCGACATTGGGAGGACAGCTGTCGGCGCAGGTGCCGTCTTCCAACCTGACCTGCTCCCCCGGACATTCGGTGACCGTCTGGATCGTGGGGCCGGTCGTTTCCTCGTCATCGTCGGCAGGCGGCGGTGACGGCGGGGGACCGGGAGGAATTGGCGCAGGCGCGCCTGGCGGTATGAAGCCGGGTGGTCCTCCGCCATCCTCGTCGTCGGGGGCAACAGGCGGACCCTCGACGGCTTCCTCTTCGACCTCCTCTTCTTCGGGACGGCCGCCGGGCACGCCGGGCTGGGTCGTCTCCTGCGTCCCCTGGCATTGCGGCAGTTGCGGGTTCTGCTCGCAAATGCTCCCGACCTTCCCTGCGTCCTCCGGCGCAGGGCCGAGCGATGGCTGCTGGCTGAGCTTGTCGCAGCCGGGATATTTCGGATTGGCGGCGCAGATCTTCTCGGTGGCCGGCGGGGCTTTCTCCTCTGCCGCAGGCTGCTCATCTGGCGGCGGTGGCGGCGCATCCTTCGAACAGCTTGGGTCGTTCGGATTCTGTGCGCAAAACTCGATGTTCTCCTGCTCCTGCTCGCTCGGCCCGGTAGCCGCCGGCGGAGCCGCGTCCTTCGAGCAAGACGGATCGTTCGGATTCTGCGCGCAGAACGCCTTGTTCTCCTGAAGCTGCTCCTCGGTCGGCCCGGTGCTTGGAGCCGTGGTCTCAGCCGGCGCAATCTCTTTCTGGATCGGCACCGTCTCCTTCTTGATGGCCGGAGCGAGCTCCTTCTTGACCGGCGCCAGCTCCTTCTTGACCGGTGCCGTTTCCTTCTTCTTGAAGACCGGCGCCGTGTCCTTCTTGACCGGGGCTACCTTCTTCTTGAAGACGGGAGCGGTCTCTTTCTTGACCGGTGCCACCTTCTTCTTGACGACCGGAGCAGTCTCCTTCTTGACCGGCGCCACCTTCTTCTCGACCGGCGCAGTCTTCTTAAACGTAGTTCCTCCAGTGCCGCCGCCGGTCGCGCCACCCTTGTCCTCCTCCTTCTTGTTGCGCTGCGCGAGGCGGATGATGCGGTCGATCTGCGGCGTGAGCCGGTAGGCGGGATTAGGTCCGTACTGCTTTGTGGGTTCGGCTAGGGGCGGCGGTGGGGAGGTTACAAGCGACCCCTCGCGTGCCGATGGCCCGCCGGTCAGGAGAGCAAGACTTGCGAATGCGGTGACGACCGCCAAACGGCGCAGCCACCGCGCCGTCACTTTCCGCTCTTCCAAACGCCTCCCCAGTGGCCTTCGAACGCTCGGCGCGCCCTAATGGCCGGCTCCGCGAAGGATAACAGGCGGGACCCTCTCAAACCGCTCTTGATTGTGTTTCCGGTCCGCATGCACGCCCTTCCGGTCAAGGTTGAGCGTGAGCTTATGGCCGCTGGGGCCGGACCGTCGTCATACAAATGTATGACGACAGCGGCCTACTTGGTTTTGGCGGTAGCGCCGGTCGACCCCAATAGCCAGCCGAACACGGCCGCGGCGGCGAGCGCGCCGAGAATCTCCGCAACGAGAAACCCGGGCACGTCAGAGGGCGCGATGCCTGCAAACGTGTCGCTCAGGCCCCGGGCAATCGTCACCGCCGGGTTGGCGAACGATGTCGACGAGGTGAACCAATAGGCCGACGTGATGTAGAGGCCGACCGCCGGCGCGAGCGCCGCCATGTTGAAGCGTATGCAGCCGAGAATCGTGGCGATCAGGCCGAACGTCGCCACGAACTCGCCGGCCCACTGGCCGATCCCGGTGCGCGCGGTCTGCGAGAATTGCAGCGGCTCAAGGTCGAACATCAGGTGAGCGACGATGGCGCCAAGGCAACCGCCGACGATCTGCACGGCGATATAGGCGAGCGTGTCAGTGCGGGGAAGCGCGCCGCGGAGCCACATGACGAGGCTCACCGCCGGATTGAAATGCGCGCCGGACACCGACACGAAGATGGTGATGATGACGAACAGCACGGCGCCCGTGGGCAGAGTGTTGCACAGGAGCGCGATCGCCTCGTTCCCCCCGGCGAGCGCCTCGGCCATGATGCCGGAGCCCACCACCGCCATGACCAGAAAGAACGTGCCGAGCGCTTCGGCCGCGAGCCGCCGCGTCAGATCGAACTGCATTGTTCCCTACCCCGTGCCCCCTTCACCACCCCGTCATGCCCGGCCTTGTGCCGGGCATCCAATCGGGCGTCAACGTCAACCTCGGCGTCACGATTCTTGGATTGGCCTCATTGGATGGCCGGGACAAGCCCGGCCATGACGATGACTGGGCATGACAATTTCACGACAGTGTCAGCAACAGCTCGACTTGGCTTTGGCACCTTGCCCTGGCGCGCTCGTCGCGAACGGAAGCGACGTGCCGCAGCCGGGGAAGATTCCGTAATGCGTGGCGAAGCCCCCGACGAAATCGAAATAGGGGCGGAACCGCGTGTCGGCGAGCATGCGCCAAGTGTTGCCGCACACCGGAAACACCTTGCCGCGCTCGATCAGATGATGCCCGTCGAGCTCGAAGGCTTGGGCCTGTTCCGCCACCCCGCCGCGATAGACCACCGCCTGGCCGTAGTCCTCGCACGCGGGCTCCAAACCATCGAGCTTGAACAACCGGTAGGTGGCGGAGAAGAACTGCGCCTGGCCGAGCTTAGCCCGCATCGCCTCGTTCTCCACCGTGATGGGCCGGCTCGTCACGAGGCGCGGGTCGAGGAAGCCGGCTTGCTTGGCCATCGGCAGGAAATCGTTCCAATAGAGCGCGCCGCCCAGACACTCGCCGTAAAGCAGCGGGTCGGCGCGCACCGCGTCGGGAAGCCGCCGGTCGCAATAGACGTCGGCGAAATAGAGTTCGCCGCCCGGCTTCAAGAGCGCGTAGGCGCCGCGCAACACCGCGAGCTTGTCGACGCAGAGATTGATGACGCAGTTCGACACGATCACGTCGAACGTGCCCGGCGCGAGATCGAGCGCGGCGAGCTTCTCGAGATAACCTTTGACGAAGCGCACATTGGGGCGAGCGTAGCCAAACTGCCGCATGTGCCAATCCTTGTGGTTCTCGGCGGTCGCCAGCTGCTCGTCGGTCATATCGACACCGGCGACCTCGCCGTCCGGTCCCACGAGCTGCGCAATGAGGTAGACGTCGCGGCCCGAGCCGGAGCCGAGATCGAGCACACGGCAGCCTTGAAGCGCGGCCGGAATGACGATGCCGCAGCCGTAATATTTGGCGCGGACCTCTTCGTGCACGTTGGCAAGCAGCGCCTCGAGGTAGCCCGGCACCCCGCCGCCGTCGCAACAGGCCGAGGTCTTGAGGTCCTCCGAGCTTTTCAGGACCTTGCCGTAATACTCCTTCACGACTTCGAGGTTCATGGCGTCGCTCCTTGTTCGCGGGCCGGTCCGTGTCAGCACGAGTTTAGCAGCAGTCGCGGGGCTCAGGGAGCGCACGCAGAAGCACAGTTCTGTGAAGGGCCAATGTCATCGCGCGACGCCCCGAAAGCCCGTGGCGAGCACATAGACTTCCGCCGAATCCTGGCGGCTCGCTTTGGGCTTAATGTGCGCGACCTTGGCGAAGCCCTGGCGAAGCCGCGCCAGGAGATCGTGATCGGCGCCCCCTTGCAGCACCTTGGCGAGGAAGGCGCCGCCGGGCTTGAGCACGTCCTCGGCGATGTCGAGCGCAGCCTCGGCCAGCGCCACCACGCGTAAGTGATCGGTCTGGCGGTGGCCGGTCGCCGGCGCCGCCATGTCGGAGAGAACAACGTCGGCTTGGGCGCCGCCGAGCGCGGCTCTGATCGCCGCGCCCGCGTCAGGATCGCTCATATCGAGGCGCAGGAACTCAACACCGGGGATCGGCTCGATGTCGTTGAGGTCGGCGGCGATCACCCTGCCCTTCTCCTCGGCCGCCCCGACCCGCGCCGCCGCCACCTGGCTCCAGCCGCCTGGCGCCGCGCCGAGATCGATCACCGTCATGCCGCGCTTGAGCAGATGGTGCTTGTCGTCGATCTCGGTGAGCTTGAAGGCGGCTCTGGAGCGATAGCCCTGACGCTTCGCCTCCTCGACGTAAGGATCGTTCAGCTGCCTCTGGAGCCAACGGGTCGAGGCGAGCTTCCGCCCCTTGGCGGTCTTGACCCTGACCGTCAGCTTCCGGCTGCCGCCGCCCGGACCGCCACGCTTCGTTGTCCTTACCATAAGTTAACCCAGCAATCTGCCGCACCGCCTTGACCCGGCGCCGCCGCTCGCCCCATGTGCAACCTGTCTACCCTCTAACTCCTGGCACATGCCCCGTTATTTCGTCACCCTGATCGTCGCGGTCGCCCTGTTCATGGAGACCATGGACTCCACGGTGATCGCCACGTCCCTGCCGGCGATCGCCGCCGATCTCGGCGAAGACCCCATCGCGCTGAAGCTGGCGCTGACCTCTTATCTCCTGTCGCTCGCCGTGTTCATCCCGGTGAGCGGCTGGATGGCCGACCGCTACGGCGCCCGCACCATATTCCGCGCCGCCATCGTCGTGTTCACTCTGGGCTCGGCCCTGTGCGGCTTCGCCCAGAGCCTGCCCGACTTCGTCTTATTCCGCATCGTCCAGGGCATGGGCGGCGCCATGATGGTGCCGGTCGGACGGCTCGTCATTTTGCGATCCGTGCCGAAGGCGGAGCTGATCTCGGCGCTCGCCTGGCTGACCATCCCGGCGCTGATGGGACCCGTGCTCGGTCCCCCGCTCGGCGGCTTCATCACCACCGTGTTCTCCTGGCGGTGGATCTTCTGGATCAACATCCCCATCGGCATCCTCGGCGTCATCCTCGCCACCCGCTACATCGCCAATCTGCGCGAGGAGGCGGTGCCGCCGCTCGACATCAAGGGCTTCTTTCTCTCAGGCATCGGGCTCGCCGGCGTCGCCTTCGGCTTTACCACCATCGGCCAGGGGCTGTTCCCGCCGGCGGTGGTGCTCGGCCTGCTCGCGATCGGCATTGTCGGCTGCTTCCTCTATGTGCGGCACGCCAAGCGGGCGGCGGCGCCTCTCCTCGATCTCAATCTTCTCAAGATCGACACATTCTTTGCCAGCGTGGTCGGCGGTTTCCTGTTCCGCATCGGCATCGGCGCCGTCCCGTTCCTGCTGCCGCTCCTGTTCCAGCTCGGCTTCGGCCTGACCGCGTTGCAGTCAGGACTCCTCACCTTCGCCACCGCCGTCGGCGCCGTCGCCATGAAGACCACGGCGGCACCCATCCTGCGCCGCTTCGGCTTCAAGCGCGTGCTGGTGTGGAACGCGGTGGTGGCGGCCGGCTTCACTGCCGCTGCCGCCTTGTTCACCTCCGCCACGCCGCACGTCGTGATCCTTGCCGTGCTTCTGGTCGGCGGCTTCTTCAAATCGCTGCAATTTACCGCCGTCAACTCGATCGCCTACGCCGACATCGACGAGAAGTCGATGAGCAAGGCGACGAGCTTCGCCGGCGTGGCGCAGCCGCTTTCCATGTCGGCCGGCGTCGCCACCGGCGCGCTCGTGCTCGAGGTCGAGCGCATCGGCCGCGCCACTCACGAGGTGCTGGCAAGCGATTTTCCCGCCGCGTTCATTCTAGTGGCTCTGGTGGCGGCAAGCTCGGCGTTGATCTTTGCGCGTCTGCCGAAAGAGGCAGGCTCGAACCTCGCCACCCGCGCCCGCCCCGTGGGCGAGGTCCCCGAAACGGCCGCCCAAACCTAGCGGTTAGCCCGTGCCCGGATGAACGCCGGATCCGCGCCGCCGTTTGTGCGGGCGGGGATTGGCGCGGCGGTCGTGGCCGTCCTCCGCCATGAGCGTGGTGAGAATGCCCTCGCGCAGGCCGCGGTCGGCAACGCGCAGGCGCTGACACGGCCACACCCTGAGCATCGCCTCGAGAATGGCGCAGCCCGCGAGCACGAGGTCGGCGCGCTCATGGCCGATGCAGGGCTGCGCGACCCGCTCCGCATAGGTCATGGCGATGAGATCGCCCGACACGGTCCGGACGTCGCGCGCCGACAGCCAGCAGCCATCAACGCGCGAGCGCTCGTAATGTGGCAGCTTGAGATGGATGCCGGAGATCGTGGTCACTGTGCCGGACGTGCCGAGGAAGTGCGCGCGGTTCGTGGCGATCCTGTCGCCGAAGCGATGCTGCGCCTCGAAGCCTTTGATCGCCGCCATGACGTCCTCGACCATGGCCTCATAGTCCTCGGGTGTGACTTCGCGCCCGCCATGGCGCTCGGCCAGGTTGACGACACCGATGGGGAGCGAGGTCCAGGCCGCAATGCAGTTCTGCACGTCGACGCGGTCATGCAGGGTGCGCTTCCACGTGCGCCCGAGGCGCTTGAGGTCGAGCCAGATGATTTCCGAGCTGCCGCCGCCGATGTCGAACACGAGCGCCCAGTCGCAATTGCGGTCGAGCAGCGACGCGCATCCCGACACGGCGAGCTTGGCCTCGGTCTCGCGGCCGACGATCTCGATGGCAAGGCCGGTCTCGTTGCGCACGCGCCCAAGGAACTCGTCGCCGTTGCTGGCGGTCCGGCAGGCTTCGGTGGCGATCAGCCGGGAACGGGTCACGCCGCGCCGCCGCATCTTGTCGGCGCACACCCTGAGCGCGTCGATCGTGCGTTTCATGGCGTCCTCGGACAGGCGCCCCGAATTCAGTACGCCCTCGCCGAGGCGAATGATGCGGGAGAACGCATCGATGACGAGGAAACCGCGGCGCGATGGCTTGGCGATGAGCAGCCGGCAATTGTTGGTGCCGAGATCGAGCGCGCCGTAGACGGAGCGAAGTGCGGGCTCCACGCCCGCGTCGGTCCTGTCCACGGCTGCCCCAGCGAGGCCTTCGGCCGACGCGCCCGCAAGGGCTCGCGCCTCGATGCGGACCGAAGCCGCTCCCCCGCGATCGCCGGTCTCGCTCCGCATGACGTTGACGTCACGCGAAGGCATGGCAGCCGGGCGGCCATTGCCGCTCGGCCCACTCACGATGTTCAACCTCTTCAAGCCGGGAGCCTGCCGGCACCCATTCGCCCGGCCGGCGGCTGCGGCGCTGATCCAATGTGACTAATCTAACAAGGTCTCGTGACACGTAAAGGTGGATTTCCGGAAGCCCCGGAGCGCGGGCTTTTCGCGGCCTCGGGCGCAAGTGCGGGCAAACCCGCCGCGAGCAGGAGCGCCGCCCAGGTGAAGGCGTAGGAGGTCAAGAGCCAAGTCTGCCACAGGTCGAAGCCTGACGCGGCGACGGCGGCGCAAACGGCGAACAGGCCGCTTGCGGCGATTTCCAGCAACCGCGGCAGCTTGCGCATCTGCCATAAGGCCGCGAGGCCGACCCCGAGAGCGAGAAACGCGCCGATGGCGCCGAGCTCGAGCCAAATTTGCAGAAAGACGTTGTGCGGATGCGGCACGCGCCGACCGTCGGCCTTAGGCGCCGGCTCGCCGAGCGAGCCGAGATCGGCCGGCAGCCGCACGTCCAAGGCCCGAGCGCCACGAATGCCCGTGCCGCCGACCGGATGCTTCGCCACCTCGTCCGCGAAATTCTTCCAGATGTAGAAGCGCGCGGCGACGCTGTCGGGCGGGAGGAAAGTCCAGCGGTTCCACCCGAGCTCATAGGGCAGACCCGCCAGCGGCACAGCGAGCAGTATAGCGGCCGTCCATCCCGCCATGAGCAGCACGCGTGCCGCTTTCAATGATAGCGCGGCGAGAGCGAGCACCGCTGCGCCGACGAAGAACGCCATCACCGAGGTTCCGCTTTCCGAAATGAGCACGCAAGCCGTGGCGCCGAGCAGCAAGCCGGCCAGCACCACGTGCCGCTTGACGCGCTCGGCGAGCGCGGACGCGAACAGCAGGCCTGGGATCAGCAGGAGGACGAGGCTCGTGACGTTGCGGTTGAGGATGAAGGCCGGGAGGCCGGCCAGCTCGCCGTCCACGATCCTCACATTCTTTGGGCCGAGATCGAACAGCACGACAATATTGTTGGTCACGAAGCGCTTGATCGGCTCGTCGAGGGCAAGCTCGATAAGGAGGAACGTAACCCCGACGAGAAGGCCGGCGAGCGCCGACTTGGCGAGAATGCGAGTCTCGTCCG
>NZ_JBOHJC010000029.1:0-18824 GCF_050726195.1 Methyloceanibacter sp. | reverse complement strand
AGCCCGCACCGCCCGGAGGCCTTGGTCGCGTAACCAGGCCCGCGGGCGCCGCACCCCGTCCCGCCACTCAAGACGCCTCTAGAGCAACGCCCCTTCAGCGGACGAGGTGCGCGGAGTATAGCGGGGGTTGCGATGGAGGTCTAGGAATATTTTCACAGTCCATGGCCCGCATGAAGGGAGCGGAATCCGGGGAGATGCAGACGCCCACACTTGGGCTCCCGGATTGCGCTGCGCTTCAATTCGGGCTACGCGACCGCGCACATGAAAAGGCCGCCGGGCTTTCGCCCGGCGGCTTCCAAAGATTCGCTTCTAGCGGTGCGCTCTGTTTAGGCGAGCTGCACGTTGGCGGCCTGCTTGCCGCGGCCGCGGCGGTCGTCCTCGATCTCGAAGGAGACCTTGTCGCCCTCGTTGAGGGCGGGCACGCCGGAGCGCTCGAGCGCCGAAGCGTGGACGAATACGTCCTTGCCGCCGTCGTCCGGCTGAATGAAGCCGAAGCCACGCGAATGATTGAAGAATTTCACTGTGCCGTTCACACGAGACATTTCAGGGATTCCTTTCCCGTTTCAAAGTTCCATACGTAACGGGCCGGTGGGACCCGCCCCGCGAAGGGAGGCCCATCGTCGTCTTGAGATGTCAGGAAAGGGTCGAGCTGTTAGCCGCGATAGTCACTTGCCGTCGTCCAAGTCCGCGCCCAAAGCCTTGGGCGCCCGGTGCACTGGAATGTGGGGGATGCCAGGGCCCTTGGCAAGCAGGAACTATCGCCCGATCGGACAATCTAAACGCCAGATGAACGGCCGCCTCAGGCAGGGTTCAGCCGCCAATCCCTAGAAAAGGCACCAGGACGCGCGGGGTCGCGCGGTCCTGCCGAGCGAAGGGAGGCGGAAAATGTGGAAGATCGTGGTGGTTCTGCTGCTTACGGCGCTTGCCATCCTCACGGCCCGCCTCGTCTCCGATGCGCCCTTTATCGAGACCCGCACCGGCGCCATCACCTTGGAGGCCGGCACGCTCCAGACCCCGCCGCTGATGTATGCCGGGGTGCGGGGGTAGCATATCGGCAACTCCGTCATGCCCGGGCTCGTCCCGGGCATCCAAGGCCGAGGATTACCAATCGCGGGGCTGTTGAGAAACCCTATTGGATCGCCGGGCCTTCGCCCGCCGAAGGGTCTTAGTAGAGTTAGGCTTATTGGCTTCGGCCCGCAGGCGGGTCAAGCCCGGCGATGACGAGGGCAGTGAAGCGAACGGGACCCTAAGGCCACCTGACCAGCGGCGGAAGCGACGAGAGGATCGCCTCGACATTGCCGCCGGTCTTCAGCCCGAAGATCGTGCCGCGGTCGTAGAGGAGGTTGTATTCCACATAGCGGCCGCGGCGGACGAGCTGCTCGTCGCGGTCGGCCTCCGTCCAAGGCGTCGCGATGTTGCGGCGGACGAGCTCGGGATAGATACCGACGAAGGCTTGGCCCACGCTTTGCGTGAAGGCGAAGTCGGCCTCGAAGTCGCCGGTGTCGAGATAGTCGTAGAAGATGCCGCCGATGCCGCGCGGTTCGTTCCGGTGCGCCAGGAAGAAATATTCGTCACACCACGTCTTGAAGCGGGAATAGTCGGCGGAGGGCTGCCCCTTGCAAGCGGCCTTCATTGCGGCATGGAAATCCTTCGTGTCCTTGTCGTCTTGGCTCCGCCTGCGGTCGAGCATCGGCGTGAGGTCGCCGCCGCCGCCGAACCAACCCTTGGACGTCACCACCATGCGCGTGTTCATGTGGCCGGTGGGCGCGTTGGGGTTCACCGGATGGGCGATGAACGACATGCCGGAGGCCCAGAAGCGCGGGTCCTCCTCCGCGCCAGGGATTTGCTTGGCGTATTCCGGCGGGAAGCTGCCATGCACCGTCGAAGTGTGACATCCGACCTTCTCGAACACGCGGCCCGCCATCAGCGACATCACCCCGCCGCCGCCCTCGGCGCGGATCCAGGGCTTTCGCGTGAAGCGCCCAGGCGCCTTGCCGTCGCAGCCGGGCGCGCCTTCGGCCGCATCCTCCATCGCCTCGAGCGCGGCCAGCATGTCGTCGCGCAAGGCCTCGAACCAGGTTTGCGCCCGCTCCTTGCCGGCCTCGAACGCGCCGGTGGAATTTCGCCCTTTGACGTCTTTCTGTTGCATCAATCTGCTGTCCTTGTGCCACAAGGGCATGGCACATGATGCGTTCCGCTCAAACCTTGATCTCAATCAGGGCTCTTGTGCGCCAATTTGCCCAAGCCGTGAGCCCTGGACAACCTAGGGCGGCGATGCCAGAAAACGGCACGAATGTATGCCGGGCAACGGCTCGGTTGAGGCAAATCGAGAGGCGCGTCCCGCGTTTGTTTGCCGGCGTGAGAGCCGAGGGGCTGGGCTTTGCTCTGCTCGGCTCCGTCGCAATTCAGGAGCACTTGGCCCGTGGCCAATCCCCCGGTCTTTGTAGATCCTTCGCTCGCTCATGACGACGACCCGTCGCGGCGCGACGTCATCCTGATCGCCGCCGGCGCGTTCGCGGCAATCGGCGGCGCCGCCGTGCTGTGGCCGCTGCTCGACCAGATGAACCCCGACGCCTCGACCTTGTCGCTCGCCACCACCGAGGTCGACGTCTCGCCGATCGAGGAAGGTCAGGCGATCACCGTGATGTGGCGCGGCAAGCCGATCTTCATCCGCCATCGCACGGCGAAAGAGATCGAGGAGGCGAAGGCGGCCGAGATCGACGATCTGATCGATCCGCTGGCGCGCAACGCCAACCTGCCGGACGACGCGCCGGCGACGGACGAGAACCGCGCCGCGTCCGAGCACGAGAAGTGGCTGGTGATGATCGGCATCTGCACGCATCTCGGCTGCATCCCCCAGGGCCAGGCGCCCGGCCAGTACAAAGGCGAGTATGGCGGCTGGTTCTGCCCGTGCCACGGCTCGCAATACGACACCGCCGGGCGCGTGCGCATCGGGCCGGCACCGGAGAATTTGTATATCCCGCCCTATATTTTCGCCTCCGACACCAAGATCACCATCGGATAAGCCGGCCCATGGCCCATCCTTCGACCTACCAACCGGCCAGCGGCTTCACCAAGTGGCTCGACGCGCGGTTGCCGCTGCCCCGGGTGGTGCACGACCAGTTCATGGTCTTCCCCACGCCGCGCAATTTGAACTATCTGTGGACCTTCGGCGGCATTTTGACGTTCATGCTCGTGGTGCAGATCGCGACCGGCGTGGTGCTCGCCATGCATTACGTGCCGACACATGACGGCGCGTTCGACTCCGTCGAGAAGATCATGCGCGACGTGAACTGGGGCTGGCTGCTGCGCTATTCGCACGCCGTCGGCGCCTCGATGTTCTTCCTCGCGGTCTATATCCACACCTTGCGCGGCCTCTATTACGGCTCCTACAAGGCGCCGCGCGAAGTGTTGTGGATTCTCGGCGTGCTCATTCTGCTGCTGATGATCGCCACCGCCTTCATGGGGTATTCGCTAGTGTGGGGGCAGATGAGCTTCTGGGCGGTGACGGTGATCACCAATCTGTTCTCATCGCTCGACGCGCTGATCCCCGGACTGGGCACTACGCTCGTCGAGTGGATCTGGGGCGGCTTCGCGGTAGGCGGCCCGACCTTGAACCGGCTCTATAGCCTGCACTATCTGTTCCCGTTCATCATCGCCGGCGTGGTGATCCTGCATATCTGGGCGCTGCACGTGCCGGGCAACAACAATCCGATCGGCATCGAGGTGAAGACGGAGCGGGACGTCATCCCGTTCCATCCCTACTACACGATCAAGGACGGCTTCGCGCTGGTGCTATTCCTGCTTCTGTTCGGCGTGCTCCTATTCTACGCGCCGAACTTTCTCGGCCATCCCGATAACTACATCCCGGCCAATCCGCTGCAGACGCCGCCGCACATCGTGCCGGAGTGGTACTTCCTGCCGTTCTACGCGATCCTGCGCGCCGTCCCCAACAAGCTGCTCGGCGTGATCGGACTGGTGTCGTCGATCGGCATTTTGTTTTTCATCCCGTGGCTCGACACCTCGCGGATTCGCTCGACCCGCTACCGGCCGATCTACAAATGGTTCTTCTGGCTGTTCGTGGTGACGTGCGTGGCGCTCGGCTATCTCGGCTCGCAGGCCCCGGAGGGCTGGTACCTATTCTTCGGGCGGCTGTGCACCATCTACTATTTCGCGTTCTTCCTGGTGGTCATGCCGGTGGTGGGGCTGATCGAGCGGCCGAAGAAGCTGCCGGGCAGCATCACCCAAGCCGTGCTCGGGCCTGAGCCGCCGAAGCCGGCGGAGCCGCCGCCCATGCGCGAGCCTGAGCGCGAGGGGGTGGCGTGATGACTTTCGTCCGCTTGCCTGCCGTCGCGTTGCTGCTTGCCTTCGCCGCTCCTGGCTCGGCGTTCGCCGAGGACAACGGCCATGGGCCGGAGATCGCGGCGCAGAGCTGGTCGTTCGCCCCGCCGTTCGGCACCTACGACCGGGCGCAGCTGCAGCGCGGCTATCGCGTCTACAAGGATATCTGCGCCAACTGCCATTCGATGCGGCTGCTGTCCTACCGCAATCTCGGCGAGCCTGGTGGCCCCGAGTTCTCGCCCAAGGCGGTGGAGGTCTTGGCCTCGCAAGCGCAGATCACCGACGGGCCGGACGACAAGGGCCAGATGTTCCAGCGGCCGGGTCGTCCCGCCGATCACTTCCGCTCGCCTTACCCGAACGAGCAGGCGGCGCGGGCGGCGCATAAGGGCGCCTTGCCGCCGGACCTATCGGTGATGGCGAAGGCGAGGCCTGGCGGTCCCGACTATCTCTATGCGCTGCTCACGGGCTATCGCGAGCCGCCGGAGGGCTTCGACCTCGCCAAGGGCATGCACTACAATGAGGCGTTCCCGGGCCACCAGATCGCCATGAGGAATCCTCTGGTCGATGGGGCGATCCAGTACACCGACGGGACCAAGCCCACGGTCGACAACTATGCGCGGGACGTGTCGGCGTTTCTGATGTGGGCGGCGGAGCCCAAGCTCGAGGAGCGGCATAAGCTCGGCGCGCGGGTCATGATCTTTCTGCTGGTGTTCGCCGTGATCATGTATCTCGCCAAGCGTGCCGTGTGGTCGCGCCTCCACGCCCGCGACCACGCCCACACCGCGTGAGGCGGTCATGACGCGGGCGCTTCTCGCTCTGCTCATTGCGCTCGTTGCGTTTCCGGCGTTTGCCGAGGAGTGCGCGGGCGCCAAAGGACATGGTGGTGCTCACGGTCGGCGGCCTGGTGGGCAAGCCCAATCGCGGGCCGTTCGATGCAAAGCGCGACAGCCTGCTCGCCAGTCTGAAGGCCGACTTCAAACACGCCTTCGAGTTCGACCGCGCCATGCTGCTCGCGCTCCCGCAGGGCGAGGTGGTGGCGCAGCCGCCTGAGTTCGACAAGCCGGCGACGTTCTCCGGACCGCTGCTGCGCGAGGTGCTGGGTTTTATCGAGGCGGCGAAGGTCAAGACCAGTTTCGTGGCGGCGGACGGCTATGCCGGCTTCGTCATGCCGGAGGACATCGACGGCTCGGATTGGATCCTCGCGCTCTCCGCCGACGGCAAACCACTCGGCATCGGCCAGCAGGGACCGATCTGGCTGCTCAATACGCGCGCCGAAGGCAAGGGGCCGCGCGACGATCATCGTGGCCATTGGGTGTGGGCCGTGGTCTACATGCATGTCGGCGAGTAGGGAGCAGGGGGCGGCATGACCAAGGCGGTGCTCGGCATTATCGGCGGGTCGGGACTCTACGACCTGCCGGGGCTCAAGAATGTGCGCGAAGAGCGCATCGAGAGCCCATGGGGCGAGCCATCGGCGCCGCTTCGCATCGGTGACATCGACGGGCTCCCCATCGTGTTTCTGTCGCGCCACGACAAGGGCCATCGGCTGTCGCCGACCGACATCAACTACCGCGCCAATATCGACGTGATGAAGCGGGCGGGCGTCACCGACCTCATCTCGCTGTCGGCGTGCGGCTCGTACAAGGAGGAGTTGCCGCCTGGCACGTTCGTGCTGGTCGACCAGTTCGTCGACCGCACGCATAACCGGCCGACCTCGTTTTTCGGCACAGGCTGCGTGGCGCATGTCTCCATGGCGCATCCCGTCTCTCCGCGACTACGCATTCACCTAGCCACGGCGGCGGAGGCCGAGGGCATCCCCTTCGCGCGCGACGGCACCTATGTGTGCATGGAAGGGCCGCAATTCTCCACGCTCGCCGAGAGCCTGACCTACAAGGGCCTCGGCTATTCGGTGGTCGGCATGACCAATCTGCCGGAGGCCAAGCTCGCCCGCGAAGCGGAGCTTTGCTACGCGACGGTCGCCATGGTCACCGACTTCGACTGCTGGCATCCCGACCATGACGCGGTCACGGTGCAGGACATCATCCGCGTGTTGATGGCGAATGCGGAGAAGGCGGCGCGCCTCGTCGCGCGTCTGGCGCGAGACTTTCCCCGCGATCACGAGCAATGTCCGATCGGCTCTGACCGCGCGCTCGACACGGCGATCATCACCGCGCCGGAGGCGCGCGATCCTGCGCTGCTGAAGAAGCTCGACGCCGTGGCGGGCCGCGTGCTGAACCGCTGAGGCGCCGAGCGCGCCGCCTACGGCGATGGCGTGGGCGGTGTCGGGATCTCGGGGATGGGGATGCCGGCCCACTCGAACACGCCGAGGCCGATCACGCTCAGCAGGAAAAAGATCAAGGCGTAGAGTAGGCCGACGACGATCGCCGCCGGAATGGCCGCGATCGACCATTTGATGAGGATCACGACGATCCGCCAGAACGGAACGTCGATATTGCGAATCGTGACGGGCTCCGCGTCGATTGCCATGGCTTGCCCCCTTTGACCGGCGCCCGGCTCGCGACTAGCCAGCCGCCTTTGGTTCGATTATAGGCACCAGGACGCGAGCTCGCGCCGCGCCTCGGCCTACCCTGACATGGAGAGACCCCCGGATGAACCTCACGACCGACATCGATCTCAAGGGTCTCGTACGGACCATACAGGACTATCCGAAGCCCGGCATTATGTTCCGCGATATCACGACGTTGCTTGGCCATGCTTCGGGCTTTCGCGCCTGTATCGAGCAGCTGGTCCAGCCCTTCCAGAACCGGCGCGTCGAATCCGTCGCGGGCGTGGAGGCGCGGGGGTTCATTCTCGGCGGCGCGGCGGCGGACCGTCTACGCTGCGGCTTCGTCCCCATCCGCAAGAAGGGCAAGCTGCCGGCCAAGGCCATCGGCCAGGAGTACGAGCTCGAATACGGCATCGACGTCATCGAGATGCACGAGGATGCGATCAGCCCGGGCGAGCCGGTGCTGCTCGTCGACGATCTGATCGCCACAGGGGGAACGGCGGCGGCGGCGGTCAAGCTGCTGCGCCGGCTCAATGCCGACGTGGTAGGCGCGGCCTTCGTCATCGAACTGCCCGACCTCGGCGGCCGCGCGCGCCTCGCCGAACTCGGCGTCGAGTGCCACACCTTGATTTCCTTCGAGGGCGAGTAAGCCTTCCCGAAGGTTGCCAACGCCGGTAGGATTTTCAGAGAACGCGCAATATATTCTTCAAGCTCACAGAGCTAGGCTTCGACGAGCCCTTGGTGGCCGTAGCCTGACGTGCGCGCGGCCACGGGCATTAAGCCTCACGAGGCGGCTCCATGTCGGCGAATCCAGACAAGGAAGAGGAAGAGCGGCTGCGCGCATTGCGCGACCTCGGTCTCCTCGACACGCCTCGGAGCGAGGCCTTCGATCGCATCACCCGCATGGCGAGTCAGCTTTTCGGCTTGCCGATTTGCGCGGTCTCCCTGACCGACCACGACCGGCAGTGGTTCAAGTCGCGCGTGGGGGTGGACGCCACGCAGATCCCGCGCGACAAGGCGCCCTGCGCGAGGGTTGCGAGCGACCGGCATCTCGTAGTCGTGCCCGACCTTCTGAGCGATGAGGACTATCGCGACAGTCCGCTCGCCGCGGCCGGCGTGCGCTTCTACGCGGGCGCGCCGCTCCTGACCCGGGACGGGTTCGGCCTCGGCTCGATGTGCGTCCTGGGTCCAGAACCGAGAACCGTGACGAAGCAGGAGCTCGCCGCGCTAAAAGATCTTGCCGCCATGGTGATGGCCCAGATCGAACTGGAGCATGCGTTTGGACGTGTCGACCCGGTCAGCGGGCTGCCCAACCGCAATCAGCTGATCGAGGATCTCGAAGACCAGGCACGCGACCACCCGGACGAAGAGCGCGTCGCCGTGCTGATGGACCTCGCCGATCAGCGTCAGCTCGCGGAGGCCCAGCGGGCGCTTGGACCTCATTACGTCGATGACTTGGTTAGGTTCGCCAAGGCCGCGATTCAGTCTCGCCTCAGCGGGCGCGCGACGCTCTACCATATCGGAACAACCGATTTTGCTTGCGTGCTGAACGAGCCGAACGACGAGTCGTTGCAGCAAACCCTGTTCGACATCCAGGCAAGTCTTACGGCCTCTGTCGAGTCGAGCGGCGTGCCGGTGGCGATCGACGCGGCCATCGGCATCGCGCCGCTGCGCCTCGGCGAGACGGCTCCCGCGGACGTCCTGCGAACCGCCTATGGCGCGGCCCTCGACGCGCGGGAGGCCGAACTCGATGTGGAAACCCACTCACCCCTGAAAGACGAGGAGCACCGGCGCCGCTTCGGCCTTCTCGTCGGCCTGCGTGACGCCCTCTCCGCGCCGGACCAGCTTAGCCTCGTCTACCAGCCCCGCGTCGACCTGAGAACGGGCGCCTGCGTGTGCGTCGAGGCCCTGCTCCGCTGGCATCATCCGAGCCTTGGCAGCGTCACCGCAGCGGAGTTTATCCCGCTCGTCGAGCAGACGGCGCTGGCCCGTCCGGTCACCGACTGGGTGTTGGAAAATGCATCCAAGCAGACGGCGGCATGGAAGCAGGCCGGACTAGGCTTGCGCGTTTCGATCAACATCTCCGCCGCCAATCTCGAGGAGGACGACTTCGCGCAGCGCGTCGGCGAGGCGCTCGCTCGCCATGACCTGTTGCCGGACGATATCGAACTCGAGTTCACCGAAAGCGCACTGATCCGCCATCGCGCCAGGGTGCTCGAGCAGCTCGAAGCGCTAAAGGCGATTGGCGTGGGGTGCGCGATCGACGACTTCGGCACCGGGTACTCGAGCTTTTCCTATCTTCAGGACCTTCCGGCCGATGTCATCAAGATCGACCAGTCCTTCATGCGCAGGCTCGACCGCGAGCGCGACCGGCGGTTGGTGAAGGCCATGATCTCAATGGGACACGAGCTCGGCTACCGGGTCGTCGCCGAGGGGGTGGAGATGCGCAAGACGTATGACTTTCTCGCAAGGTCGGGCTGCGACGAGGCGCAAGGCTTTTTCATTTCTCGGCCTCTTCCCCCCGCAGCGCTGCGCAAATGGCTTGCGGGTATGGGGCCAGACGCCGGCGAGACGCAGGCGGCATAGCGCT
This sequence comes from Methyloceanibacter sp., assembly GCF_050726195.1. Classification (GTDB taxonomy): domain Bacteria; phylum Pseudomonadota; class Alphaproteobacteria; order Rhizobiales; family Methyloligellaceae; genus Methyloceanibacter. The sequence continues at coordinate 9,390 of NZ_JBOHJC010000029.1, read as the reverse complement.
AAACAATTCGGTCTGCTCATGGGGACCGTGTTGTGCTATGGCCCCTTCGCATGAACATCAATGGCAAGCCTTACCGCACGATTTGGCTCAGCGACGACGGCTGGTCGGTGTCGATCATCGACCAAACCAAGCTGCCGTTCGCGCTCGAGATTGTTGTGCTCAAGTCGCTTGACGACGCGGTGCGGGCGATCTCGTCCATGCAGGTGCGCGGCGCGCCGCTGATCGGTGCCACGGCGGCTTACGGGGCGGCGCTCGCGCTGCGCACCGATGCGTCGGACGAAGCGCTCGACCGGGCTTGCGCGGCGCTCGCCGCCACGCGGCCCACGGCCATCAATCTCCGCTGGGCGCTCGATGAAATGCAGAAGGCGGTGCGGAACCAGCCCCGCGACAGGCGGGTCGCGGCGGCCTACGCCCGCGCCGCCGAGATCTGTGACGAGGACGTTGAGACGTGCCGGAAGATCGGCGAGCACGGTGTCGGGCTGATCAAGGCGCATGCCGAGAAGAAGGCCGGGGCGCGGGTCAACATCCTCACGCATTGCAACGCCGGGTGGCTCGCTTGCGTCGATTGGGGCACGGCGCTCGCGCCCATCTACCGCGCGCACGACGAGGGCATGCCGGTGCACGTTTGGGTGGACGAGACGCGACCGCGCAATCAAGGCGCTTCGCTCACCGCCTACGAGCTGGGCGCGCATGGCGTGCCGCACACGATCGTCGCCGACAACACCGGCGGCCATCTGATGCAGAACAAGCTGGTCGATCTTTGCATCGTCGGCACCGACCGCACGACGGCATCGGGGGACGTGGCCAACAAGATCGGAACCTATTTGAAGGCGCTCGCCGCCAAGGACAACGGTGTGCAATTCTTCGTCGCGCTGCCGCACTCGACCATCGACTGGAGCCTCGAGGACGGCGGCGCCATTCCCATCGAGGAGCGCAACGCGGCGGAAGTCACGCATATGACGGGCAAGCTTCCCGATGGGTCGATCGCCACGGTGGCGGTCGCGCCTGAGGGCAGTCAGGCCGCGAATTTCGGTTTCGACGTCACACCCGCGCGGCTCGTCACTGGCTTCATCACCGAGCGCGGCGTGACGCCGGCCACACCGGAGGGATTGCGGCTCCTCTATCCCGAGCGCAGCAAGGCGGCTGCGTGAGAAGCCTTCGTCTGTTCACAAGAACCCATTAGGGTGGCGGAATGCGACCGAATCGTTTGCCGTTTGCGAGCGTCTGCCTGCCGCTCTTGTTTCTTGCCGGGGCGGCTGGGGCGGCCGACGTCCAGTACTATGACGTGCCCAAAGGCGACCACCCGCATGACGTGGCGCCGGCGCCGGACGGCACGGTCTGGTACACTGGCCAGCACAAGGGCGTGCTCGGCCAGCTCGATCCAAAGACGGGAAAGGTGAAGCGGATTCCGCTCGGCGAGGGATCCCGCCCGCACGGCGTCATCGTCGGGCCGCACGGCAATGCTTGGGTCACCGACAGCGGCCTCAACGCCATCGTGCGGGTGGACGCCACGAGCCAGCAGGTAAAGGTCTTCCCGCTGCCCAAAGCCGGCACCAACGCCAACCTCAATACCGCGGCGTTCGACGCCAAAGGTCGCATCTGGTTTACCGGACAGACCGGCATCTATGGCCGCCTCGATCCGCAAACCGGCGAGATGAAGGTGTGGAACGCACCGAAGGGCCGGGGGCCCTATGGCATTTCGGCAACGCCGTCGGGTCACATCTACTACGTGTCGCTGGCCGGCTCGTTTCTCGGCAAGCCAAACCTTGAGACGGGCGAGACGGCGGTCATCGAATCCATGACGGAGGGGGCCGGCACGCGGCGCGTCTGGTCGGACTCGATGGGCCGGCTATGGGTGAGCGAGTGGAACACCGGGAATCTCAGCCGCTACGACCCCGTCGCCAAGACCTGGAAAGTCTACAAATTGCCGGGTAGCGATCCGCGCGCCTACGCCGTCTACGTGGACGACCGCGACACCGTGTGGGTCAGCGATTTCGGCGCCAATGCCATCCTGAGCTTCGATCCGCAGACCGAGACGTTCGAGAGTTTCCCGAGCGACCGGCCGGGCGCGGCCGTGCGTCAAATTCTTGGACGAGCCGGCGAGGTGTGGGGGGCCGAATCCGGTACCGACCGCCTCGTGGTGATCCGCGACGGCAAATAAGAAGCGCGGGCCTTCTGTCCCGCGCTCCCGCTGTGATGACCTACCAGCCGAGCCAGATGCTGAAGCCGGGACGCCGATAGTACGGCCGATAATAAGGATAGTAGGGCCGGTAGCGATAGGGCCGGTAGTAGTAGGGCCGGTAGTGGTAGCGGGACCGGTAGTAAGGCCCGCGATAGTAGCGGCCCTTCTTGTACTTCTTGACTTCCACCAAGTCCGCATTGGCGTGGCTGTAGTTCAATGCAGCCTGAGCAGGCAGGGCGGAAGCAGGCCTTGGGCCGGCGACAACGACGGCGGCAAGAAAGACCGCAAGAGCCGTGATGAGAACTGCGCGCATGGGCGTTTACCTCAAAAGAGTGTGGGTTACCTAGTCGGCTAACCAGGAAGGTGGGGATCGGTTCCGAAATAAGAACCCCCGGCGGCGGAATCGAGCCGATCCCACCGCTTCGTGCCCTGTCCTGATGCCGCGCGCCTAGGCGAGAACCATCACGGCGACGAAGCCGAGCACCGCCGCCGCGGCCGTTGGCGCGATCCATCCCGCCATGGACCGCGGACGCGGCGGCTTGCCCCGTTCGTCCGGACCCAAGACGCGTTGGGCGCCTGCAGCGGCGACCAGCGAGGCCGTGTGCTTCGCGTGCCATTTCGGCCCGGGCCCGCGCATATAGTGGCGCTCGGGCCGGTACGCGTTACGGAGACTGCTCACCTTACTCCCTCATCAAGTACCCCTAACTGTCTAAAATAAATAGAAATATGTTGCGAATCGGTATGCGACCGTGGCGGAACTGAGGAATCTTCGCCGCGACCTCTCCCCGCAGGAAATGGCCGCTCCGTCCTTGCCGCACCGAGCGAAACTTGCCACAACGCGCGCCATGCAAAGCCAATGGAACGACGAGACCGCGCGGGCGACGGTCGAGGCCTATGGCGCCAAAGGCGTCCATAAGGACATCACCCTTCGCGTCTACACCACGCGCCTCTTGGGCCGCGACCCGTTGCTCGTGCTCCACGGCGGCGGCAACACTTCGGTCAAGACCCGCGCCACCGACGACCTCGGCAAGGAGCACGAAGTCATCGCCGTGAAGGGCTCGGGCGCCGACATGGCCGATATCGAGCCGTGGGGGTTGCCTGCGGTGAAGCTCGGACCGCTGCGCGAGCTGCGCACGCTCGATGCGCTATCTGATGAGGCCATGGTCAATGTGCAGCGCTTGAATCTGCTCGATGCCGCGGCGCCGAACCCGTCGGTCGAGACCCTGCTGCACGCGTTCCTGCCGCACAAATTCGTCGATCACACCCATGCCGCGGCGGTGCTCTCCATCGTCGATCAGCCTGACGGCGAGGCGCTGGCGCGCGAGGTGTATGACGGCCGCATGGGCATCGTGCCGTATATCGCGCCTGGCTTCGGGCTCGCCAAGGCGGCGGCGGAAGTGTTCGAGGCGAAGCCGGATGTCGAGGGCCTGATCCTGCACAAGCACGGCATCTTCACCTTCGGCGAGACGGCGCGCGAGGCCTATGAGCGCATGATCGAGATGGTGTCGCTGGCCGAGAGCCGCTTGCGCCAGGGCCGGCCCGTCGTGTTTCCTGTGCGGACGATCGCGACCAGCATCGCGGCGGCGGCGGAGATTGCGCCGATCTTGCGCGGGGCGTGCGCCATCAAGCGTGACAACGCCGAACCTATCCGCTTCATCGCCGAGCTCCGGACCGCGCCGGAAATACTCGACTATGTCAACGGCGCGGAGCTTCTGTCCTACAGTCAGCGCGGCGTGGTGACGCCCGACCACATCATCCGCACCAAGAACAAGCCGCTGGTCGTGCCTTCGCCTGAGGCCGGCACGCTCGAGGCGTTCGCGGCCGAGGTGAAGGCGGCGGTTGCGGCGTTCGCCGCGGCGTACGACGCCTATTTCGCGCGCGAGAACGCGGCCGCTGGCGGCACCAAGACCAAGCTCGACCCCATGCCGCGGGTGATCTTGGTGCCTGGCGTTGGCCTATTCGGGCTTGGCCGCAGCGCCAAGGATGCTTCGATCGCGGCCGACCTCGCCGAGAACAGCATCAAGGTGATCACCGACGCGGAAGCCATCGGCCGCTACGAGCCGCTGCCGGAGAGCGACCTGTTCGCGCTCGAATATTGGAGCCTCGAACAGGCAAAGCTCAAAGGCGCGGTGGTGAAGCCGTTGACGGGGCAGATCGCCGTGGTGACCGGCGCCGGCGCGATCGGCGCGGCGACGGCGCGCGCGCTTGCGGCGGAAGGCGCGGCGGTCGCGCTCCTCGATATCGACGGGGAGGCGGCGAAGACGGCGGCGGCCGCGATCAAGGGACTCGGGATCCAATGCGACGTCACCAAGCCGGACCAGGTGAAGGCTGCTTTCGCCCGCGTGTGCGAGCGGTATGGCGGCGTCGACATTCTTGTGTCGAATGCCGGTGCGGCCTGGCAAGGACGCATCGGCGAGGTTTCCGACGAGGTCTTACGCAAGAGCTTCGAGCTCAATTTCTTCGCCCATCAGACGGTGGCGCAGGCGGCCGTGCGCATCATGTTGCAGCAGGGCACCGGCGGCGTGCTGCTGTTCAACATTTCGAAGCAGGCGGTGAACCCTGGGCAGAATTTCGGGCCCTACGGCCTGCCAAAGGCCGCGACCATGCTCTTGATGCGCCAATATGCGCTCGACTATGGCGCCGAGGGCATCCGCGCGAACGGCGTCAACGCCGACCGCATCAGGAGCGGGCTTCTGACCGACGAAATGATCGCGGCGCGGTCCAAGGCGCGCGGGCTGTCGGAGGTCGACTACATGAGCGGCAATCTGCTGCGTGCCGAGGTGACGGCTGACGACGTGGCGCAAGCCTTCGTGGCGCTCGCCAAGGCACGCAAGACCACCGGCCATATCGAGACCGTGGACGGCGGCAATATCGCCGCGGCGCTCCGCTAGCCCTGCTCCCCGCAAATTTCTTGACTCGGAGCGCCCAAACCGGGGCGATCCTAAGGGAGTTTTAACCACAACCGGAGAGTCTTCACCGCACGGGCTCGTTGCGCGGAACCGCTCTCGCGGCCTTCCCGTGGCGGCCTGCAGCACGGGTCTTTTTGCGCTTTACCAGAGAGATTTCAAATGGTTCTCCGCCTGAAAATCACGCTTGCCTTCGCCGCCACGGCCTTGATGGCCGTCCTCCTGTCGTTCCTGATCCAGGCCATGATCCCGAGCACCGGCGCCGCCGTGCTGCTCGCCATGATCATCGCCGGCGGCATCGGCGCGGCTGCCGGCTACATTTTCGGCGGCGGGCTCGCCCGCGCGCTGAGCGACCTCAACAACGTCATCCTGCGCTTCATCAAATGGGACATGGAAGGCACCGTGCCCCATGCCGCGCGCTCCGACGAGGTCGGCGGTATCGCCAAGGCGCTGAAGGCATTCCAGGCCGACGCGATCAGGTGGAGCGAGAGCCACAAGTCCGAGCAGGACAGCCAGATCCAAGGGCGCCTCGCCTCGCAGCAGCGCACCGAGGAGCTGATCCATCAATTCCGCGGCTCGATCGCCGGCATTCTCGGTGCCTTCGCCGACAGCGCGCGCACCATGGATGACACGGCGCGCGTGCTGTCGAACGTCGCGAGCGACACGAATGAGCGCGTCACCGCCGTGGCTGCCGCCTCCGACGAGGCGTCGGCAAATGTGCAGACCGTGGCCGCCACCGCCGAGGAGCTTGCCGTCTCGGTCGGCGATATCGGCACGCGCGTCTCGACCGCGAGCCGCATCGTGTCTCAGGTCACCGAGAACGCCCGCACCGCGAACCTCAAGGTCGAGGGGCTGGCGACCGCGGCGCAACGCATCGGCGATGTCGTGAGCCTCATTCAGGACGTGGCGGCGCAGACCAATCTGCTCGCGCTCAACGCCACCATCGAGGCGGCGCGCGCGGGCGAGGCGGGCAGGGGCTTCGCGGTGGTGGCGAGCGAAGTGAAGACGCTCGCCGACCAGACCGCCAAGGCCACCGAGGACATCAAGCAGCAGATCGCCGCCATCCAGTCCTCGACCAATGGCGCGGTCGACGCCATGCAAGCCATCGTCACCACCATGGGCGACGTGAACAAGAACACCCAGGAGATCGCCGGCGCCGTGCAGCAGCAATCGGCGGCGACCTCCGAGATCTCGCACAGCGTGCGCCAGGCGGCGCGCGGCACCGAGGACGTGGTGGCGCACATGCCTGGTGTCACCAAGGCGGTGGACGAGACGAGCCAGTCGGCGACGCAGATGCTCCAGGTCTCTCGCGACCTGTCGCGCCAAGCCGAACAGCTCCGCCACACGGTGGAGAACTTCCTGCGCCAGGTAGCTGCCGCCGACGCGCTGAAGCGCGCGAGCTAAAGAAGCCGTAGGGTGGGTTGAGCGAAGCGAAACCCGCCGGCTTTCGAATGATGGGTTTCGCTGCGCTCAACCCATCCTACAGACAAAAAGAAAGGCCCCGCGGGAACGCGGGGCCAATTCAAGCGCTTCGAGGCGCTTCATTCTTTGCAAATGAAGAAGCCCCGTACGGGGGGGATCGGAGCCTCTTCGGGTTCCTCGGGGGGAACCTGTGGCGGGGAGGGACTCCCGTCACGGGCGCGACATTACACCCCCTGAGGGCAGAGCCGGTAAAATTCTACTAAAATGGTTAAGGTTAACGAATTGGGCAGCCGGCGGGAGGCTTGGCGTGGGCCGAATTTTGAGGATTTTTCTGTCGGGGGTGCTGGCGCTCCTGCCGATCATGGTCACCGTCATCGTGGTGGCCTGGGCCGCCTCGCTGGTGGCGAGCTATGCGGGGCCCGGCAGCTTCTTCGGCGACCTCATCACCTCGCTCGGCCTCAACATCACGCCCGTATCGAAGACCGCCTATTTCCTCGGGCTCGCCATCATCCTCGGCGCCATCTTCCTGCTCGGCATCCTCGTCGAATCGGGCCTGCGCTCGTGGATCTCGAACAGCTTCGACTGGCTGATGATGCGCATCCCGCTGATCTCCAACGTGTACGACCTCTCCAAGCGTTTCGTCGCCATCATGGACCGCGGCGACACGGACAGCCTCAAGGGCATGCAGCCGGTGTGGTGCTTCTTCGGCGGGGAGGGGAACGCGGCGGTGCTGGCGCTGATGCCGTCGCACGAGCCGGTCATGATCGGCGAGCACGCTTACGTGCCGGTGCTGGTGCCGTCGGCACCGGTGCCGTTCGGCGGCGCGCTGATCTATGTGCCGGCGGAGTGGATCAAGCCGGCGGAGGGCGGCGTCGAGCGGCTGATGAACGTCTATGTGTCGATGGGAGTCACGCCGCCGGTGGGGAAGCCGGCTCTCGCCGCGCCGGCCAAGCCGCCGGCGCGGCAGCCGGCGCCTGCTAAGAAGCGCGCACCGCGCAAGCCGCAGGCGCGCCGCATCGGCGAAGATGCGTCTTAGACCCAAACCATGGTGGCCTGACCGCCGCCGTCTCCCCGCCGGTCCCGTTCATCCCAGGTTCAGGTCGGGGGCGCGACTTTTCCCCAATCCCAACCCGAACCTAGGAGATCCCCCATGACTCTCGATCGTGTTCTTTCTAAAGCGGCTGCCACTTTCGGCGCCGCCGTCTTCGCTGTCGTCTTTTCGGCCGGCGCCAGCTTTGCCGCCAGCGATTATGTCGGCAAGTACAAGACCGAAGACACCCAAGGCAAGCCAATGGAAATTACCCTCTCCGAAGACGGCGCCGCCGCAGGGACGCGCGAGGGCGAGACCCTCGCGGGCAAGTGGAAAGAGAACAAGAAGGGTGCTGCCGTGATCAAGTGGGAGGACGGCTGGATCGCGAAACTTTCCAAGAAGGGCGATTCCTACCGCAAGCTAGCCTTTGAGAAAGGCAAGCGCGCGGAGGCCGACAAAGCCGAGGCTGACAAAATCGAGTAGGTCTCACTTTAAGCGCGGCGCCGCCAGGGCGCCGCGCTGAGAGGCTAGCGCAGTACTTTGGGGCGTAACTCCGCTCGACGAGTAGCCCGGATGGAGCGCAGCGAAATCCGGGGCATCACATCTATCGGTCCCGGGTTACTCTTCGCTTCACCCGGGCTACAAGCCACTACGTCGCAAACCGGAAATGCAGGACGTCGCCGTCCTTCACCACGTACTCCTTGCCCTCCAGTCTGAGCTTGCCGGCGTCGCGGGCGCCGGCTTCGCCGCCAAGCGCGACGTAGTCGTCATAGGGAATCGTCTCGGCGCGGATGAAGCCCTTCTCGAAATCGGTGTGGATGACGCCCGCGGCCTGGGGCGCGCGGGTGCCCTGCGGCACGGTCCAGGCGCGCGCCTCCTTCGGCCCGGCGGTGAAATAGGTGATGAGGTCGAGGAGCGTGTAGCCTTCGCGGATCAGGCGGTTCAGCCCGGGCTCGGCGAGGCCGAGCTCGGCGAGATAGGCCTTGCGTTCGCTCGCGTCGAGCTCGGCGAGCTCCGCCTCGATCTTGGCCGAGATGACGACGCAGCCCGCGCCTTCGGCCTTCGCGCGCGCCGCGACGGCGCGGGCGTAGCCGTTGCCGGTCGCGGCAGCGGCCTCGTCGACATTGCAGACATAGAGCACAGGCTTCGAGGTGAGGAGACCGAGCGTCCTGAATAGCGGCTTCTCCTCGTCGCTAACCTCCACGAGCCGCGCGGGCTTGCCGTCGCGCAGCAGCGGCAGGATGCGCTCAAGCAGAACGAGGGTCTGTTTCGCCTCCTTGTCCTGGCCGCGAATTCTTTTCTCGAGGATCGGGATACGCCGCTCGAGGCTGTCGAGATCGGCGAGCATCAGCTCGGTCTCGATGGTGTCGGCGTCGGCGATCGGGTCGACCTTGCCTTCGACATGGACCACGTCGGAGTCCTCGAAACAGCGCAGCACATAGGCGATGGCGTCCACCTCGCGGATATGGGCGAGGAACTGGTTGCCGAGGCCTTCGCCCTTGGAGGCGCCGCGCACCAGCCCGGCGATGTCGACGAAGGTGAGGCGGGTGGGGATGATTTGCGCCGACTTGGCAATGGCGCCGAGCGTGTCGAGGCGCGGGTCCGGCACCGGCACGTCGCCGACATTGGGCTCGATGGTGCAGAACGGATAGTTGGCGGCCTGCGCCGCGGCGCTCTCGGTGAGCGCGTTGAACAGGGTGGACTTGCCCACATTGGGCAGTCCGACGATCCCCATTTTGAATCCCATGATTTCGTTGCCTCGTGCTTCAAGTCTTCACCTCTCCCCGACGGGGAGAGGTCGGCGCTAAGCGCCGGGTGAGGGGGCGCGGCGGCGGCGAACGCCCCTCACC
>NZ_JBOHJC010000028.1:0-20585 GCF_050726195.1 Methyloceanibacter sp. | reverse complement strand
GGTCAACGGCCGCCCGGTGCGCGACAAGCTTCTCGCCGGCACGTTGCGCGCCGCCTATGGCGATCTCGTGCCGCGCGGCCGCTATCCCATGCTGGCGCTGTTCCTGACCGTACCGCCGGAGGAGGTGGACGTGAACGTCCATCCTGCCAAGACCGAGCTCCGGTTCCGCGATCCAAATGCGGTGCGCTCGCTCCTCATCGGCGCGCTCCATGAGGCGCTGGGCGCCGCCGGCCACCGCGCCACGGCCAGCCTGTCGCAGGAAGCGCTCGGGCGCATGGTGCGGCCGTTGTCCTTGCCTTCGCAGCCCGTGGGGTCGCACCCGCGGCCCTACGGCCCAAGCTATGCCCGCCCGCGCGCCTTCGGCTTCGCCGAGAACGCGCAGGCGCCGCTTGCGCCGGTCTCTGCGCCCTCCGGCGACACACGCGGCGCGGCTGCGGACGAGGACATGGGCACCGCCTATCCGCTCGGCGCGGCGCGCGCCCAAGTGCAAGACACCTTCATCATCGCCGAGACGGACGATGCGCTCGTCATCGTCGATCAGCACGCTGCGCATGAACGCCTCGTCTACGAGCGGCTGAAGCGCGCGCTCTCAAATGGCGGCATCTCGCGCCAGATGCTGCTCATCCCCGAAGTGGCGGAGCTCGACGCCGAGGCGGCGGCCGCGCTTCTCGCCGCGTCGGCGGAGCTTGAGCGCCTGGGCCTCGTCGTCGAGCCGTTCGGACCCGCGGCGATCGTCGTCCGCGAGGTGCCGGCGCTGCTCGGCACCTGCGACGTCAAAGGCTTGCTGTCCGACCTCGCCGGCGCGCTGTTGGAGGCCGAGGAAGACGGGGAAGGGGGCCGACTCCTCGCCGAGCGGCTCGACCATGTGCTCTCCACCATGGCCTGCCACGGCAGCGTCCGTGCAGGCCGAAGGCTCTCACCTGAGGAGATGAACGCGCTGCTCCGCGATATGGAGCGGACGCCCTTCTCAGGCCAGTGCAATCACGGCCGCCCCACCTATATCGAATTGAAGCTCGCCGACATCGAGAAGCTGTTCCAGCGCCGCTAGAGTTGCACCCGCTCCGAGCCCTGGTGCTCGGTGACGCAGGCGGCGAGCGCGGCGATGGCGTCGCGCGTGCCGGTCAGCTTGAAGTTGAACTCGGCCCCGTCGGTGACGATTCTCAGCACCTTGCCGTGACGCATGGCCTCGATCACCGGGTCCGAGTTCGCAAGCGGTATGAGGATTCCGTGCACGTCGACCACCTTGGCGACCGCCGCGATCGGCTCGCGCGCATCGATAAGCAGAAGCACCGCCTTCCTCGCGCCGACTTCCAGTTTGCGCGTCTCGTCGGCGATGACGATGCCCCAGTCGAAGTCCTTGCTGATGACGAAGCCGAGCAAGACGCCCTTCTCCGACTCCGCCGTCATGGTGCAGTCGCGGAACTTCCCGTCTTCGTCGTAATTGGCGTCGCCCTGCCATACGCCCGAGGTGAAACGGTCCTTGTCTGCGTCCGACGCCGCGACGGCCGCAAGCAGCAATGGCGCGAAAAGCAGCATTCGCAACGTCATGGGCACTCCCAGCTCTCGCGCCTCCCGGTATTTTAAGCACAGTTTGCCGCGCCTTGGGGAAAAGCGGCCGGCTCTATCCGGCAAATTTGGCAATGCCGACTTCCGTGTCGCCGTAGCGGCGGCGGTCGATCTCGGTAAACGCCGCAGGCCATGCGACCTCTACGCCGGCGCATTCTTCGAGCACGGCGATCGCGCCCCCCCCGATCCATCCGCCGTCGGCGGCTGCGGCCAGCGCGCGCTCGCCAAGGCCTTGGCCATAGGGCGGATCGCAGAAGACGAGGTCGAAGGGCTGCATCGTGCCGGCGTCGCCGAGCCTGGTCGCATCGCGCCGCCAAATCTTGGTGGCGCCGGTGAGCCCCAGCGCCTCGACGTTGCGGCGGATGGCGGCGCGCGCCGCAGCGGCGTCCTCGATGAACAGGCAGTAGCGCGCGCCGCGCGACAGCGCCTCGAGTCCGAGCGCACCTGAGCCGGCGAACAGATCGAGAGCGCGCACGCCATCAAAATCCACTTGCGGCGGCCCGTGCTCGAGCACATTGAACAGCGCTTGGCGCACTTTGTCCGAGGTAGGGCGGGTGTCGAGACCCTTCGGCGCCTCGATACGCGCGCCCTTGAATTTGCCGGCGATGATCCTCATCGGCGGTGGGTCGCTTGGCGGTCCAGCCGCCCGCGATGCAAGCCGAGCTCGCCGGCGAGCTTGGTGCCGAGCTGATCCACCAGCACCTTTGGCTTCACCTCCTCGATCGCGCCGGATGCCAAATCACCGAGCGCGAACGGCCCGAACGATACGCGGATCAGCCGGTTCACGGTGAGGCCCAGATGCTCGGCGATGCGCTTCACCTCGCGGTTCTTGCCTTCGCGGAGTCCGATCATGAGCCACACATTGCTTCCTTGCTGCCGCTCGATCCTGGCTTCGACCGGGCCATATTTGATGCCGTCGAGGGTGACGCCTGACTGGAGCTTGTCGAGCGCGTCTTGCGTGGTCCGACCATGCGCCCGCACACGATAGCGCCTGAGCCAGCCGGTGCTCGGCAGCTCGAGATGCCGCGCCAGCGCGCCGTCGGTAGTCAGCAGGAGCAGCCCCTCGGTGTTGATGTCGAGCCGCCCCACCGACACCACACGGGGGAGGTTGTCCGGCAAGGCTTCGAACACGGTCTTCCGCCCTTGCGGGTCCTTGTGGCTGGTAACGAGGCCTTTGGGCTTGTGATAGCGCCATAGCCGCGCCGGCTCCGCTTGCGGCAAGGGCTTACCGTCCACCGTGATCGTGTCGCCGGCGGTGACAACGCAGGCCGGCGTCTTCAGCACCTTGCCGTTGACCGCGACCCGGCCCGCTTCGATCCAATCTTCCGCATCGCGGCGCGAGCAGAGCCCGGCATGGGCGATGGCCTTGGCGATGCGCATCGGCTCTTGCGGGCGGACGGGCGCGTCACCCTGTTTCCGAGGCGCTTGACCCCGGCTCCGCTTCTCGCCCACTTTGCCGCCCATGGCGGCGAAGCTTGCAGAACCGGGCCTTAAGGGCAAGGCGAACACGCCCATGGACGTGGCGCTCGCCGAAGCCGAGGCCGCGCGCGACCGCGGCGAAGTGCCGATCGGCGCCGTGGTCGCCGGCCCCGACGGCGTCCTGCTGGCCAAGGCCGGGAACCGCACCATCGAGCTTCGCGATCCCACGGCGCATGCCGAGCTCATCGCCATCCGCGAAGCTTGCGCCAGCCTCGCCAGCGAGCGGCTCACCGGTTGCGATCTCTACGTGACGCTTGAGCCGTGCGCCATGTGCGCCGCGGCCATCTCCTTCGCCCGCGTCCGCCGCCTCTATTTCGGCGCGGCCGACCCCAAAGGCGGCGCTGTGGAGCATGGCCCCCGCCTGTTCGGCCAGCCGACTTGCCACCATGCGCCGGAGGTCTATGGCGGCCTGGGCGAGACCCGTGCCGCCGCCCTGCTCAAGGACTTCTTCGCCGCGAGGCGCTAGTTTCGTTGCGGTTGAATGGCCCGGCTGGTGCAGGGACCACGAAGAAAATTCATAAAAATCAGCGCCCTAAGACCTGGCGAGCAGTATCCCGCTTGTCACAGGAATCATATCGAGCGAGCTTAGGCTACAACCTATGGCGGCACCGGGAGGAAAGTGCAATGAAGCATGCCCTGACTTTCTGCGTGATTTCACTCTTGCTGGTCTTTGAGGTGACCGCCGCCGAGCAATGTCCGGCCCCCCCTCCAGACGACGACAACAAGATATGCCGCCCCACCAAGAAAGAAATTCAGGCATTCCAGCCGAAGGGCGGCCTTGCGTGGATATTGGACTCCGCCGAATTCAAAGCGTTGGCCGAGGCGACATTCGCCACGGCAGGCGACCGCCTCAAAAAAATTGTTGGCGAGCGCAAGCCAGATGCCATGCCTTGGGTCGTGGCGATCGATGCCGACGACACGATCCTGGACAATATGCAGTTCCAGGTCGAGGGCGAGGCGTGCGGCGTGGGGTACTCTATCCCGCGATGGCGCGAATGGGTGAGGCGGCAGGAGGCGGGCGCGGTCCCTGGCGCGGCGGGATTCCTCGCGCGCGTCGCGGTCCTCGGCGGCAAGATCGCCATCGTCACCAACCGCGACGCGGACCAGATGAAAGAGACCGCCAAGAACATGCGCATGCTCGGGTTGAGCACTGACTCTGAACAGGTCTGCTTCCTCGGCAAGCCGGCCTGCCCCGAAAAGCCGGACCACGGCAACAACAAGGACCCGCGATACACGGCGCTGCGTGCCGGAACTGCGGAACTCTGCTGGAAGGACAAGGGCGACGTTGCGGCAAACTCGTGGGCACGGCCCCATGAGATCGTGATGTATATCGGCGACAATGTGCAGGATTTCCCCGGCATCACCCAGGCGACCGCAGCCGCGCGGGCTGAGATCGTTGCCGAGCACCTCGGGCATGATTGGTTCCTTATCCCCAATGCTGCGTATGGCTCATGGGAGAAGACGAGGGGCGAGAGTTGGATCAGGCCGGTCCGACGCTACCCCGCCGCGGGCTGGGCCAATCTTTCCGGTCTCGCCGCGGACCCAAAAGACCCGAACATTCTCTATGCGGTAGCTGACAAAGCAGCGAACCCAGCGAAGATCGTGATCATCGACCTTTCGGAAGAGACGCCAAGGGCGATCGATACGATCTCGCTCGCGAAAGGAGACTGCGGCGACATCGATTTGGAGAATCTGGATCTGGAAGGGATCGCGGCGATAGGCAATGGAAGCTTCTGCATTGTCTCGGAAGGCGAGAATCGGGAAGGCGAGAAGAAGCGGGAGAACCTGCTGCTCAAAGTCGAGAACGATGGCACCTGTAAGTCTCGCATTGCCCTGCCCGAGGAACTGAAAAAGCGGTTCATAAGCCGCGGCTTCGAAGGCGTCACCGTCGATGAGGATGGCAAGGTCTATATTGCAATCCAATCGCCCTTAAAGGACAAGGACGATCCCGCGAAGAACGAGGACGAGACGATCATTGCCAGATTCGATCCCGCCGCTGTCAATGATGACGAAGCCTGGAAGGACTACAGGTACAAGCTCGAGGAGCCCAAGGGAGATGCCGAAGTCGGCATCAACGAGCTGCTCTATCTTGGCGGGAAGAGCTTCGCGGTGATCGAGCGCGACGACCAGGAGAGCTGCAAGGCCAAGATCAAGCGCATCCACACCTTCACACTTCCTCCGGACGACGGACCGAACCAACTCGTGAAGGACGAGGGCATCGACCTGATCAAATTTTTCAATCGGGCCGGCGTTCTTGTGGCGGAACAGATCGAAGGGCTTGCGATCACGCCGGATGACAAAGTGTTCGTCGTCACCGATGCCGATAAGGACGAGGACACGCTCTTGCTCTATCTCGGCACGGCCAAGGCGACCGGGCTGAAGCCCTGAGGCCAGGTTCACGCTAAGCGCGTCGCGATGGCCTCAAGCCTGCTTGGCGCGCTCCCCTCCATGAATCCTGCTCACATATTAAGGTGAGAACCTTTCACTTCGTGCATTGTGATGATCCCCCTACAGTGGCCCTGCTACGCGCTCGCGTGGCTGGGGGTTTGGGGTAGACGGCTTCTCCTGAAAGGGCCCGCCCTTGGTGTTGTCGGTCTGTCATGGGGGGCACCGATGGAAGTCCGCGCTTTCGGCGCAGCAGAGACCTCGCGTCTTGCTGGCCGCACTCTGTCATCCAGGAGCAATCTGCTTGCCGCCTCGGCGGCGCTCGCTTTCATGTTCTGTCCCGGCGAATTTGCCCGCGCGCAGGAAAGCACGGCTGAGCCGGAGGCTGCTGGTAGCGCCGCGCCTGTTACGAACGGCCAGGAAACAAACGGCGCAGCGGCCGGCCCGGACACTCCGCCGACTGACGACACACCACCCGGCAACGTGCCGGAGGTCATTGTCGAGCAGGAGCCGGAGACCGAGGCTGCGCCGCCTGTCGTCGCCGCCAAGCCAAAGCCGCGTCCCGTGGCGCGGCCCACGACAACCGCTGCGGCGCCGGTGACGACGCCACCGCAACCCCTGACGACGATCGACGGCTATCCGTCGCAACGGGCCGTCGAGGAGGCGATCTTCGATCTCCCGGTCGACGGCAGCACCCTGAACCGGGGCTCGAGTGGTGTCGACGGCTACTACGCCGCCGGGACGTCGTCGGCGACCAAGACCAACACGCTGATCATGAATATCCCCGGCTCGGTGACCATCATCCCCGAGGAACTGGCCGAGGACCAGGGCGCCAACCTGCTCGGCGAGGCGTTGCGCTACGTCCCCGGCATCGCCGTCCAGCAGGGCGAAGGCCATCGCGATCAGCTCACCTTCCGCGGCCAGGAGACCACGGCGGACTTCTTCGTCGATGGCGTGCGCGACGACATCGAGACCTTCCGCGATCTCTACAACGCCCAGACCATCGAGGTGCTGAAGGGCCCGCTCGCCATGATCTTCGGCCGAGGCGGCGGCGGCGGCGTCATCAATCGCGTCACCAAACGGGCCGACGGCGTTCCCATCTACGAGGGCACCGTGCAGCTCGGCAGTTGGGACCGCGCGCGCGGCACCGCCGATGTCGGCCAGGCGATCTCGCCCTACGCCGCCTTTCGTCTGAACACCATGTACGAGGACTCGGCCACCTTCCGCGATTTCTCGTGGATGGAGCGCTACGGCATCAATCCCACCATGGGATTTCGGCTCGGCGAGAGGACCACCTTGCATTTCAGCTATGAGTACAAGGTCCATGACCAGAACGTCGACCGCGGCGGCCCGTCGATCCTGAACCGGCCATTCGAGTATCCCATCGAGACCTTCTTCGGTCAGCCGCTGGCGAGCTTCACCAATTTCGACGGGCACATCGCCACGGCGACCTTGGAGCACGAGACGGTCGGCGGCCTACAGATCAGGAACCACACCTTCTACGCCGACTACGACAAGTCCTATCAGAACATCTTCGCCGACTCGGCGGTCAACGGGCCAGGGGCCGGCCTGGTTGAGCTCGACGGCTATCAGAGCATCCAAGCGCGCCAGAACTTCGTGAATCAGACGGACTTCTCATATTACTTTGAGCAAGGGCAGCATCTCAATCACACCCTCGTCGGCGGCATTGAAGTTGGCGTGCAAAACAACGACGAGTTCCGCAACCTGCCCACGTTCGGCACGCCCAACTCCGGCATCTTCACCGTCAACGTGCCGGCGTTGGCCCCGACGATCTTTACGCCGACCTTCTACAACCGGCCGAACCGGCGCCGTTTCACCGACCTGGATACGTTCAGCGCCTTTATCCAGGACCAGTTCGAGATCACCCGCTATTTCGAGCTGATCGGCGGCATCCGCTTCGACCGGTTCGATGTCGACTTCGAAGACAGGCTCAATAACTTCACCACGGCGCGGGTCGACGAAGTCTGGTCGCCGCGCGTCGGCGGCGTGGTCAAGCCGGTCGAGAACCTGCATTTCTATGCGAGCTACGCCGAGTCGTTCCTGCCGGCGAACGGCGACAATTTCGGCGCGCTGACCGTCACGGCCCAGGAGCTCGAGCCCGAGACCTTCGTCAACTACGAGACCGGCTTCAAGTGGACCTTGCGGCCGCGGCTCCTCTTGCAAGGCGCGATCTATCGGCTCGATCGCGAGAACCAGCCCGTGACTATCGGCACCGACACCTTCGCGCGCGGGCTGACCCGCACGCGCGGCAAGGAGATCGAGATCAGCGGCTACCTGACCGACAGATGGCAAGTCTTCGGCGGCGCGGCATTCATGGATTCGGAGATCCTCGCCGTCGGCGACAACGTCGCGCTGGTCGGCAATTCCGTAGAGGCCGTGCCGGTGCAGACCTTCTCGATGTGGAACAAGTACCAGCTCACCGAGAAATGGGGTGTCGGTCTTGGCGTCATCAACCAGACCGGCTGGTTCGCCGAGGCGAACAATGCCGTCAAGGTGCCGGAATACACGCGCGTCGATGCCGCCGTCTATTACGACCTCAACGAGCACTGGTCGGCGCAGGTGAATATCGAAAACCTGTTCGACACCGACTATTGGATCTCGTCGCACAACAACAACAACATCTCATACGGCGCGCCGACCTCGGCCTTCGCGACGTTGAAGGCGAGGTGGTAGCATCGCCCCCGCCGGGCTACCTCCCGAGGGCCACACCCGTTTAGTCGTCCTTATGGGATTGGCGCGCATGGTCGGCGGCCATGGCCCGCGATAGCGCTGACCCACGCCGCATTGTCGTCCTTGTCGCCGAGGGCGAGCTTGCGAACATCGTCGTCAATCACCTGGCGTCGCGCTTCGGCCCCATCACCGTGCTCAAGGAAGAGCCGGAATCGAAACGGGCGATTCTCCGCCGCCGGACCCGGCTCGTCGGTCCGGTCTACGCCTGCGGCCAGGCGCTCTGTGGGATTCTTCTTAAAATCGTCGCCAAGCGGAGCCGCGCCCGCATCCGCGAGATCTGCGCCGAGCATGGCCTCGCCGCGGGCGCGCCTGTGGACGTCGAAATCGTGTCGGTCGGCTCGGTAAACAGCGAAGCCTGCCGTCGCGCGCTCAAGGAGATCGATCCCCAGGTCGTCGCGGTCTATGGCACGCGCATCATCGGCAAACAGGCCCTGGCTGCGGTCGCATGCCCCTTCATCAATTATCACGCCGGCATCACGCCCAAATATCGCGGCCAGCACCCGGCCTACTGGGCGCGCGTCGAGAACGACGCCGACCATGCCGGCATGACCATCCATCTCGTCGACGAGGGGGTCGATACCGGCGCCGTTCTCTATCAGGCACCGGTCCGCTTCGCTCCGGGCGACAACATCACCACCTATCAGTTCGTGCAGATGGCCGCAGCGCTGCCGCTGTTTGTGCGCGCGATCGAGGACGCCCTAACCGGCAGGCTGGCCCAAGACGGTCGGCCTGCCATCGAGGAAGTGGTTTCCGCCGACCTTGCGCCAGTATGTGATGAACGGGCTGCGCCGCGCGGTGTGGTGAGCGAGTGCCGGCGCGGAGCTCTGGCAGGTCTAATCCCTGAGATAGAGGTTCCAGCGGCCCGGCGTGTACCACAGGCAGCCGTTGAGCCGCTCCGACCACAGGCATTTCTGGCCTGGGCGAGGGCCGGGCAGCGTGCCGGCCCGCTTGTGGGCGAGGAGGGAGGCCTCCCAGCGCTGGCCGACGCTTTCGGCGGCGACGGCGCTAGGGGCCGAGAGGAGGAGTAGGCCTAAGCCGATCAGCAGGGATCTCATGTCAGTCTCCGTGGGGCGAGACTGATGAGTATTGCTAGGCCAGCCTAAGATTGCGTTGAGTATTCAGGTGAATAGAGCGTGACTAATCGCTTGCGATACTTGAAACACCGCAGCAACATTTGAACGAAAATTTTAGGCGAATTCAACAAGATCGGCCGTGCGGCCGCGCCGGGTCGCAATCACCAAGTCTGGAAAGATTCTAGTTGCCGAGGCCCCAGGGCTGTGGGGGCGGGGCATTGGGATCGAGCGGCCAAGTATTCTGCGGATAGAAGTGCCGCTGGATCGCTTGGTTCTCGATGTCGCCCTTGGTGTAGGGCACGAAGCCGAAATAGCCGGTCCAGCCTCGCGGGCCGGGTCCCGTGACCACGTGGGGATAAATCGGCGTGCGGCCGCGCTTGAAGATCTGTGCCTGCTCCACCTGAGAGGCGTGATTAGGCGGCGGCGCGACGAAGCCGGGCGCGGCGCGAACGGGGCCTGCCCAGGTCAGGAGCCAGAGGTAGAACAGAATCGCCGCGACCCCCACAATTCCCGATGCGGTCTTCTTGGAAATGGGCAGTTCGTGCGTCATCTGATTCTCCGGGCCGGCGCCAGACTACTTGCAAATAGTGATGGCTCCGTGAAACTGCAACGCCTCCTCCCAAGAGAACATGGCGAAAAGGCGGTTGTCGCCTATGTTGACGGACGCTGGTTAATCTCTTGCTAATGTTTCGGGCGGGGATGAGGCGGCGCGCCTTTATCCGGCCCCACCTTTGCGGGCGGCCGCGCGCCAGCCGATGTCACGGCGGCAGAAGCCTTGGGGCCAGTCGATCTTGTCCACTGCCCTGTAAGCAAGGGCTTGCGCCTCGGCGATGTTGTGCCCGCGCGCCGTGACCCCGAGCACGCGGCCCCCGTCGGCGAGGATGCGGTCACGGTCGCGCTTCGTGCCGGCGTGAAAAATCTCGACCTTGGGATCGGCGCCGGCCTCTTCGAGCCCCTTGATCTCGGTGCCCTTTTTGTAGGAGCCGGGATAGCCCTTCGCCGCCATGACGACACAGAGCGCCGCCTCGTCGTACCAGTCGAGGCTGGCGCCGGCGAGCCGCCCTTCCGCCGTGGCGACAAGCGCCGGCAGGAGGTCGGACTTGAGCCGCATCATCAGCACCTGCGCCTCCGGGTCGCCAAAGCGCACATTATATTCGATGAGCTTGGGCGCCCCCTCCTGGATCATCAGCCCCGCATAGAGCACCCCCTTGAACTTGGTGCCGCGGTCGCGCATGGCGCGGACGGTCGGCACGACAATCTCGTCCATGACCTGCCGTGACAGCGCGTCCGTCATGATCGGGGCCGGCGAATAAGCCCCCATGCCGCCGGTATTCGGTCCCATGTCGCCGTCGTAAGCGCGCTTGTGGTCTTGCGCCGTGGCGAGCGGCAGCGCCGTCGCGCCGTCGACCAGCGCTAAGAAGCTCACTTCCTCACCCGCCAAATGCTCCTCCACCACCACCTCGGCCCCCGCCGCGCCGAACGCGCCGCCGAAGCAGGCATCGATCGCCGTGTAAGCCTCGAAGTGCGAGGTGGCGATGGTGACGCCTTTGCCGGCGGCAAGCCCATCCGCCTTGATGACGACGGGAAGCGGCTGCGTAGACACATGCGCCTTGGCGGCTTCGGCATCGGCGAAGCGCCCGTAAGCCGCGGTGGGGATGCCGTATTCAGTGCAGAGATCCTTGGTGAAGCCTTTGGAGCCTTCGAGCTGCGCGGCTTCCTTCGACGGTCCGAACACCAAGATGCCTTGCGTCTCGAGATCATCGGTGAGGCCTGCGACCAGCGGCGCCTCCGGCCCCACCACCGCTAGGCCTATGTCATGCTCCTTGCAGAAGCGCGCCACCGCGCCGTGGTCGGCGGGGTCGAGCGGCACACATGTCGCGACCGCGGCGATCCCCGCATTGCCAGGCGCGCAGTACAAGGTGCCGAGCAGGGGGCTCTGCTTGAGCTTCCAGGCGAGCGCGTGCTCCCGTCCGCCACCCCCGATCAGAAGCACGTTCATTGTGGCCCGCGCCCCGCGTGTTCGCCCCTTGTTCGCCGCCGCTCCGGCCTGTATGCCGTTCGGCGAGATGGGCGCTCTTAGCATGAGAACTGCGCCCCACGAAAAGAAGAGAGCATGGCTGCCCCCAACCAAGACCCTGGCCCCCAGACCAATCTCGTCGAATACACCGTGTCCGAGCTGGCGTTCGCGCTCCGCCGCACGGTGGAGGACGCCTACGGCCTGGTGCGGCTGCGCGGCGAGATCTCCGGCTATCGCGGTCCGCACAGTTCCGGCCACTGTTATTTCACCCTCAAGGACGAGAAGGCGTGCATCGAGGCCGTGGTCTGGCGGAGCACGTTTCAGCGCCTCAAGTTCAAGCCCGAGGAGGGGCTTGAGGTCGTCGCCAAGGGGCGCGTTACCACCTATCCCGATCGCTCCAAATACCAGATCGTCATCGACGAGATCGAGCCTGCCGGCATCGGCGCGCTCATGGCGCTGCTCGAGCAACGCAAGAAGATGCTCGCCGCCGAAGGCTTGTTCGACGAGGCGCGCAAGAAGCCGTTGCCCTTCCTGCCGCGCATCATCGGCGTGGTCACCTCGCCCACCGGCGCCGTGATCCGCGACATCCTCCACCGCCTCGAGGATCGCTTCCCGTCCCACGTGCTTGTGTGGCCGGTGCGGGTGCAGGGCGAGACCTGCGCCGCCGAAGTGGCTGGCGCCATCTCGGGCTTCAACACGGTCGTGCCACCGGCACCGCTGCCGCGCCCAGACCTCATCATCGTCGCCCGCGGCGGCGGCAGCCTCGAGGATTTGTGGGGCTTCAACGAGGAGATCGTCGTCCGCGCCGTTGCGGCGAGCGCCATTCCGCTGATCTCAGCGGTCGGCCACGAGACCGACTGGACGCTTCTCGACCTCGTCGCCGACTATCGCGCGCCGACGCCGACCGCGGCGGCAGAGCGCGCCGTGCCGGTGCGCTCCGAGCTTCTGATTTCCGTGCGGACTTTCGGCGTGCGCGGCGCCGGCACGTTGCGGCGCATGCTCGAAGCGCGGCGGAGCCGATTCCTCGCAACCGTCCGCGGCCTGCCGCGCCGCGAAAGCATTCTGGCGCTGCCTCGCCGGCGCCTCGATGCCGCGAGCCACAAACTCCTAAGCGCGCTGCGCGCCAACACCGTGGCGCATCGCTCAGGGCTGGATCGGGCTGGACCGAGACTCAGACCGCATCTCGTCGCCCGCGCGGTGACCAAGAGCCGCGAGCAGTTGATCCGGTTCGACCGCGAGAAGGCACGTGCGCTTCATACGGCGCTCGATCGCGCCAGCCGCCGACTCGACGGTCAGGCGAAGCTTCTCTCGACCCTCGGCTATCACAACGTGTTGGCGCGCGGCTTCACTTTGGTGCGCGCCGCCGACGGCACCATGCTGCGGCGCGCGAGCGAGGTGAAGCCCGGCACCGCCCTGGACATCGAGTTCGCCGATGGCCATGTTCCTGCCCATGCCGATCCGCGCGGACCGAAGGCCGAGGCGCCGTCGAAAGAGCGGCGGACGCGCCCCGACGAAAAGCAGGGGAGTCTTCTTTAGCGTGCTGGCAACCTGTCCGGCGTAACGCTATGGTGATGGGCAACGAAAGCAAACGGATTTGATGAACCGCTTCGAACGCAATATCGGCTTCAAGGGCGAAGCCAAGCTCAAATATCTCGACGGCGAGGTGCAGGTGCTGACGCCCGGCGACTTCGTGCGCTGCGCCGTCACCGGCCGCGCCATCCCGCTCGACGAGCTGCGCTATTGGAGCGTCGCGCTGCAAGAGGCCTATGTCGACGCCGCGGCCTCTCTCAAGCGCTACCGCGATACGAACCCCCGGGCGGCGGAGTAGCAACCGCAACTCTATCGCGTCTTGCTGATCACGTCGGTGATCAGCGCCTTCACCTTCGCCGCGTCTGCGAACGTCACCTTGATGGGAAACGGGCGGGCGTGGTGCTTGAGCTCGGCCAGCGCCTCGTCGGCGTCCTCTGGCAGCCGCACCCAGTCCTTCTCCGTGGTGACCAGCATGGCCTTGTAGTCGCGCGCCTCTTTCAGCAGGCTGCGCGCCTGCCGCGGGCTGTAGCGGTAGTGGTCGCGATAGGCGCGCTGGTCGATCAGCCGCGCGCCGTTGGCGCCGAGCGTGGCGAAGAACTTCGACGGCCGCGCGATGCCGGCGAAGCCGATTACCGGTAACACGCCGAGCCAGCGCGGATCGCAATTGGGCTCTAGCTTCGCCTTGAGCACCGTCTTGCCGGAGTTCTCGAATCTCGCGATCAGCGCGTCCGCTTTCTTGCCGTCGCCGATGACGAGAAGCGCATTGGCCCGCGCCATCTGGCCGGGAAGCGGCGCGCGCAGCGGCCCGGCCGGCATGACGAGGCCGTTGCCAAGGCCTGAGGCCGCATCCACCACGATCAGCGACAGATCCTTGGCGAGGCCCGGGTTCTGAAACCCGTCATCCATGACGATGACGTCGGCTTGGGTAGCATCGATGGCCTTGGCGCCCGCGGCGCGGTCGGCCGACACGAAAGTCGGCGCCACCTCTGCCAGCAGCAGCGGCTCGTCGCCCACCTTGTCGGCGCCGTCACCTTTGGCAACTTGGACGACGCCAGACGCGCTGCCGCCATAGCCGCGCGTGAGGAACGCCGGGCTCTTGCCCAGCTCATTCAGGAGCTTGGCGACGGCGATGGCGGTCGGCGTCTTGCCGCCGCCGCCCGCGGTGAAGTTGCCGATGCAGATCACGGGGAGACGCGAGCGGTACGGCTCGCCGCGGGCGAAGCGCTTCGCGGCGATGCGCCCATAGAGCGCGCCGAGAGGGGCCAGCGCGGACGCAATTGCCCCCTTCTTGCGGTACCACCAGAACGGGGTCTCAAGAGGCATGCTGCAAGGTCGCCTTCGGCGGGAGATACGGCTCGAGCGCGTCGAGCGTGCGCGGCAACGCGCCGCCCATGGCCGCGACCGCCTCGGCGGCACGCTTGGTCATGGCGTTGCGTGCTGTCTCGTCCTGAATGAGGCCAAGTACCGCGACGGCCAGCGTCTCGGCGTCGGTCACCTCCCTGGCGCCGCGCGCCTTGAGCAGCTCCGTGTAGGCGTCGCCGAAATTCTGCCAATTGGGCCCGGTGAGCACGGCCGCGCCGAGCTTGATCGCCTCCACCGGGTTCTGGCCGCCGCGCGGCACGAGCGATCCGCCGACCAGCGCCACCGGCGCGAGCGCATAGAACAGGCCGAGCTCGCCGATCGTGTCGGCCAGGTAGATGTCGGTGCCGTTCTCCGGCAGCACGCCCTGCGAGCGAAGCGTGGCGGTGAGACCTTCTGCCTTGAGCTGCTCGGCGATCTGCTGTCCGCGCTCGGGGTGCCGCGGCACGATGATGGTGAGGAGATCGGGCATCGCCCGCTTCATCAGGCTATGGGCGGTGGCGACGACCTCCTCCTCGCCCGGGTGCGTGCTGGCGGCGAGCCACACGCGCCGGCCCGACAGCGCCGAGGCCAGCCGCCTCTTGTTGGCGAGATCGACCGGCGGCGGCGGCGCGTCCGCCTTGAGGTTGCCAACGTCGCGCGCGCGATGGACGCCGAGCTGGCTGAAGCGCTCGGCGAGCGTGTCGTTCTGGGCGAGCACGAGATCGAAAGCGGAGAACAGTGGCCGGCTCATGCCCGGGCGCCGCCGCCAGGCCCTGAACGAATCGGCCGACATGCGTCCGTTGATGAGGAGGAGGGGGATGCCCAACGCTCTCGTCTCCAGGACGAGATTTGGCCAGATCTCCGATTCGACCAGCACCGCGAGGTCTGGCCGCCAATGCTTGAGGAACCGTTTGATATAGTGTTGCCGGTCGAGCGGCACATATTGATGCATCGCCCCCTTCGGCAGGCGCTCGCGCGCCAGACGTGCCGAGGTGACGGTTGCCGTGGTCAGGAGGATGTGGATCCGGGGACGCTCCGTGGCGATCGCCTCGATCACTGGCAGCGCCGCGTTGACCTCGCCGACGCTTGCCGCATGGAACCAGGCGAGGAAGCCGCTTGGTCGCGGCACGTTGGCAAGTCCGTAGCGTTCGGGATGACGGTCGGCCTCCTCCTTGCCGCGTCGCGTGCGCCAGGCGAGGATCAGGGGCGCGATCGGCGCGGCGAGCCGCGTTCCCAGCCGATAGGCCTTGAGCGAGAAGCCTGGCTTCGACGCCGCCTCCTTGGTGAGCGGATCGGTGGCGCCGGCAAGCGCATAAGCGCGCGCCGTCACCTCGGCGAGCGCCCGCTCGATGGCGCGGCGTCCCGCCTCCACCGTCTCCGCGTCGTCGCCGGCAGGTACGCGGACGGGATCGCCGATGACGATAGCGAGCGTCGAGAACGGCAGATTGATGGTGAAGGCGCTCCACGTCGGCAGCTTGACGGACCGGCTGGTGGCGATGGCGAACGGCACGACGGGGCGTCCCGAAAGCGCGGCGAGCGTGGCGATGCCTTCGCCTGCGCGCCGCGCCGGGCCGGGCGGCACGTCGGCCGTCATGGCCACCGTGGCGCCGGCGGCGAGCGCCCGCACCGATTCGCGCAGCGCCGTCGCCCCGCCGCGGTTCTTGCGCCTCTTGCCGGCGCCGGCGCCGCGGATCAGGTCCATGCCGAAGCGCTTGAGCACCCCGCCGATGACCTCGGCGTCGCCGTGGCGCGACACCATGGCCCGCACGTCCGCCGGCCGCTTCGGCTTGAGGTGCGGCAGAAGCAGGAACTGCCCATGCCACATGGCGAGGATTTGCGGGTGCTGGTCGAACAGCTTGGCGTCGGTGTCGGCCGGCTCGCGCCTAACCGTGCTCGTGGCGTAGACCAGGCGGACATAAGCCGCCGCGAGCGCGCTCAACACGGCGACGGCGGGCTTCGATGCTAGCAGCCGTTTCAACATACCCGTCGGGCGCCGCTATTCGCCGGCTACGGCGACGGCCGCGCCTTCGTCCGGCGAAGACGCCGCGTAACCTCCGGCGATGCCGAATTGCGTACGGTGCAGTCTGGTGTAGAGCCCGTCTTTGGCGACCAGCTCCTCGTGGCGGCCGGTCTCGATGATGCGGCCCTGATCGAGCACGCAGATGAGGTCGGCCTTCTTCACCGTCGACAGCCGGTGCGCGATCATCAGCACGGTGCGGCCGCGCATCAGACCTTCAAGCGCCGTCTGCACCTTCGCTTCCGCCTCCGAATCGAGCGAGCTGGTCGGCTCGTCGAGCAGGAGGATCGGCGCGTCCTTGTAGATGGCCCTGGCGATGGCGATGCGCTGGCGCTCGCCACCGGAGAGCAGGCCGCCCGCCTCGCCGACCCTTGTGTCGTAGCCGCGCGGCAGGCCCATGATGAAATCGTGCGCCGCCGCCGCCTTCGCCGCGGCGATCACCTCCTCCTCCACGATGGGCTTCGACCCATAGGCGATGTTGGCGCGGATCGTGTCGTCGAACAGCACCGGATCCTGCGTCACCAGGGCGATGGCGTCGCGCAACGAGGCGATAGTGGCGTGCTTGATGTCCTGGCCGTCGATCAGGACTTGCCCGCGCTCGGGATCGAAGAAGCGGAGCGCGAGATTGACGAGCGTGCTCTTGCCCGAGCCCGAGGGTCCGACCAGCGCCACCGTCTTGCCGGGCGGCACGGTTAGGCTCACGCCTTTGAGCACCACGTTGTCCGGGTCGTAGGCGAAAGTGATGTTCCTGAATTCGATCTCGCCCTTGTCGAGGGCGAGCGGCTTGGCGTCGGGAAGCTCGCTGAGATGCACCTTGCGGTCGACGATGCCGAACACGCGGCTCGCCGCGGCGACGCCTTCCTGAAGTTGCGTCTGCAACGTGGCGACGCTCTTGAGCGGGCTATAGATAAGGAGCGCCGCCGTCATGAAGCCCATGAAGTGGCCGAGCGTGAGGTCGCCGCGCACCCCTTGCGTGCTCGCGAAATAGATGGCGAGCGCGAAGCCGAACCCCACCAGAAGCTCCATCGACGGGCTCGACAAGGCGCGCGCCCGCGTGCCGCGCATGGTGAACTCGAGCGCGCGGTTGACCGCCGACGCGGCGCGCTTCTCCTCCTGCGCCTCCTGCCGGTAGGCGCGCACCACGCGCATGCCGCGCAAGGTCTGGGTGACCAGCGCCGACAGGTCGCCGGTCTCTTGCAGCGACTTCGAGGTCGATTTTCGCATCTTGCGGCGCTGGCGCGACAGCATGATCCAGGCCAACGGCATGAAAATCAGGATCAGTACCGAAAAGCGCGGGTCCATGTAGAACATGGCGCCGACCAGGATCACCACTTTGAGCAGGTTCTCGCCGAGGGTCACCATCGAGCGGCTGGCGGTGGCGCGGATCAAATTGGCGTCGTTGAGGAAGCCTGAGAGCAGCCGCCCCGAATGCACGGTCTGAATCCAGCCGAGATCGGCTTCAGCCAGCTTGGCGAACATCTGGATGCGGAGATCGGCGATGAAGCGGTGGCCGAGATAGGCGACAGTGACGTCGGCGATATATTCCGAGATCGCCTTGATCACGGTCACGATGACGATGGCCGCGGTGATCCAGTAGACCATGTCCGAGTTCTTGGCGACGAACACGTCGTCGGCGGTCCGCTGAATGAGGAAGGGGATGGCGCCGGTGGTCGCCGCGGTGAGCAGCATGGCCGCCGTGGCGATGGCGAGGAGGCCGGCACGGGGGCGCAAATGTTCCTTCCAGATGCGCAGGACGATGTCGGCCGTCGTGTAGTTGGCCTGAAGCTCGTCGGCGCCTCTGGAGATCGCGCTTACGTCTCTGAACAGCTGATCTTTCAAGCGATTCCCCGATTTTTGGGGCGCCCCGGCAGGGGTCGGGCGCGCCCGTCGCCCCCTTCTAGCACGCGCCTCCGTCCGGCTTTAAGGCGAAAAACCCGGGGCTCTAACCCCCCGTTCCGCCGGGCTCGTGCTCGGGGTCGAGCAGCCGGTGCAGGTGGACGATGAAATAGCGCATATGCGCGTCGTCCACGGTTCGCTGGGCCGCGTCCTTCCAGGCGTCGTAGGCCGTGGCATAGTTCGGGTAGATGCCGACGATGTCGAGCCTCTTGAGGTCGTGGAACTGGACCTTGTCGAGCTCGGTTAGTTCGCCCCCGAACACGAGGTGAAGCAGCTGCTTCTTGCCCGGTTTGGTCTTGGCTTTCGGCGTCATGCGTCCGCCCCTGGCTGTGGTCGCCCGCACTCTGCCGAACTGCGCCTCAAAGGTCTATGCGGCGTGTGCGCTCGATGAGGAGCGGGTGGAGCGCCTTGCCGCTCGCCACCAGGCTCGGGAACCTGGGACTCTCGCGGTTGTAGGGGTGCGTCTCGCCGCGGTGATCGGTGACGATGCCGCCCGCTTCGGCCACCAGCACGGCCGCCGCGGCGAGGTCCCACTCGGCCTTGGCGGTGAGCGAGATGGTGGCGTCGCCCTTGCCCGCGGCCACCAGCGCGAGCCGATACGCCACCGAGTTCACCCAGCGCGCGTGCACGTCCGGCCACGGCTCCTGCCAGATCTTCTTGCGGAACAGCCCGCCGCTCGCGATCATCTCGGCGCCGTCGAGCGTCGCCTTGCTGCTCGCCTTGATCGGCGCATCGTTCAGGAACGCCCCGTTGCCGCGCATGGCGCGGAAAAATTCTCCGGTCGCGGGATTGAACACGACGCCGAGCACCGGCACGCCGTCCTCCACCAGCGCCGCCGACACGGTCCACTCCGGCACGTGGCGCAGGAAGGCGTTGGTGCCGTCGATGGGATCGATCACCCACACGCGCGAATGCTTGAGTCGTTCGCGGTCGTCGGGGCTCTCCTCCGACAACCAGCCATAGTCCTTGCGCCGCGTCGTGAGGTCGAGCTTGAGCGCGGTGTCGACGGCGAGATCGGCCTCGCTCACCTCCGAGCCGTCCGGCTTCTTCTGTACCAGCAGCTGCTGCTTGAAATAGGTGAGCGCAAGCTCGCCCGCGTCGCACACCGCAATCTTCAGAAGTTCGTAATCTTCTTCGAGCGGCGGGCGGGCGTCTGGTCGTTCGCTTTGAGCAAGGACGGTCATCGGCGACGAGAACACTCTCTAAACCATGTGCGAAGCTACCGGTCGTTAAGGACGTCCATTAAGCCTCCCGGAATGCTTCCATGGCAACATGGCGGCAATCAAGGCTACCTCAAGGCAGCCGATAAGGAAGCTAACAGCAAGGTGTCAAAGGGCCTCGGAGCGGTGCTCCGGGGCCCGCTTGCTTTTCGGCTAGTCACATCGGCGCTTTAGAAGGCAGATGCAAGCGCCATGTCGGTCGCGATCGCCGCGAACACGATCAGCCCGAAATCTCGGTTCGACCTGAACCGGGCGAGGCAATTGTCGGCGTCGTCGATGTCGAGCGTGGCGACCTGCCAGGCGAGCTGCGCGCCGGCGACTCCAATAAAGATCAGGAATACGAGCCCGGCTCCTGCCAGCAGCCCGGTCATCACCATCGCGCTCCAGGCAAACGCATAGAAACCGGCGAGCCACGTCTTGGTGGCGCGGCCGAAGCGCAGTGCCGTCGACTTGGTGCCGATCAGCGCGTCGTCCTCGCGGTCCTGGTGTGCGTAGATCGTGTCGTAGCCGATGGTCCAGGCGACCGCGCCCGCGTAGAGCACGATGGGCGCCGCATCGAGGCGGCCGAGCACCGCTGCCCAACCCATCAGCGCCCCCCAGTTGAAGGCGAGCCCGAGCACGGCTTGCGGCCAGTGACTGATGCGTTTGACGAACGGGTACAGCATCACGATGGGAATGACGCAAAGCCCGAGCAGGATGGCGAAGCGGTTGAGACTGAGCAGAACCGCGAGGCCGATCAGCGACAGCAGCCCCATAAAGATCGCGGCCTGCGCGACGCTGACCTGTCCGCTCGGCAACGGCCGCCCGCGCGTGCGCGCGACCTTCGCGTCGATGTCGCGGTCGACGATATCGTTATAGGTGCAGCCCGCGGCGCGCATGGCGATGGCGCCGATGGCGAACAGCAGCAACAGCCAGGGGTCGGGGTAGGCGGCGCCGACGCTCAGCCCCGCAAGGCCGACCCCCCAGAAGCAGGGCAGCGCCAACAGATAGAAGCCGATGGGACGGTCGGCGCGGGCGAGCCGCAGATAGGGGACAAGCCACGCCGGCGCATGGCGGTCCACCCAATTCTGCGGCGCTGCATCGGCGATGGTATCGGCTTTGCTTTGCTTGGCTCGGCGGGACATTGGCCTCTTCCTCCCTCTCCCCCGCGGGGAGAGGGCTTTCCGCCGCGATCTTGCGCGAGCGAAGCTCTTGCGCAAGTCGCAATGGCGGGAAGGGTGAGGGGGATATTGGTTTAAGTCACGATGGTCGGCTCCCCCTCACCCGAGCCGAAGCCGACGCTTCGGCTCGACCTCTCCCCACAGGGGAGA
>NZ_JBOHJC010000027.1:0-21724 GCF_050726195.1 Methyloceanibacter sp. | reverse complement strand
CCTCGGCGCTGCTCGCCATGCCGGAAAAAATCGGCCGCGCCACCCGCATCGACAGCGCGCGGGAACGCTATATCGAATTCGCCAAGCGCACCCTACCGAAGAACTTACGCTTCGACGGCATCCGCGCGGTGATCGATTGCGCTAACGGCGCGGGCTACAAAGTGGCGCCGGAGGCGCTGTGGGAGCTCGGCGCCGAAGTCATCAAGATCGGCGTCGATCCCAACGGTCTCAACATCAACAAGGATTGCGGCTCGACCGCGCCTGAGGAGCTGATCCGCAAGGTCAACGAGGTGCGCGCCGATATCGGCATCGCACTCGACGGCGACGCCGACCGGGTGGTGATCGTCGACGAGAAAGGCCGCATCATCGACGGCGATCAGCTCATGGCGGTGATCGCCGAGTTCTGGCTCCGCCGCGGTCGGCTCGCCGGTGGCGGGGTGGTCGCCACGGTGATGTCCAATCTCGGCTTCGAGCGCTACCTGGAAGATTTGGGGCTTGGCCTCGCGCGCACGCCGGTCGGCGACCGCTACGTGGTCGAGCACATGCGCCAGCACGGCTACAATGTCGGCGGCGAGCAGTCGGGCCATATCGTGCTGTCGGACTTCTCCACCACCGGCGACGGTCTGGTCACGGCGCTGCAAATCCTCGCCGTGGTGGCCCAGAGCGGCAAGCCGGTGAGCGAGGTCTGCAATCGCTTCGAGCCCCTGCCGCAGGTGCTCGAGAACGTCCGCTACAAGAACGGCCAGCCCCTCGATAATGTTGGGGTCCAGAGGGCGATCAACGACGGCAAGTCGAAGCTCGGCAACGCCGGCCGGCTCGTCATCAGGCCCTCCGGCACCGAGCCCGTGATTCGGGTCATGGCCGAGGGCGACGACGAGCGGCTGGTTCAGACCGTAGTTTCCGACATCGTCCACGCCCTGTCCGACGCCGCGGCCGCTTAGCCGGACTGGCTACTTTCCTAGCCGGCTCAGGATCGCGTTCATCTGATCGATCTCGGCCTGCTGACTTTTGACGATCGATCCGCATAGCGCCTTGATCTCTGGGTCCTGAAGCGGCGCCTCCTCGCACATCAGGATCGCGCCTGCGTGGTGGGGAATCATCGATCTCAAGAACTGGCCGTCGTAAATCGCCGTCTGCTGTCTAATGAAGATGAAGAAAAGGGCCGCCGTAATCGCGGAGGCCAACATGATGGCCATGTTCACCGATCTGCTCCCGTACATTCGTCCCATAAGAGCAAGTTCTATGACGACCATCGGCGCAGTCATCAGGCCAGCCATGTAGACCTGATTGAGATTATTGTGAACGTTTCCGAAGACGTCGACCATCGCGTACATAAGAATATACATGGCCACGAACATCATGACGGTCATCAAGGCGAGACGGGCATAGCTGCTTCCGGTTTTTGTCATCGCGATGTTGCTTGCACCTCGATTCGCCAGTCGTTCGTCAGTACCGGACAAACGCCTCGGCCAACCCGACGTTCCGGCCACGAGCCCGAGCCCCAGCAAATTCGGGGCATGGGAAAACTTCTAAAACCTATTCTTTTTCAATGCCTTGATATGCTGGCCGCTGCACTTAGTTGCCCTGCGGACACAGCGGTTCCCGCCTTGGGACTTCGATTAGGGGTCCGTTAACCATTTCCCGCCGATAGTCCCAAAACGAGACAGCCAGCGTGAGCTCCACCGTCCGCGGTCGATCGCCAGGCTGCAGTCAGGAAGGGGAATAAGATGGGACAGACTCGCTCACTCATTATCGGACTTGCCCTGGTCATGGGCCAGACGGCGGGCGCCTATGCCGCCGATCTCGGCCTGCCGCCGCCACCGCTGCCGCCGGAAGCGCCTTGCATCGGCTGCACCGGCCCGGTCTACCTGAAGGGCTTTATCGGCGCCGCCAACCCGAACGTCGACAACATCCACTCCGAGCTCTTCGCCTTCAACGACTTCCAGGTGTTCCACAAGGACATCAAGAGCTCGCCGCTGTTCGGCATCGGCATCGGCTACGAATGGAGCTCTTGGCTCCGCTTCGACGTCACCGGCGAATATCGGGGCAAGTCCCTGTTCATCGCCCAGGACCGGTTCCCAGGCGGCAACGGGACGTTCAGTATCGCAAGCAATGATGCCGACGGCACCTTCCCGCCCGGCACCAACGAATACACCGCCGATATCGAGAGCTGGGTCGGCCTCGCCAACGCCTATATCGATCTCGGCACGTATCTGTGCATCACGCCGTATATCGGCGGCGGCGTCGGCGTCGCCTCCGTCTCCGTGCTCGGTCTCAAGGACGTGAACGTGCCAGCCAGCAGCGTGTTCTACGCCTCCGATCATACCGAGACCAATTTCGCCTGGGCGGTCTATGCCGGTCTCGCCTACGACGTGAACCCGTCCGTCACCCTCGACCTCGCCTACCGCTACACCGATCTCGGCGATGCGCGCAGCGGCACGGTGACGGCGTTCGACAATTCGAGCTCCTATCGGAGCCTCGACATCGAGGACATCACCTCGCATGACCTGATGCTCGGCGTGCGCTGGAAGCTCGGACACCAGACCGCCGCGCCCATGCCGGTCGCCTTCAAGTAAAGCCCATCCACCACACCACGACTGCTAGCCTTGCCGCCCGTCCCTTCGACGGGCGGCTTTTTTTGATGAACTGGCTGCGTTTTGTAGCCCTTGACGCTTCGGTGCCCGACAAGCATGTGTTGCCCATGACCCTGCCACCTAAGCCCGCGTCGCGCCCCGAAAATCCGCGCTTCTCGTCGGGACCTTGCACCAAGCACAGAGGCTGGTCGGTCGCGGCGCTGAAGGGCGCGCTGCTCGGCCGCAATCATCGCCAGAAGGAGACCAAGGCGCGGATCGAGGCGGCGCTGCGCAAGACCCACGCGCTGCTCGAACTGCCGGCTGACTACCGGGTGGCGCTGGTGCCCGCGTCCGATACCGGCGCCCTGGAGATGGCGCTGTGGTCGCTGCTCGGCCCGCGCGGGGTCGACGTGCTCGCCTGGGAAGCATTCGGCCAGGATTGGGTCACCGATATCGTCGAGCAGCTCAAGCTCGCCAACGTGCGTGCGCTGGTGGCGCCCTATGGCGAGCTGCCCGACCTTGCCCAAGTCGATTTCGACCGCGACGTGGTGTTCGCGTGGAACGGCACGACCTCCGGCGTGCGCGTGCCGGACGCCGAATGGATTGCGGCGGACCGCAAGGGCCTCACCATCTGCGACGCGACCTCGGCGGTGTTCGCGCAAGACATCGATTGGCGGAAGCTCGATGCGGCGACGTTCTCCTGGCAGAAGGTGCTGGGCGGCGAGGCGCAGCACGGCATGCTCATTCTGTCGCCCCGCGCCGTCGCGCGGCTCGAGAGCTACACGCCGCCTTGGCCGTTGCCCAAGCTGTTCCGCATGACGAAGGGCGGCAAGCTGATGCACGACCTGTTCGAGGGCGCCACCATCAACACGCCATCGATGCTGTGCCTGGAGGACTACATGGATGCGCTCCGCTTCGTCGAGGGTATCGGCGGGCTCAAGGGCACCATCGCCCGGTCGGACGCCAATGCCGCCGTGATCGCCCGCTGGGTGGTCGAGACGCCGTGGGCCGATTATCTCGCGGCCAAGCCCGAGACGCGCTCCAATACCTCCGTCTGCCTCAAGATCGTCGACCCGGAAGTGCTAGCGCTGCCGCCGGAGCTGCGCGACGCCTTTCCGCGGCGCATGGCCGCGCGCCTCGGCGCGGAGGGCGTGGCCTTCGACATCGCCGCCTATCGCCACGCGCCCGCAGGCCTTCGTATCTGGACGGGGGCGACGGTCGAGCAGAGCGATGTCGAGGCCTTGATGCCGTGGCTCGACTGGGCGTTTGCCATCGAGAAACAGGCGTTAGCCAGTGCCCCGCGCTCGGACGTGGACGATGGAACGCGAAATGCCCTCCGCGAGGGACTCGCGCAGGCTGAGCGAGGCGAATTTGTGTCCGATGATGTCGTCGCCAAGTCCGACAAGCGCCACGGGATATAGCTGGATCAAGCCCTTGCTGCTCAAGGGGGGGAGCGACCAGCGCGGTGCCTTAACGGATATTCGCGCGAAAGCTCGCATCCGGCGCGGGCCCGCGCTATAACGGGACACGGCCCTGCGCTTCCGCGGGGCCGTTTGTGCGTCTTTTTCCAGGCTCTAGAGGATTTCGTCAGTGGCCAATGTCGTGGTCGTCGGCTCCCAATGGGGCGACGAAGGCAAGGGCAAGATCGTCGATTGGCTGTCGGAGCGCGCCGACGTCGTGGTGCGCTTCCAGGGCGGCCACAATGCCGGCCATACGCTCGTGGTCGACGGCACCACCTATAAGCTGTCGCTGCTGCCGTCCGGTGTGGTGCGCAAGGGCAAGCTCGCGGTGATCGGCAACGGCGTCGTGGTCGACCCGTGGGCGCTCGCCGAAGAGATCGAGAAAATCGAGAAGCTCGGTGTCGCGATCGGCCGCGACAATTTGCGCATCGCCGAGAATGCGACCCTGATCCTGCCGCTCCACCGTGAGCTCGATGCGCTGCGCGAGGCCGCGGCCGGCAAGGGCAAGATCGGCACCACTAAGCGCGGCATCGGGCCTGCCTACGAGGACAAGGTCGGCCGCCGCGCCGTGCGCGTCTTGGACCTTGCCGATTTGCCGAGCCTCAAGCCCAAGATCGAACGCATCCTCGCGCACCACAATCCGCTGCGCCGCGGGCTGGGTGAGCCGGAGATCAGCGCCGATCAGCTTTGCTCCGAGCTGACGGCGATCGCGCCAAAAGTGTTGCCCTATGTCGATACGGTGTGGGCGCTGCTCGACGCGGAGCGGAAAGCCGGGAAGCGCATCCTGTTCGAGGGCGCGCAAGGGGCGCTGCTCGACATCGACCATGGCACCTATCCATTCGTCACCTCGTCCAACACGGTGGCGGCGCAAGCCGCGACCGGCTCAGGGCTGGGCCCCGGCGCCATCAACTACGTGCTCGGCATCACCAAGGCCTACACGACGCGCGTGGGGGAGGGACCGTTCCCCACCGAGCTCACCGACGAGACGGGCAAGCTGCTGGGCGAGCGCGGCCAGGAGTTCGGCACGGTGACGGGCCGTGCGCGGCGCTGCGGCTGGTTCGACGCCTGCCTCGTGCGCCAGACCTGCAAGGTGGGCGGCATCAACGGCATCGCGCTTACCAAGCTCGACGTGCTCGACAACCTGCCCGCGCTCAAGATCTGTGTCGGTTACACGCTGGACGGCGCTCCGCTCGATTACCTGCCCGCCGCGCAAGGCGCTCAGGCGAGGATCGAGCCCGTGTACGAGACGATGGAAGGCTGGACGGAGTCGACGCGCGGCGCGCGGTCGTGGGCCGAGCTGCCGGCGCAGTGCATTAAATATGTGCGCCGTCTCGAGGAGCTGATCGAGGTGCCGGTGGCGCTCCTGTCGACCAGCCCCAAGCGCGAGGATACCATTCTCGTGCACGATCCCTTTGTGGACTAGAGGACCGACATGGCCGAAGCGAAATATCCCTGGAGGGTGGTGTGGATCACCGGCGCGTCAGGCGCGATCTGCGGCGAGATCGCGCGCAGGCTGGCGGCCGCCGGTGTGACCGTCGCCGCCACGGCGCGGCCGAGCGGGCGCCTCGATGCGCTCGCCGCGTCGAGCGAACACATCAAGGCCTATCCAGCCGACGTGCTGAAGCCGGAGGAGCTGAGGTCGGCGGTCGCCAAGATCGAGGCGGAGCTGGGGCCGATCGATCTCGCGCTGCTCGGCGCCGGCATGTACGCGCCGTTCGATGTCCGCAATATCGACCTCGACGGTTTTCACAGAAGCATGGCGCTCAACGTCGACGGCGTGATCAACGGCGTCGCCGCGGCGCTGCCGGCGATGCTCGCTCGGAACCAAGGTCATCTCGCCATCATGGGCTCGCTGTTCGGCTATGCCGGCTGGCCGGGCAACGGCAGCTACGGTGCGAGCAAGGCGGCGGTGATCAATCTCGCCGAGAGCCTCAAGCTCGAGCTGCACGGTACCGGAGTCGACGTGACCGTCATCAATCCGGGCTTTGTCGACACGCCGCTGAACGCCGCCTACGACCCGAAGAAGAAGCTGTTCGTCATGACCAAGGAGCGCTGCGCGCGGAAGATCCTGGAGAAGTTGCCGAAGCGGCCCTACGAGATCGCCTTCCCGATGCAGGTCGAGGGCTTCCTCAAGACCGTGCGCGACCTGCCGCGGGCGCTGTCTTTCCCGGTGGTGCGCCGGTTCATCAAGGCAATGGGCGCGTAGGCCGGTTGCCCCTTACGACAGCAGCTCGCGGAAATAAGAATCGAGCATGCGGTTCTTGGGATCGACCTCCTTGCGACGCGCGGCGAATTGCTGCAACCGCGCGCCGAAGGCGCGGCGCACCTGCTCACGGGTCAGGAACGGGGTCTGGTTGAACAGCGGCACGCCGCGCCGCTCGCTACAGAAGTCATTGTAAGCATGCAGGAATTCCTCCCACTCGGGCCCGCCGGTCGAGGCCGGGTCGATGCTCAAGGTGGCGCCCTCCCAGCTATAGGAGAACATCGCCTCGACATCGCGGGCGATGGCGTAGCCGACGCTCGGCAGGTTGCAGCGATAGCCGGTGTGCTGCTCGTAGGCGATGCAGAAGTCGCAATACTCTTCGAGAATGTCGAAATAGCCGCCCTCGCGGAACGCCCACATGCTGAACAGATATTTGTTCTCGCCGGGATCGCGCGGGTAGTTGATGATCTGCGCGTGCGGCCAGGTGCGCTCCGAGCGCACGAACCAGACGAGCAGCTGGCGGAGCAGGTAGAAGTGGAAGTCTTCGACCATGCGCCGCAGCTTGACGTTCGGAATGGTGTGCTGAATCCACAGCGCCACGGCCGGCGCGTATTTTCGCCAGAAGCGGTTGCGGTACTGCCAGCGATATTTCGATCTCGGCTTGGCCTCGGGATTGTCCTTGCGCAGCTCGACCAGCACGCGCTTCGCGTAAGGGAAGATGTAATACATCACGGCGTAGCCGCGCGCGCGGTAGATCGGGAAGAACTTGCGGAAGTTCTCGATCGAAAGCGAGTAGTGCCGCACCGACATGGCGGTGGTCGGCCGGACCTTGATGGTCACCTCGAAGATGATGCCGAACAGCCCGTAGCTCGAGCGAATGATCTGCATCTCCTTCGGATTGTCGACTTCGCTGATCTCGCGGATCTCGCCCTGCGGCGTGACCAGGCGCACCGCCGTCACGTAGGAGCTGACCTGGCCGAAGCCGCCGGGAAAGGATGAGTCCTTGGTGGCGGCGCAGGCCATGGCGGCGAGGGTAACGTTGCCGATCTCGGTGGTGATGTAAGGCTGGAGTCCGCGCTCCTTCAGCGCATTGGCCAGCTGCATATGCGTGACGCCGGCCTCCACCGTGACCGTGTCGTCGGTGAAGTGCAAGATGCGGTTCATGGCCTTCATGTCGACCATGGTGCCGCCCTCGTCGCCGTTCATGCGCGCGGTGGAATGCATGGAGCCGGCTGGGCGCACGGGCGAGGGGAAGCGCACCGGGTCGGTCATGATCTCGACCAGGTCCTCGACGCTTTCG
Source organism: Methyloceanibacter sp. (assembly GCF_050726195.1). Lineage (GTDB taxonomy): Bacteria > Pseudomonadota > Alphaproteobacteria > Rhizobiales > Methyloligellaceae > Methyloceanibacter. The sequence continues at coordinate 14,188 of NZ_JBOHJC010000027.1, read as the reverse complement.
GGCGTCGCGCGCACATGCGGGTGATAGGTCCAGGTGCCGTCCCAACTCTTGATGGTGACGTCCTGCTGGATGTCCATAAAGTCCCCCCAACTCGTCGCGGCGCAAGACCATAGCCGAATGTGCCGGCGAATCTAGGCCCCTAGCACAAGACCGGAAGCCCCCATAGAGGAGGCCGCCGGCCTGCAAGCAATTGACGCAGATCAATGAGGCGCAACAAGGATGGTTTGGGTTGATGCCGAAAAGGGGGAGTGCTTAGGTCTCGCCCGGACAGGCCGGAGCGGAGGTTAACAGGGTCCGTGGAGCGTTACTGTATCATCGGGGCGGGCGCCTGCGGCCTCGCCGTGGCCAAGACGTTCGCCGAGCGGGGCATCGCCTTTGATTGCTTCGAGGCGGAGAGCGACATCGGCGGCATCTGGAACCCGGACAGCCCCCATGCCGTCTACGGCTCGACCCACCTCAACTCGTCCAAGAAGCTGTCGCGCTACCCCGATTTCAAGTTCCCGGACGAGATGCCGTATTATGTGAGCGCGGCGCAGGCGCAGGAGTATTTGCGCGCCTATGCCACGGAATACGGCATCTACGACCGCGTCACCTTCAACAAGCGGGTGACTTGGGCCGAACGCGGGCCGGACGGCTGGCGCGTCACCATCGAGGGCGAGAGCAAACCCCGCCTCTATGCCGGACTCATCGTCGCTAACGGCCATCATTGGCATCCCCACCTGCCGGACTATCCCGGCCGGTTCGACGGCGAGATGCTGCACTCGCATGACGTGAAGTCGAAGGATCAGCTCAAGGGAAAGCGAGTGCTCGTGGTCGGCGCCGGCAATTCCGCCGTCGACATCCTGTCGGACGCGGCGCTCGACGGCGCGACGGCCATCCACTCGATGCGCCGGTCCTACTATTTCTTCCCCAAGATGCTGTTCGGCAAGCCGACCGACGCCGTCATCGACCGTCTGAGCCATTTACCGCTGCCGCGCCGCTTCATGTATGCGGTCTACAAGCTCGGCATGTGGATCCTGATCGGCTCCCATGAACGCTACGGCCTGCCGAAACCGGACCACAAGCTGTTCGAGGCGCACCCCACCGCCTGCACCACCTATCTCGACCACATCGTGCACGGGCGCATCGCGACCAAGCCGGGCATCGAGCGGCTCGAGGGCAAACGCGTTTACTTCGCCGACGAGACCTCGGAGGAAATCGATCTGCTGATCTGGGCGACGGGATTCCGCGTCAACTTCCCGTTCATGGACGACGCCTACGTGCTCGACGAAAAAGGAAACTCGAAGCTCTTCATCCACACCTTTCACCGCGAGTGGGACGATCTCTTCGTCGTCGGCCTGTTCGAGCCGGCGGAGGGCGGCGTGTGGCAGATCGCCGACTATCAGGCGCGGCTGATTGCGGCGTTCCTTTTGGCGCAGGAGGAGGACCAGCGCCGCGCCGACTGGTTCCGCAAACTGAAGCGTGACGCCAATCCCGACATCGGCCACGGCATCAAGTACCAGGACACGCCGTGGCACAAATTCGAGATCCAGCATTTGCGCTTCCGGCGCTATATGCGGCGGCTGCTCAAGAAGTTCGGGCCGTGCGCCGGCGCCGAACCCGAGATGCGCACCATGGGCGAAACGGCCGAGGAGCGCGAGGAGGCGAAGCTCAAGCTCGCGTCGTGAGGCGATCGCGCCAAGTTGATGCTTGCAAAAAAAGACCCGGGGAGGAGGGAGCCCCGGGTCTTTTGGCCCCCGGCGATGGAGGCGCGGCTTACGACGCGCTCTTCGTCACCGCCTTCTCGACGGGCTTGTAGGCCTCGCGCGCGACCGAGGTGTAAAGCTCAGTGATCTTCGTCGCCTCGGCGACCCAGGTGTCGTAGGCCTTCTTGGCGTACTGCGCCTGGATCTCGACGGCGTGCTCGAGCGACTTGGCGCCGAGCAGCTTCTCGAAGGTGCGGGTGGCATCCTCGAAGGCCTGCTTGGAATAGTTGGTCACTCTGGCGCCGATCGCCTGGAAGCCCTTGTTGAGCTCCTCATAGGAACGGAGCATGGCGTCGTGGCCGTCGGTACTCGCTTTCTGGAAGTCTGCACTGGCCTTCTGGAATGGCTCCAACATGTTGGGAATCCTTTCAAAATGGTGGCTTAGGGGCTTATTCATGGGGATGCATATATTGCACTGCACAATAGACGTCAAGGGTTGTTGTGCGATGCACAATAAGTGCTAGACAGGCCCTATTTGACCTTCCGCCGCATGAAGCTCTCCGGCGGCGTCCACGTGCCGGGAATGAAGCGGTTCGCCCACCGGCACATTGCCTGAAGGGTCGGCAGCAGCGCCTCGCCCTTCTTGGTCAGGCTGAATTCGTAACGCTTCGGGCGAAGCTGGTAAGGCGTCTTGGTGACGAGCCCGGCCTCCTCCAGAAGAGCGAGCCGGTCCGTCAGCACGTTGGTGGCGATTTCTTCGGGTGAAGCGAGAAATTCGGAGAAGCGCTTCTTGCCGACCAGGAGATCGCGCAAGACGACAAGCGTCCACCGGTCGCCGACGATATCGAGGGTCGTGGCGATGGGGCAGCCGGAGCGTGGATCTCGAATCATGCGACTTCGATTATGTCACTTGTGACTTGCAATCTACAATAGACTTCGCTAGCCTTTGCCCAGCGTTGGGGCAGGTTGCGAGGAGGGAGTCATGGCCCAAATTACGGAACAGGGATTTTCCGGCGGTTGCTTGTGTGGCGCAGTCCGCTATCGGAGCACGGCGGATCCGCAGGTGGTCGGGCAATGCCACTGCGAGGACTGCCGCAAATCGAGCGGAACTGACCACTGCACCCATATCGTCAGTCAGGCGGATGCGTTCACGGTGTCGGGCGAGGTCAAGTTCTACGATCACCCCGCCAACAGCGGCAATATCGTGAGCCGTGGCTTCTGCCCCAAATGCGGCTCGCCGATCTACTCAACGAACTCGGCCATGCCGGGCGTCGTGTTCCCGCGCGCCTCCAGTCTCGATGATCTGGAGGTCGCCAGGCCGCAAATGATTGTCTTCGCCAGCCGTGCGCCCTCCTGGGCGCAGCTTGACCCCAGCCTGCCCACGTTCCCGGAAATGCCGGAAGGCGGACCGCAGCGTGTGATGGCGGAGCACGCGGAGCGCTCCGCCTAAATCTGACTGTTGGTGGTTGTCGACGAGCCTAGCAGCCGTAGCCGAGGGTGATGATGCACCACGCGCCCTTGCCGGTCTTCTTGGCGACGGTGGCGGTGCCCTTGGCGACGCCAACGGTGCCTTGAGCGACGCCCTTGCCGGCCTGGCCCGCGCCTTGAACGACGCCTTCGCCAACTTCCTTGGTGCCCTGGACGGTTCCTTGCACCGCGCTCTTGACTGGTCCTTCCGCGTAGGCAGGCACGGCGACCGCCAGCAACAGGGCCGCAAGCATCGAAACGCGCATCATCGTCTTCCCTCCATCGCAGATGTTCTGCCCGGTTTCCGCGCGCGGAACGACTCATGGTCTCCGAGAAAGCCCAATAATTGGGCCCTAGTAAGACCAGGGTTCGTCGCCGGCGTGTCGGCTCAATGACTTGCCTCGAAGGCGCGGAAGCGCCATTCGAGGCCCCATTGCTGCGTCGCCTTCTCGCTCCCCTCGAGAAAGGCCGCGCAGGCTTGCGACGGCGCCTCCGCCCCGAGCGCGTCACCGGCGCAAGCCGGGGCAACGGTTGTGTAGCCGCGCCCCTCGGCCCAAAGGCTCGTGCCCGACAGGAAGCCGAATTCGAGACTGTTGCGGACCATCTCTTTCAGATCGGCGTAGGAGAGACCGTAGGTCTCCACCGCGCGCACATATTCATGGGTCAGGTCGATGCGTTCGATGCCGGCGTCGTCCGTCGACAGCGCCACCGGCACCTTGAAGGCGCGGTAGATGGGGAAGGGGTGATGCTTGCCGCTCACGCCGAGCACGTCCGCATTGCTGGTGAGGTTGATCTCCACCAGCACGCCCCGGTCGGCCATCAGCTTCATCAGCTCATAAGGCGCGTCCTCATACATGATATCGACGCCGTGGCCGATGCGGTCGCTGCGCGCCTGCTCCACGGCGAGGCGGATATGGCAGCAGAGCCCCTCCGGCGGCACGAGGCCTGGCGCGAGCTCGCCCGCATGCAGGCTGACATGAACGTCGGGATAGAGATCGCGCAAGTAACCGACCATGCGCATGTGCTCGGCATAGTCGGTCATCGCCGTATGGCCGTCTTCCTCGCCGACGAAGTTGATCGCCACCACGCGCGGGTCGGCGGCGGCGAGCATGAAGCCGAACAGGGCCTGGGCGAACACGAGTTCCTTCGGTGTCGAGCGGAATACCTCGTAGATGTAGCGGAGTTCGACGTTGCAGGCGGGGGACGCCTCCAGCGCTTCGCAGTCCCCGCGCGCGTTCCGCGTGGCCTCGGCCTGATCCCAGAAGGCGCGGGCGGCGGGAATGTCGCCGGCGAGGCCCTTGGCCAGCAGCTCGTCGCGCAAGCTTGCGAGGTCGTCGCGCCAGGCGACATCCTTAGTGATGTCGTTGAGGCGGTGCCAGGTGGGCGTCGCCATCAGCTCGAGATATTGCAGGTTCTGCCGCGCGGCGCGGGCCGCCACCTCGTCGAGCCATTCGCCGGTGTGGCTTGGGTTGGTGCCGCCGAACTTCTGGAACGCGCCGAAGAAATGATCGTGCCCGGTCTCGCCTTCGGAAGGAACGAAGCCGCGCATGGAGAAGGCGTCGATCAGCGCGTTGTAGAGGTCCTGATCCTGGTAGACGGTGGCGGCTGGAACGTCGCCTTGCTCGCAGACGGGGCCTTGCCCCGCTCCTGCTGCGACCGGTTGAGCCTTGGCGAAGGACTTCGAGGCAGGGTCGATGCAGAGGCCGTCGTCGACGGCGTCGGCGATGAGCGTCTCGGCGTAGACGGCGCTGTGCAGATGGCTGTGGAGGTCGGCGCCCTTCGGCATCCGGAACAGGAACTCGTGCAAGCGCAAGGGATCGTCGCGCAGCTTGTCGAGCGCCTGCGCGGTGCTCTGTTCGGCGGCGCTCGGCTCGGCCTTTGCGGTGGTTACTGCCGAGAGCAGCCAAAGGCCGAGGCAGAGAGAAGCGGCGATGACGCGGCAACAACAGGCTGCGTGCAGGATGCGGTCGCTGCTCATGGCCAATGCTCGTCCAGGCGGGCTCGCGCTTAGGTTTTCGCAAGCAGAGGTTGCCATAGTTCGCCCGCGGCTGCGATAAGCAGGAAGGCCTAAACCCTAAGCCGGCCTTACCGGAGAGCGAATGGCGCTGAGATCTGCGAGGCTTCTGGCCACGGCCAGGCACTGGACCATCCCCAATCTCAAGCAATTCCATGAGAGCCGGCAACCGCTGGTGTGGCTGCTCGCGCCGTTCATCGGGCTCGCCACTGGCGTCGCCGCCATCCTGTTCCGCCTCGCCATTGGCGTCTTCCAGTGGCCGTGGCTGCAAGACATGTCGGAGAACGTGGCGCAAGCCGCCAGGGCGCAGCCCTGGTGGGTGGTCATGCTGGCGCCGGCGGTCGGCGGCCTCCTGGTCGGGCTCATGCTGCGCTATTTGCTGTCAGCCAGGCGGACAGGCGCGGTGCCGGACGTCATGGAGGCGCAGGTTAATGCCGGCCGAGGGCTTAGTCTCCGCCAGGGGCTCTTGAGCGCGGTGGCGAGCGCGCTGTCGTTAGGCTCCGGCGCCAGCGCCGGCCGCGAAGGACCGATCGTCCATCTCGGCGCCACCATCGCCGCCGCGGCCTTCACGCGCTTGCGCCTGTCGGACGACGCGCGGCGCACGTTGCTGGCGTCGGGCGCGGCGGGCGCCGTCGCCGCCTCGTTCAATGCGCCGATCGCGGGTGTGCTGTTCGCGCAGGAAGTCATTCTCGGCCAGTTCGCCATCAGAACCTTCGTGCCGCTCGTTCTATCCTCCGTGGTGGCCACCATTCTGTCGCAGGCGTGGTTCGGCAACGTCGCCGCCTTCATCGTGCCGGCGTACAGCATCACCTCTTATCTCGAAGTGCCGGCCTTCGTGCTGCTCGGCATCGTCGCGGCGGCGGTCGCGGTGCTGTTCCAGGTCGCGGTGCTGGCGACCGACTGGGTGGCGCGCCACGTCAACATGCCGCTGGTGGCCCGCCCCGTCGTGGGCGGTCTCCTGATCGGCATCATGGCCATCTGGTTTCCCGAAGTGCTCGGCGTGGGCTACGATTCGACCGACGCCGCGCTCAAGGGCCAATTGCCCATCGCCTTAATGCTCACCCTGATCTTCGCCAAGACGGCGGCGACGGCGATTGCGCTCGGCTCGCGCTTCGGCGGCGGGGTGTTCTCGCCGGCGCTCTATCTCGGCGCCATGACCGGCGGCGCGTTCGGGCTGATCGCCGCAGCTGCGTTTCCCGAGGTCGGCTCTAGCGAGGGGCTCTACGCCATTCTCGGCATGGGCGCGGTCGCCGCCGCCGTGCTTGGCGCGCCGATCTCGACCACGGTGATGGTGTTCGAGCTGACCGGCGGCTTCGCCCTCAGCCTCGCGCTCCTCCTCACCGTGGCGATCTCGAACGGCATCAGCCAGGCGATCCTCGGCCGCTCCTTCTTCCAGGCGCAGCTCGAACTGCGCGGCGTCATGCTGCACGGAGGGCCTCACCGCATGCTGATGAAGGACGTGCGGGTCGCCGACTTCATGCAGAAGCTAGCGAAGGGCGAGTCAGACATCCTGCCCGAGGGCGAGCGTGACCGCGCGCTGCAATCGGACGAGACGCTGGAAACGGCGCTCCGCCGGTTCGACATTCTCGGCGCCGAGCGGCTGCCCGTCGTCAATCCGCACGACCGCAGCAAGATCGTCGGCTGGGCGAGCCAGGTCACGGCGCTCGCCTGCTTCAATAAAGAGCTAATCGCAGCGAACGCGGAAGAGCATCGTTAACCGACAGCGGACCGCTGCGGTGACTCAGGCACGCAAGGGACTAGAGTTCGTGCCGGGAGGAGCATCGCATGCGGTCATGCGTGGCGATCCTAGCGATCATTCTGGTTGCGGCGGCGCCCGTCGCGGCGGCGGCGTGCACCGGCACCAACATCAAGACCAAGCAACGCCAGACCGTGCAGGAGATCTACCGCACGGGGGTCAGCCATCCGCGGCGGTTCATCGCCGAGGCGACGCACGATCCGAAGACGGGGCGGCCGGTGATCATCTATTACAGCCGCTACGCTAGCGCGCCGGGCTATTTCAAGAGCTTCGTCAGGGCCCACGAGTGCTGCCATCACGCCGGCAACCGCAACGAGATTGCCGCCAATTGTTGCGCCTTGCGGCGGCTGCGACTCTCGGCGAGCGGGCTCGCCGCCATCCGCAACTACATCATCTCCAAGGACATCAATAGCCAGACCGTGGTCGACTATCAGGGCCAAGGCGGCCTGTTCTGGAGCAAGACCGAGAGCCAGTGCCTCGGCTCGGCCAAGCTCTAGGCTACGATGCGCATCCAGTAAGATCGGCTATTCGGCGGCAAGGGCAGGGGCCGGCAGGGGCGCGTGCTCGCGCCGCGGCGCGAAGCTCTCGGCGGAGGCCATTGCCCAATCCTCGCGGAAGCGCGGATCGTCGGTGCCGGCGAGAAGCTCGCCGGGCTCGAGCCCGCGATAAAGCTCCATGAAGGTGACGGTGCAGTCCGCCTTGCGGGCCACGAAGTGGTGCGTGCGCAACTCGCGCGGATGATCGAGGCCGGCGGCGGCGATCAATTCGCCGAGCGCCTTCACCGTCTCCTTGTGGAAGCTCGCCACGCGCGCCGCCTTGTCCGGCACGAACAGAGCGCGTTGCCGGGTCTTGTCCTGGGTGGCGACGCCGGTGGGGCAGCGGTCGGTATGGCATTGCTGCGACTGGATGCAGCCCACGGCGAACATGAAGCCGCGCGCGGCGTTGCACCAATCGGCGCCGAGCGCCATGACCCGCGCCATGTCGAACGCCGAGGTGATCTTGCCGGAGGCGGCGAGCCTGATCTTGTCGCGCAGATTGGCGCCGACCAGCGCCGCATGGACGAAGGTCAACCCGTCCCTGAGCGGCATGCCGAGATGATCCATGAATTCGAGGGGGGCGGCACCGGTGCCACCTTCCGTGCCGTCAACGACGATGAAATCCGGTGTGATGCCGGTCGCGAGCATCGCCTTGACCACGGCAAGGAACTCCCACGGATGGCCGACGCAGAGCTTGAAGCCGGTCGGCTTGCCGCCGGAGAGGCGGCGCAGCTCGGCGATGAACTCCATCAGGCCGACCGGCGTCGAGAACGTCGAATGGTGCGGCGGGGAAATGCAGTCTTGGCCCATCGGCACATGGCGGATGCGGGCAATCTCGGCCGATACCTTCGCCGCCGGCAATACGCCGCCATGACCTGGCTTGGCGCCTTGCGACAGTTTCAGCTCGATCATCTTGATCTGCGGCGACGACGCTTGCGCAGTGAATTTCTCGGGCGAGAACGAGCCGTGCTCGTTGCGGCAGCCGAAATAGCCCGAGCCGATCTCCCAGATGAGATCACCGTCATGCTCCCGATGGTAGGGGCTGACGCCGCCCTCGCCGGTGTCGTGGGCGAAGCCGCCGAGCTTGGCGCCTTTGTTCAGCGCGCGAATGGCGTTGGCCGACAGCGAGCCGAAGCTCAGGGCGGAGATGTTGAGCACCGACGCCGAGTAGGCCTGCGCGCAGCCAGGACCGCCCACCGTGACCCGAAACAGCTCGCCCGATGGCGCCTTCGGCGCCATGGAGTGGTGCAGCCATTCATAATGCTCGCGGTAGACGTCGTAGTGAGTGCCGAACGGGCGGGTGTCGAGCGCCTTCTTGGCGCGCTGGTAGACGATGGCCCGCTTGTCGCGCGGGAAGGGCATGCCGTCCTTCTCGTTCTCGAAGAAATATTGGCGAAGCTCGGGACGGATGTGCTCGAGCATGAAGCGGATATGGGCGGCGATCGGGTAGTTGCGCAGGATGGCGTGCTTGGTCTGGATCAGATCGTGCACGCCGACGCCGGCGAGAAAACCGAACACGGCGATCGGCAGCGATAAGTGGAGATGGGCTTGAGGGTAGCGCCAAGCGAGCGCGAGGCAGAGCGCGAGGCCCGCCACCGCGAGCGTAAGGACGATATAGCGGGGGGTGAAGGGCAGCAGCAGGCGGCGCATGGCATCCCCTCGGGGGCCTGCGCGATGTCCGGCCTCGGAAGGATCGCGCAAGCCTGCCCATTCTATGGGCGTCACCATGTCAGTTTTACAAAGGCGCCTTCGCCTGCTTGGCGGCGCGGCGGAGCTGGCTGGCGACGAAGTTCGGGAACAGGGCGTTCATCACGAACAGCGCGCGGTAGATGGCGGGCTTCACGACGAAGGCCTTGCCTTGCGCCGCGCCGTCCATAATGGCCTTGGCTGCCTGATCCGGGGTGACGGTGGGCATGAACCTTGGGTCGGTCTTGGGCACGTTCTCGAGGCTTCCGGGATTGTGCTCCCAATAGGGGGTGTCGACAGTGCCGAGCACGACCAAAGTGACCGTAACGCCGGTGCGCCTCAGCTCGCTTTGCAGCGCCTCGGCGAAGCCGGCCACGGCGCGGCGCGCGGCGATATAGGCGGAAGCGTTGGGCCAAGCGAGATAGGAGGCGGGCGAGGCGATGAAGACGAGGCTGCCGTTTCCCCTGGCGATCATTCCCGGCGCAAAGGCGCGGGTTACGTTGAAGGCCGCAAGATAGGGCACGTCGATCATGGCCCTGGCATCGTGGGGCGTGGTGTCGAGGAGGGGCAGCCAGCGGCCGGCGCCGGCGTTGTTGACGACGATGTCGGGGGTGCCGATGTCGGTTTCGATCCGCCCGGCCAGGTCCTTGAAGGCCTCCGAGGCGGCAAGGTCGATGGGGAAGGCGGTGGCGGTGCCGCCGGCCTCGCGGATGGCGTGGGCGACCCCATAGAGGCGCTCGGCGTTGCGGGCGAGCAGCAGAACATGGGCGCCGGCCCCGCCATAGCGCTTGGCCGTGGCCTCGCCGATGCCGCTCGAAGCGCCCGTAACCAGGACCAGCTTTGCCGCCATCCCCGGCTTTCCCCCCGTCTCGCCGGTCCAGGAGGGCCCGGCAGTGGAAAACTCATTTCGTGCCAAAATGGCGCCCGACTGTGGCACAAAGGTAACAGGCTGGCCGGAACCCTTTGACGGCGTCGGCAAGACGCTGGAAAGCGCTCTCGCCGCCGCGATAATCTTATCACTCTGGCTAGGCGAAGGAGGCGTTCCAATGAGGTCGTTCTTGCGTGTCTTTGGGCTGGCAGTGACTGCCGCCGGGCTATGCGTGGCTCTAGGCACGCCGGCACAGGCGGGCTGCGTCGGGTTGTCCGGTACCGCGGATGGGTTCGATCGGCAAACGGCGGTCAGCCGGGCGCAGAACGCCCTTGCGCAAGCGGTCGCCGAGTTCAAGACTCAGAAGCGATTGGGAGCGATCAGCGTCAGCGCCATGCGCGCGACGCCACAGCCCTATTGGCGCGGCAGCGTCAGCCCCAACCTCTACCAGAAGCCCGACATCGTCACCTCGAAGTCCCACACGATCTGCTGGTCGGGCGTGGTGTCACCGTCGGTGTGCACGTCGGGCGCCAAGGTCTGCTGGTAGTTCAACTCTCTCCGACCTGCGCGTTCCGGGCCTTCACTCGGCCGGGACGAGCTGCACCTTTTCCGGCCGCTTCATCAGGAAGAGAAGCGGAATGATGGCGAGGGTGACGACGGCGATGAACCAGAAGATGTCGTTGAAGGCGAGCATCTGCGCTTGGCGCGCGATCTCATGGCCGATCGCCGGGCCCGCTTCCGGCGAATAAGGGGTGAGCCCGCGCTCGGCGAGATAGGGCACGAGATTATAGTTGAACGGCGTGATGTGGGCGGTGAGTTCGGCGAAATGAATATGCGCCTGACGCACGAACAGCCAGCTGACCACGGCGATGCCGACCGAGCCACCGATGCCGCGCATCAGCGCGTAGATGCCCGACGCCTCGTCATACTTGGCGTTGGGGATGCTGCCGAAAGCCACGGCGGTCAGCGGCACGAAGAACAGGCCTGAGCCGATGCCGGCGATCATGCCTGGCGTGGCGATGCCCCAGAAATCGACATAGAGCGAGAAATACGCCATGGGAAACGTGCCGAGCGCCGTCAGGACGAGGCCGGCCGCGACGAGATAGCGCGCGTCGAACATGCGCACGAGAATGCCGCCGGTGACCGCCAGGGTGACGGCGCTGATGAGGGCGCGGGGGATGAACAAAGTGCCGGCCACGTCCGGCGGGTAGCCGAGCAGCCGCTGACTGAACAGCGGCATGATCGCCATCCAGCCATAGAGGCTGATGCCGTAGGCGGTGATGGCGAGCGTGCCGGCGACGAAGTTGCGGTCCCTCAGCAGTGACAGGTCGATGATGTTGTCCGGCTTGTTCCAGCCTCTGAGGAAGAAGGCGGCGGTGCCGAATACCGCGATGATGGTGCCGACGACGATGACCTTGGAGTTGAACCAGTCGCGCGTCTGCCCCTGGTCGAGCACGTATTGGATGGCGCCGACCGCCAGCACCAGAAGGCCCATACCGACCCAGTCGGTGTTGATGTCGGCGATGGGCCGCTTGGGCAAATGGCCGATGGCCAGCATCAGGGCGACGATGCCGATCGGCACGTTGATGTAGAACACCATGCGCCACGAATAGGTCTCGGTGAGATAGCCGCCGAGCGCCGGTCCGATCACCGGCGCCACCATGATGCCGAGACCGAAGATGGCGAGCGCCTGGCCGTGCTTCTCGCGCGGGAAGGCGTCGAGCAGGATTGCCTGGCTTAAGGGCACGAGCGGCGCGCCGAACACGCCCTGAAGGAGGCGAAAGAACACCATGCTCTCCAGGTTCCAGGCCATGCCGCACATGGCCGACGACACGGTGAACACGGTGATCGAGAGCATCAGGAGCCGCCGGCGGCCGAGCCACTTGGACAGGTAGCCGGTAAGCGGCATCACCACGGCGGCGGCGACGATATAGGACGTGAGGATCCAGGTGATCTGGTCGGGGGTCGCGGCGAAGGCGCCGAGCATATGCGGGATCGCCACGTTGACGATCGTCATGTCCAGCACTTCGAGCACCGCGGTGAGCACCACGGCGACGACGAGCGCCACGGGCGGACGCTGGAATTCCGGGTGCGGCGGGGGTGGAGGTGGCGGAGGAGTCTTCCGCTTCGTAGGGGGCTTTCTGCCTCGACCTTTGCCGCCCGCGCCGTCCTGGCGGCTCATTGCGCGCCTTTGGTGGTGTCGACGGTCACATCGGCGCTGGCGCCGACGCGCAAGGGTCTATCGGGGTCAGCTTCGCTCGTGATCATGACGCGTACCGGGAAACGCTGGGTGACCTTGACCCAGTTGCCGGTCGCGTTCTCCGGCGGCAGAACGGAGAACGTGGCACCGGAGCCGGCGCTGATGCTCTCGACCACGCCCTCGAGCTTCACGCCCGGATACATGTCGAGGCGGATCGTCGCCGGCTGGCCCGGCTTGATGCGGGCAAGATCGGTCTCCTTGAAGTTCGCGTCCACCCACCAATCGCCGTCCTCGATGACGGCGAAGGCGGGCGTGCCGGCCTGAACCACGGAGCCCGGCCGCAGCCGCACGTTCGACACAAAGCCGCTCGCCGGCGCGTTGATATAGGTCTTCACCCGGTGCTGGGTCGCCTTGTCGAGCTGGGCCGCGGCGGCGCGAAGCTGCACGGTGGGGGTGGTGACGACGAGCTCCTTGTCCTGCTCTGCCCGGAAGGCGGCAGCGGCCTCGTCGAACGCTTGCATCGCGTCGTGCCAAGCCTTGAGAGAGTTGGTGAGCTGTTGCGAGGGCGGCGCATCCTCGGCCTGCGCCCCCTCGGCCTCGCGGTATTTGGCGATCGCCGCATCGAGCGCGGCGCGCTTCTCCTCGAGCGCCACCGCGGCATTCTTCAGTGCGTCGGCGGCGGTGCCGGCGGAATTGGCGGCGGAATCGAACTGGGCGCGCGCGTTGCGCAGCGCCGCGTCGTAGGGCGCGGGGTCGAGATCGAACAAGGGATCGCCGCTTGCCACCTTGTCGTCGTCCTTGACGTAGACATGGGCCACGGCGCCGGAGATTTGCGGCGCGACGCGCACGATGTCGGCGCCGGTATAGGCGTTGTCGGTCGAGGGATAGAGCTCGGCATAGCGCCAATAGCCAAGCACGCCGATGACCGTCGCGGCCAAGAGAACGCCAAGGATGACCCAGCGGCGGCGGCGTGCGCCGTTGACGGTCGCCGCTTTGGTCTGCACGTCGGTCGATGCGTCCTGATTCACGTTGTTGTCTACCTCGGTCGCGCCTGGCGCAGTTGGGCGGGGCGTAGCCTCAAGACCCGCAAATCAAGGTGAAGCACGGCAGAATGATGACGAGCCTTAAACTGCTTGGGGGGCGCCCGCAAGACGTCCTCGGATTCCCGGAGGCTAGACCGGAACAAACCGGCGAAAAAACCACGGTTCGACGGCGCTGCCGGGCTCAATCCTTCGGGCGCTCGGCGACAATCTTGAGCTTGGCCGGCCATGACTTGCGTTCCTGGCTGATCGGCTTCAGATTAGGGCACATGAGGGCGTCGTGGGAGGGTCCGGCTAGACCGGGAAGGGCGCCCCGTCGCCAGCGTTTGTCGCCAACAGTAAAAGTCGGATCTCGCGATCAGCGGCGCTCGAAAGGGGAGCGCCGGCGCCTGTTGCCGCCAACCCTCGCGAGGAGCTTTCTGTCTTTCTAGCGTTCGTCGGAAACGGGCTGAAAACTGGGAGGAAGGGCTCATGAGCACATCGAGATATATCGCCCGACTGATGGGTCCCATATTGCTGATCATGGGGCTTGGCATGGTCATCGAGCACGAGACCGTCAGCAAGTTGTCGCAAGAGTTTCTGAGCAATCTCTCGCTGATCTATCTCGCCGGCATTTTGACGTTGCTGGCCGGGCTTGCCATCGTCAACGCCCATAATGTGTGGACGCAGGACTGGCGGGTCATCATCACCGTTCTCGGCTGGCTCGGGGTCCTTGGCGGCCTGTTCCGCATCTTGCTGCCGAGCCAGGTGCGAACCTTGGGCACGGGCTTCGCCACCAACGCCAACGCCATGATCATCGGCGGGATCTTCGTGCTGGTGATCGGCGCCATACTGGCGTGGCAGGGCTACGTGCACGTGCTGCAGGGGCAAAGACCGCAGCCGGCGGCGCGAGCGCCGCGGCGGGCCGCCAAGCGCGCGGCGCCTGCGCGCAAGGCG
>NZ_JBOHJC010000026.1:0-21834 GCF_050726195.1 Methyloceanibacter sp. | reverse complement strand
CTTCGGCACTGGCGGCGATGGCGGCTTCGGCGGCGGCGGCGGCTCGGGCAGCGGCACGCCAGGCATAGGCGGGTTCGGCGGTGGCGATGGCGCGGGCGGCGGCGGCTCTGCCGGCGGCGGCGGCGGCGCGGGCTTCGGCGGCGCGATCTTCGTGCGCGACGGCGGCACCCTCATCGTTCAGGGCTCTGGCACCATGGGCGGAGGGTCGGTGACGGCGGGCACCGGCGCCAACAACGGCACCGATGGTCAGGCGGCAGGCACCGGCATCTTCCTCCAGAATGCCACCGTTCAATTCGATCCGCAGGCGGTCGACGATACGCAAGAGATCAACGACGCGATCGCCGACGACACCGGCAATGACATGAATGCCGGCGAGGTGCTCAAGACCGGCTTGGGCACGCTGAGCCTGAACGCCGACAACTCCTTCTCGGGCGGCGTGATCCTCAACGGCGGCACGCTCTCGGCCGGCCACAACAACGCGCTCGGCACCGGCGCCTTGACCGTGCTCGGCTCCACGCTCGACATTCAGGATGGCGTCGCCATCGCCAATGCCACTGACCTGCGGGCGAATCTCGACGTCAACGTCGATGCCGGCGAGTCGGGCACCCACGCAGGTTCCATCGGCGAGACTGGTGGTCCATTCGGCCTGACCAAGACCGGTGCCGGCACGCTGATCCTGACTGCCGACAACTCCTTCTCGGGCGGCGTGACGCTCAATGGCGGCACGGTCTCGGTCGGCCACGACAACGCGCTCGGCTCAGGCCTGCTGACGGTGCTCGGCTCGACCCTGCACATTCAGGACGGCATCGTCATCGGCAACGATATCGACCTCCAGCACGACCTCGATCTCGACGTCGATGACGGCGAGACGGGCACACTTTTTGGCATGATCGGCGAGACCGGCGGGACATTCGGCCTCACCAAGATCGGTGCGGGAGAACTCCAGCTCAGGGGCGACGGCACCTATACGGGCGCAACCAACATCAACGAGGGCGTTCTGACCGCCGGTTTCGGCAACGCCATCGGCGATATGTCGGCCGTTACGGTCGCGGCCGGCGCAACGCTCGTTGTTGCCGGCGACGAGACGATCGGCTCGCTGTCCGGCGATGGAACGGTGCAGAACGGCAGCCTCATATTGCCTGAGGGTCACACCCTCAGTGTCGGAGCGAACGGCGACGACGCGACGTTTTCCGGCACACTGATCAATGGCTTATCGGTGCTCATGTTGATCAAGATCGGCGACGGGACGCAGATCTTGTCGGGCAACAACACCTATACCGACGTGACGACCGTCAATGGCGGCGTGCTCCAGATCGACGGCTCGATCGCCAATTCGGCGACCACCGTCAACACCGGCGCGACGCTTGGCGGCAATGGCCAGACCGGCGCGGTGACGGTCAATGCCGGCGGCACGCTGAGCCCCGGCGCGAGCGCCGGCATCCTCTCGACGGGCGCCATCGTCTTCGCCGCCGCTTCGTTCTTCAAGGTCGAGCTTGGCGGCACGACAGCGGGGACCGGCTACGACCAGCTCGACGTCGCCGGCACGGTCAATCTCGGCGGCGCCACGCTCGACCTCTCCTTCATCGGCGGCTTCACCCTCGGCCCGAACGCGGTCGAGACCTTCACCATCATCGACAACGACGGCAACGATCAAGTGCAAGGCATTTTCGCCGGTCTTGCCGACGACGCGCAGTTCACGTTCGGCGGCCGCACCTTCACCATCGACTATGACGGCGGCGACGGCAACGACGTGACCTTGACCAGCGGCATCCCCGGCGGCGTGCGCATCGTCGGCACCAATGGCGCCGACCGGGTCGACGCCACGCACACGGTGCCCGGGGAAGACTTGCCGACGCAATTCGACGACATCATTCTCGGCCGTGGCGGGCGCGATCGCCTGTCAGGCCTCGACGGCGACGACATCATCAATGGCGGCAAGGGCAACGACGTCCTCAACGGCGGCGCCGGCGATGACCTCCTCATCGGCGGCGCGGGACGCGATGTCATGAGCGGCGGCGACGGCCGCGACATCTTCGACTTCGACGCGCTCGCCCACTCGAGGACCGGCGGCAGGCGCGACAAGATCGTCGACTTCACGCGCGGCCAGGATCACATCGACCTCAGCGACATCGACGCCAAGGTTCCGTCCAAAGGCGGCTACACCACCGCGAGCGCCGAACGGGACGCGCGCGGTCATGACGACTTCGAGTGGATCGGCAGGCAGGACTTCCGCGGCAACAAGGGCGAACTGCGCTACGAGGACAGGGGCTCGAAGGTCATCGTCCAGGCCGACGTCGACGGCGACGGCAAGTCCGACTTCGAGATTTTCGTCAATGTCGGCAGCCTGTCGAAGGGCGACTTTTTGCTGTAGCGCCGTAGTCGTAGCCCGGATGGAGCGCAGCGAAATCCGGTGGCATTCCATCAATCATTCCCGGGTTACGCTTCGCTTCACCCGGGCTACGGCTCTACGGCTCGCTACGGCTCGCTGTTGAACGTCACGGGAGGGAAGTGTGCGTGGGCTCCACGCACGGGAAGGCCGTCTTTCGACGGACATACTCACCGGGGGTCACCCACGCACTACCGCCACCTTGCGCTCTTTGCCGGCTCGCGTCGAGTCATTACGGTAGCGATGTGCGGCCCACGCGCATGTTGGCTGCACAGCGGAATGCGGAAGTTCTGGGAGCGATCATGACGGGTAGGCCCCTTCTCGGCATCGCCGTCGCGCTGATCGGCGCGGCCGTCTGCGACGCGGCGCGGGCTGCAGCCGAGCCGGGCGCGGCCGATGCCGGCTGGATGGACAGTTGCATGGCCGACCGCGGCGTCAAGCAGTTCGATCCCGTCAAGCTGCGCGAGTACTGTTCCTGCATGTACGAGAGCTTCGCGGACAATAAGCCTCTCACGCCTAACGTGCTGGAGCGCATCTATCCGCCGGCGAACGCGCGGTGCATCGAGGAGTCCGGCGTGCTGCGCTAGGCGGCCCCAGTAATATCACCCCCACCCTGCCTGTCCTGCTTCGCGCGACAAGCTTCCCTCCCCCTTTTAAGGGGAGGGATTCTATAGCTTTCGGGGGGAGGGCAGCCGCACTATGCTCGGCGTGGAATTCAGTCGCGACGTGGAGAAGTGATATGGTGCGCGTGACGATGGCGGCGGTGATCGCTGCGGCGCTTGCCGGCGGGACAGCCTATGCGGCGGAGACCGCGGGCGGCGAGGCACAGGCACCGGCTTGCAGGAAGGCGGAGATCAATCCCGTCACCGGCTTCGTGTTCTGCATCGACCCGCTCGGCGCCGCCGTCGAGAAGCCGCCGGAGGACATCGCGCCCCCCTGCAACGATGCGGACTCGCGCGGCCAGTGGAGTTGGGGGCCGAATTGCCGCCAGGTGCCACAGGGATGACGAAACGCACGAAGCAAGACCAATCAGCAAATGACATCGTCGCAAAGGAGACACGTATGGCCGACCCCCGCGACACTTTGAAGAAGCTACCGCTCGAGCCGCACCCCGAAGTCGGCGAGGTGTTCGCCGACACGATGGGCGTGTCGTTCTTCGACGGCAGCACGCTCAGGCTCGAATTCGCCGCGAGCCGCATGAGCGAGCCGAAGGCGGACAAGACGCCGACCGGCGCGCGCCATGTGGTGTGCCGACTCGTGCTGCCGGCGCCTTGCGCCGTCGATCTGTTCAATCAGCTCCAGCAGATCATGCGCCAGCTCGCCCAGTCGGGGGTGGTGAAGATGGAGCAGAACGTGCTCGACTGGCAGAATCTGTGCTAGCGGCCGGGCCCAAAGGGCTTGTCCTGCGGCCCGGGCAGCCTCACGTTATAAGGATGGCCCGCCAAGGAAGCGGGCGGCATTTCAGGATCCGGAGGACGCGTCCCCGGGCACACTAAAGGACGGGTCTCCGGCAACGACGAAGGAGGAACCGTCATGCTCAGCTTTCTCGGGTGCAGCGCGCAAGGCATGGCCGTCGCCAGCGGCGTGACCACGCTGGCGCTGCTCGAGGTCCTGGTCGAGAAGAAGATTCTTACCCGCGCGGAAGCGCGCGACGTGCTGGCGCGCGGCATCAATTGCCTGGAGCCGCGCATCAATGTCGGCGCCGTCAACGAGGCGGTCACGCTGATGCGCGACAAGATGATGCCGATCTTCGATGGGGAGAAGGCCCGGGCTTAGGGGGGCGCTCCCTTCCGTCACCCTGAGGCGCG
Organism: Methyloceanibacter sp.; assembly: GCF_050726195.1. Classification (GTDB taxonomy): domain Bacteria; phylum Pseudomonadota; class Alphaproteobacteria; order Rhizobiales; family Methyloligellaceae; genus Methyloceanibacter. The sequence continues at coordinate 17,640 of NZ_JBOHJC010000026.1, read as the reverse complement.
AGCGGAGCGAGCCTCGAAGGGTGACCAGCCGCCATCCTTCGAGGCCGCTTCGCGGCACCTCAGGATGACGGTGAAAGTCAGAGGCTGGTCGCAAACGATTTGTTTGCCTTGAGCAGCCAGACTCCGCGCCATGGCGCGACCCCTCAAACCCCTGTTTCGCAGCCGGCATCACCGGAACCAGCCTGAATGGCATCTCGGCGATCCGCCGCCACCGCCACGGCGCATCGATTGGCCCCTGGTGATGCTCGTGGTGATCGTGTTCGTCGCGGGCTTCGTGTGGATCATCCCGGCGCTGGAACAATAAACCGTCATTACCGGTTCGAGACCGAGGCGTTGACTGCGGGAGCCTCCCGGGGCCAATTTTTAGCAACATACTCGGGAGTTGCTCATGCCACCGGCCTCTCGCTTGGCGCCGTGCAAGTCTCATGAACGGGTGAGGGAACCGAAATGGCCAAAGATTCGGAGAACGCGGGGCTACGCCGGTGGCGCAAGCGAGCGATCGCGACGTGGGCCGTCCTGGCGGCGCTCGCGGTCATTGCCTTCGCGGCGATGTTTGTCCTGGCCGCGACCGACCCCACCGAAAATATCGCGCTCAGCCGCAACGAAGTGGTGAGCGCGCCATCGGGCGAGCGGACTTGGCGCGGCACGTTCTGGAACCACTCGGACAGCCTCTACACCGACCTCGATACGGTGGTCCTGTTCCTCGACGAGGACGGCAAGCCCGTGGGTCAGGCAAGCGGCGGCGCCGACCGGCTCGATCCCGGCGAGACGTTCCACCTGGAGGCGAAGCTGCCCGAAGACGCGGTGCGCATGCAGATCTATCAATTGCGCTGGACGCGCGAGGGCAGCCACCGCGCCGTGCTCGGGCCCTATAAATCGTGGCCGTTCGGCTACGTCATGGACACCGAATGCGGCGAGCTGCGGCTGACGATCGGCGCGTGCCTGCCGCAACGGGAGCAGAGCTGAGCCCGCCCCACTTTGGCGGAACGAGGCATAGGAATTTATTCTTGACAGCGTGACGCTCCTCGGCTAGGGTTCGGCTATAACGCGACAGGTGGGCGAGGCGACAGCCGAGCCCGCCGGCGCGTCGAGGACGCCGCTCCAGAGATGGGGCGGCGTTGTTGGTTTCTGAGGCTTGCGTTGGAGCGCGGCGCGTTCCCCTCTCGTCATTCCGGCGACGGCCGGAATCCAAAGCCCCGGGCGCTCCGCTACCTTGCCCCTGGATACCGGCTTTCGCCGGTATGACGGGGTGTGGGTACGCTCGGGCAAAACAACAAGCGTCATTCCGGCGAAAGCCGGAATCCAGAAGCAACAAACACGGAGCCCGTGACTCTGGATACCGGCTTGCGCCGGTATGACGTTGTGAGTTTACGACATGAGCGACGATGGGCCGGACGAGGGCGAATGGGCGGGCGTCAAGCACGACTTTCTCTATAGCGGCAAGTCGGTCGAGGTGATCGCCGAGGAGCGGGGTATCGCCCCGACGACCTTGCGGCGCCGCATCAAGTCCTTCGGCTGGGTGCGCGTCGTGCCGACGAAAAGGACGAGACGAAAATGGCGGGGCCCGGGTCACGCGTTCACCGGGCCGCAGGGCGAGGAGTTGCATCGCCAGCGCATCATCGCGCGGCTCTTCAAGCTGCTCGACCGCAAGCTGGAACTTTTGGAGGCGCGCATGGCCGAGACTGAACGGCAAGGCGGCGAGCGGACCGCCGCGGACAGCGAACGCGATTCGCGCGAGCTTGCCGCGATCCTGCAAACCGTCACCAGACTCGCCGCGGTCGACGAAAAACTGAACAAGGGAGGCAAGGGGAGCGGACCGGACACCGCGAAAGGAATGAGCGACGATGCGGACGAGTTCCGCCGCGATCTTGCGGACCGCCTTGCTCGACTCCGAAAGGGCGAAGACGTTTGAGCAATTCCTTTCAACGCTTTTGCCGCGCGAGCGCATCCGAATTCGCTACGATTTCGAGACCTGGGCGCGGGAGGATCAGCTGCCGCCTCTCGCCGCGCAAGGCGGCGGCGACTGGACCACGTGGCTCATGCTCGGCGGCAGGGGCGCCGGCAAGACGCGCGCGGGCGCGGAGTGGGTGCGGAGAATCGCGTGCGCGCGCGAAGAGCCGCCGGCGCGCATCGCGCTGATCGGCGAGACGCATGCCGACGCGCGGAGCATCATGGTGGAAGGCGTGTCGGGGCTGCTCGCGGTACACCCGCCAGATGAGCGGCCGGTGTACGAGCCGTCGAAGCGGCAAGTGATGTGGGACACGGGCGCGATCGCCCAGCTGTTCTCGGCGGAGGACCCTGAGTCCTTGCGCGGCCCGCAATTCTCCGCCGCGTGGTGCGACGAGCTTTGCAAATGGCGGCGGCCCGACGAGACCTGGGACATGCTGCAATTCGGGCTTCGGCTCGGGACTTCGCCGCGGCAGGTGGTGACGACGACGCCGCGGCCGATCAAACTGATTAAGACATTGCTCGCCGATGCGCGCTGCGCGGTGACGAAGGTGCCGACGTCCGCCAACGCAGCGAACCTCGCGCCGTCTTTTCTTGAGGCGATCGTCGGCCGCTATCGCGGTACGCGGCTCGGCCGCCAGGAGCTCGACGCCGAGATCCTGGAGGACAGGCCGGACAGCCTATGGCCGCGGGCGCTGATCGAGGGATCCAGAGTGCGCGCGGCGCCGGAACTGGCGCGTGTCGTGGTGGCGGTCGACCCGCCGGTGTCGAGCGGCGGCGCGGCGGACGCGTGCGGCATCGTCGTGGCGGGGCTCGGGCGCGACGGACGCGCCTATGTGCTCGCCGATCTCACGCGCGAAGGGGTGCGCCCGCTGGACTGGGCGCGCGCGGTGGTCGCCGCGTATCGCAGGTTCGAGGCGGACCGTATCGTGGTCGAGGTGAACCAGGGCGGCGATCTGGTCGAGGCGGTGCTGCGCCAAGTCGATGCGTCCATGCCGGTGCGCGCGGTGCGCGCGTATCGCGGAAAATGGCTGTGAGCCGAGCCGGTGGCGGCGCTCTACGAGCAGGGCAGGGTGGCGCATGTCGGCGCGTTTCCTCGGCTCGAAGACGAGATGAGCGATTTCGGCGCCGACGGGCTATCGGGGGGCGCCAGTCCCGACCGGGTCGATGCGCTGGTGTGGGCGCTCACCGATTTGTTGTTGCGCGTGCTGCCGGAGCCGCGCCTGCGCTTTGTGTGAGTGAGTTGTAGCCCGCATGAAGCGAAGCGCAATGCGGGGCCCCGGATTTCGCTTCGCTCCATCCGGGCTACTTGCTGCCCACCCCTCCGGGGAGGGATGAAGGCGCGCCGCGGACGGGAACCGAATAGGTGAAGCATGAGAATGGGTTTGGGGAAGACGCTGAGGCGCTTGTTCGGCCTCGAAGCCAAGGCGAGCAAGACGGCGAAGTTCATCGCCTGGGCGTCGGGCGGGCAGCCGGTGTGGACGCCGCGCGATCTGTCGAGCCTCGCCCGCGAAGGCTTCGTCAAGAACGCCGTGGTCTACCGCGCGGTGCGCATGATCGCCGAGGCCGCGGGCTCCGTGCCGCTCTATCTCTATGACGGCGAGCGCGCCATCGACGATCATCCTCTGCTCGCGCTGCTCGCGCGTCCGAACGCGATGCAATGCGGGCCGGATCTGCTCGAAGCGTGGTACGGCCACCTCATGGTGGCGGGGAATGCGTATCTCGAGGCGGTGGCGGTCGACGGCGCAGTGCGCGAGCTGCACGCGCTCAGGCCCGACCGCATGAAGGTGGTGCCGGGGCCCGACGGCTGGCCGGAGGCGTACGAATATTCGGTGGCGGGGCAGACGGTGCGCTTCGCGCAAGGTGACGACGGGGTGCGGCCGATCCTGCATATGGCGCTGTTCCACCCACTCAACGACCATTACGGCTTGAGCCCGCTCGAGCCTGCCGCCACCGCCATCGATCTGCACAACGCCTCCGGCGCGTGGAACAAGGCGCTGCTCGACAATTCGGCATGTCCCTCCGGCGCGCTGGTCTATACCGCCAAGGATGGGCAGCTCACGCCGGAGCAATATGACCGCCTGAAAGCCGAGCTCGAGGAGAGCTTCCAGGGCGCGCGGAACGCCGGCCGGCCGCTGCTCCTCGAGGGCGGGCTCGATTGGAAGGGCATGTCCTTCTCGCCGAAGGACATGGACTTCATCTCGGCGAAGCACGTGGCGGCGCGGGAGGTGGCGCTCGCTTTGGGCGTGCCGCCGATGCTGCTCGGCATTCCCGGCGATAACACCTATTCGAATTACGCCGAGGCCAACCGCTCGTTCTGGCGGCAGACGGTGCTGCCACTCGTCTCGCGCACCGCCAAGGCGCTTGCCGCATGGCTTGCGCCGGCGTTCGGCGAGGCGGGCGCAGGCATGGAGGCGTCAACGCTCGAACTGCGTCCCGATATCGACGCGGTGGAGGCGCTGTCCACCGAACGCGAGGCGCTATGGGCGCGGGTGCAGGCGGCGGACTTTCTCACCGTCAACGAGAAGCGCGCGGCGGTGGGCTATGGCGCCATCGACGGCGGCGATCGTTTCGCCGGCGCGCCGCCGCCTTAAGCGCCTCGCCAAGGTAGGCCGGGCGCGGCCGCCATGTTAGCGTTGCCGCGGGGGAAACATCGCGGGAGGCGACCATGGCGCTCAGGCTCACACCACCGACCAAATACGTGTTCTATGCCTCGATCCTGCTCGCGGCCGGCGCGTTCGTGCTCTATCTGCTCGGCGTGTTGGGGGCGATCGAGGGCGGGTTCGCGGCGATCGGCCATTTCGCCTTCTGGATCGCGATGTTCGGCTGGGGGCTGCTCGCGGCCGGCGTCGCCATGAAGGGCGTGTAGGCGCGACAACCGAAAGATAACAACATGCTGCAACGCTTTGGCGACGACTGGCCGGAGCGCGAAGTGAAGTTCGCGCCCGTCGATCTCAAATCGGTGGAGGCCGATGGCACGTTCTCCGGCTATGCCAGCCTGTTCGGCGAGGTCGATCTCGGCCAGGACCTGGTGATGCCCGGCGCGTTCCGCGACAGCCTCGCTTCGCGCGGGGCGCGCGGGGTGAAGCTGCTGTTCCAGCACGACCCCAACGAGCCGATCGGCGTGTGGCTCGAGCTCAACGAGGACGGCAAGGGTTTGTTCGCCCGAGGGCGGCTGATGCCGGAAGTGACGAAAGCGCGCGAGGTGCTGTCGTTGATGCGCGCCGGCGCGCTCGACGGGCTCTCGATCGGCTTCCGCACGGTGCAAGGGCGCACCGATCCCGCGTCCGGCGTGCGCCGCCTCGACAAGATCGACCTGTGGGAAATCTCCGTGGTGACGTTCCCCATGCTGCCCGAGGCGCGGGTCTCGACCGTGAAGCGGCGGCCGGGGCAACCGCGCGACGCGCGCGCGGCGAATGCGCTTCTCGCCGCCAAGTTCCGCCGCGGCGCGCGGCTGATGCGCTCAAGCTAATTCAGAGAGTCAGGGATGGCTTCGTTGGACGCGGGCCGCGCGGTCACGCGCGCGCTTCATCGCGTGCGCTGGGCGCTGCATTCGCACCTGCTCGAGACCAAGCTCCACGCGCTGCGCTGCAAGGTCAGAGCCAAATTCGATCCGAACCAGCCGCGCGTGCCGGCCGGCAATCCCGACGGCGGCCAGTGGACCGACGGGGGTGGTGGCAGCTCGACAAGCGGCAGCGCAAGCAGCGACACGCTTGTCGGCGGTAGCGGCCGCTTAGGACGGGGAGGCCGCGGTTCTGGATACGTCACCTTAAGAGACGGACGCCGTGCACCAGCCACACTGCAACAGGAGGTCCAACACGCAGTCCTCAATGCTCGGGCGGCGAGACTTAGAGATAAAGTCCGAGAGCTCGATGCCAAGTGGCGTCCGACGCCGAGCTTTACGGAAACGGTTCAAGGAGAGATCGACGCGGCAAGGGCGGAAATCCGCGAAGCCGACGCCTACCTTCGCGAGCTTTCATTCAAGGGAATCGGACCGGGGCCGTTCGCGGGCGAGTCGATTTCAGCGCGAGGATCAAGTCGCGATTTTAGAGTTGATGAGCGGCGTGAGGTAAATCGCATCGGGTCAGAAACTGGATGTCATACGTGCGGCGGTTACGCGCCGGGCACGCCCTCCGGCAACTTTATCCCCGACCATCAGCCGCCGACCGCGCTAAACTCCACTGGTCGACCGCAGCGGCTTTATCCGCAGTGTCTGCCGTGCAGTCTCAAGCAGGGCGGCTGGATAACCGGAAGAGGGTCTCGAAAATGACCGCGCAGTCAGTCCGTTTGCCGGTTCTGAATTCCCTCCTGTGGATCAGGGACCCAACGATTGAGGAACGTCCCGACATCGACGGCAAATCGTCGGTTTGGTCGACGCCCGCCTGTGTTGCGGTCAGTTGTTTGCCAGATTGCGATGGAGACACCGAGGTCACCATTGGCACTGCGCAGGAAGTCGGTTTGGATTCGATTCCGCTATTCGACGGCGGTTTGAATACGCCGAGCCAACAAATAATTGTTGAGACGGTCCTGAAGGAATCTGTTCTGCAAATGAGAGTGCGAAGCGCGGAAACCCGCGTACGCATTTGGACTGACGGGCATCAGGGCACAGAATTCGTGGTCATTGGGGTGGACTGATCAGCCATGCGCCGAACGGCTAAGGTCGCGCCCCCAAACTCAATCCTCTTCATCTCGCATGCGAGTGGCATTCCGGTGCCAGAGCCAATCTGGGGTCAGCTCATCCTGTCAATGCCGTCTTGCATCTCAGTGGGATGCTTGATGTCTCTTGACGGCGAGACCGAGGTAACTCTTGGCTCTGCGGATGACGTCGATCCCGGGCAGAGTCCAGCGTTCGATGCCACGCTCGACACGCCTAACCGCGCGGTTGTCGTGTGGACGGTCGAAAACGAAACAGTTCTCAGCGCCCCAGTACCGGACACGGAGACGCGTGTAAGGATTTGGGTGAACCATCCGACTGAACCTGACAGGATTATTATCGGTCTGGGATAGCCGTCTCGGGGACGTCAGTGGTTGCGCAATCCATTCGCTGGCCCGTGCTGAATTCGCTCCTTTGGATTCGGGACCCGACTGTCGAGGACCTTCCCGACATCGACGGTATCGGGGCGGTCTGGTCGACGCCGAGCAGTGTAGCCGTCGGCTGCTTGCCCGATTGAGACGGGGATACGGCGGTGACCGTGGGGCCTGCCCAGGAGGTAGGCTTGGAGTCTGCGCCGCTTTTCGACAGCATTCTCCCAACGCCAAGCGGCAACATCATTGTCGAGACGGCTATGAAGGAGACAATTCTTCGCATGCGAGTAGAAAGCGCAGAGACACGGGGTGCGCCTTTGGACTGACGGACATCCGGCCTCAGAGTTCGTTGTCATTGGGCTGGACTAGCGCGAGGTGCGTAGCTGCCCGCGGCTCGCCAAGTTCCGCCGCGGCGCGCGGCTGATGCGCGAAGGCTAATGACTTCTCGTCATTCCGGCGAAAGCCGGAATCCAGAGCGGACTCACACCTGGACCCCGGCTTGCGCCGGGGCGACGCGCGGGAGAGATCGCCCCGCGAAAGTGGAGCTCCGTACAAATGCAGTCCTCTGACGCGGGCCGGGCGGCCACGCGCGCGCTTCATCGCGTGCGCTGGGCGCTGCATGTATACCTGGTGGAGACGAAGCTCCACGCGCTGCGCTACGCGGTCAAAGCCAGCTTCGATCCAAACCAGCCGCGCGTGCCGGCCGGCAACCCCGACGGCGGCCAGTGGACTGACGGCGGAGGTGGTGGTGGCGGTGCGGTCAGCGGAAGTGCGGGAAGCGACACGCTTGCGGGCGGTGGCGGCCGCGACATTCAAAGTCATTTGGATATTCCGGAGGAGAGACCAGCATCTACGCCTCTGCGAAATGCTGTTTTCAAGCTCGTAGCCCGCGAAGTCCTGGACATCATCCTTGTGCGCGCGCAACTCCGTGGCTTGGTTGGCGCGGAACTCCGAGCTGCCGTCTACCGCGCGCTTGTTGGACTGGAGGTCGCTTCGTGGGTCGTCGAGGAAGGGCTAGCTTCAATCGTAAGCTATTCCGATCCGCCAAAGACCTTGGAGGAGCTCCGGGACGCTGTCTCGCACCCGCGCGCAGGCTACGAGATTCATCATATCGTGGAGCAAAATTCGGAGCAGCTTGGTGAGAACGCGAGGATCAATTCGCGTGAGAATCTTGTACGTATTCCCATATTCAAGCACCATCAGATTACGGGGTTCTTCGAGAGAGAGAACCGAGCGTACGGAAAGAAGTCGCTTAGGGAGGGACTCAAGGACCAAGACTGGGAAACCCGCTATCAGGAAGGCATTGATGCGCTGATCCAGTTTGGAGTTTTGAAGCCATGAAACGTGTGGATCTCGGGAAACTAAGTATCGAGGAGCTATTCGAACGTTACGTGGCAATCGGCTTTGCCGAAGAGGATGCGGTTTTGTACGACGACACGCCTGGATACAACCGTCTCTTTCGTAAGGAGCAGGCAGTTGTCGATGAGCTCCGGAGCCGTCCTGGCGATCAACGGCGGCTACTCCTTGCGCTTTACGATCACGAAAATCTGTGGGTTCGACTGAGTGCAGTTAGAAATTCTCTCGTTTTCGCACCTGAGGAGGGACGTAGAGTCCTGCAAGAAATTGTCGACTCTAAGCGACAGCCATATGCGGGCGACGCAGGTATGACGATGAGGGCCCTCGACCGCGGTATCTTCAAGCCGACATAGAAGACGCTCGAAGAGCATCGGCCTTGGATGATTGGACGCGGGCCGCGCGGTCACGCGCGCGCTTCATCGCGCGCGCTCGGCGCTGAATGCATACCTGCTCGAGACCAAGCTCAACGCGCTGCGCTGCGCGGTCAAAGCCAATTTCGACCCGAACCAGCCGCGCGTCTCGGCCGGCAACCGCGACGGCGGGCCCGGCGAAGGGAGACGACAAGCGGGGAGGCCTGGATTGAAGGTTGCAGCCAAACCCCTTTCAGCCTTAGCTTGCACATTTCCTGGGGGTACCTCCGGGCGGGAGACTTGTAAAGGCTGCGACTAACCTTTAGTTGCAATTTCCGGCTCAATGTGCTTCCAATCGCGCTGGAAGGCGCTAATGGCGCGAAACGAAAAGCTCCTAACCGCCTTTATCGCATGTTCTGGGACCTTCCCTTGGCGGGATTTTGTGAAAGTCGTGGAACATCTTGGCTATCGGGAGGTGACCCTCAAGGGACGAACCCGCGGCAGCCGGCGACGTTTTGCTCACAGAAACTCCGGACACGTCCTCATCGCGGACGCTCCTCACAACGGGGAGATGGGACCGAGCATGGTCAGAAGGCTGCGTAGGGATCTTGAGGAGGCTGGTGTGATATGAGCGTGCTAAATCACAAGGGTTATCAAGGCTCAGCAGAATACGAGGACGGATATCTCGTTCTCAAGATTCTGCATATCGACGATTCGATCTCGACGCATGTGACTAACACCTCCAAGGCTCAGGAGGCGTTTGCCGAACTGGTTGATGACTATCTTGAAACCTGTCGAGAGCTAGGAAAGGAACCTGCGCGACCTTGCAAAGGTAGCTTCAATGTTCGCGTAGGGCCAGATTTGCACAAGGCGGCGCTGCATGCTGCCGCTCGTCGCAATCAGAGTCTGAATGCCTGGGTTTGCGATGCGATTAGTCGCCAACTCGCTAACGATCTATCGGATGCAAGGAGAGATAGAGAATGGCTAGAGAGCCTTAGACAGGGCGCGGTCGTAACGGCAGGAGTGTTTGGCCGAGAGCCTCTCGAACCAATTCAATTGGCCCGCACGAGTTTTGGTCAGCTTCGCTCATCGCCGATGACCCACGTAGTGTGGCATGCCAAGCGCGAAACCAGGCGCCTCGTATGACTAAGACGGCGTTGCCCCATTGGAAGGACGTGACCTTCGACTATTGTCGGCTGGTCGACCTTTCGCTCCGATTGAATCCAGATGTGATTTCCAAGGAGGGAGAAAGAGCCTTCGCATATGAAGTCACTATTAGCGAAAAGGAATCTTTCGAAGAAAACGTGATTGCCGTATCCACGTTCATCGTCCAAAGCCAGCTGGAGGATTCACCTGAAGCAGAGGTGCGAGCCAAATATTTGTTCTCCTTTTCTTCCAAGAATGATGCCGTCCACTTAGACGAACTCGCGATACAGATAGTGCGGTTGTCTGTTTGGCCGACCTTTGTGTCTTTGTTCAAGCGGACGGTCTCGGAGGCGGCGCTTCCTTTTCCTGACCTGCCTTGGACCCCTGACAAAGTGAATATTGCAGCTTCTAACGCCGAAGTTGCCTAGGGCAACTGCGCTTTCAGAACGACGGTTGCACCAACTAAGAGGTTTCGTCATGCCCGGCCAACGTGCCGGGCATGTTTGTTTGCGCTGCCGCGCTTAGCGCTACTTGAGCGCGTTCGCGTTTTGAGACGCCCCGCTGACCCCCGCCCCACCTCGCGCCGCAAGCGGCGCGAGGTGACTGCGTCTTCGAGCACGCTAACGCCAGCGTCATTCCGGCGAAAGCCGGAATCTAGTCGGACTCACGCCTGGACCCCGGCTTTCGCCGGGGTGACGACAATAACTATCGCCCCCCAAGAGAAGAGGACTGACATGAGCGAACTGCAAGAGTTGCAAGACATCCGAGACTTCGAGAGCAAAGACACCGCGAGCCGAGACGTCGCGCGCGGAGACATTGCGAGCCACGGCATCGAGACCAAGGCGCGCCGCGGCTTTGCCACGCGCAACACCGACGGCGCCATGAATGGCGGCGTTGCCAATGGCGGCGCGCCCGCCGTCACCGGCGACGACGTGGCGCTCGCGTTCGACGAGTTCATGCGCGCCTTCGAGGCATATAAGGCCACCAACGACGAGCGCATCGCGCAGATCGAGCAGCAGATCTCCGAAGACCCGGTCACCACCGAGAAGCTCGAGCGCATCAACCGCGCGCTCGATCAGCACAAGGCGACGGTGGACCGGCTGACCTTGAAGAGCGCGCGGCCGCAGCTCGGGCCCTTGGCGACCCGCTCGTTCGGTGCGCTCAGCCAGCACAAGGCCGCGTTCGAGGCCTATATGCGCCATGGCGAGGCGGGCGGCCTGCATGCGCTCGAAGCGAAGGCGCTGTCGGTCGGCTCCGGCGCCGATGGCGGCTATCTCGTGCCGCCGGAGACGGAAGCCGCGGTGATCCGCGGGGTCAAGAACATCTCGCCGATCAGGGCCATCGCCGGCAACCGCACGGTGAGCGCGTCAGTGTACAAGAAGCCGTTTGCCATCACCGGGCCGGCAACCGGCTGGGTGGCGGAGACGGCGACGCGGCCTGAGACCAACTCGCCGACGCTCGCCGAGCTGACCTTCCCGACCATGGAGCTTTACGCCATGCCGTCGGCGACGCAGACCCTGCTCGACGACTCGGCGGTGAATATCGACGAGTGGCTGGCGGAGGAAATCGGCATCGCCTTCGCTCAGCAGGAAGGCACGGCCTTCGTGTCGGGCGACGGCAACAACAAGCCGAAGGGCTTCCTCGATTACACCAAGGTCGCCAACGGCTCGTGGTCATGGGGCAATATCGGCTATGTGGCGACGGGGACCGACGGCGCGTTCGACACCACGAACCCGTCCGACGATCTCATCACCTTCATCTACACCTTGAAGTCGGAGTATCGCGCCAACGCCCATTGGGTGATGAACCGCGCCACTCAAGCCGCGATCCGCAAGTTCAAGGACGCCGACGGCAACTATCTGTGGACGCCGCCGGAGCGCGCCGATCTCGCCCCGACCTTGATGAACTATCCGATCGCCGAGAGCGAGGACATGCCGGACGTCGCGTCGGACAGCTTCTCGGTGGCGTTCGGCGACTTCCAGCGCGGCTATCTCGTGGTCGACCGCGCCGGCATCAGGGTGTTGCGCGATCCGTACTCCGCCAAGCCGTATGTGTTGTTCTACACGACCAAGCGGGTCGGCGGCGGCGTGCAGGATTTCGACGCGATCAAGCTCTTGAAGTTCGGCACGTCTTAGGCGCGGGCGCGGCGCGACTCCCTCTCCCCTGTGGGGAGAGGTGAAGGCGTGTGCTGCACGCCTTCGCAAACTCAAAAGCCTGGCAGGGCAAGCCCCCGGATCGAAGTCCGGGGGCAGGCCCCGGATCAAGTCCGGGGCAGGCGGCCGCGCACGCGCCCCTCCCACGCGGGTGCGGCCGCCACTTCTTCCGATGCCGTCGCCGAGGGGGCGCGACGGCTAGTACTTCTTCATCGTCCCGGTGTTCTTCTGGATCGCGCCGGCTTGCGGAACCTTCGTGCCGCCCAAGCTGCCGGTGGCGGCCTTGGCCTTCTGGGTGCAGGTGCAAGTGTTGTTATCGTTGTTACAGCTTCCGCCAGTGTCCGTGCAGAGACTGGTGAACATCGTATTGCAGTCCTTATCCCCGCTGCAGTTGCAGTGGCCGCCAGCGCAGTGAATTTCAGCATGGCCGGGTGCGCTCACGAAGAGCGCGAGAATGAACGCAGCAAGCAACGCCATGGCAACGCGAAACGATGACCGTGTGAACGTGTTCATTTGCTTCGTCCTTTAGGTTGAAGGCCCCAGGGGACTGGGAACCTGTCAACCATAGCAGACGGCGGGGCTGTGGTCGTGGCGCGATATCGCCGCCAAACCGCGGAGGAACGCATAGATGACCGTTGTGTTGACGGCGGCGCCGGCCGCCGAGCCAGTCAGCGTGGCGGAGGCCAAGGCGCATCTTCGCATCGACACGGATGACGAAGATGCGCTGATCGCTTCGCTGATCACCGCGGCGCGGCTCACGGTCGAGCGCACGCTCGGGCTCGCGCTCATCACGCAAACCTGGTCGTATTTTCTCGACCATTGGCCACCGAGCTGCCGCATCGCGCTTCCCATCGCGCCGGTCGCTTCGGTTGGCGCCATCACGGTCCATGATGTGGATGGCGGACAGACCGCGATCGATGCAAACGACTATGCGGCCGACGTGCTGTCGGTACCGGCGCGGGTGATGCTCAAAGGCGCGCCGCCTTCGGTCGCGCCGCGTGCGTTCAACGCCTTCGAAATGGCGTTCACGGCGGGCCATGGCGATGCGGCGGCCGACGTGCCGCAGCCGATCCGCCATGCGGTGACATTACTCGTGGCGCATTGGTACGAGCGGCGCGAGCCGGTGGTGCTCGGCGCGGCCGCGCAAGAGGTGCCGGCGACGGTCGCAGGGCTGCTTCTGCCGTACCGGCGGGTGCGGCTGTGAGTGGCCCCGACATCGGCGAACTCCGCCGCCGGCTCACGCTCGAACAAGCGCAGCGGGTGAGCGACGGCGCCGGCGGTTTCACCGAGACCTGGGTGGAGGTGGCGACGGTGTGGGCCGCGCTCCGCCCGAGCGGCGGCTCCGAGGCGGTCGAGGCCGACCGGCTTGCCGGCCGGGTGAGCCACGAGGTCGTGCTGCGCTACCGGCCGGGTGTCACGCCCGCCATGCACTTCCGGCTTGGGGCCCGCGTGTTTCACATTCTGGCGGCGATCGACGTGGATGAACGCAAAACATGGCTGCGCTGTCAGTGCGAGGAGCGGGATCTATGACCATGGTGACGATTCGCGGGCTTGCCGCCTTGCGGCGGCGGCTCGACGCAAAGGACATGCCGGCGGCGGTGAAGAACAGCCTGCGGCGCGATGCCGAGGCGGTCGCCGCAGCGGCGGCCCGCGCGGCGCCGGGCGATCTCGGGCGGACCGTCGAGGTGCGGGACATCAGTGACCGCGAGCGCATGGCCTACGCGGTCGGAACGCCGCATCGTGCCGGGCGCTTCCTGGAATATGGGACCGTGCGGATGCGGGCCCAGCCCTGGCTTTTTCCCGCGTTCCGGGCGCGTTTACCGCGCATTAAGCAGAGTCTCGGAAATAGTTTAGCGGCGTCTTTCGGGCAGCGCCGAGGCGCGGTGTGATCGCAGATTGGTGGATGGCCGAGGCCTTTCAAACCCGGGTTGCGGCCCCTACATGAGAGTTAACAAATCGTAGCGGAGACTGGCCACCATGACGACAGCAGCGAGTTGGGCGCTTCAGCGCAGCATCTATCAGGCGCTGGCCGGGTCGTCCGAGCTGACGTCGCTGCTCGGCGGCGCACGCATCTACAGCGACCCGCCGCACGGCGCGCCGTTTCCTTACATCGCCCTCGGCCAGACCGTGAACCTCGATTGGAGCACGGGCACCGAAGACGGCGCCGAGCACAGTGTCACTCTGCATGTGTGGTCGCGCGCCGACAGCCGCCAGGAGGTGCACGAGATCATCCAGGTGATCCGCACGGTGCTGCACAACCAGCCGCTCATGCTGGAGGACCACTACCTGGTCAATCTGCGCCACGAGTTCACCGAGGCGCGCATCGACCCCGACGGCGAGACCTTGCACGGCATCGTGCGCTACCGCGCCGTGACCGAGCCGGCGCAGCAGGCCGCGGCTTAGGTCCCGTCACCCAAACCACACTCACGCGTCATGGCCGGGCTTGTCCCGGCCATCCACGTTTTGTAGGACCTCGATGGAGATCGTGGATGCCCGGCACAAGGCCGGGCATGACGGCTTGGGAGGTGAGGGACGCATGGTGCTGTGGGCGAAGCTCAAGGAATTCGTCGAGGGCGTGGCGGGCGATGAGTCCCGCGCGCATACTCTGCGCGAGGAGGAGTTCCGGCTCGCCGCCGGCGCCCTCTTGATTACCGCGGGAACGATCGACGGTACCTTCGACAAGGAGGAACAGGGAAAGGTCAAGGCGCTACTTGAGCGGCGGTTCGATCTCGACCCGGCCGAGGCGCGGGCACTGTTCGAGGATGCGGCGGCGCGCGAGCGCGATTCGGTCGACCTATACCGCTTCACCAGCGTGCTGTGCCGCGAGCTCGACCAGGACGGCCGCAAGCGCATCGTCGAGATGCTGTGGGAAGTGGTCATGGCCGACGGCGTGGTGGACGAGTTCGAGTCGAACCTCGTGTGGCGGGTGGCCGAGCTGATCGGGGTGTCGACGCGCGACCGGGTGACGTTGCGCAAGATGGTCGAGGCGCGGCTGTACGACTAGCTGTCGTCGGCCGCCTATCATCGAATCAAATAACTTCCTGTCATGGCCGGGCCAAGGCCGGGCATGACGGAGTTCTTTTGAAGGGCGGCTTCGGCCGCCCTTTTTGTTGCGCGCATTTCAACACGAGGACCAAGCATGACGGCGCAAAAGGGTAAGGATCTCCTGCTCAAGGTCGACAGCGACGGGGCGGGGAGCTTCGTCACGGTGGCGGGTTTGCGGGCGCGGACGCTCGCGTTCAACGCCGCCGCGGTCGACGTCACCGACCAGGAGTCGGCCGGGCGCTGGCGCGAGCTACTGGAAGGCGCCGGCATCAAGACGGCGCGGGTCAGTGGCAGCGGCATCTTCAAGGATGCAGGCTCCGACGAGACGCTGCGCGCGTATTTCTTCGCAGGCACGGTGCGCGACTGGCAGGTGATCGTGCCGGATTTCGGCACGGTGGAAGGCGCGTTTCAGATCGCCAGCCTCGAATATGGCGGCCAGCACGACGGCGAGATGAGCTTCGATTTGAGCCTCGAATCCGCCGGCGCACTGAGTTTCACGCCTGCGGCGTAAAGGAGGGGACATGGTCAATCGGCACAGGGGCGAGATCGAGGCGGTGCTCGATGGCAAGAGCTACCGGCTGTGCCTTACGCTCGGCGCGCTCGCGGAGCTCGAGCACGCGTTCGGCGAGGACGACATGCTGGCGGTGGCCGAGCGGTTCGAGGCGGGGCGCATCGCCGCGAAGGATGCGATCCGCATGATCGGCGCAGGCTTGCGCGGCGCGGGCTACGACATCGACGACAATGACGTGGCGGCGATGCGGTCGGACGGCGGCGCGGCGGGCTTCGTCGAGATCGTGGTGCGGCTCCTGGCCGCCACTTTCACCGCGGCGCGGGGCGGCGAGGAGACGGGCCCTTTCGGCGCGGCGGCGGAGTAGCGGGGGCCTCGGCACGCGTTGCCTTCCCGTGGGACGAGGCGATGGCGGCTGGGCTCGGCGTCTTGCGGCTTTCGCCGCGCGTGTTCTGGGCGATGACGCCGCGCGAGTTCGACGCGGCGCTTCGTGGCGCGTTCGGCGTGGCGGTGCCGCATCCGATGTCGCGCACTGACCTCGCGGCGCTGATGACTGAGTATCCTGACACCAAACGTGTCATGCCCGCGAAAGCGGGCATCCAGTAACCCATGACATTCGTGATCGAGAGGGCAGTGGTTACTGGATCGCCCGGCCCTTCGCCCGCCGAAGGCTAGCACGGAGGCTATCCGTGATCATGCTTCGGGCCGCAGGCGGGTCAAGCCGGGCGATGACAAAGGAGAAAAATAAGTATGGAACCGAACGACGGAATCCACTTCACGATCGGGGCGGATGCGTCGGAACTGCGGCGGGAGCTCAGCGAGGCCAGCAGGCTGAGCGGCAAGTTCGCCAGCGACCTCACCCGCGCTTTCACCGACGCGTCGCTCAAGGGCCGCGCGCTCTCCGATGTGTTGCGGTCGCTCGCCTTCTCGCTGTCGCAGAACACGCTGGCGGCCGCGCTCGAGCCAATCAGTCAGGCCTTCGGCAATGGCCTGACGCAGCTGCTCGGCGGGGCCGGGCTCGTGCCGGCTTTGCCGGTGCCGTTTGCGCATGGCGGGGTGATCTCCTCGCCGATGACGTTTCCTCTGGGTGGACGACGACTTGGTCTAGCCGGCGAGGCGGGACCGGAGGCGATCCTGCCTTTAGCGCGCGGCCGCGACGGCAGGCTCGGCGTGCGCGCCGATGGAGCGGCGTCCGCGGTGAACGTGACGTTCAACGTCACCACCCAGGACGCGCAGAGCTTCAGGCGCTCGGAAGGCCAGATCGCGGCCATGCTGTCGCGCGTGGTCGGGCGCGGCCAGCGGAATCTTTAGCGGAGCGCGACTCCCATGGCATTTCACGATGTGCGGTTTCCGAGCCGGGTGTCGCTCGGCGCCTCAGGCGGGCCGGAGCGGCGTACCGAGATCGTCGTGCTCGGCTCCGGCCACGAGGAGCGCAACAGCCGCTGGGCGGATTCAAAGCGGAGCTACAACGCGGGCTACGGCATCAAGAGCGTCGACGACCTCCACGCGGTGATCGCCTTCTTCGAGGAGCGGCGCGGGCGGCTGCACGGCTTCCGCTTCAAGGACTGGACCGACTACAAATCGTGCGCGCCTTCCGAGACGCCGACCGCGCTTGACCAGGCGATCGGCGTGGGCGACGGGGAGACGGCCGCGTTCCAGCTGGTCAAGACCTATGGCTCGGGCTTCGCGCCGTGGACGAGGGCCGTAAACCTGCCGGTGGCGGGGAGCGTGCTCGTCGCCGTGGACGGCATCGTGCAGGACCCCGGTGATTTCGCGGTGAGCACGACCACGGGGGTGGTGACGTTTCTGCCCGAGCACATTCCGCCGGTGGATGTGGCGGTGACGGCCGGCTTCGAGTTCGACGTGCCGGTGCGGTTCGACACCGATCAGCTGGAGATCAATCTTTCGCAGATCGAGGCGGGCTCGATCCCGCACATCCCGATCGTGGAGATCAGGCTGTAATCGCGCGGCGCGCTCTGTCAACCCTCTCCCCAGCGGGGAGAGGGCTTTCCGCCACGACTTGGCACAAGCCAAGTCGTTCGGCGGAATGGGTGAGGGGGCTAAAGCCGGATTTTGATCCCCCTCACCCGCGCCGAAGCAAGCTTCGGCA
>NZ_JBOHJC010000025.1:0-30507 GCF_050726195.1 Methyloceanibacter sp. | reverse complement strand
AGCAGGACTTCCACGACAAGAAGGGCGAGCTGCGTTACGAGGACAAAGGCTCCAAGGTTGTCGTCCAGGGCGACGTCAACGGCGATGGCAAGGCCGATTTCGAGATCCTGGTGAAGGTCGGGGCGCTCAGCGCCGGCGATTTCCTGCTCTAGCCGCGGCGGTCCCCTTCGGGGGCCACCTGTGGACGACGCCCTTTGCTCAGGCCTTGTTCGCGTCGAACGCGTTCCCGGCCCCCGCGCCATGCCCTAATAGGGTATGATCGGCGCGTTGGGGCCAGGATCATGAAACAGGCGGAGAAAGTATCGGCGCTGATCGGCGACGTCTACGACGCCGCGCTCGATCCTTCGCTTTGGCCCGGCGTGCTCCGCAAGGCGGCCGCGTTCGTCGGTGGCTCTTCAGCGGCGCTCTATTCCAAGGACGTGAGCAGCAGGACCGGTACGGTCTACTACGATGATGGCAGCCTCGATCCACACTACACACACCTCTATTTCACCACATACATAAAACTCGACCCGACCACGACCACGTTGCTCCTCGCCGACATCGGTGAGCCGATGGCCACTAGGGACCTAATCCCTTACGACGAATTTCTTCAGAGCCGAATCTACAAGGAGTGGGTTCAGCCTCAGGGTTTGGTCGATTGCGTGAATACCCTCCTCGATAAGTCTGCAACCAGCCTGGCGGTATTCGGGGTGTTCAGGGATCGAGCCCACGGTATCGCCGACGAAGCGACCCGCAAACGCGCGAGACTTATCGTGCCGCACGTCCGCCGAGCCGTGCTCGTCTCCAGGGTCATCGAATTGAAGACGACGGCGGCCGATACTTTCGCCGAAACGCTCGACGGGCTGAATGCTGGCATGTTCCTCGTCGACGCCGGCGGCCGCATCGTCCATGCCAATGCGGCTGGTCAAGCCCTCCTTGCGGCAGGTGAAGTTGCGCGGGTCGTTGGCGGCCGGCTCATTGCGCAGGATTCAGGTGCCGATGGAGTTCTTCAGGACGTTTTCGCCGCTGCGAGTCTCGACGACATGGCGGTTGGAACGAGCGGCATCTCCGTAGCGCTTGCCGCGCGCGACAGTTCACGCCATTTGGCCCACGTGCTGCCGCTGACGTCCGGCTTACGCCGACGCACGGGCAATGCCCAGCATGCGGTCGCCGCCGTATTCGTCCACAAGGCGGCCCTCGACATGTCGCCGCCGTCAGAGGTAATCGTCAAAACGTTCGGGCTCACGCCGACCGAACTTCGCGTCTTGCTCACTGCCGTGGAAGTTGGCTCCGTTCCGAGCGTTGCCGATACCCTAGGCATCTCGGAAAACACCGTGAAGACGCATCTGAAGCGGCTGTTCCGAAAAACCGGAGCAAACCGCCAGGCCGACCTCGTCAAGCTGATGGCGAAGTTCGCCAGCCCACTCGCCTAGCGGGAATTCCTACATCGTAGAAATTTGCGGGGGTCACCCGGTCGGGTGACGCGGAAGCCCTTGGCCCCATCCCATATCGCTCCTCAGCAAGACAACCCCGACTCTGAAGGAGCAATCATGTCGTTTCACTTTCTCGATGGAAATTCGTACGGCGCCTATACCGCGGCAGGTCCGGGAGAGATCATCGTCGATCCTCTGGCCACCGTTCACGCCACGGCGGCAGACACCCCTGCGCTGACGCTCACCTTGGGGTCGTGGAGTGTCGTGGTGAACGGCGGTGTTGCCGCCGATAGTGGCCACGGGATCAATCTCAGAGACGCCGGCGCCTTCTCTTCGCAGGTCATCGTCGACGAGGGCGCCGCCATCTCTGCCGGAGGCTCTTCCAGCAGCGGTATCAATGCCGCGCATGTGACGAACATCACCAACCGTGGCTCGATCACAGGCGGTTATGCGGGCATCAACGCCACCGACAGCGGCTTCATCAAGAATTCAGAGACCGGCATGATCGAGGGCGCTCGCTACGGCATCCGTTTCGGTGGTGATGACCTCTTGCTTCTCAACGGCGGAACGATCAAAGGCGGCGAATTTGCCGTGCTCGGTGGAAGCGGCGTCGAAAACATCGCCAATTACGGAACGATCGAAGGCGGCGTCTTCCTCGGGGATGGCAATGACATCTTCCAGAACTACGTCTCCGAAGACGGGGTCACCCAATATGGGACTGTCACCGGGAGGATTGTGCTCGGAAAAGGGACTGACATTTTCGAGGGCGGTGACACCAATGAGACCGTCGTGGACGGCGACGGCAAGGACCTCGTCAAGCTCGCCGGCGGCAACGACGCCTGGTTCGGTTTTCTGGCCGGCGGCGATGATGTTGACGAAACGATAGACGGAGGTGCCGGTGTCGATACGTACGACGCGAGCCAGTCGGGTGCCGTGGGCGTGGCGATCAATCTCGACACGGTCGCGCATAACGGCCACGCCGCGAGGACTGCCGACGACTTCAATGCCACGACAGCCAGCGACACGATCTTCAGCTTCGAGAATGCCGTCGGCACCTTGGGCCAAGATTTCATCTTTGGCACCGGCGGGGCGAACACGCTTATCGGCAACGCAGGTGACGATTTCCTGTCCGGCGAGGCCGGCAACGACACGCTGAAGGGCGACGCCGGGATGGACACGCTGACCGGCGGCCGCGGCAAGGACACGATGTACGGTGGGGCTGACGCCGACATTTTCGACTTCAATTCCATCAAGGAGTCGCTCAAGGGCTCGAACCGCGACGTCATCCAAGACTTCAAGCGCGGCCAGGACGACATCGACCTCAAGGACATCGACGCCAAGAAGGGCGTCAGCGGCAATCAGAAGTTCAAGTTCATCGGCAAGCAGGACTTCCACGACAAGAAGGGCGAGCTCCGCTACGAGGACAAGGGCTCCAAGGTCGTCGTCCAGGGCGACGTGAACGGCGACGGCAAGGCCGACTTCGAGATCATGGTCAAGGTCGGCTCCCTCAGCGCCGGCGACTTCCTGCTCTAGCGAAATTCGTTCGCATCACCCGGTCGGGTGACGCGGATCCTCTTGGCTCACCGCCACATCGCATCCAGCGATCAATACCCATCGCACCACGAGGAGCGCCCCAATGCCCATCCAATTTCTCAACGGAAACACTTACGGCCCCTATTCCGGCGACGTGCCTGACATCATCACGGTCGATCTTGGAGCCACTGTGCATGCGACGGGTGCAGGCACGGCGGCTCTAAATCTCGGCTCCGGCGCCTGGGAGCTCAACCTCTATGGCAAAGTGACTGCGGATGATGGCCATGCCGTCAATCTCAAGGACGCAGGCACGTTCTATTCGACAATCGACGTTGGACGCGATGCGGAGATTTCGGGCGGAGGGTCGTCGGGCATTGGCATCGCCGCGGCCCATTCAACCTCCGTCAGTAATTCCGGCTCGATCAAGGGTGGATCGACCGGCATTCTCGCATCCGGTGAAGACTTCGGCATCTTCAATTCAGGCGCGATCGAGGGCGGGCGCTACGGGATTCGCTCCCTCTCGGACACGCACCAGATCCTTAACGCCGGGACGATCAGCGGCGGCGAGTACGCGATTCTTGGCGGAAGCGGCGTCGAGCTCGTCGTCAATATCGGAACGGTGAACGGGAACGTCCATCTCGGCGACGGCAACGACATCTTCCAGAATTTCATCAAAGATTCTGAAGGCGATGGTGTTGTGACCGGGACCATCGATCTCGGCAAGGGCGACGACGAGTTCCGCGGCGGCAACAACAAGGAGACGGTCAGAGACGGCGACGGCAAGGACACGATATCGCTTGGTGGTGGCGACGACCTTTGGTTTGGGTTCCTCGCCGGCGGCGACGATGGCGTCGACATCGTCAAGGGTGGAACCGGTATCGACACCTACGACGCAGGCCAGTCTGGCGTGCAGGGTGTAGCGATCAATCTCGACACGGTGGCCCATGGCGGGCACGCCGCCTCGTCGGCCGACGACTTCAACGCCTCGACGGCGGCAGAGTCCATCTTCAGCTTCGAGAACGCCCTTGGCACCAACTTCGCCGATGTCCTGTACGGCTCGAGCAGCGACAATTTTTTGATGGGCCGCGACGGCGACGACAAGCTGTCTGGCCTGGATGGCGACGACACGCTGAAGGGCGACGCCGGTATGGATACGCTGACCGGCGGCCGTGGCAAGGACTCGCTGTTTGGCGGGGTTGACGCCGACGTCTTCGATTTCAATTCGATCAAGGAGAGTGTGCGGGGCGGGAGCCGCGACATCATCCAGGACTTCCAGCGCGGCACCGATGACATCGACCTCGTTGATATCGACGCCAAGACCGGCGTGTCCGGCAATCAGAAGTTCACGTTCATCGGCAAGCAGGACTTCCACGACAAGAAGGGCGAGCTGCGCTACGAGGACAAGGGCGCCAAGGTCGTCGTCCAAGGCGACGTCAACGGCGACGGCAAGGCCGACTTCGAGATCATGGTCAAGGCCGGCGCCCTCAGCGCCGGCGATTTCATCCTTTAGCGCGAGCTACTGAGAAAGCCGCGCGGCGCGGCTCGTCCGGCAGGGCGAGCCGTCTGCCGGTGGCGGCACGGCCAAGTTGTTGGAGAGTCTTGAGAATATTTTTTCAGAGCCATCCCCGATCGCGTGACGCGGAGCCTCTTGGCCGCTCCCCATATCGCTTCACGAAACGGCGCCGGGACCGCTCTAAGGCCCGGTGCCAACGCCGTCCGAGAGGGCGCGCCAACCCCAAAATGCAAGGAGCAGAATCATGGCTTTGGTCAACGGTACGGACAACTCCGAGACGATCGACCAGAACGACGGGGTCACCGATCAATACGACGACATCTACGGCAAAATGGGAGACGACGACATCTTCGGGCTTGGCGGCGGCGACTCCATCAACGCCGGAAGTGGCGACGACAAAGTGTGGGGCGGCGAAGGCGATGACCGGATTTACGGCGATTTTGGCTTCGACACCCTTCGTGGCGAGAATGGCAATGACCTGCTTGTCGGCGGCCCTGGTGGCGATCAGCTGTTTGGCGGTGAGGGGTTCGATTACGCCTCCTATTCAGACTCCAGCGCCGGCGTCACGGTGAATCTCGCGACTGGATCCGCCTCTGGGGGCGAAGCGGCGGGCGATACCCTGTTCGACATCGAAGGCCTGTATGGCTCCCAGCATGCTGACACCCTCATAGGCAACGATCTTGCCAATTATCTTGGGGGCGGCGGTGGCGCAGACACCCTGGAGGGCGGACTCGGCGACGACACCTATGCCATCGACCAGGACGATACGGTTATCGAGAATGAGAACGGCGGCAACGATGCGGTCTTCGCATATTTCCAGATGCCAGGCTCGATCAAGCTGCCTGACAATGTCGAGAGACTGTTTCTCAGCGGGGACGCGGCGACCGAGATCAACGCGACCGGCTCGTCGGCCAGCGACTTCATCTACGGCAGTGACGGCGCGAATCGTATCAAGGGACTGGCCGGCGACGACACGCTCGAAGGCGATGAAGGCAAGGACGTCCTCGTCGGCGGTCTTGGCAACGACATACTCAATGGCGAAGAGGGCGCCGATACGCTGACCGGCGGCCGTGGCAAGGACTCGCTGTTTGGCGGGGTTGACGCCGACGTCTTCGATTTCAATTCGATCAAGGAGAGTGTGCGGGGCGGGAGCCGCGACATCATCCAGGACTTCCAGCGCGGCACCGACGACATCGACCTCGTCGGCATCGACGCCAAGACCGGCGTCTCCGGCAATCAGAAGTTCACGTTCATCGGCAAGCAGGACTTCCACGACAAGAAAGGCGAGCTCCGCTACGAGGACAAGGGCTCGAAGGTGATTGTCCAGGGCGACGTCGACGGCGACGGCAAGGCCGATTTCGAAATTCTGGTCAAGGCCGGCGCCCTCAGCGCAGGAGATTTCATCCTTTAGGCACGCCGGCGCGGCGGCTACAGGTGCTGCTTGCGCCATTCGCTCGGCGTCGCGCGCAGGCGCTCGGCGAACACGCGGCCGAAATGCGAGACGTCGCTGAAGCCGCAAGCGAAGGCGATCTCCGTGATGGTGCGGCCATAAGACTCCGGCGAGGCCAAAAGCTTGGCGGCGCGGTCTAGCCGCTGCTCAAGCACTCGCCGCGTTACTGTCGTGCCGTGTGCCGCAAAAACCCTGTTCAGTGTGCGCGTCGACATTCCCAGCGCCTTCGCAATCCGCTCCGGCCTCAAGGAAGGATCGCCGAATTTGAGGGCGATCACCCGGCAGGCGCGCGCAAACATGGCGGCGCGCCAAGCCTCCGGCGGTAGCGGCTTGCCAGGCGGCTCCGCGAACGCCTCGGCCACCAGGTCGGCGAGATGCTGGCCGTATAGGGCCACCACGGCGGGCGGCAGCTCCTCCATCGTCTGGAATCCGGCGGCGAGATAGCCTGCGAGCATCCGGGCGAGCGGACGGTCGTGCGGAAGGACAGAACCGGCGAGGCGTTCGGGATGCGGCATCCGCGCGTCGATCCACGCCTTCGGAATGTTCACGAACAAGTGGCGGAACGGCTGTTCGAAATTGAACTCATAGGCGTGCATGCTGTCGACGATGAACACGTCCCCCGGCGTGAGGAGCCGCTCCTCGCCTCGCGTCATTAAGGGCGTGTCACCGTCAACCTCGATCGCGACCGAATAGACGCCGGCGCGCGCGCGCGCGATCTCGGCCGGTGTCAGTGCCACGTGGCAGCCGCAGGCGCTAACGCTCACGACCAGGAGGTCTCCGGCCCTCCTCACGTCCATCTCGGCGTGGAACGGCAGATCGCCGGCCGGCTCGACGCGGAACGGCGCAAAACCTTGCCTCAGGAAGTCGGCCCAGTAATCCAATTTGTCGTTGGAGCGGAACATCGTGGCGCTCCTGGTCGAATTCGGTGTCGCGCTTAGTCGAGCCGTGTGGCGCCGGCCGTCTTAGGATTCTCCCAGGAAAACCGTGACGTGCAAGCCGTCACTTTGGGGCGGCCTGCACGCCTTGGATTCCGGCGCTCTGAGCGCAGAGGCCTTGCTCCGAAGCCATGCGCGCTTCGGAGGGTTTGGGCCAGACGACACTTTAGCCTCCATCCGTCCGCACGGCGTGCGGGCGCGGCCACGGAAGGAGCAGATCATGACCCTCTTTATCGGCACCAACTTCACCCTCACGACCGACGTAGTCGACCCGGCCGCCGACGCGATTCAATACATCGCCAACAACATCCAACTCACCATCGCGCCCGGCATCCGCGTCGGCTCGAGCGCCGGCGACGGGATTGAAAGCATGCAAAATGGCAGCACCCTGATCAACAACGGCAATATCTTCGGGTTCGAGTTCGTCGGCGTACGCTTTTCTGGCGACAATGCGACCATCGTGAACAACGCCGGCCGCGGCATCGAGGGACGCCTTGGTGGAATATCTCTGACTAGCGACGGCGCCGCCGTCACCAACCACGGCAACGTGGTCGGCCATCAGGGCGGCGGCATCCAGTTTGGCCCCTATTCCGGCGACGTGCTGACCAATTTCGGTGTCATCTATGGACAGGACAACGGAATTACCCCGGTTTCGAACTTCGACGGCGGCACGATCAGAAATTTTGGGCTGATCCACTCCGATACTTTCGGTGTGTTTATCAACACCGCTCAAGGTCTAACGACGGCAGTCACAAATTTTGCCGGCGGTACCATCAAAGGCACCGATGAAGCGATCTTTACCCAAAACGTTGGCCGGCTGTCCCTCGACAATCGCGGCACCATCGCCGGCGGCATCGACTGCAACGCCTTCAATGGCAACGTCAACGACGTGGTGCTCAACAAGGGCAAGATCACAGGCGATGTCCTTCTCGGCCCCGGCGCCGATAAATTTAACGGCGCGGCTGGCGCCGCCGTCCAAGTGTTCGGCGAGGCCGGCAACGACACGCTCACAGGTGGCAAAGGCAACGACAGGCTGAACGGCGGCGACGGCAATGATGCCCTCACCGGCCACAGGGGCAAAGATACGCTGATCGGCGGCGATGACCGCGACTTCTTCGACTTCAATTCGATCAATGACAGCGTCGTCGGCGCGAAGCGCGACCGCATCGTCGATCTCAATCGCGCCGAGGACGACATGATCGACCTGCGCGGCATCGACGCCAAGACCGGCGTGTCCGGCAATCAGAACTTCAAGTTCATCGGCAAGAGCGACTTCCACGACAAGAAAGGCGAGCTCCGCTACGAGGACAAGGGCTCGAAGGTCATCGTCCAGGGCGACGTCAACGGCGACGGCAAGGCCGACTTCGAGATCCTGGTCAAGATCGGGGCGCTCTTCGCCGGCGACTTCCTGCTTTAGGCACGGGGCGCGGGCCCTTGCGGCCCGCGCTAGCTGTGTTGCGCGCGCAGGTCCTTCTTCGACAGCTTGCCGATCATGGTCTTCGGCAGATCGCTGCGGAACTCGATCGCGGCCGGCAACTCGAGCTTGGAGAGCTTGGGCCGCAGGAACTCCATGAGCTCCAGCGCCGTCGCGTCGCGGCCGTCCTTCAGCCGCACGTAGGCCTTGGGCGCTTCGCCGCGGTAGGCATCGGGAATGCCAACCACGCACACCTCGGCAACGGCCGAGTGCTCGTAAAGCGCATCCTCGATGCGCCGTGGGTAGACCTTGAAGCCCGAGGCGTTGATCATGTCCTTGATGCGGTCGACGATGAAGATGTAGCCGTCCTCGTCCATGTAGCCGACGTCGCCGGTGCGGAAGAAGCGGCCGACAAACGAGCCCTCCGTCTCGGCCGGCTTGTTCCAATAGCCGGTCATCACTTGCGGTCCGGCGATGCAGAGCTCGCCCGGCTCGCCACGCTTCACCACGATCGCCGGGTCTTCGAGCGAGCGGATGGTGATCTCGGTGGCGGGGAGCGGCAGGCCGATCGAGCCTTCCTTGGGGGAACCGGGGGGATTGCAGGTGGCGACGGGCGACGTCTCGCTGAGGCCGTACCCCTCCACCACGCTGCCACCGGACAGCTTCTCGAAACCGCGCTTCACCTCGATCGGCAAGGCCGCGCCGCCCGAGAAGCAATATTCGAGCGATGAGAGGTCGAACGCCTTGATCGTGGGATGGCGCAGCATGGCGTTGAACAGGGTCGGCACCCCCGGCATCATCGTCGGCCTGAGCGCGCTGATGAGCTTCAAGGTGGGGATCAGCTCGAACTTCGGCATGAGAATGATCTCCATGCCGCTGATGATTCCGAAATTCATCACCGCGGTCATGGCGAACACGTGGAATAGCGGCAGCACGCCGAGAATGCGGTCGGCCTCCCTCGGCTGGAGGTTCCGCCAGGCCTTCACCTGAGCCACGTTGATCGAGATGTTGGCGTGGGTGAGCATGGCGCCCTTGGGCGTGCCGGTGGTGCCGCCGGTATATTGCAGGACGGCGATGGCGTCGGGGGTGATGACGGGTTTGCGATAGCGCCCGTCATTGTCGAGGACTTCCCGCTCATGCACGATCTTGCCCGTCTTGGCCCGCGTCTTGACCTCGGCGAGCTTGGTGCGCTGCAGGAGTTTGAAGCCCATCGACTTGAGCGAGGGAAGCAGCGCGGTGAAGCTCGCCACCACGGCCGTGTCGATCGCGCCGCGCGTGAGCATGGCCTCGACCTTGTCGAAGGTCAGGGCGAGGTCGAGCGTCACCATGATCTTGGTGTCGCTGTCGCGGATCTGGAACTCGATCTCGTCGAGGCTGTAGAGCGGGTTGAAATTGACCACCGTCCCGCCGGCCTTGAGCACGCCGAAATAGAAGATGACGAAGGTCGGTGAGTTCGGCAGCAAGAGCCCAACCTTGACCCCTTCGCCAACGCCGAGCGCCCGCAAGCCCTTGGCCGCCCGGTCCGATAGCGCCCCGATCTCGGCATAGGTCAGGCGCTTCCCCATGAAATAGGTGCATGGCCTTGGGCCGAACGCCGCGACCGCATCGTCGAGCAGGGTGCCGAGCAGGCGCGGGCTGAAGGTCTGGTCCCACCGCACTTTTGGCGGATAGGCCCTTAGCCAGGGCCGCTCGTTCGCGCGGGGCGCCTCGTGCAAGGTTTCGGAGTTCGTCTGGCTTGCCATCGACTTCGATTCTTGTTTGCTTTACGGCCTCTTAACGGACGGAGACGCCTCTATGAGAGGCAATTGGCCGCAAGCCCCTTCCTCTTCTATTATTGTAGCACGGTATTGATTAAGTCCTGCCGGGGAGGTTCCCACCCCTCCTTGGCGGAATATGCTAAAACCAAGGCGCAAGCTGGCGCAAAAACGCCAATTTTGTTAGCGATTAGAGCGTATGGTGGGCGAACGGCCGAGGGCCGGGCGCGGGTAGACTCGACCAGTTTTTAAGTCTATTCCAATGCCCGACTTGCCCTCGGATTAGCTATGTTTCAGCCAGGGACCATTAGACACGGACCCCCAAACGGGGCAGGGAGAGCGATATGGACGAGGTGGCCACCAAGATCATCGAGATTCTGCGAAAGAACATGAAGGACCCATCCAAGACCGTAACGCTCGAAACCCCCCTGAGCGAGCTTGAGATCGAATCCCTCGACCTCGCGGTGATCGTGTTCGATATTGAAGATACCTTCGGCATCGAAATCCCTTATAATGCCAACGAAGAGGTTGAAGCGTTCGCGACGGTCGGCTCGGTGGTCGATCGCGTGAAGGGGATCATCGCAGAAACGAAGGCCTCGGGCGCAGCAGCTTAAACCGGCCATTCCGCTCGGGTCCTTCCCGGGACGTCGACCAGGCTTGGAGTACGGCTTAGCACTACATGACACACACTAACGGACGCAGACGCGTCGTGGTCACTGGCCAGGGCGTCGTCACTCCTTTGGGCACAGGCGTGGACAAGTTCTGGGCTGCTCTCAAGAGCGGCGCATGCGGCATTCGCGAGGTCCAGAGCTTTCCGACCGAGGACCTGTACATCACGATTGCCGGCGAAGTGCCGGACTTCGATCCGAAGGAGCGCTTGCAGAGCAAGCAATTGCTGTTGGCCGACAAATACTCGCAATATGCGGGTTGCGCCGCGCAGGAAGCTGTGGCGCAGTCGAAGCTCGAAGTGCCGGTCAAGGACCACAACGGCTACCGCGCCGCCTGCATCATCGGCTCCGGCGTCGGCGGTCTCACTACCCTCGAATTTTCCTACAAGATGCTGTTCAAGGAGAACAAGCGGGCCACCCACCCGCTCACGCTCTTGAAGGCGATCGGCTCATCGGCGTCCGCCCATGTCAGCATCGAATACGGCATCAAGGGCCCGACCTTCGGCGTGGTCAGCGCCTGCTCGACCGCGACCCACGCGATCGGCCTCGTCTACCAGATGATTCGCGGCGGCCAAGTCGATCTCGGTATCGCTGGCGCGGCCGAAGCCTCGCTCAACTGGGGCGCGACGCGCGCCTGGCAGGCCATGCGCGTATTGAGCCCCGACGGGTTGTGGCCTTTTTGCAAGAAGCGCAACGGCACCGTTCTCGCCGAGGGCGCCGGCATCCTCATGCTCGAGGAATACGAGCGCGCCAAGGATCGCGGCGCGCCGATCCTGGCCGAGCTGCTGGGCTTTGGCATGACCGCTGACGCCGCCGACATGGTCAACCCGTCGATCGACGGCGCCTCCACCGCCATGCAGATGGCGCTCGACGACAGCGGGCTCGCCGCCTCCGACATCGATTATGTCAACGCTCACGGCACGGCGACCGCGGTCAACGACATCAACGAGACCCGCGCCATCAAGCGCGTGTTCGGCAACGCCGCCAACAAGCTCTCCATCTCCTCGACCAAGTCGATGCACGGCCATTGCCTTGGCGCCGGCGGCGGCATCGAGGCGGTCGCCGCCATCAAGGCCATCCAGGAAAAATTCGTACCGGCCACGGTCGGCCTCGACGAGCCCGATCCTGAGTGTGACCTCGATTACACGCCGAACACCGGCAAGAAGCGCGAGGTCAACTACGCCATGTCGAACAGCTTCGCGTTCGGCGGCCTCAACGCCGTGCTCGTGTTTGGCCCCGCGCCCGCCTAACGGCTCACGCCCTCCATTGGCCTAGATCAGCCCGAGCCCGCGGAAGCTGGCATGGCCCTGCTTGCCGACGATGATGTGGTCGTGGATCACGACCCCAAGCGGTTTCGCCGCGGCGACGATCTGCTTGGTCATCTCGATGTCGGCGCGTGATGGGGTGGGGTCGCCCGAGGGATGGTTGTGCACCAGCACGATCGCCGTGGCCGACAGCTCCAGCGCCCGCTTCACCACCTCCCGCACATAGACCGGCGTGTGGTCGACGGTGCCCCGCTGCTGCACCTCGTCGGCGATCATCTGGTTGCGCTTGTCGAGGAACAGGATGCGGAACTGCTCCTTGGCCTCGAAGCCCATGGCGGCGCGGCAATAGTCCAGCACCTGCTGCCATGACGCGAGCACCGGCCGCTCGAACACCTCGCCCCGCATCAGCCTAAGCGCCGTCGCGCGGATGAGCTTGATCTCGATGACGGCCGCCTCGCCGAGCCCCGGAATCTCCAGCAGCAGGTCCTCAGGCGCGTTCATGGCCTCGGCGAAGCTGCCGAAGCGGGCGAGGATCGCTTTGGCCAGCGGCTTGGTGTCCCGCCGCGGCATGGCGCGGAACAGGACAAGCTCGAGCAGCTCGTAGTCGGGCAGGGCGTCGGCGCCGCCCTCGCGAAACCGCTTCCTCAGGCGCTCGCGATGGCCGAGATAATGCGGCTTGGCGGCGTCCTTGAAGCCCATGCGGCCTTCGCTCGGGTTAGTGCGTGACGGGCGGCCGGTCCAAACCCTTCGGCGACAGGGTGAACACCTCGCACCCGGTCTCGGTGACGCCGACCGTATGCTCGAACTGCGCCGAGAGCGAGCGGTCGCGGGTTACCGCCGTCCAGCCGTCGGACAGGATCTTCACATGCGGCTTGCCGAGATTGATCATCGGCTCGATCGTGAACAGCATGCCGGGCTTGAGCGGCAGGCCTTCGCCCGGCTCGCCGTAATGCAGGATGTTCGGCCGGTCGTGAAATACGCGCCCGAGCCCATGGCCGCAGAAGTCGCGCACCACGCTGCAGCGCTCGCCTTCGGCGTAGGTCTGGATGGCGGCGCCGATATCTCCGGTGGTGGCGCCGGGCCTGACCGCCGCTACGCCGCGCATCAGGGCGTTGTAGGTGACCTCGAGCAGGCGCGAAGCGGCGCGGCTGATCTTTCCCACCGGGTACATGCGGCTCGAGTCGCCGTGCCAACCGTCGACGATGAACGTCACGTCGATGTTGAGCACGTCGCCCTCGCGGAGCACGCGAGGCCCCGGGATGCCGTGGCACACCACGTGGTTCAGCGACGTGCAGATCGATTTCGGGAAGCCGCGATAGTTCAGCGGCGCCGGGACGGCGTCATGGGCCATGGCGAAGTCGAACACCAAAGTGTCGAGCGCCTCGGTGGTCACGCCCGGATTCACATGCTCGGTGAGGAGGTCGAGCGCCTCGGCCACGAGCCGGCCCGCTTTCGCCATGCCGGCGAAGGCCTCCGGTCCGTGCTGCTTGATCTTGGTGTCGCGCGCCTGGGCGCGGGCGAATTCGAGATTGGACATGGGGTGCGATTATAAGGAACTTCTCTCCACTTAGGGGTAAATCTGCTCGGGTTCAATCATGCACCTGCCTTTTCCGCAAGACACCTGAGGCGAGGGCCGGCATGTTCGGCTAGAACAGGGCATGACCGACGCAAGGACCAGTTCGGACATCGTCACCGCCGCGCTCCTCGTGATCGGCGAGGAGATTCTCTCCGGGCGCACGGCAGATCAGAACATTGGCTATATCGCCGCCTACCTGGCCCGCGTGGGCATCGGCCTTCGCGAGGTGCGGGTCGTGGCCGATGAGGAGATGGAGATCGTCGCCGCCGTCAATGAGCTTCGCCGGCGCTTCACCTACGTCTTCACCACCGGCGGCATCGGCCCGACCCACGACGATGTGACCACGGACGCCATCGCCAAGGCCTTCGGCGTCGAGGCGGCGCTGAACGAGGAAGCTGTCGCCGCCATGCGCAGACACTTCGACGATCGCGAGCTGACGCCGGCCCGCCTCAGGATGGCCCGCATCCCGAAAGGGGCGGAGCTGATCCACAACGCCATATCCCGCGCGCCGGGCTTCATGCTTCAGAACGTGATCGTCATGGCCGGGGTGCCGCGAATCATGCAGGTCATGCTGGACGAGGTCATGCCCCGACTCGCCAAGGGGCGCCCCGTGCTGGCGCGCTCGGTCCGTGTCGATGCGCCGGAGGGCGACGTGGCCCCGCCGCTCGCCGCGCTCCAGGCGGCGCATCCGGAAGTGCAGATCGGCTCCTATCCCTTCTTCGAGCAGAAGCGGCTCGGGACCTTCGTGGTCCTGCGATGCGCCGACGAGGCGAGCCTCGAAGCGGCGGTGGCGGACCTGTGGCGCGTGATCGCCCGGGAAGGTTTCAGAGCTGTGGATAGCGAGGGGGCGGGGGCCTCGGACGAGTCGGTGCCTGATCCGAATCTGGACTGATTCGGCCATGAGGCCCTCGGGCGTGCCTCTCCGTCGCGAGGCTGCGGGTAGGGACTGACGTCATGATCGCGCCTCGCCGGACTCTGTTTCGCGCATCGCACCGCGCGAAGATCACGACCGCCGACGGACGTCGCTCGGCCCGCGCACGATGCATCGACGCGCAAGAGTGAGTGCAAACGACACGCGCTGCCCACGTCGCGCAACGCAACGAAGCGTCGCCTTGTTATCGCGACCGCTCGCTTCGCAACCTGGCGCAGAAAACGAAAATCCCTGGAGCGCGTCCAGGGATGCCTACCGGTAACCGGCTGTTTTTGCGGGAAAAATCAGAAGAAAAAAGGCGCGGAGCTGGTGTGCCCCGCGCCTCTTGAGAAGCTAC
The DNA here is from genome assembly GCF_050726195.1 of Methyloceanibacter sp. Lineage (GTDB taxonomy): Bacteria > Pseudomonadota > Alphaproteobacteria > Rhizobiales > Methyloligellaceae > Methyloceanibacter. Next base: position 15,716 of record NZ_JBOHJC010000025.1, on the reverse strand, counting down.
TTCCGCTTCGCGGCCTTGCGCTTGCGCGCCTTGCCGGTCTTCTTAGCAGTCGACTTTTTGGCGGCGGCCGTCTTCTTACGGGCCGGTGCCTTCTTCTTCGCTGCTTTCCTCTTTGCTGCCATTTTCATCCCTCCTTCGGGTGGCTGGCTGGGTAAGGTCTCACTCTAACTACAACCGCTCGTCGCTCCGCACGTATCGCATTTGAGACACGTACCGTTTCGTACGAGGGTAAAGTTACCGCATTCTCCACACGCTTCCCCTTCATAACCCTTAACGCGCGCTTCCGCGACAAGAACTGATGGGCCACGCTCGGCGAGCGCCTCGACGGCAAGAGCGACATGCTCGACCGTCTCCGACGAAGGAGATTGAGTAGATGCGGCGGCAAGGCTTGTGGTCTCCGGGTGCGCGTCGTCCGCAGCGTGCGCCTGCAACGCACGCGCCGGAGCACCAGTGCCCTGCGCTTTGCTCGGCGTGAGGAACCTGCGCTCACCGAGGCGACCACGTGTGAAGCCTGGTGAGACGAGGGCCTCAGTGGAACGCTTGCCTTCGCCGGCGTCCCCTGAGCCGAGGGTTGTGCTGCCGATCTCACTTGGATCAACATGAGCAAGCTCGTACCGCCCAAGATAAGAAACTGCAAGCTCTCTGAACAGGTAGTCAAGGATCGAGGTGGCGTTCTTGATGGCTTCGTTCCCGCGCACCGGACCTGCAGGCTCGAACCGCGTGAAGGTGAAGGCATCGACGAACTCTTCCAGCGGCACGCCGTACTGCAAGCCGACGGACACCGCGATCGCAAAGTTGTTCATGAGCGAGCGGAAGGCGGCGCCCTCCTTGTGCATGTCGATGAAGATCTCGCCCAACCGCCCATCGGCATACTCGCCAGTTCTTAAATAGACCTTATGACCGCCGACCACGGCCTTCTGGGTGTAACCCTTGCGCCGGTCGGGCAGGCGCTCGCGATCGGCGCGGGCACGGACCCGCTCGACGATGCGCTCGACGATGCGCTCGGCGATCACCGTGGCGCGCTGCACCTGCGGCTGGTCCGAGACGATCGCGGCCAGCACTTCGTCCTGCTCCTCTTCTTCGTCGGCGAGGAGCTGGGCGTTGAGCGGCTGCGACAGCTTCGAGCCGTCGCGATAGAGCGCGTTGGCCTTGAGCGCGAGCCGCCAGGAGAGGAGATAGGCCTCCTTGCAGTCCTCGACGGAGGCGTCGTTCGGCATGTTGATGGTCTTGGAAATGGCGCCGGAGATAAAGGGCTGGGCCGCGGCCATCATGCGGATATGGCTCTCCACCGAGAGGAAGCGCTTGCCCTTGCGCCCGCACGGGCTCGCACAGTCGAACACCGGCAGGTGCTCGGGCTCGAGCCCCGGCGCGCCTTCCAAGGTCATGGCCCCACAGGCATATTCGTTGGCCGCTTCGATTTCGCGTTTGGCGAAGCCGATCTCGGCCAGAAGGTCGAAATCGGCCGCATCGATCCGGGCCGGCTCGAGCCCGAGGACCTCGGTCAAGAAGGCCTCCCCGAGCGTCCACTTGTTGAACACGAACTTGATGTCGAAGGCGGACGCCACCGCCTTCTCCACCGCCGCGATCTTATCGGGCGTGAAGCCGCGGGCCGCGAGCGTCTCGTGGTTCACGCCAGGCGCGCCCGCGAGCGTGCCGCGGCCCACCGCATAGTCGATGATGCGCTTGGCCGCTTCCTCGCCATAGCCAAGCACGCGGAGCGCCTCCGGCACCATGCGGTTGATGATCTTGAAATAGCCGCCGCCAGCGAGCTTCTTGAACTTGACCAGGGCAAAATCGGGCTCGATCCCGGTGGTATCGCAATCCATCACCAGGCCGATCGTGCCGGTGGGCGCGATCACCGTGGCCTGGGCGTTGCGGTAGCCGAACGCGCGGCCAAGCTCGAGCGCCTGGTCCCAGGCGCGCATGGCGTGGGCGAGGAGCTGCGGCTCCGGGCATGAGGCATGGTCGAGAGGCACCGGCGACATGGCGAGGTCCTCGTAGCCCTCTTTGTCGCCGCGGGCGGCACGCGCGTGATTGCGCATCACCTTGAGCATCGGCTCGCGGTTGGCCGCATAGCCGGGGAAGGGACCGAGCTCCCGCGCCATCTCGGCGCTCGTGGCATAGGCCACGCCGGTCATGATGGCGGTGAGCGCGCCGCACAGCGCCCGGCCTTCGGCCGAGTCGTACGGAATTCCTGAGGCCATCAGCAGGCCGCCGATATTGGCGTAGCCGAGCCCGAGCGTCCGGTACTCGTAGGAGAGTTGCGCGATGCGGCGCGACGGGAACTGCGCCATGGTCACGGCGATCTCGAGCACGACCGTCCACAGCCTGATGGCGTGCTCGTAAGCTTCGACGGCGAAGCTTCCGTCCGCATTGCGGAACGCCATCAGATTGAGCGAGGCGAGATTGCAGGCGGTGTCGTCGAGGAACATGTACTCGGAGCAGGGATTCGACGCCTTGATCTCGCCCGCCGCCGGACAGGTATGCCAGTCGTTGATCGTGGTGTGGAACTGGATGCCTGGGTCGGCGCAGGCCCATGCCGCGTAGCCGATCTGGTCCCACAACGCCCGAGCCTTGAGCGTCTTCGCCACGGCGCCGTTCTTGCGGAGGATGAGGTCCCAATTGCCGTCGGCCTCGACCGCCTCGAGGAAGGCGTCGGGGACCCGGACCGAGTTGTTGGAGTTCTGGCCGGAGACGGTACGGTAGGCCTCGGAGTCCCAGTCCGTGTCGTAGGTCGGGAACTGAATCGAGGTGTAGCCCTGGCGGGCGAACTGGATCACCCGGCGGATAAAGTTGTCTGGCACCTTGGCCTTGCGCGCGGCCTTCACCTCGCGGCGCAGCGCGGGATTGCGCTTGGGATCGAAGCAGTCGTCGCCGTCGCCCTCGCAATTGACGCACGCCTTGAGCACGGCATTGAGCCGCTCGGCGAGGATCTTGGAGCCGGTGACGAGCGCCGCCACCTTCTGCTCCTCGGTGACCTTCCAATTGATGTAGGCCTCGATGTCGGGATGGTCGATGTCGACCACCACCATCTTGGCGGCGCGCCGCGTGGTGCCGCCCGACTTGATGGCGCCGGCCGCCCGGTCGCCGATCTTGAGGAAGCTCATCAGGCCCGAGGACTTGCCGCCGCCCGACAAGGGCTCGTGCTCGCCGCGCAGCCGCGAGAAATTGGTGCCCGTGCCGGAGCCGTATTTGAACAGGCGCGCCTCGCGCACCCAGAGGTCCATGATGCCGTTCTCGTTGACGAGATCGTCCTCGATCGACTGGATGAAGCAAGCGTGCGGCTGGGGATGCTCGTAGGCCGAGGTTGAGGCCCGGACGTCGCCCGTGGCGAAGTCCACATAGTAATGTCCCTGGCTCGGGCCATCGATGCCATAGGCCCAATGCAGCCCCGTGTTGAACCATTGGGGGCTGTTCGGCGCCCCCATCTGCATGGCAAGCATGTGGCGGAGCTCATCGTAGAAGGCGGACGCGTCCTCCTCGGAGGAGAAGTAGCCGCCCTTCCAGCCCCAATAGGTCCAGGTGCCGGCGAGCCGGTCGAACACCTGGCGCGCGTCGGTCTCGCTGCCGAAGCGCTCCGCCTCCGGCAGCTCGGCAAGCGCCGCCTCGTCGGGCGTCGCCCGCCACAGCCAAGACGGCACGGAATTCTCCTCGACCCGCTTGAGCCGCGCCGGGACGCCGGCTTTGCGGAAATATTTCTGCGCGAGGATGTCGGCGGCGACCTGGCTCCACTGGGCCGGCACCTGAAAGCGGTCGAGCGCGAACACCACCGAGCCGTCGGGGTTTTTGATCTCGCTCCGGCTCTCCCGGAACGAAATGGCCTCATAAGGTGACCGTCCTGGCTCGGTAAAACGTCTCTGAATCCGCATCGTGCTCCCCACCCCCTTCAAAAATCAGGCTTTCTCCAATGCGTTCGCGCAACTCTCGAACGTGGGGCGATTCGTCTTCCCCATCAACATCTATGCACCGACCGGTTACTGTACCACTAAACCCTGTGGGCGAGTGCAGGAATTGTATGTGGAAAGGTGTTGGGTGACTTGCAAGGCGGCCGCTCGGCCAGCCCCGTAAACGGGCCCTTTCCGGGGCTCTCGTGCGCTCCTTCTAAGCGTGCAGGCCCGCGCGCGGCGGGGCTCTGGACAAAGGAGGTTGATAAGGCGCGGACGGGAGCAATTCCTCCATCCTTGGGCCGCGAAGTCGCCAACTTTGAGCGTATCCTTCATCCTCTATTTACGACCGCATCAGTAATTTGTTGAAGGTCCCGAAAGCGTCGTAAAGCGGGGAATCGCGTGCAGTCCCAGTTCCAGCATCGCGCCTTTGGCCGCGACCTCGAGCAGATTGTTGTGTCGGTCGTCGACAATCGGCGGCCAATGCTCGCCATGATGCGGGCGATGCTGGCGGCGATCGGCGTCGGCCGCATCGACACCCATGAGAGTCCCGCCGAGGCCTTCGAGGCGATGACCCGCGGTGCGCCGGATCTCGTCATCGCCGCAGCGGCCATGCAACCCATTTCCGGGCCCGACCTCGTCAGGTCGATGCGCCACCGCGACGCCGGCCCCTTGAGTTTCATCCCGGCCATGGTGATGAGCGCCCATGCCAAGCCCGGTCTCATCGAAGAGGCGCTGAGGGCAGGGGCCCATCAGGTGCTGGTGCTGCCCACCTCGGCCAGCACACTCTATCGTCGGCTCGATTGGCTGCTCAACGACGACCGGCCCTTCGAGCTCGACGGCGAGCATTATGTCGTCGCCGGCATGGAGGAGCGCCTCGCACTGAGCTTCCCGCGCCCGACCTACGTCCCCGTACCGGCACGGGCTCCGCTCGCCGTCGGCGCGGAGCACGGCGCCGAGCCTTACGTCTTGCGGATGCGCGAAGCCCAGAACTAGAGCGCGTCGTTGGCGCCGCTGGACAGGGGCTGGGGCAAAAGGCCATAGTCCCGAGCATCAGCTCCGTAGGCGCCGAACCAAATTCATGGGACTTATCAGTGAACTGTTTGCCTGGTGGAAGGGCAACACCCTCGGCACGCGACTCTTCACCTGGCGAAAGGGTGAGCGCGTCGGCGAGGACGGTCTCGGCAACGTTTATTACCGGGAGCTCAATGGCGACCGCCGCTGGGTGATCTACCGCACCCTGTCGGAGCCGTCGCAGATTCCGCCGGAGTGGCATGCCTGGCTGCATCACACCGTCGATGTGCCGCCGACGGAAGAGGACTACACGCCGCGCCCATGGCAGAAGGCGCACCGGCCAAACATGACCGGCACCTACGAGGCGTACCGTCCGCCCGGCTCGACCTTGCGTCCGCAGGTGCAGAAGCCGCGCATGGACTACGAGCCGTGGCAGCCGAAATGACCCACTCATCGACGGCGGATGCCGCGCCGAAATCGGTTCAGCGCTGGTCGGCGGCGGACTATGCGAAGAACGGTCGTTTCGTGCAGGAGATGGCTGGCGCGGTGTTCGCCATGCTGGCGCCGAAGCACGGCGAGCGCATCCTCGACCTTGGCTGCGGCGACGGCACCCTGACCGCGGAGATCAAGGCCGCCGGCGCCGACGTGCTCGGCGTCGATCTCAGCGACGAGCTGCTCGCGGTGGCGCGCATGAAAGGACTCACCGTCCGCAAGATGGACGGCCACGAGCTCGACTTCGTGCATGAGTTCGACGCGGTGTTCTCCAACGCTGCGCTCCACTGGATGCGGGCACCAGAGCGCGTGATCGCCGGTGTCGCCCGGGCGCTCAAACCGCGCGGCCGGTTCGTCGGCGAACTCGGCGGTCATGGCAATGTCGCCGCGCTGGCCACGGCCATGCGCGCGGTGAACAAGACGCGGAGGGGCGATCCCGCGCTCGTCACGCCATGGTTCTTTCCGACCGTCGAGGAATATAGCCGCCTCCTGACCAGAGGCGGGTTCACCGTCCAGGAGATCGTTCTCGTGTCGCGCCCGACCCCGCTCAAGACGGGTATCGAAGGCTGGCTCAAGACCTTCGGCCGTTCCTTCTTCGATCAGTTCCCTGAGCCGGAACGGACGGCCGCGCTCAACGAGGCGATCGAGCTGGTACGGCCGTCCCTCTGCGACAGCCGGGGCGCCTGGACCGCCGACCATGTCAGGCTCAGGTTCAGCGCCGAACGCAGTGCCTGAAGGGGAGGGGCTGCTTGCTGCCACACCGTTGCCCCAATGATCGACGAGGCCTTTGATGGTAGAGGAGCGCACCGGGACTTTTGAGGTGTGCGGCATGATGCGACGGCAGAGCATTTTCAGGGACGGATCGGCCCTCGGACGCCACGTTCTGGCAGCCATCGCGGCTGCCGGCGCCGCGGCGCTGCCTTGCGGCCTCGCCAACGCCGAGCTGATCAAGAACCCGATCGCCGTGTTCGCCGCCCTCGACAAGGTGACCGGCCGCATCTCCCATCTCGAGATTCCCATCGATCAAACCGTCGAATTCGGCGCGCTGAAGGTTACGCCCCGGGTCTGCGATACGCGCCCGCCGACGCAGACGCCGCACACCGCCTCATTCGTCGAGGTGGACGAGATCAAGCTCACCGGCGAGCAGCATCGCATCTTCACCGGCTGGATGTTCGCCGAGAGTCCCGGGCTTCACGCCGTGGAGCACCCGGTGTTCGACGTTTGGCTGACGAGCTGCAAGACGCCGGAGGGTGCCAAACCGGTGGAAAGTACCGAGAACGCGCCTGCCGAGGGAGAGCCGGCACCGGCCGAGGGCGAGCCTGCGCCTCCTGCAGCCGCCGAGGCACCGCCGCCGGCCGCCGCAGAGCCGCCGCCACCTGCGGCCGCCGCGGCGCCCGAGCCCGACGTGTTGCCCTGGCTCGTCCCCAACGCGTCCTCGAGAAGGCGCTGAAACTCCTGACGGCTGACCTCGATCGCGCCGAAACGGGCGAGGTGCCCGGTCACGAATTGCGTATCGAGCAAGATGAAGCCGCCCGCCTTTAGCCTAGCGATCAGATAGACGAGCGCGATCTTGCTCGCATCGCGCGCGCGGCTGAACATGCTCTCGCCGAAGAACGCGCGGCCCAGATGGACGCCGTACAGGCCGCCGGTCAGTTCGCCGTCCTGCCACACCTCGACCGTATGGCAATGGCCGAGCGCGAACAGCTCGCGGTAGAGGCCACGGATGCGCCCGTTGATCCACGTCGAGCGCCGGCCCGCGCGGGGCGCGGCGCAGCCTTCGATGACCGCCTCGAAGTCGTTGTCGACCTTCACGTCGAAGCCGCCGCGGCGGATGGTGCGGGCGAGGCTCTTCGGTATGTGCACCCGGTCGAGCGGCAGGATGCCGCGTCGCTCAGGCTCGATCCAGTAGAGCGCGTTGTCGTCCGCGCTCTCCGCCATGGGGAAGATGCCGCACGCATAGGCCTTGAGCAGCACCTGCGGCGTGATCTCGATCATCACGTCGTCAATGGTGGTCATGGCGCTCTACCCCTGGCGCGAGGTGTTCGGCGACAGATGGTCCTCGAGCCAATGAATATCGTAGTTGCCATCGACGATGTCGGGCTCGGAGATGAGCGAAGTGAACAGCGGAATGGTGGTCTCGATGCCATCAACGACGAATTCTCCGAGCGCCCGCTTGAGCCGCATCAAGCATTCGTTGCGCGTGCGGGCATGCACGATGAGCTTGCCGATCAGACTGTCATAATACGGCGGAATGGTGTAGCCGGCGTAAGCGCCTGAATCGACCCTCACCCCGAGCCCGCCCGGCGGATGGAAATGGGTGATCGTTCCCGGCGACGGCCTGAAGGTGTGCGGATTCTCGGCGTTGATGCGGCATTCGATGGCGTGCCCGTTGAAGCGCACGTCCTCCTGGCGGAGCGACAGCGGCGCGCCGGCGGCGATGCGGATCTGCTCGATCACGAGGTCGAGCCCGGTGACCATCTCGGTGACGGTGTGCTCGACCTGGAGGCGCGTGTTCATCTCGATGAAGAAGAACTCGCCCCCTTCGTACAGGAACTCCACGGTGCCGACACCGCGGTAGCCCAGCGTCCGCATGGCCTTCGCCACCGTCTCGCCGATGCGGATGCGCTCGCTTTCGTTGAGAGCGGGCGAGGGAGCTTCCTCCCAGAGCTTCTGGTGGCGGCGCTGGAGCGAGCAGTCGCGCTCGCCGAGATGGATGGCGTTGCCCTGGCCGTCGGCGAGCACCTGCACCTCGATATGACGGGGCCGGGCGAGATATTTCTCCAGATAGACCGTATCGTCGCCGAAAGCGGCGCGCGCCTCGTTGCGCGCCGCCGAAAGCGCCGGTGCAAGCTCGTTCTCGAATGAGGCGAGCTTCATGCCGCGGCCGCCGCCCCCTGCCGCCGCCTTGACCATCACGGGATAGCCGATCGCCTTGGCGATCGCCTCGGCCTCCTTGAGGCTCCCGACCGCGCCGTCCGACCCCGGCACAACGGGGATGCCGAGTTCCCTGACCGTCTCCTTGGCCCTGATCTTGTCGCCCATCAGCCGCACGTGCTCGGCCGTCGGCCCGATGAAGGCGATCTTGTGTTCCTCGAGGATCTCGGCGAAGCGGGAATTCTCGGCGAGGAAGCCGTAGCCCGGATGCACCGCGTCGGCGCCGGTGATCTCGCAGGCGGCGACGATGGCGGGGATGTTGAGATAGCTGTCCTTGGCCGGAGGCGCGCCGATGCACACACTCTCGTCGGCGAGGCGGACATGCATGGCGTGAGCGTCGGCCGTCGAGTGCACCGCCACAGTGGCGACGCCGAGCTCCTTGCAGGCACGTTCAATGCGAAGCGCGATCTCTCCCCGGTTCGCGATCAGGATCTTGTCGAACATCGAGACCGACTAATGTTGCTCGATCACCACCAAGGGCTCGCCGTATTCCACCGGCTGACCGTCCTCGATCAGAATGGCGATGACGGTACCGGCCTTTGGCGACGGGATCTGGTTCATGGTCTTCATCGCTTCGATAATCAGCAGGGTTTGGCCGGCCGCGACCCTGGTGCCGACCTCGACGAACGGCGGCGCACCGGGCTCCGGCGAGCGATAGGCGGTGCCGACCATCGGCGAGGTGACGGTGCCTGGGTGCACCGCGACGTCCTCGGCTTGCGACCCGCGCTGCTTCGGCTCGCGATGATCGCGGGGCTCGGCCGCGCCGCCGTTGGAGGTCGTGGTCAAGGTCGTGGTGAGATTGACGCCACGGGCGACCCTGATGCGGCGGCCTTCGACCTCGATCTCGATCTCAGTGAGTCCGGTCTCCTCGAGAAGCGCGGCGAGCTCTCTGATCAGATCCTTGTCGAGGGTGCCCCCGTCGTTGGTCATCGGCGTCCTTTCTGACTGTCAGCCGGCCTTGCCGGGAGAGATCGTGGCGGCGAGGGCCTCGATGGCCAGCTCGTAGCCCAACGCACCGAAGCCGCAGATCACGCCCTCCGCCGCCTTGGAGATATACGACCGGTGGCGAAACGGCTCGCGAGTGAAGATATTGGAGAGGTGAACCTCGACGGCGGGAACCGGGCAGGCGAGCAGTGCATCGAGCATGGCGATCGAAGTGTGGGTAAACGCGCCGGCATTGACGATGAGACCCGCCGCGTCCGTCCTCGCCTCCTGAATCCAGGCCACCAGCTCGCCCTCGTGGTTGCTTTGGCGAAAGTCTACCTTAAGGCCGAGCGCCTTGGCCTTCCGCTCGCACCTTTGGCGGAGGTCGTCCAGCGTCCCCTTGCCGTAGACCTCCGGTTCGCGGGACCCAAGCAGGTTGAGATTGGGACCGTTCAAGACGTAGATCGGTTTGGCCATGGTGGATCGCGGGGCGCCTGTCGTTGGCCGGGCCGGCCGCTGAACGCCAACCCGCTCCTTGGGGAAACGCGCCCCTTTATCAGCTTTTCCGCCGCTCGGCAAAAGGCCATGGAGCCAGGGTGCCCCTGGACTTAGGCCCTCAGCAGGTGGCCTTGCAGCCGTTCTTGCGGACCTCCGCCACGTTTTCCACGAGCTGATCGTAAAGGTCCTCCGGCGCCCCGGGGATGGTCCGGTCGCCGATCAGGTAGAGCGGCGTGCCTTGCAGGCCGAGCTTTTGGGCGAGTTCTCTCGCCTCGTCGAGCGCCTGCTGGACCTCTTCGCTTTCCATGTCCTTCTCGAGCTGCGGCACGTCGAGGCCGATTTCGTTGGCGACGCGCAGCACCTTGTCCTTGTTGGCCTTGCCTGGTGCGGTGAACAGCTTCTGATGCATCTCGAAATACTTGCCCTGCTTGTTCGCGGCGAGCGCCCCCTTGGCCGCATCTTCGGACTCTTCGCCGAAGATCGGCAGTTCCTTGAACACGAACCGCACCTGGCCGTCGTTGTCGATCAACTTGACGACGTCCGGCATCGCGCGTTTGCAGTAACCGCAATTGTAGTCGAAGAACTCGACGACGGTGACGTCGCCGTTGGGATTGCCCGCGGCGAACGCAAGCGGCGAGCGGAACAGCGCGTCGGCGCTGTCGCTGATGACCTTCTCCTGCAACGCCGCCTGCTCCTGCTGCTGGCGCTTGTCGAGTTCGGTCGTCATCTCCACGAGGATTTCGGGGTTCTCGGTGAGATAGTTGCGAACGATGTCGACGACCTCGTTCTCCTGCAACGAAGCGGACGGGGCGTCCACCACCCCCGGGGCGGTGCGCCAAATGACGAGGATCGTGGCGGCGCTGACGATGGCAGCCACGACGGCGGCCACCAATGCAGTGGCCAAGCCAGTCTTAGGGGTCATACTCAAGGTCTCCGGGGGCTAGAGTCAGTTGTGCTGAGGAATTTCGAAGGCGAGGATGTCGTCGGCCCTGATCCAATTCGGCGTGCCGTTGGGCAGACCTTCCTTGGCCCGTTTGGCCTGCTGCTTGGCAAGACTTAAGCGACCTTCATAGAAATAGGCTTCGGCCGAGGCAAGTGAAGCTTCGGCCATGAATTGGCGCTTGGCGCCTGAGGCATGTGCCAGTTCGGCCTTGCGTGCATAGGCCGAGGCGAGCTGGCGATAGCCCATCGCCGAGGATCTCTCGCGGGCAAGCGCCGTGCGCAAGTTGCGAATCGCCTCGTCGAGGTATTTCGCATTGTTGGTGCCGATCAGGGCCTGCGCCAGCATGATACGGATCAGCGGCTCGTTCGGCGCGAGTTCGACCGCCTTGCGCAGTGGCTCGATCGCCGTCGCGCCCTTGCCGCTCTCGAACAGGAACTGGCCCTTGAGCTCGTAGAAATAGGGCCAATTCGGCTGCGCGGCGATGAGTTGATCGAGGAGCGGCATGGCGACTTGCACGCCGGACTGCCGATAGGTGGCAATGGCCCTCGCATAGACGGCAGCAAGGGAGGTGTCGGTCGCCGGATAGCGATTGAACGCGACCTCGGGCTTGTCGAGGAAGCCCGAGAGCTTGGCCCGTATCAGGTCGTGGCGGAACTGGAGCGCGGGCGGGTCCTTGTTGTCGTAATAGGGGCTCGAGACCACAAGCTCCCGCAGTTGCTCGATGCGCTGCTTCGGCAACGGGTGGGTCATCAGATAAGGGTTGATGCCCTGGATGCCGCGGAGCTTCTCGGCCAACACGTCGAACGTCTCGAGCATGCCGCGCCCGGATTGCTTGGTGGCGTTGAGAAACACCATGGCGGCTTGGTCGGCGGACGATTCTTCGGTCTGGCGGTAGGCCAGCACGCTGCGCATGGCGGCGTCGGTGCCGCCGAACGCGGCCCCCATGCCGAGCTGCCCCATGCCCGGCGCGCCGGCGATGGCGCCGCCGGCCATGGCGGCCAGGCCGAGCAGCTGAAGCATAAGCGCCGCGGACTTTGCCTTCGAGATCTGCGTGCGCAGCCGCGCGAGGTGGCCGCCGGTAATATGACCGGTCTCGTGGGCGATCACCCCGATGACCTGGTTCGGCGTCTCCGCCATGATCAATGCACCCGCGTGCATGAACATGTTCTGGCCGTCGACGACGAAGGCGTTGAAGTTCCGGTCGTTGACGATATGGATCTGGACATTGTGCGAGCCCAAGCCGGCGGCGGTAAGGATGGGCTTGGCGTAGTCGCGGATCAGCGCCTCGATCTCAGCGTCGCGGATGAGCCCCGCCGCGTCGGCCGAGGTCGAGACCACGAGCGAGCCGATAAGCCCGGCCACAAGCCCGGTGCGAAGCCGCGAAGGGGCTCGATGAGGTCGGGATTGAGCCAAGAGAGGCATGGTTGGGCTTGATCGTATAGCTTGCGCGAAGCGGGGCAAAGACGCCTGTTTTCTTTCGCCTTCTCCGGGCGTTACGCTCGCTGCCGCTTCCGGCCTTTGCGCCATTTGCCAAGCCTTGTTTGCTTGACTTTTGAATGAGGCGACAACGTGACGGCACATCGAGGCGAAAATCAACAATGCGCGAGGCAAGCCCCGTGAACGACAAGGCGAAGGAGAGGGGACTGCCGCGGCCGATCGCCGAAGCGCGCAGCATAGACTCGTTCATCGTCATGGACGTGATGGGCGAGGCCAACGCCCGCGAGACGAAGGGGGAGGACATCATCCATATGGAGGTCGGCCAGCCGGCGACCGCTGCCCCGCGCGCGGCGCGTGAGGCCGCACGGCGCGCGCTCGAATCGGAGCGGCTCGGCTACACCGAGGCGCTTGGGCTTCCGGCCTTGCGCGAGCGCATCGCGCGCTACATGACGGAGCGTTATGGCGTCGGCGTGGGGCCGGAGCGGATCGTCGTCACCGCAGGCTCATCGGCGGGCTTCGTGCTCGCCTTCCTTGCCATTCTCGATCCTGGCGAGGCACTTGGCCTGCCGTCGCCGGGCTATCCCTGCTACCGGCAGGTCCTGAAGGCGCTTGGCATGCGCCCGTTCCTGATCGAAACGTCAGGTCAGGGTCGCTGGATGCCGACGATCGCCGACGTCGATCACCTTGCTGCCGAGAAAGTCGCCGGCCTTCTCTTGGCCAGCCCCAACAACCCGACGGGGACCATGGTGGAGGGCCCGCGCCTCGCCGAGATCGCTGCGGCATGCCGGCGGCACGGACTATGGCTCGTCTCCGACGAGATCTATCACGGGCTGGAATACGACGTGGTCGCTGAAACGGCGCTGCAACATTCCGGCGAGGCCATCGTCGTCAATAGCTTCTCCAAATATTTCAGCATGACCGGCTGGCGCATTGGCTGGCTCGTGGTGCCGGAGGCCCTGATCCGCCCCATCGAGCGGCTCGCGCAGAACCTCTACATCTCGCCGCCCGCGATCTCGCAGGTCGCGGCGCTCGGGGCTTTCGATGGCATCGACGAATTGGAGGCGATCAAGGCCGGCTACGCGCGCAATCGCGCCATGCTGCTCCAGGAGCTGCCGCGCGCCAGGCTTAGCGCCATTCTGCCTGCCGACGGCGCATTCTATCTTTACGCCGACGTGAGCCGCTTCACTTCGAATAGCGAGGCGTTTGCCAAGGCGATGCTGAAGGACATCGGCGTCGCAACCACGCCCGGCATCGACTTCGATCCCGACCGGGGGCGGAGCTACATAAGGCTCTGCTACGCGGGGCCTGAAGCCAAGATGCGCGAAGCGGCGCGCCGCATCGCCGCCTGGCTCAAGCAAAAGCAGGAATGAGGAGGCGCGCTAGGCGCCTGCTCAGATTTTACCCGCGCGACCACCAGCCTCTGCGCCGCGATGTCGGCTCGCCGTCCCCCTCGCTTTCGACCCGCGCCTCTGACTGCGAGGCCGGCTCCTCGGACGTCGAGGCCACGCTGAAGGTTGGCTCTTTCTCGCGTGCAGGGCGCTCGGCGCGTCCGCTTGGCTGATTTTCCTCAGGGCCTTTGCCGTTCGGCCGCTCCTCGCGAGGCGCGGGTGCCTCCTTTGCGGCAGGCTCCCGGTGCGGAGCGCTCGCTTCGGACAGGTCCGTGCCACTCTCCACTTGGACATCGCCGCCGGCTGACGGCTGCTGCCGCTGGCCTGACCGGCCGCGTCTGCCGCCGCGGCGGCCTCGACGGCGCGGTGCCTTCCGCTCCTGAGGCCTCGCCTCGGTTTCGGCAATCTCCTCGGTCATGTCCTCGGCCTCGGCATCGTCCTCCACGGCCCCCGCGGACTTGGCGGCGCGCGGCGGACGCTCGGCATCCGCGCCGTCTTCGCCGTGACGCTTGCCACGCCGCCGCCGCCGCGAGCGGCGCTTGCCCGGCTCGGCCTCCGCCTCAGCGGCGGGGGGCGGCGTTTCCTCGCGATGATGCGCCCAGTCCATATGCACAACGGAGCTCTCGCCGTTGATCAACGCGCCTTCGGCGGCGCGCTCGATCACGAACTGCGAGATGTGCATTTCCTTGTCGGCGGTCACGGTGATCGGCACCTGATAGCGAGCCTCGATATCCTTCAGATGCGCGCGCTTCTGATTGAGAATGTAGAGCGCAACATCCACCGCCGTGGTGGTGACGAGCGGCACCACGCCGTCGGTGATGAGCCGGTCCTCGACCGAGCGCAGGATGTCGAGCGCCACCGATTCCACCGAGCGTACGATGCCGGTGCCCTGGCACATCGGGCAGGAGGTCGTCGAGCCTTCCAGCATTCCGGTGCGCAAGCGCTGGCGGGACATTTCCAGCAGCCCGAAATGGCTGATGCGCCCGACCTGGATGCGCGCGCGGTCGTAGCGCAGCGCCTCCTTCAAGCGCCGCTCGACCAGGCGGTTGTTGCGCCGCTCGTCCATGTCGATGAAGTCAATGACGATGAGGCCGGCCAAGTCGCGCAGGCGAAGCTGCCGGGCGATCTCCTCGGCGGCCTCGAGATTGGTCTTGAGCGCCGTGTCCTCGATATTGTGCTCACGGGTCGCCTTGCCCGAGTTGACGTCGACCGAGACGAGAGCCTCGGTCTGGTTGATGACGATATAGCCGCCTGACTTCAGCACCACCTGCGGCGAGAACATCGCCGCGAGTTGGCGCTCCACCTGGTAGCGGATAAAGACGGGCTCCGGCTCCTTGTAGGGCTTTACGTTCTTGGCGTGGCTCGGCATGAGCATGCGCATGAAGTCCTTGGCCTCGCGATAGGCGTCGTCGCCCGCGACCAGCACCTCGTCGATGTCCTTGTTGTAGAGGTCGCGGATCGAGCGCTTGATCAGGCTGCCTTCCTCGTAGACGAGGGCAGGGGCCGTCGACTTCAGCGTGAGGTCGCGGACGTTCTCCCACAGACGGAGCAAATAGTCGTAGTCGCGCTTGACCTCGGTCTTGGTGCGCTGTGCGCCCGCGGTGCGGATGATTAGGCCCATCCCGTCCGGGACTTCGAGCTCGCCGGCGATCTCGCGCAGGCGTTTGCGGTCTGTCGGCTGCGTAATCTTGCGCGAAATACCGCCCCCGCGTGCCGTATTCGGCATGAGCACGGTGTACCGGCCAGCGAGGGAGAGATAGGTGGTTAGGGCGGCACCCTTGTTGCCGCGCTCCTCCTTGACGACTTGCACGAGAATGATCTGGCGGCGGCGGATCACTTCCTGGATCTTGTAGGGACGGCCGCGCCGGCGCCGCGCCCGCTCCGGCACTTCCTCGAGCGCGTCCTCTGAGCCGACCGACTCGACCCGCTCGGCGGCCTCCTCGGCGTTGCCTTCCTTCATGGCGACCGGCTGGCCGACCGTCTCGCCAGACTCCTCGTCGTCCTCATCGTCGACGACCGGCGCCTCGGCAATCCCGCCGACCTCGACTACCTCCTCGTCGCCGGCGGGAGCCGGCTCCGACACCTCGTGGACCAGCTCGCTCGCCTCCATGACGACGCTCGTTGCGTCGTCGTCGCGTGGCGTCGTGTCGATCTCGTCCTCTTCGTCGAACTCGAATTTCGCGATGCCGATCGGGTCCGGCG
>NZ_JBOHJC010000024.1:0-41529 GCF_050726195.1 Methyloceanibacter sp. | reverse complement strand
TCGAGCGGCAGAACGCTTCGTATGACGCCGACACAGGCCAGATCTTCGGCGAGGTGGCCTATCCGATGGCGATGGGCGGCATGGCAATCGAGCCGTTCGCGGGACTCGCTTATGTGTCCATCGACGGCGAGAACTTCCGCGAGCATGGCGGGGCGCTGGCGAGCTTGCGCGGCAGCACGGACCAAGATGTCGGTTACTCGACCTTGGGCCTGCGCGCCGCCACGACGATGCATTGGGGCGCCATGCTGGTCACGCCGCATGTCTCCGCTGCCTGGCAGCACGCGTTTGACGATGTTACCCCCGGTGCCGCGCTTGCTTTCGCGACGACCGGGATCGGCTTCGCCATCGACGGCGTGCCGCTTGCCGAGGACTCCGCGCTGGTCGACGCGGGCCTCGACTTCGCACTTGGGCAGCGCACGACAGCCGGCGTGTCCTACTCCGGCCAATTCGGCGACGGGGTCACCGACAACGCCGTCAAGGGCCGCTTCACCTGGCTGTTCTGATCGGGGTTCAGAAATCAGAAATCAGAAATCAGAAGTCAGAAGTCAGACGTGCCCAATCTTCAATCTGACTTCTGATCACTGACTTCTGATTCCTGTGACGGCTACTGCCGCAGGCGGCAGAGCGGCGACGCGCTTGTGTCCTCCGGGCACAGCCGTGTAACGCTCAGTCCCAACGGCTTTAGCGCTCAGTCCAAAAGCCGCGATCCCTGTGTATCCCACCAGCAACAACGCGCGAGAATCCCTCCAATTTCTCAGCCACACATCTCGTGTGGGATTGTCCGACTCTCGTCCGTGTACGACAGTCGGAGCCTGACGAAGCTGGATTGGCGCCCACGTGCGACACAGGCGCCCCCGGGGGGTGGGGTTGGACGCAAAGTCGTTGCGCCGGCGTGTATTGCTGACGAGCACGATGCTCGTGGGCGCGCTGACCTATGGCGGCCGCGCCTACGGGCAGGGCTGCGTGAATGTCGGCGGCTCCACCTTCGAGTGCTCCGACAGCGTGCTCACCCAACAGAGCGTCATTGCCAACAACGCCGAGGTCATCGCCCTCTATGGCTTCAGCGTCGATACCGGTGACCCTCGCGCCCTCAGCATCACCGGCGACGGCGCCCTGTCCTATTTCGACGAGTATGCTTCGAGCCTGACCGCAGCGAACACCGCCCTCTATATCCGCTCCGGGGCCGACATCCCGGCCGGGAACCAGGGCAGCGTGACGGTCGACACCGACGGCAATCTGACCGGCGGCAGTTCCGGCATTTATGCCCTCAATGCCGGTAGCGGAGCGCTGAGCATCACCGCTAATGGCGACTTCGTCGTGGGCACCGGTTTCTTCGGTATCTTTGCACTGAACGGCGACTTCATCATGCCCGCTGGTAGCGCTCTTACCGTCACCACCGGCCCCGGTACCGCGGTCACCGGCGGTCTCCGCGGCATTTATGCCAGCAACTTTGGCAGCGGCGCGCTGGAGGTCACCGCCAATGGCGATGTCGAGGGCACGGTCTTGACCGGCATCTTTGCTCAGAACGGCGGCACCGGCACACAAGCTGGGACCGCTGTTACCGTCACCACCGGCCTCGGCACCCTGGTCACCGGCGGCACCCACGGCATTTTCGCCCGCAACTATGGCAGCGGGGCAACCAGCGTCACGGCCAATGGCGATGTCGAGGGCATGGCCTTGACTGGCATCTACGCTCAGAACGGCACGAGCATTGTCGCCGCCGGCACCGACCTCACCGTCACCACCGGCCTCGGCACCAGTGTCACCGGCGGTACCTACGGCATTGCCGCCCGCAACTATGGCAGCGGGGCAACCAGCGTCACCGCCAACGGCGACGTCTACGGCACGGCCACTATCGGCATCTTCGCTCTGAACGGCAACGGCGGCGCACCCGCCGGGACCGCTCTGACCGTCACCACCGGCCTCGGCACCGCGGTCACCGGCGGTACCCACGGCATTTTCGCCCTCAACTATGGCAGCGGGGCAACCAGCGTCACGGCCAATGGCTATGTCACCGGCATTTCCGCGGACGGCATCTATGCGGTGAACGAGGGCACAAGCCTCACGATCACGACCGGCGCGGGGAGCGACGTCCTTGGCGACATTCGCGGCATCTTTGCCGGCAATGACGGCAGCGGCGCGCTGACCGTCACCGCCAATGGCGATGTTGAGGGCACCGGCTCCAGGGGCATCTTTGCACGGAACGGCACGAACCTCGCCCCCGCCGGCACCGACCTCACCGTCACCACCGGCCTCGGCACCAGTGTCACCGGCGGTTCCTATGGCATCTACACCCTCAATAACGGCAGCGGGGCGCTGAGCGTCACCGCCAATGGCGATGTCGAGGGCACGGCCACCATCGGCATCTTCGCTCTGAACGGCGACGGCGGCGCACCCGCCGGGACCGCTCTGACCGTCACCACCGGCCTCGGCACCGCGGTCACCGGCGGTACCCACGGCATTTTCGCCCACAACTTCGGCAGCGGGGCAACCAGCGTCACGGCCAATGGCTATGTCACCGGCATTTCCGCGGACGGCATCTATGTGGTGAACGAGGGCACAAGCCTCACGATCACGACGGGCGCGGGCAGCGACGTCCTTGGCGACATTCGCGGCATCTTTGCCCGCAATGCCGGCAACGGCGCGCTGAACGTCACCGCCAACGGCGATGTCACCGGCATCTCTATGAACGGCATCAATGCGGTGAACGAGGCGGGCACCACGTCCCTCAGCGTCAGGACCGGCGCCGGCAGCTATGTCCTCGGGAACGACTACGGCATCTTTGCCGCTAATGCCGGCAGCGGGGCGCTGACCGTCACTGCCAACGGCGATGTTAGGGGCAACCTGAGCGATGGCATCCGTGCGGAAAACCTCGCCGCTTCCACCGGCGATCTCAGCGTGACCACCCGCGCCGGCACGAGTGTCACCGGCGGAGATTCCGGCATCTTTGCCTTCAACTCTGGCACGGGCGCGCTGACCGTCACCGCCAATGGCGATGTCACCGGCGGCACCTGCGGCATAAGTGCCCGCAACTACGGCGAAGGCGCGCTGACCCTCATCGCCCGTGGCAATGTCACCGGCACCAATGACACCGGCATCTTTGCGCGGAACGACGCCGCCAGCACCGGCCCACTCAGCATCACCACCGAGGGCGTCACGGGCGCCAATTTCGGCATTCTTGCCGGCCAGTACGGCAACGCGGCGTTCTCCCTTACCACGAACGGCGATGTCGCCGGCGGCATTGACGGCATCCGGGCCACCAGCACAAGCGGCCAAGCGTTCACCATCACCGTGAGGGGCGACGTCACGGGCGGCGCTGGTGACGGCATCTACGCCTACAACCTCAGCGGCCCGGTCACGATTAATGTGGAAGCCGGGGGCCGTGTGACGAGCAACGGCGTTGGCGCCGGCAATTTCGCCATCGATATCATGGAGGGCCGGGGCAACGTCACTGTGGCGGGCACGGTGAACGGCGGCGGCGGCGGCGGCGGGGCGATCTCGTTCGACCAGTGCTGCGGCAGCGCCAGGCTCGAGCTGCATCCCGGCGCCGTTATCAACGGGCTCGTCCTCACCGGGCTGCCCGGCAACAACCGTTTCGTGCTCGGCGGCAATGGCGCGGCGAGCTTCGATGTGTCGAGCATCGGCCCGGCGGCGCAATATCGCGGCTTCGATACCTTCACGAAGCAAGACGGGAGCGAGTGGACCCTGACCGGGACCAACACGACCATTCCGGAATTCACGGTCAATGGCGGCGAGCTGTTCGTCAATGGGAGCCTGCCCAACACCGAATTCATGGTGAACGGCGGCACGCTCGGTGGCACCGGCACGGTGGGGACGACGACCATCGGCGGCGGCGGCATTTTTGCGCCCGGCAATTCGATCGGCACGATGACGGTGAACGGGGCTTTCACGCTCCAGGCCGGCGCGGTCTACGAGGTGGAGGTCAACGCGCAAGGCCAGGGCGACCAGGTGATCGTGAGGGGCACGGTCAATCTCACCGGCTCGGTGCTGCGGGTGCTGGCCGCGAACGGCAATTACAATCTCACGACCGAATATCTCATCGTCGACAATGACGGCAACGACAGGGTCAAGGGCAGGTTCGCCGAGACCACCACCAATCTCGCCTTCCTCACGCCGAGCGTCGATTACAAGGGTGGCGACGGCAACGATGTGGTGTTGACCTTGTTACGCACGGTTGGACCTGGGCCTGGGCCGGGCCCGATCAGCTTCTGCTCGGTGGCGCTGACGAGCAACCAATGCAATGTGGGCTTGGCGCTCGACCAGTTCCCCACGACCAACGCGCTGTTCCTCGCGGTCTTGAATCAAACTGTGGAAGGCGCGCGGATGGCGTTCGACGCGCTGTCGGGCGAGATCCACGCGACCCTCTCGGGCGTGCTCGCCGACGACAGCCGCTATGTGCGCGAGGCAATCCTTGGGCGGCTGATGCAGGCGAACGCGACCGGCGGCGGCAATACGCAAGTCGCGTCGCTGGCGGCGGCAGGACCGCAGGTGGCGAGCCTCGATGCGAGCGCGATGACGCTTGGCACTGATAGGTCATTCGGTAGTGCGTCCGCGCCTTACGGGCAACCGCTCGCCTTCTGGACGCGGGCCTATGGCGCCTGGGGCGATTTCGACGGCGACGGCAACGCGGCGACTGCGGACCGCGATCTCGGCGGCTTCGTGTCCGGCATGGATGCACAAGTTTCAGGTTCGTGGCGAGTAGGCCTCGCCACCGGCGCCTCGTTCGCTAATGTCGACGTCAGTGAGCGCTACAGCACCGCCGATGTGGAGAGCTTCCTGCTTGCCGGCTATCTCGGTGGCATGGCGGGGCCGCTTGCGCTCAGGGGCGGCGGGGCCTTCGCGTGGAACGATATCGACACGTCCCGCGCCGTGATCTTCCCGGGCTTCTTCGAGCGGCAGAACGCTTCGTATGACGCCGACACAGGCCAGATCTTCGGCGAGGTGGCCTATCCGATGGCGATGGGCGGCATGGCAATCGAGCCGTTCGCGGGACTCGCTTATGTGTCCATCGATGGCGAGAACTTCCGCGAGCATGGCGGGGCGCTGGCGAGCTTGCGCGGCAGCACGGACCAAGATGTCGGTTACTCGACCCTTGGCTTGCGCGCCGCCACGACCATGCATTGGGGCTCGATGCTGGTCACGCCGCATGTCTCCGCCGCGTGGCAGCACGCGTTTGACGATGTTACCCCCGGTGCCGCGCTTGCCTTCGCGACAACCGGCATCGGCTTCGCCATCGAGGGCGTGCCGCTCGCTGAGGACACGGCGCTGGTCGACGCGGGCCTCGACTTCGCGCTTGGCACCAACACCACCGCCGGCGTGTCCTACTCGGGCCAGTTCGGCGACGGCGTCACCGACAACGCCGTCAAGGGCCGGGTCACCTGGCTGTTCTGATCAGCTTGTAGACCGGATGGAGCGAAGCGAAATCCGGGAGCGGTTGACAGGCTGCCCCGGGTTCCGCTGCGCTTCACCCGGGCTACCACTTACTGACTTCTGATTCCTGGTGGTAAGATGCACACATGGACCTTGACGACATCGCCCCGCCGCCGAAGAAGAAGACCCACGAGCTCGGCCAGGACCTCTCCAAGCACTCGGTCGCCGAGCTCGAGGCGCTGATCGCCACCCTCAAGGAGGAGATCGCGCGGGTCGAGCAGGTGCTCGGCGCCAAGCAGTCGTCGAAGAGCGCGGCGGAGGCGGCGTTCAAGCGCTGAAAATCGCACGCGTGACGCGGCGGGAAATTCAGCGCGCCAAATCGTCCGCCATTCGCGCCAATTCGCCCGTCAATTGCGCCAATCCCCCGCCAATCGCGCCACATCGCGCGCCACGATGCGCCGCCTTTTCGCGGCTACCGATCCTTTAGGTAAATCGGCCCTTAGCGTTAACCCGTTGTTAGGACTTCGCTTGTAGGGTCAGCGTTATCCAGTCCTCTGGATCTGAGTGGCCTGTTCCACTCTGTTTGACGCCTCCCTGTTAACTTCCTGAGCCGCCGCTTGGCGGCTCTTTTTTTGGCCGGATTCGAGGCGTTTAACCTTTGTTACTCGAAGGCGACGACAGAGCCTCCGCATGGCATACTATGCCGCCGGCACGGGTGTGACGGGGAGTGGGGTAATGGCGGGGAAGTCGAAGAACGATGAGCGCGAGGGCGTGACCGTCTCGTTCGGCGCGAAATTCGCGCGCTCCGATCAGTTCAAGACCGTATTCCGCGAAGGCATGGCGCTGGTCGAGGCCGCGGCCGCCTATCTCGACGGCGACGGCCGCAAAGAGGCCCGCAAGCTCCGCCCGCCGCATTCGCTCGCCTACGCCACGGAAAGCATGCGGCTGACGACGCGGTTAATGCAGCTTGCGTCTTGGCTATTGATAAGGCGTGCGGTGAGCGAGGGGGAATTGACCCCCGAGCAGGCCATCGAGGAGCAGCGCAAGATCAAGCTGCCAGCCATGGGCGCGGAGCCGAGCCGGGACCTCGGCGTGCTGCCGGAGCGCTTGCGCGACCTCATCGAACAGAGCGTCAAGCTTCAGGAGCGGGTCATCCGCCTCGATCAGATGCTCGATTTCAATCAGCCGCCCGTGGCCGGCGAGGGCCTCCATCCCTTGAGCACGCAGCTGTCGCGCTTGAGGGAAGCGTTCGGCCCCGACGCCAAGTAGCCAACGCTTATTTCAGGAAACCTTCGTATTTCCGCTTGAAGCGGGTCAGACGGCCGCCACGGTCGATCAAATGCTGCCCCCCGCCGGTCCAGGCCGGGTGGGTCTTGGGATCGATGTCGAGCTTCAAGGTGTCGCCCTCGGCCCCATAGGTCGAATAGGTGACGAACTCGGTGCCGTCGGTCATCACCACGTTGATGCGGTGGTAATCGGGGTGGATGTCCTTCTTCATGGCGTTAGCCTTGTAAATCCCGCGGGTTTGGTTGAGCGGAGCCTATACTGGAACTGGGCCGGCGGCACAAGACTGCGCCGGAAAGGCGCGGCACAAAGCCTTTGCGCCCGGGTCCCGGGCCCTTAAAGTCGGCCAACTGCAAAGTCTAGCTGGGCATTTCTGGTGCAACGCGTAAGCGACATTTCGGACCGCCACGGCCGGCAGAACTCCGTCCCGGTGGAGCCTGAGGGGGCGAAGGCGAGGCGCGTCTCCTTGCGCCCGCTGCTCGGTCTCAGGCCTTACCTTCTGCGCCACAAGGGCATGCTGGCGGCTGCGTTTCTCGCGCTGGTCGTCTCGGCGATCGCCACGCTCGCCGTTCCTCTTGCCGTGCGGCGCATGATCGATCTCGGCTTCTCCGGGATCGAGCCGGACTTGATCGACACCTACTTTTTCACCCTGATCGGCGTTGGCGTCATCCTCGCGGTGGCGAGCGCCGCGCGCTTCTATTGCGTGAATTGGCTCGGCGAGCGCGTGGTCGCCGATATCCGCAGCGACGTGTTCAAGCACCTGACGGGCTTGAGCCCCGCATTCTACGAGGTGGCACATTCTGGCGAGGTGATGTCGCGCCTCACCGCCGACACGACGCAAGTCAAGGCCGCCGCCGGTACGGCGATCTCCCAAGCCATCCGCAACACGCTTCTGCTAGTTGGCGCCGTCATCATGATGGTGGTGACGAGCACCAAGCTGTCGCTCGCCGTGTTGATCGCCATTCCCATCATCGTGCTGCCGCTGGTGGCCTATGGCCGCTCGGTCAGGGCGCTGTCGCGCCACGCGCAAGACACCTTGGCGCAGGCGTCGGCTTACGCGAGCGAGAGCCTCGGGCAGGTGAAGGTGCTCCAGGCCTTCACCCATGAAGCCGCGACCGCGGCGCGGTTCGCGGCGGCGGTCGACCGGTCGTTCGACGCGGCCAGAGCGCGGGCAAAGGCGCGCGCCGGGCTGACCGCCATCGCCATCTTCCTCGTGTTCGCGACCGTCGTTGGCGTGTTGTGGTACGGCGCGCAGGATGTGCTGTCCGGCGCCATGACCGGCGGCAGGCTGGGCCAGTTCGTGCTTTATGCGGTGCTCGCCGCCGCCGCGGTCGGCAGCTTGAGCGAAGTGTGGGGCGAGGTGGCCCAAGCCGCCGGCGCGGCGGAGCGGCTTGGCGAGTTGCTCACGGTGCAATCTCACATCAAGTCACCGGCGCACCCCAAGGCGTTGCCGGAGCCGCCGCGCGGCGAGATTGCCTTCCGGGATGTTTCGTTCACCTATCCCTTGCGCCCCGAGATGAGCGCGCTCGACGAGGTCCGTTTCCAAGTCAAGCCGGGAGAGCGGGTGGCACTGGTGGGCCCCTCAGGGGCCGGCAAGACCACGGTAATCGCGCTTCTGCTCCGGTTCTACGATCCGACGTCCGGCCGGGTCGAGGTCGACGGCGTTCCGGTGGACGAGGCGGACCTTCAGGCGCTCAGGTCGCGGTTCGCCGTGGTGCCGCAAGAGACGGCGCTATTCGCCGACACGATTGCCGCCAACATTGCCTATGGCGCGGAAGGTGCGAGCCGGCGCGATATCGAGGAAGCAGCCAAGGCGGCGTTCGCCGATGAGTTCATCGAGACGCTGCCGCGGGGCTACGATACGATGTTAGGGGAGGGCGGTGTCACGCTCTCGGCAGGACAGCGCCAGCGCATCGCCATCGCCCGCGCGGTGCTGCGCAATGCGCCGGTCCTCCTGCTCGACGAGGCAACGAGCGCGCTCGACGCCAAGAGCGAAACCTTGGTGCAGAAGGCGCTCGACAAGATCATGGAGGGACGCACCACCTTGGTCATTGCCCATCGCCTCTCCACCGTGGTCCGCGCCGACCGCATCCTCGTGTTCGACCGCGGGGGCTTGGTCGAGGAGGGGACGCATCAGACCCTGCTCCGCAAAGGCGGCGTCTATGCCCGCCTCGCCGAGCTTCAATTCGCCCCGGATGCGGCGGAGTAGCTTTCCGCAGAAATTCACGCGGTCATTGCCGGGTTGTTGATCCGCGACGGTGGTGAGTTCCGGATCAAGTCGGGATTGACGCCTAAATGGATCGCAGGTCGGTGTTATAAGACCTGAATGAGCGGAAGCGATCCATCGAGAGCGCTACTTGAGCGGCTTGGAGACGTGCTCCGCAGCGCGAGTAAGTTCGCATCTCTTGCTCAGGATAGCGAAAGTACGGCCATAATGCCGCGTCAAAGCGACCCTGTCGTCCGGGTTCTTCTCGATCACGTGTTCGATACGTCGCAACTTCAGGATGCCGCGAGCTATGGCGTCAAGGATGTCGTTGTTTTCGTTTCTTGGACTAAGGCTGCAGAGAGGATCGGGAATACCTATTTTCGGGCGGGCTCCATATCGGTCACCAATCCGGACGCGCGAGTTCGTCTGGGCGATAGGAACGTCGTCCGGTTCGCCTCAGAAATAGGACGTTCCTTGGATGCGGTACTGCGTCTCGCAACGCTGATTGCTGATGTAACCAGTGCAGCGTTGGCGAATGAGTCGGACGAGGAAAGATATAATCAGCTGATTCGGGGGACGGGCTGGTTTGACACGCAATACAAGCTCAGTACGACCATAAAGCGTACGCTTTGCTGTCTCGTGATCGACGATCTACCAAGGGGCTGGGTGCACGAACGCATAGCGGTTCTTGCTGAAGTCGCGCCGCGCGTGGTGCGGCATCTCGACGACAGCGATGTGGGCTTTGTCCGTGCTTTCGCCAAGGCTGCCTTCAGCGGGCTCAAGGATGCGACCGGCAAGGAGGCGCTCGCCGCGATCGGCGCTTTCCATCAGGACTGACCTAGCGCTCAGTCAGCTTCAGTTCGATGCGGCGGTTCTTGGCCAATGCCTCGTCGCTCGTGGTGGCGTCGATCGGCTGGAACTCGCCGAAGCCGGCCGCCACGAGATGCTCCGGCGAGATGCCCTGTTGCATGAGGTAGCGCACGACGGAGATGGACCGCGCGCTCGACAGCTCCCAGTTCGAGGGAAACTGGGGCGTGACGATCGGGTTGATGTCGGTGTGTCCGTCGACCCGCATCACCCAAGCAATGTCAGAAGGAATCTTCGTCTCGATGTCCTTGAGTGCCGCGGCGAGCTTGTCGAGCTGAGGCAAGGCCTCAGGCTTGAGGTCCGCAGAGCCCGTGTCGAACAGCACGTCCGAAGGGAACAGGAAGCGGTCGCCGACCACCTGGAAGTCCTCGCGGGTCCCTAAGGCCTCGCGCAATTTGCCAAAGAAATCCGAGCGGTAGCGGGCAAGCTCCTGCACCTTCCTGGCCAGCGCCACGTTCAGCCGCTGGCCGAGATCGGCGATCTTCGCCTGGCTCTCCTTGTCCTTCGCCTCGGAGGCTTCGAGTGCCTCATTCAAGGCAGCAAGCTGGAGCCTGAGCGCCGCCAGCTGTTGGTTCAGCAGCTCGACCTTGGCGAGCGCATCGTCGGTGATCTTCCTCTGCTCGTCGAGCTTGGTACCGAGGGCCGCCGCGCGATCCTCGGCGCCTTCCGTCTGGCCGCTCGCTTCGCCGAGGAGGCCGGTAAGGCGCTGGGTCTCCTTGTCCTTGTCCATCAGAGTCGCCTGCAGCGCGGCGAGGTTATCCTCGGCGGACTCGCCCTTGGAGCGCTCGAGCGCCAGGAGCTCGGTCAGCTCGGACAGCTGACGGTTGAGGCGCGACAGCATGGTGTCCTTGCCGCTCGCGGCCTGGGTGATGATGTAATTGGTGACCATGAACAGGGCCATGAGGAAGATCACCACCAGCAGCAAGGTGGAGAGCATGTCCACAAAGCCGGGCCAATAGTTGGGCGTATATTGCCGGCGGCGTGCGCGAGCGAGCGCCATGATCAGCTTCCTTCGCGGGCCGGCACTTTGGGCGGCTTGCCACTAATCTGTCGGAGCACGGCGGCGAGCTCATGCTGCTGCTGGGCCTGCTCATCGGCCCATTCGCGCACGACCTTCTGCTCGGCGCGCATCTGCCTGATCAGCTTGTCGACGCCCTGGGAGAGATCCTTCACCGCATCGCCGGTCGTGTCGGTCAACATCTTTTGCTCGACCTTCTCGTTCAAGTCGGAGAGCGAGCGCTGCATGTCGAGCAGGGCGAAGCGGAGTTGCGGCGGTACATCTTTGGCGCCGGCGTCGGCCAATTGCAGCTCGGTGATGTTGGAGAGCCAGTCCTCGAGCTCGTTGTAGAAGCGGCTTTGGGCATGGCCAGCTTGCAGGTCGAGGAAGCCCAGGATCAACGAGCCGGCAAGTCCGAACAGCGAGCTCGAGAAGGCGATGCCCATGCCGCTCAGGGGGCCGGCAAGCCCCTCCTTCAGCTGATCGAACAGCATGACGTTCTCGCCGCCCGTGGTGTCGAGCGCCCCGATGGTGGTGCCGACCGAGCTCACGGTTTGCAGCAGGCCCCAGAAGGTACCCAGCAGGCCGAGAAAGACGAGGAGGCCGACAAGGTATCGGGTCGTCTCGCGCTGCTCGTCGAGCCGCGAGGCGACGGAGTCGAGCAGCGTCCGCATGGAGCCGGTCGCAAGCGAAAGATGTCCGGCGCGGTCGCGTAGCATGGTGGCCATCGGCGCGAGCAGCACGGGCTGCTTCTCCACGGCGATGCCTGGATCGGAGATGCGGAAATTGTTGACCCAGTTGATCTCGGGATAGAGCCGGAGCACCTGGCGGAAGGCATAGACGATGCCGACAAGGAGCACGCCGATGATCAGCGCGTTCAAGCCGGGATTGGCCATGAAGCTCCGCCGCAACTGCCCGGTCTGGCCGTCGAGAATGATGGTGAGCAGCACGGCCAGGATCAGGAACAAGGACATGCGCCACAGGAAAACCTGCGGGCGCGTGAGTTTCGTCTTGTACTGCTTCGGAGCCATCTGGTGCCGTCGTTGAATCGGACGATTTGGCGTTGAGATTAGCCGAATAGTTTGACGGGCAAAACGGCAACCTCAGGGCGGAGAACTCCATATTCTCGCGCTACCCATTCTTCCGGCGGGGGCCGGGAGAGATGACGTTCCCTGGCGCGGCGCCGGACGACGCTATTTTGTGAGCGTCGCCTTGGGTGCGGCGGTCGGAGCCGTGGCGCTCATACCGGCAGCTTTCAGCAGTTTCAATAGCTTGCCGTGAATGGTCTCGTTGCCGGCGACGATGCTGCCGTCCTCCAGCATGCGCTCCTTGCCGTCCCCGTCGCTCACATAGGCCCCCGCCTCGCGCAGGATCACGATGCCGGCGGCGAGGTCCCAGGCTCGCAGGCTGCGCTCCCAGAAGCCGTCGAGACGGCCTGCGGCCGTCCAGCAGAGGTCCAGGGCTGCGGCCCCCATGCGCCGCACGCCGGCAGACGCCGCCATGACGGCGCGGAGCTCCTTGAGAAACACGTCATGGCCGGGTCGGCCGCTGTGGGGGATGCCGGTGCCGATCACCGATGCCGCAAGCTCGGTGCGCGCCGCCACCCTGAGCCGGCGGCGATCATTGAGGAAGGCGCCCTTGCCTTTCTCCGCCGTGAAGGTCTCGTGGTTGGCGGGATTGTAGACCAGCCCCGCCACCAACTCGCCGTCGCGCTCGAGCGCGATGGACACGGCAAACATGGGAATGCCGTGCAGGAAGTTCGTGGTGCCGTCGAGCGGATCGACGATCCAGCGGTGGGTGAGATCGGCGCCCTTGATCTCGCCGCGCTCTTCCATGAGGAGCCCGTAGCCTGGTCGCGCGCGGGTCAGCTCGGTGAAGAGGATCTCCTCGGCGCGGTGGTCGGCGGCGCTGACGAAGTTGGAAGGGCCCTTGAGCGAGACCTGAAGCTGCTCGACCTCGCCGAAGTCGCGCGCGAGGCTGCGTCCCGCCTTGCGGGCGGCGGCGAGCATGACGTTCATCAGAGCGGACGCAGGCATGGTTCTGTTCTATGTCATTCCGGCGCAAGCCGGAATTCAGGGCCGCTTGCTCGGAGTGAATATCTGGATACCGGCTTTCGCCGGTATGACGCTAGAGCGTCAATCGGCGCGGCGCACGTAAGTCAGCTCGTTGGTGTCGACCACGATACGCTCACCGGCTTCGACGAAAGGCGGCACGAGGACGCGGACGCCGTTCTCCAGCTTGGCCGGCTTGTACGAGGAAGCGGCCGTCTGCCCCTTCACCACGGGATCGGCCTCGACCACTTCGAGCGTAACCTGGCCGGGAAGCGTGACCCCGATGGCTCTGCCCTCGTGGCTTTCCACCGTCACGGTCATGCCGTCTTGCAGGAAGGCCGCGCGCTCTTCGAGAAAATCGCGCGGAAGCTGGATCTGATCGTAAGTGTCGGTGTCCATGAAGGTGAGCATGTCGCCCTCGGCATAGAGGTACTGGTAGTCCTTCTGCTCGAGGCGCACGCGCTCGACCGTCTCCGAGGAGCGGAAGCGCTCGTTGAGCTTGGTGCCGTCGATGGCGTTCTTCAGCTCCACCTGAGCGTAGGCCGGTCCCTTGCCGGGCTTCACGTGGCTCGTCTTCACCGCAACCCACAGAGCGCCCTTATGCTGGATGACGTTGCCGGGCCTGATCTCGTTGCCGTTGATCTTCATGGGGTGCCTTGATGTGAAGTGAGGTGGCGCCTTTAAGACGTGGGGCCCGGCCGCTGTCAAGGGGACGGCGGATTCGCACCGCTGCTACTCGGTCAGGCGTCCGGAGGTCCAGGCGTCGACCGCGCGCTCCGCTTGGACGCGCTGCTTCTTGGTTAGCTTGGACAGCATGATGTCGAGGGAGAAGTCGCTGACGCCGGCCTGGCGGGCGAGGAGGTGCCATTTGGCGGCCTGGACAGGATCGGCTTTGACCACCACGCCGTTGGCGTAGAGCCGCGCGAGCCGGTTCTGCGCCACCGGGTTGCCCTCCTCGGCCGCCAGCCGGAACAGCTTGGCGGCACGCTTCTGGTCGGCCTCGACACCGGTGCCATTGAACAGCATCACGCCGTATTCGACCTGCGCCGCGGACAATCCAGCTTCCGCCGCCTTGCCGGTCCATTCGGCGGCCTTCGCTTTGTCGATAGGGACGCCGCGGCCGAACTGGTAGAGCGCGCCGAGGTCGTATTGCGCCTGCGCGTTGCCTTGGGCGCCCGCCTTCTCCATCCATTGGGCCGCCTTGACGTCGTCCGTAGGCCGGCCCCGGCCATGCAGATAGATGAGCGCGAGGTTGTATTGCGCGGCGGAATTGCCGGCCTCGGCGGCGCGCTGGAACAGGTCGGAGGCAATGCGAAGGTCCTTCTTCACGCCGAGACCTTCGGCGACCATGAGTCCAAGCGAGAACTGGGCATTGGGATCGCCGAGATCGGCGGCATTGGCGTAGGCATCGGCCGCCTTGCCGTAGTCCTGGGCGACGCCGAGGCCGCCGGAATAGATCTCGCCCATGAGGGTATAGGCCTCCTTGGAGCCTTGCTCCGCCTCCTTTTCCGCGAGCTCCAGGGCGGTGAGGTAGCGGCCTTCGAAATAGGCCACATAGGAGGGGCTTTCGGCGGCGCGCACGGATCCTGTCCCGATCGCCAGGGCCCACAGGGCGGCAAAGGCCGTGTCCCGCACGGAAGCCATGTTCACGCGGCCCTCCGGACGGAGCGGATCGCATTATCGATGCCGGCGATGATGGTGGCGGCGCGGTCGTCCTGCCAGATTGTTCTGGAGGGGGCGACAAAATCGGCGCCGAGGCGCGCCAAGTGCGCCGCTTGCCCGGCGTCATCGACGTTCCAGGCGACGCAGGGCACGATGAAAATCTCCGACCACCAGGCAATCAGCTCCGCACACTGATCGATTCCATCGATATCGCCAGCATCGGGCCCGAACGCCACATAGTCGGCGCCCGCCTCGGCAAGGGCCATGGCGGCGTGACGGCTCAAGCCGCAACCCGCGCCAATACTTGCACTTTCCCCGAGTTGCTCGCGCGCGCCGCGATAGAGGGCCGGATCGGCCTCAAGATGAACCCCGTCGGCCCCGAGACGCTCCGCCAGCGCAATATCGTTGTCGATGAGGCAGGCGATTCCGGCTGCCTGGACTAGGTCGATCACGCGGTCAGTATTAGCGTCATCGTCCGGCCGCCCGTAGTCGCAAAGCAAAACGCATGCCGCCGTGGTGCTAGCCAGGGCTTGCGCGAGTTGAGCCTCGAGCTTCGCGGTCAGGGGCGCCGGAAGCTGCAAATAGAGCCGGCAACTAGGCTTGGCGTCAGCCATGATCAGGGGGTTTCCACGGCGTCTTCGCATTGACCAGGCATTAACAGCGTTCGTCTCAAATCACAGGCCTCGCGGCCCTGTCAATCTTTGGAACCTTCGGCGGGAGAAGATGGTTGTCGGGAGGTCGTTGACGAGAGAACATGGCGTAACCACATTCTCATCAGGCTGCCAGTTGAGACTTTAGAGTAAGCCACCTGGGGGAATTGAGGCGCCTAGTGGGGGGAGGGGCGGGTTCAATGAGTCAACCAGAGGCTTTGCAGCAGGAAACCAGACGGCTCGACGCCGCACTCGACAAGCTCGAGACCCACCTGCGGCAGGTTTTTTCTGAGGAAGACAGCGACGTTTCAGTCGCGGCCCTCAAAGAGCAAGCGCGTTTCCTGACCGATGAACGCGACCAGTTGCTTGCCGATCTCGACGCCGAGCGGAGCCGCGTGCGGCGGCTCAAGGCCGCCAACGATGAGGTCTCCGGGCGGCTTGAGGCGGTGATGGTGACGCTCAAGGATATGATGCCGGCGATGCCGAGCTGAGTTTGGCGAGGGGGGTCCTCATGGGACAAGTCAGTGTCACTCTGAATGGCCGTACTTACCGGCTCGAGTGCAGCGAAGGCGAGGAGAGCCATCTCATCGCGCTCGCCGAATATCTCGGTACGCATGTCGACACGATGCGGCGAAAGTTCGGCCAGGTGGGCGACGACCGGCTCATCCTGATGGCGTCGCTGGTGGTGGCGGACGAGCTTTGGGACCTGCGCCGCCAGGTTCAGGAGTTGAAGACCGCTCTCGCCGAGGCCCGCCGGGACAAGTCGGCGGCCGACGAGTCGGCAAGGACAGCGCAGGCGGACCTGGCAGCGCGGGTACGAGCCGCCGCGGATCGGCTCGAGCTTATCAACGAGCGGTTCACGCACGGCGGCCCAACCGGGGGTGCGGCCAACCGGCGCTAGTCGTCCAATGCGCTTTGAGTCATTATAATTCCCATTTGGCGGGCTGCGAGGTGCGTAAGGAGCACGTATTCCAGGGCCCTATAAGATCCTATGGGAGCTGACCCTGACGGGGACCGTGGTCTCCGCCACTCGGCGCCCACCTACTTTGAGTAGGGACACCCGGGATCTACGCTCCGACGGCCATCGCGGCCCTGCCACTCCCCTTCCGTTAAGCTAGCGACCTCTGCCGCAATTCTGTATGCACGGCCGGATGATGAACCTTCGGCGGCAGACCGGCGGCAAGCCATGCGCATCCTTTTCCTAGGCGACGTCGTCGGGCGGTCGGGGCGCACGGCCGTGCTGGAGAGCTTGCCGAAACTGCGCGAGCGCTACCGTGCCGACTTCGTCGTGGTGAACGGCGAGAACGCCGCCGGCGGTTTTGGGATCACCGAGGCGATTCTCCTGGAGTTGCTCGACGCCGGCGCCGACGTCGTCACGACCGGCAATCACGTCTTCGACCAACGCGAGGCGCTCATCTTTATCGAGCGTCAAGAGCGCCTGCTCAGGCCGGTCAACTACCCGCCGGGCACGCCTGGCCGCGGCGTCGGCCATTTCAAGGCGGCGAACGGCGCCGACGTGCTCGTGATCAACGTCCAAGGCCGCGTGTTCATGGCTGATCTCGACGATCCGTTCCGTGCCATCGAGCGGGAGCTGGAGGCGTGCGGGCTCAAATCGGGTGCTGATGCCGTGGTCATCGACTTCCACGCCGAGGCGACTTCGGAGAAGGAAGCCATGGGGCACTTCGTCGACGGGCGCGCAACCGCCGTGATCGGCACACACACCCACGTGCCAACGGCGGACGAGCAGATCCTAAATGGCGGCACGGCCTATATCAGCGATGCCGGCATGTGTGGGGACTTCGACTCGATTCTCGGTATGGACAAAGAGGAGCCGATCAGCCGCTTCCTCACCAAGATCGCGTCGCGAAGGTTCGCGCCCTCGCTCGGGGAGGCGACGATCTGCGGGGTCGGCATCGAGGTCGACGATGCGACGGGGCTCGCCCGCGCCATTGCGCCGCTCCGGCTCGGCGGCCGGTTGTCGCAAGCCGAGCCGGCGTTTTGGCTGACGGAGACTTAGGCCGAGCGCAGACCTGACCGCGCGCCGCTTCCGCTCGTGGATCGCCCCTGCGCCAGGATGCGCTTGAGGCAGAAGATCGCCTCGTCGAGATGGAGCAGGGCCCGGTCGGCGTCGTAGCTCTCGTCGAACAGGGCGAAGCGAGCCCTCGCCACATGATCCGCCGCCTCGGAGCAGAGTTGCGACAGGCTCAACGTGGGCATCGACCGGTCGTGCGTTTTGCCCGCCGCGTCTTTCCGTTTCGGCGCCATGCTGTCCCCCTTCCCCACGCGGAGCCCTGTTGCCGACTCCAAGCCTTTAGTTGTCGGGCCATTAGGGTTAAGGCTTCGATAAGCCGGAGGCCCTGTGGAGGCCCAAGGGGCCGGCCTTGACCGTGAAGGCCCGCAGCGACTAGGGATCAGACCATGGCAGGCCATTCGAAATTCAAGAACATCCAGTTCCGCAAGGGTGCCCAGGACAAGAAGCGCTCCAAGCTGTTCTCCAAGCTCGCGCGAGAGATCACCGCTGCGGCCAAGATGGGGCTCCCGGACCCGGCCATGAACCCGCGGCTCAGGACGGCGGTCCAGGCGGCGCGGGCCCAGAACATGCCCAAGGACAACATCGAGCGCGCCATCAAGAAGAGCCAGGAGGCGGGCGGCGCCAACTACGAGGAAGTTCGCTACGAGGGCTTCGGCGCGGGGGGCGTCGGCGTCATCGTCGAGGCGCTGACCGACAACCGCAACCGCACGGCGAGCGAGGTGCGCTCAGTGTTCACCAAGTTCGGCGGCAATTTGGGGGAGACCGGCGCGGTGTCGTTCAACTTCGACAGGCTCGGCGCCATCGAATTCGACATCGACAAGGCCACCGCCGACGAGATGCTTGAAGCCGCGATCGAGGCGGGCGGCGAGGACGTCGAGAGCGGCGAAGAAGGGCACTTCGTCTACTGCAATCCCGACGAGCTGCATCAGGTGGCGAAGGCGCTGGAATCGCGCTTCGGCGAGCCGCGCGCCATTCAGATCCTGTGGCGGCCGAAATCCGAAGTGCCGATCGACGAGGAGACCGGCCAGAAGCTGCTCCGCATGATCGACGGCCTCGAGGATCTGGACGACGTGCAGCAGGTCTACGCCAATTTCGATGTGGCCGAGGACGTGCTGCAAAAGCTGACCGCCGCGTGAGCCTGAAAGGCTGCACATGAGAGCACCCCGGCCGACGGAGAGCGCCGAGTACAAGCACCTGCACGAGCAGCCGGCCCTGCCCGGCAAGGGCGGGCTCACGCGCATCGGGCGAGCGTTCTGGAACACGATCGGCGGCTTCCGCGAGGGCTTAAGAACCGAAGCGGCCATAAAGCAGGAGGCCGCGATCACCTTGATCGCGCTGCCCGTGTCGTTCTTCGTCGCCACCAATGTGTGGACCTGGGTGGCGCTGATGGGGAGCCTGCTGCTCCTGCTCGCCGTCGAGTTCCTCAACACCGCGATCGAGCGCCTGTGCAATCACCTCCATCCCGAAAAGCACGAGGCCATCAAGGTCACCAAGGACCTCGCCTCTGCCGGCGTGTTCCTCACCATCGCGCTCGCCGCAATGGTGTGGATCGCCGCGATCCTGGCGCGGTTCGGGTTCTAAGCGACGTGTCCAACGATTGGCCACTGCGCGACACTGAGCAGGTCGTCACCGGCAACGAGAGCCTGCTCGGGCAAAAGCATTTCCTCGTGGCACTCACCCGTGTGCGCAACGAGGCGCTGCTCCTGCCCGATACGCTCGATTACCTCGCCGGCCAAGTGGACGCGATCGTCGCCTATGACGACGCGAGCACCGACGAGACGGTCGAGATCCTGCGCACGCATCCCAAGGTCGCGCTGGTCGTGGCCAATCAGGTGTGGGAGCAGGACGTCGAGGCGCGCCAGCGCGCCGAGGGGCGGCACAGAGGTCTTCTGCTCGACATGGCGCGGCGCCAGCTGCCGCATGACTGGATGCTCTGCTTCGATCCCGACGAGCGCGTGACCGGCGATATGCGCGGCTTCGTGGCAGGGCTAGGGGACGATCCCTGCGACGCGGTGCGAGTCAAGCTGTTCGACGCCTACATGACACCGGAGGATCACGCGCCGTACACCTCAGACCAGAAGCTGATGAATTTCCGAAAGTTCTACGGGCCTGAGCAGCGCGACATTCTCATGCTGTGGCGCAACCGGCCG
The DNA here is from genome assembly GCF_050726195.1 of Methyloceanibacter sp. Classification (GTDB taxonomy): domain Bacteria; phylum Pseudomonadota; class Alphaproteobacteria; order Rhizobiales; family Methyloligellaceae; genus Methyloceanibacter. The sequence goes on along the minus strand of NZ_JBOHJC010000024.1, from coordinate 22,239 downwards.
GAGATCGGCTTTGCCGAAGGCGACGGGCGCACGCCGCGCGGCATGGGGAACACCAAGACCGACCTTTACTGCCAGCACTACGGCAAGTCGCTGTCGGTCGCCCATTGGGAAGAGACCTGCGACTACTACATCCGCCATTTCCCCTACGAGACCTATGGCGCGAAGTGGGAGGCGCGGAAGGGCAAAGGCATACACACCGAATCGGATTTCGGCCGGCCGCTCCATGAATGGGGCGAGAGCCTGTTCGCCACCGCCGTGCCGATGGATCAGTTGGCGCAATGACAGGTGGCGTCCGTGCGGAGCTCGCCAAGGAAAAAGGCGGGAGCGCGCTTGCTCCCGCCTCTTAAGAACTAGCCGTGGAGAGGCCGGCTAGCGGGGGACTTACTCGTCGTCCTCGGTGTCGTCTTCGCCGGATGCATCAGGCTCATCCGATACGGAGGGGGTGCCGTGCGGCCCCATGCCGTGATGGCCGCCGCCGTGGTGCTGCTGGAAGCGCGCACGGAGCCGCGCCTCGATCGTCTTGACCTTGTCGAGTTGCTCCGCCGTCAAGGTGGTGCGCAAAGTCGCGATGGCCTGCTTCAGCTTCTCGGCGCTGTCGGCGCGCTCGATGGCGCGGTCGGCGAAACCCTCGGCCAGTGAGAAGGGCGCAGCGGAGTCGCCGGGCCCCATGCCAGGACCCATGGGCCGCCGCTTCATGGTGGCGAGCAGCGCGTCGGTGAAGTCGCGCCACGCATCGATCTGATTGGCGCGGATGCCGATCTCCGTCTCCATCACGCCGAGCTTCATGGCGAGGTAGTCGGGGCCGTGCTTAGGCCCATGGTGCATGCCGCCGGAACCGCGCTGGCACATATGCTTGCCGCCATGCTTGCCGGACCAGGAGCCGTGGCCCGAATGCCCGCTGCCACCGTAGGCCGAAGTCACGGCGGTGAGGCCGGCGACGCTGAGCACGCACACGACGAGGAGCGGGGCGAACTTTGCAGGGAATTTCATTTGCAGCATCCTCAATGTTGGTGTCGCCCTGGTCTACCTCCGGTTCGTTGCCTTGGTTAGTCTCGGCGTGTCCGAACGTTGCCGCGGAAGCGAGTTTTGTGTCGAAACATTGCTGGCGCGGGAGGGGGCGGCCTTGGGTTACAAAAATGCACTCGTGGCCCGGCCCATGCGAGGCTAGAAGGGGACGAACCCGATGACCTCGACCAGCCCACGCATACTCGTCGTCGACGACGACCCGGAAATCCGCAAGCTCTTGGCCCGCTATGTGGAGAGCCAGGGGTTTCGCGTGCTGCTCGCCGCGAACTGCCGCGAACTGCGCGACCAGCTGGCGACACATCAGATCGACCTGATCGTCCTCGATGTGATGCTGCCGGACGGTTCGGGTCTCGACATGTGCCGCGACCTGCGGGCGCAGCGTTCGAGCGTGCCGATCATTCTGCTCACGGCGCTCAAGGAGGACGTCGACCGCATCATCGGGCTGGAGATCGGCGCCGACGACTATCTCGGCAAGCCGTTCAACCCGCGCGAGCTCATCGCCAGGGTGCGGGCGGTGCTTAGGCGTCGGGCCGAAGCCCTCCCTCCGGCGAGCGAGGCCAAGGTCTATCATTTCGAAGGCTTCACCGCCGACCCGCAAATGCGCAGGGTGACCGACCCAAAGGGAACCGACGTGGAGCTGACCGGAGCGGAATTCGATCTGCTCAAGACGTTTCTCGACCGGCCGGGCCGCGTGCTGTCGCGCGATCAATTGCTCGATCTGACGCGCGGGCGCGACGGCGACGGCTTCGACCGCTCCATCGACGTGCTGGTGAGCCGGCTCCGGTGCAAGCTCGGTGATGGCGGTCCCGCCAAGCTGCTCAAGACGGTGCGCAACGGCGGCTATCAGCTTGCCGCCAAGGTCGATATTGAGGACGCCGCGACGTGAACACGCTCCGGGTCAAGCTCGCTTTGCTCCTGGTCGTGGCCATCGTCTCGGTCGTCTTCCTGCTGACGCTCGTGCTGTATTACCTGCTCGGGCCGCCGCCCCACGCCGAGCGCGCGATCGACGGATTGGCGCAGCAGGTGGAGATGACGCTTCGCCTGAGGAGGGACGGCTTGGAAGGGGTCACCTTGGCGACGGAGCCCGCACCAGGCCGCCAATACGAACGATCGGCCGAAGCCGTGCGCGAGCTCCTGAAGGCGCGAGGCCTCGATCTCCCCGTGACGATCTCGCGCGACGGGGAACAAGCGCCGTTGATCGTCTCGGTTCCCATCGAGGATAAAGGATGGCTGTGGATGCCCACGTCGGGCATGCCGCCGCAAGGGCCGCCGTGGCGGGCGCTGTCCCGATGGCTGACGGTGATTGCCTTCGGGTCGGCGGCTGTCGCCGTATTCGCCGCCAATCGCATGGTGCGCCCGCTCGTCCTGTTGGAGAACGCCGTGGCCTCGGTGGGACCCGACGCGCTCCTGCCGGAGCTGCCCGAGCGCGGACCGGCGGAGGTACGGGCAACGGCCAAGGCCCTCAACACCCTGTCGTCGCGTTTGAAGCGCGCCATGGAAAGCCGCATGCGGCTCGTGGCGGCCGCGGGCCACGACATGCGCACGCCGATCACCCGCATGCGGCTCAGGGCGGAGTTCGTCGAAGACGAGGAGGAGCGTACGCGGTGGCTCGCCGATCTCGACGAGCTGGAGCGCATCGCCGACAGCGCCATTATGCTGGTGCGCGAGGAGACAGGCGCCGCCGCGCCGGAACTCATCCGACTCGACAAGCTCGTCGGCGATATCGCGGCGGAGCTGAAGGACCATAACCTCGACGTCGGCTGTGTGAATTTGCATGAGGTCACGGTGTGCGCGAGCCGTTTCAAGCTTAATCGCGCGCTGCGCAACCTCATGATCAACGCTGCGACCCATGGCGTTCGGGCGCGGGTCAGCGTCGACGGCGTGGGCAAGGACATGGCGCGCATCGTCATCGAGGACGATGGCCCCGGAATCCCGCCCGACATGATCGATCAGGTGTTCGAGCCATTCTTCCGCGCCGATCCGGCGCGCCGTCAGGACATCCCCGGCGCCGGTCTTGGGCTCACCATCGCCCGGGAGCTGGTGCAGCGGGCCGGCGGGAACATCAGTATCGCCAACCGGCCGGACGGCGGGCTCGTGCAGATCGTCGAGCTGCCGAGAGCCGAAGACGCGGCGGCGCCGAACTAGGCGTGCTGTGCGGCCGGAAAGCCGCGCCTTCCGTTTGGGCGCTAAGGCGATCTGCCTCCTTCCAGGGCATCATTGATCTGCCTCAGTGCGGGTGCAGAATTCGTCCGAGAGCATGAAAACGCTTCGACAAGGAGGACGCCATGGACATGACCGAGATCCACGATTATGCGCGGCGTTTCGTCGGCGCCCACGGCGAGAAGGCCGAGCTCGAGGCGGCGCAGAAGGTCGCCGAATGCGAGCGGCACGGCGACAAGAGCCAAGCGGCCGACTGGCGGCGCATCCAGGCCGCGATCAAGCAGATGCGCGGTCCCCACGTGAGTTGAGCCGTGTCGGCTGGCGCGGCGGAAACGGAGTCGGAGGCAGCAGTTTCGTCAATGCGTTGGCGATGACGCCGACCACCTGACGGAAGAGCAGCGCGACGCCTGGAAGCAGGGGCTACGCGAAGCCCAGCGCGCCTGGGTCGAGTTCAAGGAGCATGACTGCAATGGTGCGGTGCTCTACGAGTGGTGGGGCGGCGCCGGCGGCGCGATTTCTTCTTGCCTTTTGGAACATACGCAGGCGCGGACGAAGGATCTGCGGGAGCTGTATCTCGACCGGTAGTTTCGCGAACTGGGGAGGGCGCGAGAACGGCCGGCAGGCGCGGGCGCCACGGCTCGCCGCACACCAACGCCGTGCACCGCCTTACAACCAACGCCCGGGCTTCAGCCTGAAGCGGCACCATCGGCTCCGGTGTCCGAAGCACGCGCGAAGCTCGCAGGGCGACCCAGGACCATCCGTCCGATGCCGTCTGGGAAGCCGCGCGCGCGATGCGCCGAGACTTCGCGCGGGCACGGACCGCACCGGTGGTGAGAGTCCTTTGCGCCGCGCGCGCGCGCGTGGCGCTCTGCACGGTCAACTGGCCTGACACGGTTTGTACCGTCCGGCGAATCGCCCGCGCGAGAGCCCGTCCTTCGATGCGGCTTCGCGCGAGGCCGCGTGAAACTCGGTCGTGCGTCACGGAGCCGAAGGCCACGGATTTGTCGGTGAGCCACGCCAGACTGAAGCGGGCATTGCCGGCGAGGGCGCGTGAGGCGGCGACCGCCCGTGGCTGCGTCCAGGCCCAGCCGTCGGAGAGCCGCTTTCGCAGCGTGAGGGCAGCGCGTAGCGACCGGCGCTCGGCCCAAGCCCAGCCGGTTGCCGCCCTTTCGCGAACGTCCTCGGCGAGGATCGCAGCCTTGGCGCTAAGCACGATAAAGCCGGCGGAGAGATGCTTTCGGAATGCGAGACCAACCACCTCCGACGTTCGCACCGTCCAGACGAACCCGGCCGAAGCTGCCTTGAAGCCGGCGCTGGCGAGGATGACGGAGGTCCGCCACGACCATTGAAGGCCGGCGGCCGTCGCTTTCCAGGTCGCGAGCGCAAGCGCGTAGGCCCTCGGGGCCGTCCATACCGCGCAACGCCGCATGAGCCGCCAGGCAGCGAGGAGGAAGGCGGCGCTGCCCCTCAACAAGGAGAGGACAAGCCATCGCGCAAGGAACCAAGAGATCAAGATAAACTGTCTCAAAGTCCCAGCCGTGCGCCGGCGCCTCAACTCGAGCTGGTGAAGCGTCTCTTGGCGCTTAAGCCGCTGGACCCGGCGGCGCTCGGCGCGATGGTAGCCTTCGAGCCAGCTGTGATGCTGTCGCAGGTCGTCGAGGGTCGAGGCGATCAGATCCTTCGACCGGGTAATGTCGACTTGAGCGGCCTCGATCGGATCGAGGGTCTGCTCCGCACCAGACATGATGGTGCTCCCCCTTGAGATCCCACGGGTGGGCGCACCCCACACTCCCGTAAGAGCTTTGCGTAGCCTACGCCTAAATCCCTAACGCAGCGCTACAAAATCCGTTCCTCGCGCCGCCCGCGGCTCCGAGCGAGATTCGAACCAAGCCGGCTGCCTGCAAAAACTGCGTCGTCTACCGTACGGATTCCGCCCTTTGCACCGGTGCCCGACGGCGATGAAAGCACATATGCAAGACGGCTGTGGGGTTGGTGTCTAAGGAGGAAACGCACATGAAAAAATACTTCGTCGCAGGACTGCTGGTGGCCGGACTGGCAACTCCGGCCTGGGCGGCAACGGAATCGAAGTGGTTCGTGACCGTCGACACCGTCGGGAATTGCTCGGTGTCTCACGGGCCGCCAAGCGCAGGTCAGACAGCGATGCTCGAGACCGGCGGCTATGAGTCTGTGGACTTGGCCAAAAAGGCGTTGGACGAGATCCGCAACAGCGACAAGTGCAAGGGTGTCGTTGAGTAGCACCTCGTGCCGGGTGCCCGGCTTCGGCCGGGCACCTTCATTGGGCCAGTAACTCAACCTCGAGCAGGCAGCAAAGAGCGGGAAGGGCAAATAACCGGCGCCGCCCCACCTGCTGCTTCTCATCGTCGAGACGGGTGGGCCGATAGCAGCGGCAGGCGATGTTTTCGAGGCCGCCCCGGTCTCGAATTCTGATCACGCCGCGCACGCGCGCAAGGATGCCCTTGCCGACGAATGACTTGATTGCCTCGGATACGGTGGCGCGCCGAACCCCGAGGATGCGGGCCAGCAGATCGTGCGTCACGGGCAACTCGTCCCTGTCGCATCGATCCTGAGCGGTAAGCAGCCAGCGCGCCAACCGTTGAGGAAAGGAATGGCTGAGACTGCAGGCCGCCGATTGCGAACTCTCAAGAAATGCGGCGTGAAGGTCGTTGAGCAGCAGCGCTCGTAGCTGCGGCATTTCGGCCATAAAGCGGCCGACGTCATCGACACGGATCCGCACGGCGCTCCCTTCGACTTGCACGACGTGGCGAAGCGGCGTGGTGCCGAGGCCAAGTGCGCCGGGGATGCCGACCACGCCCTCGCGCCCGATTAAAAGGACCTCGACGGCATTCCCCTTGCCAGCGCTCGCCAGCACGGATACGAGCCCCTCTTCAATGAAGTAGAGGTACTCAATCGGAAGCCGCGCGTGCTGCAAAACGCGGCGCGGCACCAGCGGTACCGGCTCTAGGAAGGGTCTAAGTCTCTCGAAGTCGTGCTCATTCAGTGTTCTTAAAAGTAGATTTCGAGGACTAGCAGTATAGCTGTTCACTCTACAATCCATGGCCACTCGCGTTACTTGAAGAAATCCGAGATTGGCTTGCAACCGCTTCCCTGTGCCGCCAAGGATCAGCCGTTCCTCACCGGGCACGGGGGTTAAGATATTTGAACGCCCGCAGCTTTCAAGTGGAGTCGGATGCATCTCCCTGGGAGGAAGATACGATCGAAGGACCCCAAGCGATTTACCCCGGCAACGGGCACCGTCCGTGGCGGGTTACATCAATAATGTCGCCCATGTCCGTGGGCCGACAATCCCGTCCGGAACCAGGCCATGGTCGCGTTGGAATTGCCTGACCGCAGCCTCGGTATCGGCATCGAACGTGCCGCTCTGAGCGACCCCGACTTTCCTTTGAATCTCTTTGACGAGTGCGCCGGTATCTCCGCGTCCCAAAGTCGGCCGGCCATCGCCATCCACCGCCGGTATGACTGAAGGGCGGGGCGCGGTGCCGGCCAAGATGGCCGATACTTGCGTGCGAAACTCGGTCATGTTGAAGGTCGGGTCCGGCTTGCGGCCTTGAGGCAGGGCGTACTCCTTGTGTCCGCAGGTCATGATGGCGTTGGCTCTGATCTTTTTCAGGATCGCCGCCACGCCACGTCGATAGGCATCCATCTGCACGTCAGGCCAGGGATCGGCATTCGGTCCGCTCGTCAAACCGGTGTTCTCCGCCTCAATTCCAATGAAGCTCGTGTTGCCGGTGGCGACGCCTTGCCAGTTGCCGCGGCCCGCGTGATTGCATCGGCCGGCCGCGACGACAAAATACGTGCCGTCGCGCGCGAGGCAGAGTTGCGAGAGCGGACCGGGGAGGCCCGACCTTCCGTCCGTCACAACCCTGAGGCTCGGCATGTTCCCTGTGCGGGCGCCGGCCGTGTGATGACAGATCACACCCCGAACCGTTCCAACATCGCCCCGGCCGCGGGTTCTCCAGCCGGGTTGCTCTGCCACCCGAAGACCTGCATCGAGTAGCACCTGCGGAAGCCATGTTAGCGAGAAGGCCATCTGCATACTCCTCGGAAAGTGATGTGCGGGCTGGAGTTATCGGGCCGACGCCGATTGCCGTGCGCTGCGTCGGCTCCTTTGAGGAATCGACTCCACACCACCTTTGGCCGCCGGGAGCGCTGAGTCAGGCGTGATGTCGGTTTCGAGAAAATTGCAATCACATCCATCCACGTCATCGTCTATGTGCCGAGATGCTTGTCGTCCGGCCGGTTTTGCTTTTCTGGGCCTCGCGCTTTGCGTTGCGTTGCGAGCTGTCTTGCTTGCCGACTTTTTTGACCTTGTTGCCATCGCTGCCTCCTTCGACGACCGACTATTCTCCTATAAGTTGTATAGTATGATTATTCAACCGACCACCACAAGGGGCTCGGGGATACCCTGACTACCTGGCAAGCTCCCCGCGTGGCAGAATCGCAAGCGATTCGGCTCCGCGCGGGGCTCGGTCCCCGACTTCTCGGCTGGCAGCTTTCATGGGCACTCTTCGCATTATTGGCATCGATCCGGGGCTCAGGCGCACCGGCTGGGGGGTCATCGACACCGACGGGGTGAGGCTCGGCTTCGTCGCTTGCGGCTCGGTGACCTCCGATGCGAGTGGCAGTCTCGGCCATCGCTTGCGGCAATTGTTCGATGGCCTGTCCGAAGTCCTCGCGGAACTCGCGCCGGCGGAAGCCGCCATCGAGCAGACCTTCGTCAATCGCGATGCGGTGGCCACCTTGAAGCTCGGCCAGGCGCGCGGCATCGCCATGCTCGTGCCGGCGCTCGCCGGGTTGACCATCGCCGAGTATGCGCCGAACGCGGTGAAGAAGAGCGTGGTGGGCGCAGGCCACGGCGACAAGACGCAGATCAGGGCCATGGTGAAATGCTTGCTGCCGCGCGCGGTGCCCGACAGCGCCGATGCGGCGGACGCGCTCGCCATCGCCATTACGCATGCGCATGCGCGGAGTTGGACCAGGCTCGAAGCGCGCGTCGCGCTTGCGGGGATCACGCCATGATTGGCAAGCTCACCGGCAAGGTGGATTCGGTCACGCTCTCGACGGCGATCATCGACGTCGGCGGCGTCGGTTACGAGGTGACCTTGGGCGCGCGCACGCTGTCTGCTCTGCCGCCGGTCGGCGAGGTGGTGACGCTCGCCATCGACGCGCATATGCGCGAAGACGGCGTGCGGCTCTACGGCTTCGCCACGGATCACGAGCGCGCCTGGTTCCGGGCGCTGCAGACGGTGCAGGGCGTCGGCGCCAAGGTGGCGCTGGCGGTGCTCGGCACCTTGTCAGCCGCCGACCTTGCCAATGCCGTGGCGCTCCAGGACAAGAACCATGTGGCGCGCGCGCCCGGTGTGGGGCCGAAGGTCGCCGCGCGCATCGTCGCCGAGCTGAAGGACAAGATGCCGGCGCTGGCGCCCGCCATCAGGGTGGGTGGTGGGTTCGCGCCGGTGGCGGCGCTGCCCGAGGGGCTCGCGGCGCGGGACGCGGTTTCGGCGCTGACCAATCTCGGTTATGCCCATGGGGAGGCGGCCGCGGCGGTGTCGGCGGCGATCGGCAAAGCCGGCCGCGAAGCCCGCGCCGAGGATTTGATCCGCCTCGGCCTCAAGGAGCTGGCTCATGGCTGAGCGGGTGCTGGCGGCAGCGAAGCGCGACGACGATCAGCCAGAGGTCTCGCTCAGGCCGCAGGTCCTCGCCGAGTTCATCGGCCAGACCAAGGTCTGCTCGAACCTCAAAGTGTTCATCGACGCCGCCCGTGCCCGGCGCGAGGCGCTCGACCACGTGCTGTTCGCGGGGCCCCCTGGCCTCGGCAAGACCACGCTCGCCCAGATCGTCGCGCGAGAGCTCGGCGTCAATTTCCGCGCGACCTCGGGCCCGGTGATCGTCAAGGCGGGCGACCTCGCCGCGCTCCTCACCAATCTCGAAGACCGCGATGTTTTGTTCATCGACGAGATCCACCGGCTTTCGCCGGCGGTCGAGGAAATTCTCTATCCCGCGATGGAGGACTTCCAGCTCGATCTCATCATCGGCGAGGGACCCGCGGCGCGCTCCGTGCGCATCGATCTCGCCAGGTTCACTCTAATCGGCGCCACCACGCGCACCGGCCTTCTCACCACACCGCTCCGCGAGCGGTTTGGCATTCCCATTCGGCTGGAGTTTTACACGGTGGAGGAGCTGGAAGAGGTCGTCCGGCGCGGCTCGCGGCTCTTAGGTCTGCCGCTCACGGGCGAAGGCGCGCATGAGATTGCGCGGCGTGCGCGCGGCACGCCGCGGGTGGCGGCGCGGCTCTTGCGCCGCGTGCGCGATTTCGCATCCGTCGAGGGGAGCGGCGCGGTCGACGCCAAGCTCGCCGACAGCGCGCTGTCGCAGCTCGAAGTCGATAAGCGCGGCCTCGATGCGCTTGACCACCGCTATCTGCGGCTGATCGCGATCAATTACGGCGGAGGACCGGTCGGGATCGAGACCATCGCCGCGGGGCTGTCGGAGCCGCGCGACGCCATCGAGGAGATCATCGAGCCGTATCTCCTGCAGCAGGGCTTCATCGCGCGCACCCCGCGCGGCCGCGTGTTGACGGGGCTCGCCTTCGCCCATCTCGGCATTGCGCCACTGGCCCAGCCGGCGCAGTTTCCGCTATTCAACGGCGAGGACTCTCACGACTAATGCCGTCCGAGCTTTTGGAGCGCATGCGCCGAAATCCCGCTGGGGACTGGCGTATCGAGGATGTGGAAGCGGTTTGCCGCCAGCATGGCTTGCTATTTCGCACTGGCAAGGGAACCTCCCACTGCCACGCCAAGCATCCCAACGCTCGGGAAATCCTAACCATTCCTGCTCGCAGGCCGATCAAGCCCGTCTACATCCGGAAACTCGTGCGCTATATAGATGCCTATGGAGACGGATCATGAAGCTTGAATATTCCGTCAGAATCGAGCGACTGGCTGAGAGCGATGGCGGCGGCTATCTCGCTATCGTTCCAGATCTTCCCGGCTGCATGTCTGACGGCGAGACGCCCGAAGAAGCACTCAGGAACGTTCAGGAGGCGATTGCCTCTTGGATCGAAGCCGCCAAGGAATGGAAGCAGGACATTCCGAAGCCATCACCGCCGTTAGCGCGCGCTGGCTAGTCTGGTGGGCGAAGATGCGGGTTAGGAGAATGCCGCGCTTAGGTGAGGGGGCCCTGGCGCTGGTTCCCCCTCGCCCCCCTCGCACCTTCGGTTCTAGGCCCCCTCTCCTCCCAGGGGAGAGGGGAACTCTGGGCGGCTTCGCTTTCGCGCCATGCCTAAACGCATGAAGAACGCCTGGCCGGACCTTGCCGGGCGCATCGAGGGCGACACGCACGTCCTGCCGGTGCGCGTCTATTTCGAGGACACCGATTTCTCCGGCCTCGTCTATCACGCCAACTTCCTCAAATTCTGCGAGCGCGGCCGCTCCGACTTCATCCGGCTGCTCGGCGTCCACCACCAGGCCCTCGCCAACCCCGAAGAGGGCGAGGCCTCCGTGTTCGTCGTCCGCCATATCGACATCGATTATCTGAAACCGGCGCGCCTCGATGATGTGCTCGAAGTGGTCACGCGCTGCGCTCAGATCGGCGGCGCGAGCCTCGTGCTGACCCAGGAGGTGCGCAAGGACGGCGCTGTGCTGGTCCGCGCCAAGGTCACCGTCGTGCTGGTGTCGGCCTCGGGCAAGCCGCAGCGCATCGGGCAGATAGTCCGCGGCGCCCTTGAACGTTTCGTAAACCGAGGGTGTTGAACGTAGCGAACAGGGGTATATCAGTCATCGCGCTGGATGGGGTGTGCGCAGCCCGGCCAAACGAGCCCAAGTTTAGTCACAAAGGCCCGTGAAAGCTCGGGGCTACGAGCGGCATGCGGCCTCCTCCGGCGAACTCGAACCCCCGCGCGGTAACCGTCGCGGGGCCAAGCGGCCGTCTGGCTGAGGGGCTCGCTGCTTGGCGCTCATGCCATGAGGCCGTGAATGAATCCGTCTGACGTCGCCGTCGATTTGTCGATCTGGGAGCTGTTCAAGAACGCCCATATCGTCGTCAAGCTGGTCATCATCGGGCTTCTGCTTGCCTCGGTGTGGACTTGGGCGATCATCCTCGAGAAGTTCTTCCTCTACGCCAAGACGCGGAAAGAGACCGACAAGTTCGAGCAGGTGTTCTGGTCGGGCCAATCGCTCGACGAGCTCTACCAGGCGCTGGCGCAGCGCCGGAACACCGGCATGGCGGCGCTGTTCGTGGCGGCGATGCGCGAGTGGAAGCGATCGACCGAGCGCGAGGGACGCGAGCCGGCGGCAAAGCCGATGCCCGGCGTGCAGCTCAGGGTCGAGAAGGTCATGGACGTGACCGTCTCCCGCGAAGTGGAGCGCCTCGAGCGCCGGCTCACGTTTCTCGCCACGGTGGGGTCGACCGCGCCCTTTGTCGGGCTGTTCGGTACGGTGTGGGGCATCATGACGAGCTTCCAGGCGATCGCCGTCACCAAGAACACGAGCCTCGCCGTGGTGGCACCCGGCATCGCCGAGGCCTTGTTCGCCACCGCGCTCGGCCTGCTCGCGGCCATCCCGGCGGTCATTTTCTACAATAAATTCAACGCTGAAGTGGCGCGATACGCGGCACGTCTCGAAGGCTTCGCCGACGAATTCTCCGCCATTTTGTCGCGGCAAATCGACAAGACGATGTGAGGTCAAACCATGGGAGCAGCACTTCAACCGGGTGGCGCACTCGCCAACCGCCGCGCCAGGCGGCGCTCGAGCCTGCCCATGAGCGAGATCAACGTCACCCCTATGGTGGACGTGATGTTGGTGCTCCTCATTATTTTCATGGTGACGGCGCCGCTGCTCACCGTCGGGGTCGACATCGACGCGCCCGCGCAACTGCCGGAAGTGGAGCTGCCAGCGACCGAGGCGGGCCCGGTCACGCCCGAACAGGCGCCGCTCAGCATTACCGTCGACGCGGAGGGAAAAATCTTCCTCCAGAACACCGAGATCGATTTTGACGAACTTGTGCCAAAACTTGCTGCTATCCGCGAGGCCGGTGGCGGGACTCAGGTCTGGGTCCGCGGCGACAAGAGCACGCCTTACGGCAACGTCGCGAAGGTGCTGGTCAGGATCAAGGAGGCCGGCTTGCCTGTGACCCTCGTCACCGACCAGGTGGACCAACTCTGACGAGGAGCCCCGCGTTCATGGGCCCAAGTACGTTTATCTCCGCCGCGCTACATATCGCGATCTTGCTGTTCGTGATCGCCGGCTTTTCGTCGTCCAACATGAGACCGGCGCCGCTCGTCGCCATTCCCATCGACGTCGCCACGTCTTCCGACAACACCAAGGTCAAAGCTGGCACGAGCGATGCCAAGGACGACGCGCCGCTCGCCGCCAAGCAGGAGGCGCCGAAGCCGCAAGCGGTGAAGGAGAAGGCTGCGAAGGCGCCCGAGCAAACCGCCGCGATTGATAAACCCGCAGAGACTGCGCCGAAGGCTGAACCGAAGCCTGAGAAAAAGGCCGAGGCGCCGAAGCCGCAACCGAAGCCTGCGGCGCCAACACGCAAGCCGGACCCTCCAGCGGAGAAGGCCGAAGCGAAAACGCCGAAGGCGCCGCCGCCTCAACCGAAAAAGCAAGAGTTCGATACCGATCGCATCGCCGCGCTGCTCAACAAGATCCCGGACGCCAAACACGAGCCACAGCCGCTCGACCTTGCCGACGAGACTCGCCCGGTCAGAGGACAGAGCACCGGCTCTGAAATGACGATGTCCATCAATGAGTTGGATGCGCTCCGGGCGCGCATCTCGGAGTGCTGGACGCCGCCGCCGGGCGGCCTCGGGGCGGACGACATCGTCGTGAGAATTCGCCTCAAGCTCAACAAGGATGGCACCTTGGAAGGCTATCCGACCGTCGCCAACGCCGGCACGTCGCCATTCTTCCAGGCGGCCGCCGACAGCGCCGTGCGCGCCGTGTACCAGTGCCAGCCTTACGCGCTGCCCGTCGAGAAATATGCGCTGTGGCGCGACATGATCCTCAATTTCGACCCAAGCCAGATGTATCGCAGCGGGTAGATGCGATTCGAACGATGAGGCCACGGACCATACCCCGCGCCGGCCGGCTGCGACCGGCGTTCATGCTTGCGGCCCTGCTCGGCATGCTCCTGAGCGCCGCGCCGGCGCATGCCGTCGTCGAGCTCGACATTACGCAAGGCAACATCCAGCCGCTGCCCATCGCCATTCCCGACTTTGCCGGCAACGGATCCATCGATCCGGCCATCGCGCTCGAAATCTCAAACGTGGTGGCGAGCGATCTCCGTTCGTCCGGGCTGTTCATTCCCATCGACCAGGCGGCGTTCATCGAGCGCGGCCTCGACACCGACAGCGTGCCGAATTTCGCGGACTGGCGGGTGATCAATGCTCAGGCTCTTGTCGTCGGGCGCATCGGCGGCATTGACGGCAGGCTGAGCGCAGAATTCCGGCTGTGGGACGTGCTGTCAGGTCAGCAGCTTGCGGGCGAGCAGTTCTTCACCGGGTTCAAGGATGCGCGTCGCGTCGGCCATCTCATTGCCGATGCCATCTATGAGCGCATCACCGGCGAGAGGGGCTATTTCGACACGCGGATCGTGTTCGTCGACGAGTCCGGCCCCAAGGACAAGCGCGTGAAGCGGCTCGCCATCATGGATCAGGACGGCCACAATATGCGGCTCTTGACCACGGGGCAGACCCTCGTGTTGACGCCGCGGTTCAGCCCCTCGACGCAAGAGATCACCTATATGTCCTACGAGGGGGCGGTGCCGAGGGTCTATCTCCTCAACATCGAGACCGGCCAGAAGGAGACTGTGGGCTCGTTCCCCGGCATGACCTTCGCGCCGCGCTTCTCGCCGGACGGCCAGCGCATCGTCATGAGCCTCGAGCAGGGCGGGAACTCAAATCTCTTCGCCATGGATTTGCGCAACCGCCACACCATGCAGCTCACCCATACGGCAGCCATCGATACGGCGCCCTGCTATTCGCCCGATGGGCGCCAGATCACCTTCGAGACCGACCGGGATGGGTCGAAGCAGATCTACGTCATGGACGCAGACGGCGCCAATCAGCGCCGCATCAGCCAGGGAGAGGGCAGTTATTCGACCCCGGTGTGGTCGCCGCGGGGCGATCTCATCGCCTTCACCAAGATGCTCAATGGGCGGTTCCTGATCGGGGTGATGCGGCCGGACGGCTCGGGCGAACGCATCCTCACCGAAGGCTTCCACAACGAGGGGCCGACCTGGTCGCCGAACGGCAGGGTCCTGATGTTCTTCCGGGAATCGCCGGGAGCGGCGGGCGGCCCCAGGCTCTATACGATCGATCTTACGGGCTATAACGAGCGCCAGGTGGCGACCCCCGCCTTCGGCTCCGACCCGGCCTGGTCGCCGCTGATCAACTAGACAGCCGTTTCGGGGATTCCAAAGTCTCTATAATGACTTAGCTGGTCCCTGCGGGGCTTGCGACGAAAATGCCACAGCTGGTTACACTTTCTTAATCCAGGGGCCCCAACGTCGTTAACCACACCTTGATCGGCGTTCCGGAGGGGGATAGCTTGAACGGGCTGGAGGATGAGATTCGGCGTGGCATTTTGGCATCAATAGCCGACAAAACGGTCCCTCGACCCTAGTCGCATCTTGATCTGAATACGCCGCGCCGGTACATGCAAAGACGGCTATTGCCGTTTTAACCAAAGGAGAGAAGACCATGCAGGGTTTGAAGGGCGTTATCGCTGCCGCCATGCTCGTGGCCGCCGCCATTACTCTCGGTGGCTGCTTTGGCCATCACGAGAAGGCCGTTGTGACCGAGCCCCTGAAGCTCGGCTAGCCAAATTGGTAGGGCAGATCCTTCGCGTCTAAGCACGTGAATGCCAGATCTGCCGCGGAAACCCAAGGGTTTCCGCGTCAAGTGGGACATGGATGCCGGAGCGCCGTGGCAGATGCGGCGGCGCTCCAGGCATCCCTTCCTTTTTTGCGCCTTGGAATTGCCCACCTTAAGCCCCGCCGAGGTAGGACATCGTTAAGGACCCGGCTCCTACGATTTTCCTAAAATCGAGGCTAGCGGGGGTAACCAGTACATGCGTTTTCGTAGTGGGTTGAGCCGCGCCTGCAAGCTCGCCGGCGTGCTCGTCGTTGCCTTGGCGCTTGCCGCCTGCTCGCGCCAGAGCCAGGAGCCAAGACAATACGGCCTCGGCGGCGAGGGGCCGGTCACGCCGGGAAGCTCCAGGGATTTCGCCGTCAATGTCGGCGACGTAGTTCACTTCGAGGAGGACAGCTCGGCACTTTCAGGCCAGGCGCAAGCCATCCTGCGCAACCAGGCGCGCTGGCTCAACCAGTACGCACAATACACGGTGACCATCGAGGGCCACGCCGACGAGCGGGGCACGCGTGAATACAATCTCGCGCTTGGCGCACGCCGGGCCATGGCGGTCAAGGGCTTCCTGGTTCGTAGCGGCCTCAACGGAGCGCGGATCAAGACGATCTCCTACGGCAAGGAGCGGCCCATCGCCGTGTGCGACGCACCCTCCTGCTGGTCGCAGAACCGGCGGGCCCAGACGGTCCTGAACCCCGGCGCCATCGCCCGCTACTAGGCCTTGTCGCGGCGCGTTTTGTAGGCCAAACACTCCTCAGTTTGGCCCCAAACGCCAGGGCAAATGGGAGCTGCTCGGGCGCCTCGCGTGTACGCATGCCGCAGCGCGCCCCCATCCCAATAGCCAACCGTGCCGACAAGGTCCCTGATGGTGTCTCCACTCTCTCGTTCCCGGCGCACCGCTTTGGCGGCCTGCCTTCTTGCGATGGTTCTTCCCGCCGCTCCTGGTCTCGCCCAGGATAGCGCCGACATCGCCGCGCGCGTCACGCGCATCGAGGCGGAGATCGCCGAACTGAAAGCCATGGTCGGCAGGCTCGAATCGCTGCTCACCGCCAAGCCGAGCCTCCCGCCGAGCGATGCGGGCATCCCGCCTCACGCGAGCGCAGACGATCTCGCATCCCGCGTGAGCGCGCTCGAGACGCAGATCGGCGCGTTGACCAGCGAGCTCGAGCGCCTCGGCGGTCAAGCGAGTGTTCCTGCGCCCATGGACGAGACGGCGCCTCTTCCGATCACGCCGACACCGGATGAGCCGGTCGGAGCGACTCCGGCGCCTGACGCGCCCCCCGAGCGGAATATCTTGGACGTGCTCGAGGATGCTGTGTCAGGACAAGATGCAGAAGTTCCCGCCGCTCCGCCGGCGGCAGACGACAGCGATCCGTCGAAGCCGCGCTGGTATGGGCCGCGCCCCGGCGAGGATGCAAACGCGCCGCAGTCGATCACGCCGCCTGACTTGGCCACCGGCACGCTCCCTGACGAGAAGATGCCGCAGAGCTTGGCGGCGCTTCCCGATAGCGACGCTCAGGCCCTTTACGAGCAGGGCTACGGCGACTTTCTCCAGCACGATTACCCGGGGGCCGAGAAGGCGTTCAGCAAGCTGGTGGCGCAGTACCCAAAGGATCCGCTCGCCGGCAGCGCGCAATACTGGGTCGGCGAGACCTACTTCCTGCGCGGCCAGCACAAGAAGGCGGCGGACGCGTTTCTCGCCGGCTACCGCAAATATTCGGGGGGCGACAAGGCGCCGGACACCCTGCTCAAGCTCGGCATGTCGCTGACCGCGCTCGGCGAGAAGGATGCCGCCTGCTCGACGTTCAAGGAGCTCGGCGATAGATTTCCCAAGGCGCCAGACCATGTGCGCGACCAGGCGAAGGGCGAAAGCAAGAAGGCCGGCTGCTGAGATGCGCGCTTTGCCCATCTCCCGCAGCGAGGCCAAGAGCCTGCTTGCGCCGCTCGCCCGTTTCCCGCGCGTGGCGCTGGCCGTCTCAGGCGGGCCGGACAGTCTCGCGCTGATGCATCTTGCCGCGCGTTGGCGCATGACGCGGCGCACGGGGCCCGAGATTTCCGTACTGACGGTCGATCATGGTTTGCGCGCCGGCTCGCGTGACGAGGTGCTTATGGTTGGGCGCATCGCGAAGTCGCTCAGGCTTCCGCACGCGATCCTTGCATGGGAGCACCATGGCGATGTGGGAACAAGCGTCCAGGTAAGGGCGCGCGTCGCGCGCTACGATTTGATGGCCGCCTATTGTCATGCGCATGACATCCCCGCGCTCGTGACCGCGCATCATCTCGACGATCAGGCCGAGACGTTTCTGATGCGGCTCAGGCGCGGCAGCGGCCTCGACGGACTTGCGGCGATTCCTGAGCAAGGCTCCTGGGCGGGGCTCAAATTGCTCAGGCCGCTGCTCGACGTGCCGAAGGCGCGGCTCGTGGCGACGGTCGAACAGGCCGGCCTCAAGTTCGCCGTCGATCCGAGCAACGGCGACGAACGCTTCGAGCGGGCGCGGCTGCGGCGAAACGCCGATGCCTTCGCCGCGCTCGGGCTGACGCCTGAAGCCGTGGCATTGTCGGCGCGGCGCCTGCGGCGCGCGCGCGAAGCGCTCGAGACCGCGGCCAGAGATTTTCTTTTCCTGCACAGCGAGACGTGCGAGGCAGGCTACGCCGTCGTCGATCTAGCGGCGCTTCGGTCGGCGCCAGAGGAGATCGCGCTTCGCGGGTTGTCGCGCTTGATCGCAGCGGTCGGCGGCGGCGAGGAGCCGATGCGGCTCGTGAAGCTCGAGGCCCTGCTTGCGGCTCTCAAGGCCGAGCCTGGCAAGGCACACACTTTGGGGCGCTGCCGCATCGAGCCGCGCGGCGGGCAACTCGGCATCTTCCGCGAGATGCGGAAACAGGGCCTGCCCGAGCTGAAATTGAAGCCCGGCGAGCGGACCTTGTGGGACAATCGCTTCAAGGTCGAACTGGGGCAATGCGAGGCCGCCCCCATTACCGTGCGGGCGCTCGGCGAGGCGGGACTGCGCACGCTGCGTGAGCGACAAGCATTGCCGGAGGCGCTGCCGCGTCTTGCCGCCCGGACCCTTCCCGCCTGCTGGCGGGGCGAACGGCTGATCGGACTGCCGGCCCTCGGGCCCGCGCCATTCTCGTGCCATGAAGTGGGCCTTGACTGCCGGGCAACCTTCCTGCGAGGGACGGCCTAGGTCAGCCGGAACGGGGACCTGAGGGGGATTCCCAGACGTTTTAGGAAGCGTGCACCTCTTTGCGTTAGCTTTACTTGGAAAAAGATGTGCCGGTTCCTATGTTAACGAGGCTTACTAAGCGTCTTTCCGCCAGAATGTCGGGGGCCGCGCCCGGGCGTCGCCGTCGCTCAAGCCGTCAGGTCAGCGAATGAATTCGAACTTCCGCAATTTCGTCATCTGGGTATTTATCGGCCTGCTCCTGGTCGCTCTGTTCAATCTCTTCCAGAACCCGAGCGTGCAGGTCCGCGGCAACGAGATCAGCTTCTCGCAGCTGCTCTCCGAGGTCGAGGGCGGCAACATCCAGGACGTGACCATCGCCGGCAATCAGATCAGCGGGCATTTCAACGACGGCCGGAACTTCCAGACCTATGCGCCGAACGATCCCAACCTGGTCGACAAGCTGAACCAGAAGGGCGTGAAGATCACCGCCAAGCCGTCCGAGGACGACGTGCCGTCGCTGTTCGGCGTGCTGATCTCCTGGTTCCCCATGCTGCTCCTCATCGCCGTGTGGATTTTCTTCATGCGGCAGATGCAGTCGGGCGGCGGCCGCGCCATGGGCTTCGGCAAGTCCAAGGCGAAGCTCCTCACTGAGCGCCATGGCCGCGTCACCTTCGACGACGTCGCCGGCGTCAACGAGGCCAAGGAGGATCTGCAGGAGATCGTCGAGTTCCTGCGCGACCCGCAGAAGTTCCAGAAGCTCGGCGGGCGCATCCCGCGCGGCGCGCTGCTCGTCGGGCCTCCGGGCACCGGCAAGACGCTGCTCGCCCGCGCCATCGCCGGCGAGGCCAATGTGCCGTTCTTCACCATCTCCGGCTCCGACTTCGTCGAGATGTTCGTCGGCGTCGGCGCATCGCGCGTGCGCGACATGTTCGATCAGGCGAAGAAGAACGCGCCGTGCATCATCTTCATCGACGAGATTGACGCGGTCGGCCGTCATCGCGGCGCCGGCCTCGGCGGCGGCAACGACGAGCGCGAGCAGACGCTGAACCAGTTGCTGGTCGAGATGGACGGCTTCGAGGCGAACGAGGGCATCATCCTCATCGCCGCCACCAACCGTCCCGACGTGCTCGACCCCGCGCTCTTGCGGCCAGGCCGCTTCGACCGCCAGGTGGTGGTGCCGCGTCCCGACATCATCGGCCGCGAGAAGATCCTGAAAGTGCACGTGCGCAAGGTGCCGCTCGCGCCCGACGTGGATTTGCGCGTCATCGCGCGCGGCACGCCGGGCTTCTCGGGTGCCGATCTTGCCAACCTGGTCAACGAAGCGGCGCTGCTCGCGGCGCGCCGCTCCAAGCGGCTCGTCACCCAGCACGAGTTCGAGGACGCCAAGGACAAGGTGATGATGGGCGCCGAGCGGCGCTCCATGGTGATGACCGAGGAGGAGAAGACGCTGACCGCCTATCACGAGGGCGGCCACGCGCTCGTCGCGCTGCACATGCCGGACTCCGATCCGGTGCACAAGGCGACGATCATCCCGCGCGGCCGCGCGCTCGGCATGGTCATGCGCCTGCCGGAGCGCGATATTCTGTCCTACACGCGCGCCAAGCTGAAGGCCGACATCACCGTCGCCATGGGCGGACGCGTGGCCGAGGAGCTCGTGTTCGGCTACGAGAAGGTGACCTCCGGCGCTTCCTCCGACATCAAGATGGCGACGGTGCTCGCGCGCGCCATGGTCACGCAGTACGGCATGAGCGACAAGCTCGGGCCGCTGGCCTATGGCGACAACGAGGAAGAAGTGTTCCTCGGCCATTCGATCGCCCGGCAGCAGAATCTCTCGGACGAGACCCAGACCGTGGTCGACGAGGAGATTCACCGTATCGTCGATGAGTCCTTCGAGGCGGCGCGCAAGATCATCTCCGAAAATATCGACGACCTGCACACCATCGCCCGCGGACTGTTGGAGTATGAGACGCTGACCGGCGAGGAGATCAAGAACCTGCTCAAGGGCAAGCCGCCGGTGCGCGAGTTCGCCGCCGAGGAGCCGCGTCCGGGACCCGCTTCGGCCGTGCCTACCGCCGGGCGCGGCAAGAAGCCGCCGGAGCCCGAGCCCGACGCCGGCGGCATGGCGCCCGAGCCGTCGACTTAAGCCCTGCCACTCAGTTTACGACTTGCGCATGCCCGGCTTGTGCCGGGCATGCTGCTTTGTGCTAAGGCTCGGAGCCATGGCAGAGGGGAAACTCTATTTCAGGCCCATCGGATTTCTATACGGGCCGGCCGCAGATGCGGCGGTCGAGGACGGTTTGGCGTTGCCGCTCGCCGGCGGACCGATCGCCTTCACCGCCGCGGTTCTGATCGAAGGCAACGCCACCAATTCAAGGCGGCGGCTTTTCACGGCGCAAGCGCTGAGGAATGTACGCGACTCCGACCTCGGGGCGGTGCTGAAGCGCGTGACGGCGCCGCGTCCGGCTTACGCCGGGCTATCGCTGACGCGTCCGGTGCTGATGGGCATCGTTAACGTCACGCCGGATTCGTTCTCCGATGGGGGCCTCTATGACGAGACCGAAGGCGCGATCACCCATGCGGCGGAGCTTGCCGCCGCAGGCGCTCAGATCGTCGATATCGGCGGGGAGTCGACGCGGCCTGGGTCGGACGCGGTGGAGCGCGACGAGGAGCTCGCCCGCGTCGTACCCGTGCTCGAGGGCCTCGCCGGTTCGCCAGCGGTCATCTCGATCGATACGCGGAAGAGCGAGGTGGCCAAGGCGGCGGCAAAGGCCGGCGCCAAGATCCTGAACGACGTCTCGGCGCTTACCTACGATCCCGCCTGCATGACGGTGGCGGCGAAAGCGGGGCTCGCCGTCGTGCTCATGCATGCGCAGGGCGAGCCCAAGACCATGCAGGAGAACCCAACCTATGACGACGTGACGCTCGAAGTGTTCGACTATCTCGAAAGCCGCATTGAGGCCTGCGTCGCGGCCGGCATCGGCAGGGCCCGCATTGCCGCCGATCCGGGGCTGGGCTTCGGCAAGACGCTTGCCCACAACCTGTCGCTTCTCGCCAATCTCAGCCTGTTCCACGGCCTCGGCGTGCCGCTTCTGGTCGGCGCCTCGCGCAAGCGTTTCATCGGCGGGCTCGGCCAGGGCAAGGAGCCGCGCTCGCGTGAGCCGGGGAGCCATGCCGCGGCCATCGCCGCGGCCGCGCAAGGGGTGCAGATCCTCAGGGTGCACGACGTGGCGGGCAGCCACCAGGGGCTCGAGGTGTGGCGCGCCAGTATGTTCGGCACTGAAAATTAAGCGAAATTCCACCCCGTTCTAGGATTTTGGGTGTAATTTTTGCTTACATTTGTTGAACGCGGATAGGCCGCCAGGAGGAGCATAATTCCATGTCGCGCCAGGCACACCCGAAGATGGGGCCGGCACCGGCTGGGGGATTAGACGGGGGAAATACCGGGATGGCACGCAAGTTCTTTGGCACGGACGGGATCCGTGGCAGCGCCAACTCGTATCCGATGACCTCGGAGGTGGCGCTCAAGGTCGGCATGGCCGCCGGCAAGGTGTTCACCAACGGTTCCTATCGTCATCGCGTGGTGATCGGCAAGGACACGCGCCTCTCCGGCTACATGATCGAATCCGCGCTCGTGTCCGGCTTCACCGCCGTGGGCATGGACGTGTTCCAGCTCGGCCCGATGCCGACTCCGGCCGTCGCCATGCTGACCCGCTCGCTCCGTGCCGATCTCGGCGTGATGATCTCCGCCTCGCACAACCCGTTCGTCGACAACGGCATCAAGCTGTTCGGGCCTGACGGCTACAAGCTGTCGGACGAGAAGGAATCCGAGATCGAAGCCCTGATGGAGGGCGACACCTCGGCGCTGCTCGCCATGCCGGAAAAAATCGGCCGCGCCACCCGCATCGACAGCGCGCGGGAACGCTATATCGAATTCGCCAAGCGCACCCTACCGAAGAACTTACGCTTCGACGGCATCCGCGC
>NZ_JBOHJC010000023.1:0-45586 GCF_050726195.1 Methyloceanibacter sp. | reverse complement strand
TAAAACGCTGAACGCCGTGGAGGACAAGGGTGACCTCGGCCTTGGCTACGGGAAAGTCGCCGTTATCTTGCGAAAGCAGAGAACCCCATAGCTTGGGGCTCACTGAGCCAAGTATATTAGTGCCCTCGCGAGGACGAGCGCGGCGGCCAAGCCATCGGCGGCCAATTGCTGGGCGATCACCGCGCCCATGGAATGACCGAGCAGGATGGGCTGCGGCGGCAGCGTCTTTAGAAATGCCGCCATCCGGGCGCGGTAGTCGGCCATGCCGGCATGCGCGAGGACGGCGTTCGCCTCGTCCTTGTCGGCGCCATGGCCGATGAGGTCCGGCGTATGGCAGGTGAAGCCGCGGGCCTCGAATACGGCTGCGAATTTCTCGAAGCACCAGCCGCCGCAATTGGCGCCATGCAACATGACGATGTCCCTGGCCATGGCCCGATCCCTGCCCTCATGAGGCGTCTCGGCCGCGCGGGCCGAGCGTCCCCCAAGCACCGGTAGCACGGCGAGGCCATTGCCGGAGCCCCCACCCTCACCCGCAGATTAAGCCCGCCTTTACCGTAGTCCGCCAGCATGAGGCCGTCCCGCCCCAGAAGCGGGCGCGTTCAGTTCTTGCGTAACAAGAGTGGTGACATGGGTGTGGGGGACACCGGGGGGGCGCGCCTTCCCCGCAACAAGATCATTGTCGGCGATTGCGTCGAAGAGCTATCGCGCTTGCCGGAGGCAAGCGTCGATCTCGTGTTCGCCGATCCGCCGTACAATCTTCAGCTCGCCGGCGAGTTGTTCCGCCCCGACAACAGCCGGGTCGACGCGGTCGACGACGACTGGGACAAGTTCGCGAGCTTCGCGTCCTACGACGCCTTCACCAGCGACTGGCTTGCCGCGTGCCGCCGGGTGCTGAAGCCCGCCGGCAGCCTGTGGGTGATCGGCTCCTATCACAATATCTTCCGGGTCGGCACCATCCTCCAGGATCTTGGCTTCTGGGTGCTCAACGACGTGATCTGGCGCAAGACGAACCCGATGCCGAATTTCAGGGGGCGCCGCTTCACCAACGCGCACGAGACGATGATCTGGGCGTCGATGGGACCCAAGGCGCGCTACACGTTCAATTACGAGTCGATGAAGGCGCTGAACGAGGATTTGCAGATGCGCTCCGACTGGCTGTTGCCGATCTGCTCCGGCGCGGAGCGGCTCAAGCAGGACTGCGGACGCAAGACCCATCCCACGCAAAAGCCGGAAGCGCTGCTCCATCGCGTGATTCTCGCCGCGAGCCATGCCGGCGATGTGGTGCTCGACCCGTTCCTCGGTTCGGGCACGACGGCGGTCGCGGCCAAGCGCTTGGGGCGCGCGTTCATCGGCATCGAGCGCGAAGCCTCATACGCCGAGGCAGCGCGCGCGCGGCTCAAGGATGCGGCCCCGCTCGATGCCGCTTCGCTCGAAGTCGCCAAGGGCAAGCGCGCCGAGGCGCGCGTTCCGTTCGGCGCGCTGGTCGAGCTTGGCCTGATCTCGCCGGGCACGGCGCTTTACGATCCCGCCGCACGCCACGAAGCGAAGGTGCGCGCCGACGGCTCGATCGCCTGCGCCGGGGCGCAAGGCTCCATCCACAAGATCGGTGCGCACGTACAAGGCGCGCTCGCTTGCAACGGCTGGACCTTCTGGCATTACGAGGCCGATGGCGCGCTCAAGCCGATCGACCATTTGCGCGAGGCGGCGCGGGCGAAGCTTTCGCCGCAATAACATTCGACCCCTCTATTTGGAAAACGCGTGGGCCAGCACTTTGCGCATGAGGCTCGGCAGCGCCGCATCGGCAAGATCGCGACGCATGAGCCAGCGGCAACGCTCCGGCTGAGCGGCCTCGGTTAAGGCGGCATCGGCGCCGACTTCGGTGCGATAGACGGCAAGCTCCAGGTGAAAATGCGTGAAGGTGTGCGTGACGAGACCTGGCACCTCCTCCCAATTTGCCTCGACCGGCGCGTGTTCGAGCGCCGCTCCGTTCGGTGCGGCCTCCACCCACGGCGTCGACGGCGTCTCCAGCATGCCGCCGAGCAGCCCGCGAAGCGGCCGCTCGCGCAGAAGCACCGCGCCGTCTTCGCGGAGCGCGACAAAGGCGGCGCCGCGTCGCACCGGCCGCTCACCCCTCTCTTCTTTATGGGGCAGCGCCTCGGCGAGCCCTGTCGCAAGCCCAAGGCAATCAGGCCTGAGCGGGCACAGCCCGCAAGCGGGACGGCGCGGCGTGCAGATCGTGGCGCCGAGATCCATCATGGCTTGCGCGAAGTCGCCAGGGCGGTCTTTCGGCGTCAGGCTCTCGGCGAGCGCCTCGATCTCGGACTTGGCGGCAGGGAGTGGCGTCTTAACGGCGAAGAGCCGCGCGACCACGCGCTCGATGTTGCCGTCGACCGGAGTGGCGCGTTCGCCGAAGGCGATTGCCGCGATCGCCGCCGCGGTGTAGCCGCCGATCCCTGGGAGCTTGCGCAACTCCGTCGCGGTCGTGGGGAATTTCCTGTTGTGCTCGCGCGATACGACGCGGGCGCAGGCATGGAGATTGCGGGCGCGGGCGTAGTAGCCGAGCCCGGCCCAGGCGGCGAGCACGTCACCAAGGGGTGCCGCGGCCAGCGCCATCACGTCGGGCCAGCGGCGCAAAAAAGCGGCGTAACGGGGAGCCACCGCCTTGACAGTGGTCTGCTGGAGCATGACCTCGCTGAGCCACACTTTATAAGGGTCGGGCTTCGTCCCCGGCGCGGCGCGCCACGGCAGGTCGCGGCGTTCGCGGTCGTACCAAGCAAACAGCGTCTCGGCGAGCCCGGTCCGGTCCCGCAGCGCACGCGCGCTCCCGCTCCTCTGCATAAGTTCCACTCCGGCCGCCCGTCACCCTGGCGCATGGTGTAGGCTCGGCCCACGCCAAGGCAAGAGAGCGGCGGAAGCTCTCCACCATTTGCGCGAGAGGACATGAACGAGAACCAGCGAAGGTTCGCCAAGGCCGGCGCGCGGGCGATCGGCACCTATGTGGCAAAGGCGCTCGATCCAGCGGCAAGGGCCAGGGGCTTCGCCACCACGGCGCTGCTCAGCGACTGGCCGGCCATTGTCGGGCGGGAGCTTGCCCAGTTCACCATGCCTGACCGGGTGATCTGGCCGCGGCGGCTGAAGGAGGCCGAGCTCGACCGTCCGAAGGAAGGGCGGCGCGCCGAGGGCGCTACCCTGGTGCTCAGAATCGAGGGCCCGCGCGCCATCGAGGTGCAGCACCGCGCGGGGCCGATCCTGGAGCGGATCAACGCCTATTTCGGCTACCGCGCCGTGACGGAGATGCGTTTCCTGCAGGCGCCGATTGCCCGCAAGGCCAAGCGCCCCAAGGCCCCGAAGCCGCCGCCGGGCCCCTTTGCCTTGCCCAAATCGGCCGGCATCGAGGACGAGGGCTTGGCCCGGGCGCTTTCGCGACTTGGCGCCGGCGCGAAGCGGGTCACGAGAGGTTGAGACATCTGGTCTCTTCCCGCTCTTGCCCGATTGAGGTCTATCAACGATGGTAGGCCGCGCGACGCGCCCCACGGCCCTAACGCAAAATCTCAAGCGGAGTAAATAATCGTGGCGAAACCCGAGAAAAAACCGACCGAAGCCTCAACCGTCGAGGCCGGAAGCAGTAAGACAGGCTTGATCGTCGCCGGCGCGGTTGCGGCGTTGGCGATCGTGGCAGGCGTCATCTATTTCGCCGGCTTCGGCACCGCCGATCCCAACGCGCCGAAGGGAGACCCCGACACCGCCGCGCTGATGCAGGAGGGGCCACTCAAGGACATCGTTATCGGCGAGGCTGACGCGCCCTACACCATCGTCGAATATGCCTCGATGACGTGCAGCCATTGCGCTCACTTCCACACCGACGTCTTTCCCGAGTTGAAGGAGAAATACATCGACACCGGGAAGGCGCGTTACATGTTGCGCGAGTTCCCCCTGGACGGGCTCGCGGTGGCGGCCTTCATGCTGGCGCGCTGCGCCGGCGACGACCGCTACTATCCGCTCGTCGGCGGCATGTTCGAAACACAGGAGACCTGGGCGGTCCCCGGTGATGAGGGCAAACAAAAGCTCCTGCTCATTGCCAAGCAGGCCGGCTTTTCTCAGGAAGCGTTCGATAAGTGCCTGGCCGACAAGGAACTTTTCGACAAGATCGTCGAGGTCCGCAAGCGCGCCCACGAGGAATTCGGCGTCGACGCCACGCCTGCCTTCTTCATCAACGGCAAGCGGCTGAAGGGCGGATACGAGCTCAAGAATTTCGAGGCCGTGATCGACGGCGGAAGCGCCGAGGACACGCCGCCCAGCGGCTAGGCAGCGCTGATGGCTCTTTCGCGAGCAGCAACGACGATCCTGATTGCCGCGGCGATCGGCCTTTTAGGCTGCGGCGGCGTGGTGGGGCCTTCGGACACGGTCAAAGACGTGCTCGACGCTCCGGTCAGAGAACAGGTGCTGCAACCCGGACCGCTTGGCGAACGGGAATACGGCAATCCGAACGCCCCTGTTACGATCGTCGAATATGCCTCCCTCACCTGCCCCCATTGCCGCAACTACCACGCCAACGTGTTCCCCAAGGTGAAGCGGGAGTACATCGATACGGGCAAAGTCCGGTATATCATCCGCGAATTCCCCATTGGGCGGACGGCAGGCACGGCGGCGATCGTCACGCGCTGCGCCCCCGAGGCGAAATATCTCTCTCTAACCGAGGCCTTTCTCGCCCGGCAAAGCGAATGGGTGAGCCAGGAAGTCCGCCCGGACGCCATATATTCGGTGGCAAAGTCGAGCGGAATGAGCCGGGAGACGTTTGACAAATGCCTATCGAATCAAGCCATTATCGACGGATTGACAGAGGTGAAGGAGCGGGGGCGGAAATACGGCGTCATCGGTACGCCGACCCTCTTTGTCAACGGCCGGAAAAGACAAGGTGAAGTCACCTTCGAGGAGATCAAGGCGCTGGTCGAGCCCCAGGCGTTTTGACCTGTTTGCGTTTACCGAATTGCGTCGAACCACTGCCAAGTTCCCGTATGAAAGTCCCCGTCCTAACCCGCGCGCGTAGCTCCACTTGAGGATCGCCACGTGAAGATCACCAGACTCCGCCTTCTCGGATTCAAGTCGTTCGTCGAGCCCACCGAGCTCCTGGTCGAGGAAGGATTGACCGGCGTCGTCGGCCCGAACGGCTGCGGCAAGTCGAACCTGCTCGAGGCGCTGCGCTGGGCCATGGGCGAGACCTCGTACAAGAGCATGCGCGGCGGGACCATGGAGGACGTGATCTTCGCCGGCTCACAGGACCGGCCGGCGCGGAATATGGCCGAGGTCACGTTGTTCATCGACAATACCTCCCGGAAGGCCCCGGCCGAGTTCAACGACTCCGACCTGCTCGAAGTGACCCGCCGCATCGAGCGCGAGGCAGGCTCGGCCTACAAGGTCAACGGCAAGGACGCGCGGGCGCGCGATATTCGCCTCCTGTTCGAGGACGCGGCAACCGGCGCGCGGTCGCCAGCCTTGGTGCGCCAGGGGCACATCGGCGAGATCGTCAATGCGCCGCCGCAGGAGCGCCGCAGGGTACTCGAGGATGCGGCAGGCATCGCCGGTCTGCATAGCCGGCGGCATGAGGCGGAGCTTCGGTTGAAGGCGACGGAGGCCAATCTCGCCCGCCTCGCCGATCTCATCGGTCAGATCGCAGCGCAATTGCAGGCGATGAAGCGCCAGGCCCGCCAGGCCCAGCGCTACCGCGAGCTTTCCGGCAAGATTCACGCGATGGAGGCGTTGCAGCATCATCTCCATTGGACTGCCGCTTGCGCGCAGGTCGAGCACGACGAGGCGGCCTTCCAGGAGGCGCTCGGTGCCGTGGCGCAAGAGACGAAGGCGGAGGGCGAGGCGCTGCGCCAGCAGGCGGAGGCGGCCGAGAAGCTCCAGCCCTTGCGCGACGAGGAGGCGGCGCGCGCGGCGGTGCTGCACCGCCTGAGCGTCGAGCGCGACGCACTCGAGCGCGAGGAGGCGCGGGCCAAGGCGCGTCAGGCCGAGCTTGAGACGCGGCTCGCCCAAGCTTCGCGCGACCTTGCACGCGAGGAGGAGCACATCGCCGAGGCCGAAGGCATGTTGCGCGGGCTCGGCGAGGAGAGTCGCAAGCTGGAAGCGGCCAGCTCCCGCGACAAGGAGGAGCCGCAGCTGCGCGCCGCCTCGGCCAAAGCCGCCGAGGCGCTTGCAGCCGCGGAAGCAGCTCTTCGCCAAGCCACCACTGCGCTCGCCGAGGCGAAGGCCGAACGCGGCCGCCTCGACGGCGAAAAGGCGAGGATCGCGGCGCGCATCGCGCAGCTTGAAACGCAAGGCGGCGAGATCGAGCAGGAGCTTGCCAAGTTCGAAGCCGAGAGCGGGCAAGGCAACCTCGCCAAGCTGAACCAAGACCTTGCCGAGGTGGTCGCCAGAGCCGAGCAGGCAGGGGCGCAGCTCTCCTCGGCGGAGGCCGAGGAGGCGCAAGCGCGCGCGCATGAGGCCAAGCAGCGCGATCTGGCCGCAGCTGCCAAGCTCAAGTCGCAGGAGCTGGAAACCGAGCTCGCCACCTTGAAGAAGCTGCTGGCGCCCGCCCATGACTGGGCGCCCATCGTCGAGCAGGTGAAGATCAAGTCCGGGTACGAGCAGGCGCTCGGCGCAGCACTTGGCGACGATCTCGACGCCGCACCCGAGGAGACCGCACCAGCCCATTGGCGAAAAGTCGCCGGCGGCACGGACGATCCGGCGCTGCCAAAGGGCGCGACCCCGCTCAGCAAATATGTGGAGGCGCCGGAGGCGCTGGCCCGCAGGCTCGCACAGATCGGCGTGGTGGAGGCCGGTAAGGGCAAGGAGCTGCAAGCGAAGCTGCAGCCGGGACAGCGGCTCGTGTCCACGCACGGCGATTTGTGGCGCTGGGACGGCTATAGCGTGAAGGCGGGGACGGCGACCGCGGCAGGCGCGCGCCTCATCGAGCGCGGCAGGCTTGCCGCCTTGAACGCCGACGCCGCCGAGGCCGAAATCCGCCTCGCCTCCGCCGAGACGGCGCTCGCCGAAGCTGCCCGCGAAACGCTCGTCAGTGGCGAAGCGCTGAAAGCCATTCGGCAAATCGTCAAGGATACGCACGCCGAGCTCGACCGCACCCGCGAGGCGATCGCCAGGGCCGAGCACGAGACGCAAGCCAACAGCAAGCGACTCGGCGCGCTGGCCGAGGCGCTGAGCCGTACCAAGGCCGCGCTCGCCGAGGCCAGCGATCTCAAAACGCAAGCCGAAGCGGCGCTGCTCGACTTCGCCGATCTCGCCGGGCTGGAAGCGGCACTCGAAGCGGCGCAAGCCGAGGCGGCGGCGGCGCGATCCGGCGCCGCCCGCGCCGAGGCCGCGCTCGAAGGCTTCGAGCGCGAGGTGCGCTTGCGGCAGGAGCGCGTGCAGGCGATCGCCGCCGAACAGGAGCTGTGGCAGAAGCGCATCGCCAATTCGCGCGAGCAGATCGAGACCTTGCGTGCCCGCAAAGAGGAAACCAGCGCCGACCTCGAGGCGCTTGCCAATCTTCCTGCCGAGATCGAGCTGCGGCGCGCCAAGCTGCTCGACGCCATCGCCGATGCCGAGCGCGAGCGCGCCAAGGCGGCGGATGATCTCGCCGTGGCCGAGACGGCGCTGAAGGCCCAGGACAAGGCCTTGCGCGCGGCACAGGAGCGGCTTGCGGAAGCGCGCGAGGGGCGCGCCGGCTGCGAGGCGCGGCTCGAAGGCGCGCGCGAGCGGCGGAGCGAAGTCGCCCGGCTGATCCGCGAGCAGCTCGACTGCGCGCCGGAGGAGTGCCTGGCGCGCGCCAATCTGAAGGCCGGCGCCGAGATTCCCGACCTGGCCGAAGTCGAGGCGCGGCTCGTCAAGCTCAAGGGCGACCGCGAGCGGCTCGGCGGCGTCAATCTCAGGGCCGAGGAGGAAGAGGCCGAGCTTTCGACGAGGCTCGAAGACATGGAGCGCGAGAAGGCCGACGTGGAGCAGGCGATCGCCAGGTTGCGTCAGGGCATCTCAAACTTGAACCGCGAAGGCCGCAAGCGGCTGCTCGACGCCTTCGAGTCGGTCAACGGCCATTTCGGCCGGCTGTTCAAGACGCTGTTCGGCGGCGGCACGGCCGAGTTGAAGCTCGTCGATTCCGACGATCCCTTGGAGTCGGGGCTCGAGATCTTCGCTCAGCCGCCCGGCAAGCGCACGCAGGCGCTAACCTTGCTCTCGGGCGGCGAGAAGGCGCTCACCGCGCTCGCCCTGATCTTCGCCGTGTTCCTCACCAACCCATCGCCCATCTGCGTGCTCGACGAGGTGGATGCGCCGCTCGACGACGCCAATGTGGAGCGCTTCTGCCGGCTGATGGAGGAGATGGCGAACGAGACCGACACCCGCTTCCTGATCATCACCCACCACCCGCTGACCATGGCGCGCATGAGCCGGCTGTTCGGCGTGACCATGGCCGAGCGCGGCGTGAGCCAGCTCGTGTCGGTGGACCTGGAGACGGCGGAGCGCCTGCGCGACGCGAGCTAGGTATCCGCCTCCTTCAGCCTAGTCCGCCAGCCTCTTGGCTCTCGATGTAGATGCGTTACGCCGAGCACAAGGATGATATCCGCCTGGCAGGCATAAATGACCGCGTAGGGGAAACGGTGCAGAAGGCATCTCCGAATGCCAAGCTCCAACTCCTGCCAAGCGTGGGGCTGGCCGGCCACACGACTGAGAGCTGAATCGACTTCGTCCAGGAAATTGAGGCCAAGTCCGGGAGAGACGCCTTCGTAGTAGGCAATTACCGAATCGAGCTCAGCCTCGGCAGCCGCCGCAAAGCGGATTGTCACGGTCTTTGATACTTCTTGAGTATCTCTTCAAAGGGCCGCGCCTTCAGCTCGCCGCGGCGATAGGCGTCGAGGCGGTCGCGCGCCTCTTCAGCCCAAAGCCGGTCGATCTCCGGATCGGTGGGATGGAGGCTGCTAAGCAGGTCCTCGACAAGCTCAAGCCGCTCTTCGAGCGTAAGCTGGCGGGCCTCTTCGCTCAGGGCCTTGACCTTTGCGTTCATCGTGCGCGCCTCTGAGTTCGTTTGGCACGTATAGCATAGCTGACGGGGCGCGTATTTTCTGCCCATTCCTGCGAGCGCGCACAGTGTGCCTCGCGGGCGGCTCCAACCGGAGCGATTCCTTTGAAATCCGAACATCGTTCGGCTGAAGCCGCCCTGGCCCAGGGGAGAGAGTGGCCTGTTAGGCCCTGGGCCAGTCCTGCCTTATAGTCGGGACGGCGGCGCGGCTCTGAGCTAGGTCAAGCCAGCAAAGAGCGTTGGCGGTCGAAGCTCACCGAGAAGCCCGGCCAAAGGCCACGGGCCGGGCTCCTCGTACGCTTTACTACGCCTCACTTCTCTTACGCATCTTACGCAGAATGGCGGCGCGTCGGGTGGCACCAAGGTACCCTCGCCCCGGACGCACCAACTCTCCAACGTCATGGAACTGCCATGGTTCCAGCCCGCTCGCGGCCGGAAGAAGGGCTCGTCGGAGGACGTTGCCGGCCTTGCGTTTCCCGGGTTTCCTGCGGCGCCTTGACTTCCTTGACAGGGGCGAATCCCCAACTAAAGTGCGCGCCAAGCTTGAGGACCAGCCGGTCCTTTAGGGCTCTCCCGGAACTTGAGCAGTGCCATGGCCGGAGCCGAAAAAGAGTCCGGCCGCCGCGCCAGTGGCCGCGACACGCAAGAGATTCGGCAGCGGCTCGACGCGCTTCACGGCAAGCTCGCCAAGGCGCAAGGCCGGAGCGGGCCGCCGCCCGAGGAGCCCGAAGGCCGCGGCAAGGCGATGGGCCAGGCGCTCAGGCTCGCGACCGAAATGGTCGCAGGGGTTGCCGTAGGGGGGTTCATCGGCTGGGCACTCGACCAGGTGTTCGGCACCGCGCCGTTCCTGATGGTGGCCTTTCTGTTCTTGGGCGGGGCCGCCGGCATCATGAACGTGGTGCGGACCGCCAAATCCATGCAGGGCGAGCCGATGCCGGGGCATCACCTGCGCCAGAAGGCGACGGACGACGACGACGATGACTAGGGGCATTTCGAAGTGATCGGGAGAGCTTACGCCGCGGAAGACGCAGAGCATCACGGGGGTGGCGGGACCGGCCTGCCCGACCCCATGCACCAGTTCGAGATCAAGCGCATCTTCGATCTCGAGCTGCTCGGCTTCGACGCCTCGTTCACCAACTCGGCGCTGTTCATGGTGATCGCGGCCTGCCTGATCACCCTGTTCACACTGTATGCCATGCGCAAGGGCGCGCTCGTGCCGAGCCGCCTGCAATCCACCGCTGAGATCTCCTACGAGTTCGTGGCCAATATGGTGCGCGACAATGTGGGCACCGCGGGGATGAAGTATTTCCCGTTCATCTTCACCCTCTTCATGTTCGTGCTGGCGCTGAACATGCTCGGCATGGTGCCCTACGCCTTCACAGTGACGAGCCATATCATCGTTACGTTCGCGCTCGCCGCTTTCATCTTCATCGGCGTCACGCTGATCGGCTTCTGGAAGCACGGCATCAAGTTCCTAAAGTTCTTCGTGCCGTCGGGCGTGCCGTTCGTCATGCTGCCGCTGCTCGTGGTGATCGAGGTGATCTCCTATCTGACGCGGCCGTTGAGCCTGTCGGTGCGCCTGTTTGCCAACATGATGGCCGGCCACACCATGCTGAAAGTGTTCGGCTCGTTCGTGGTGGCGCTCGGGCTGCTCGGCGGCTGGGCGGCGCTTGCCTTCATGGTGGCATTCACGGGCCTCGAACTGCTGGTGGCGTTCCTTCAGGCTTACGTGTTCGCCATCCTGACGTGCATCTATCTCAACGACGCACTTCACATGCATCACTAACCTCACTCTATCGTTCCAAGGAGAAACGTCATGGGACCAGAAGCAGCAAAGCTGATCGGGGCAGGACTTGCCTCGATCGCCCTCGTCGGCGCCGGCGTCGGCATCGGCACCATCTTCGGCAATTATCTGCAAGGGGCGCTGCGCAACCCGTCAGCCGCACCCTCGCAGTTCGCGAACCTGTTGCTCGGCTTCGCGCTGGCCGAGGCCACCGGCCTGTTCGGCCTCGTGGTGGCGCTGATCATCCTGTTCGTGTTCTAGTCAGAGCCGTAGGGCTCCGCTTAAGGACGCGACCATGCCGCAACTCAATCCGCTCGATTGGGCGCCACAGCTGATCTGGCTGGTGATCACGTTCGGCGTGCTCTACCTGCTGATGATGCGAGTGGCGCTGCCGCGCATCGGCGCGGTGATCGAGGCGCGCGCGGCGCATATCGCCAAGGACCTCGCCACGGCCGACAAGCTCCGGCGCGACACCGAGGAGGCGATCGCCGCCTACGAGCAGGCGCTGGTCGAGGCCAAGCAGAAGGCGCACGCCATCGTCGAGGAAGGCCGCGCCAAGCTGAAGGCGGAGACCGAGGCCGAGCGGGCGAAGCTCGACAAGGAGCTTGCGGCGCGCAGCGCCGAGGCGGAGGCGCGCATCGACAAGGCCAAGGCTTCGGCGATGAAAGACGTGAACGCCGTCGCCGCCGACGTCGCCGCCGATATCGTGCGCCAGCTGATCGGCACGGCGCCCGCCAAGGGCGAGATCGACCAGGCCGTCGCCGCGGCGCGGAAGGCGTGAGCGTCATGGATATCCTCGCCACGCCGGAATTCTGGGTCGCCGTCTCGTTCTTCTTGTTCCTCGGGCTCGTGTTCTATTTCGGGGTACACAAGAAGATCGGCACCGCACTTGATGCGCGCGCCGCGGCAATCGCCAAGGAAATTGCCGAGGCGAAGGCGTTGCGCGAGGAAGCAGAGAAGGTGCTCGCCGACTATCGCCGCAAGCAGGGCGACGCGGACAAGGAAGCGCAAGACATCATCACGCTTGCCGGCAAGGAAGCCGAGATGTTCACCGCCGAGACGCGCCGTTCGATGCAGGAGCATTTCGAGCGGCGCATGAAGCTCGCCGAGGACAAGATCGGCCGCGCCGAGGCCGACGCCTTGCGCGAGGTGCGCGCCGCCGCGGCAGAGGCGGCGGTCGCCGCGGCCCAAGCCGTCATCACCGCAAAGCTGACGCCGGAAATGGCCGACAAGCTCGTCAAGCAGGGCATCGACGCGCTGAAGAGCAAGCTGAACTAGGCCCTCCTACTCCACCACGGCAATGATGGGGCCATAGCCGCCATGGGATGGCGGGTCGTTGCGCCCGAGCTCGGGCGCGTAGAGGCCAGGCGCCGTGCCGCCATCCAAGAACAGCGCATTCTTGACGCCCAGGCCATCGCGGAAGAAGCGAGCAAATTCGTAGAAGCTCACGCTGCCGCGCGTGATGACGAAGTGAACCTGGTTTGGGCCAGAGACGCCGACTCCGTTCCTGGGCTTCAAGTCCTTCGAGTTGACGATGAAGGATGGATGAATGTCGCCGTCGATGACGAGCATGGGGCCGGACTGGGTTGCATATGCGGCCTTAGGTTTGCGGGCGAGGAACCGCTCGGTCGTCAACACCCCTGCCCTCCCCCCTCCGAGATAAAAGACGCCGTTCGGCTTCTTGTAGAAGTTCGGAATCTGGCCCGGTGGGCCTTTGACGGTCGCCGTATTGGCCTTGGCCAGCTCCTTGCCGTTCTCGACATGGAGACCGACGGGGCGCAAGTCCTCCTCGTACATCCCGCCATTCATGGCGAAGCGCAGCGATCTGCCGTTGTTGGCTTCAAGCGCGGCGGCAAGAGAATCGAAGGTGCGGTAGGGTTCGCCATCGGCGCCGCGCCAGACGATGCGCAAGTCGTCTTTGGAGGGATCGAAGCTACAAACGATGTAGGACGCGCCGTTGAAGGATTCGCTGCGGCACGGCCCGGCTTCCGCGGCCGTGGACAGCGCGAGACAGAGCGAAATCACAAAAGAGAGCAGGATCGAGTTGGCGGTCATCGGGTGATCCAGCGGGTCGAGGCGCCTGCAGCCTACCAGCTGACGCGCATTCCCGCCCGGGCGCCGACGCCTTCGAGGTCCTCGCCAAACGTAACGTCGACCTTGGCGAACACGGCGGTGTTGGCGCTCGGGTTGAAGAGGTTCACGCCGGCCGAGAC
Source organism: Methyloceanibacter sp. (assembly GCF_050726195.1). Lineage (GTDB taxonomy): Bacteria > Pseudomonadota > Alphaproteobacteria > Rhizobiales > Methyloligellaceae > Methyloceanibacter. The sequence goes on along the minus strand of NZ_JBOHJC010000023.1, from coordinate 32,541 downwards.
CTCGCCCCATATTTCCTCGGGGTCGTCCTCGAAATTGAAGGTCTCGCCGCTCGAAACAAGTGTGGCCTCACGCGCGTCGCCGAGATCGCTCCACAGGCTGGCGATGAGGAAGGGCTCCAAAGTGACGCCGGTCCAGGGTTGATAGCCCGTACCGACGCGCAGGCCGACGCGTCCTCGCCAGTTGGGATCGTCGCCGAAGGACACCTGGTTGCCGCCAAGGGCAAAGTCCTCCAACTCGCTCCACACCACGCCGATCGTTGCCAGTGGCTCGATGAAAGGACCACTGCGGAAGCTGCCAAAGCGATAACCGGCGTCGGTGCGCACGCCCAAGCTGGTCGCGTCGAAGCCATCCGGGAAGCCGAGCAGGTCCTGCTCATGGTCGAGGATGTCGGCCTTGAACAGAGTGTCGACGAACAGTCCGCCCCGAAGATAGGTGGCGTATGCGCCGACCTGAGTACCGTCCACGTCGAAATGCCGGGCCACGGCATCGTATTCGAGATCGGATTGCACCCACCCGCCGAGAATGCCGAACACGAGCGCGTCGCCCGGCGCCAGGAGATCGCGACTGCCGAGGTCGAGGCCCATCTGAAAGCCCGTGATCCTGGCGTCGCGGTGGAGCTTGTACTCATAGGTGCGGCTGAAGGCTTCCGCCGTCTCCGTGGCCTCCCGGCTGAGCCAATCGCCCGAGCCGCGCGCCCACACCGCGGGGGTCAGGCCGCGGCCCGGCGACCCGTCCGCATGTCGGCCCTCAGGGTCGTAGGCGGCGGGGGGGGGCGCCCCCGTTGAGCAGCACGCGCAAGTCCGCGGTGCGGTCGAACCAGGTGTCCGTCGTGGTGAAGAAGATATCGTGCGTGTTGCTCACCAGGTGCGGCAGGATATGGGCGCTCGGCGCGGTCACCGTCCTCAGCTCGAACACACCGCTGCCGGTGGGCCTGAAGACGAGGTCGTAGGCGAAGAAGCCGGTGTCGATCGGTTGTGCGAGGAAGAAGGCGTCACTCTTCACTTCGCCGTTGACGAACACCACCGCGATGCCAGCGGGATGGTGTACGCCATGTTGGGGATTTGTGTTGCTCACCTTTAGCGCGGTGCGTCCCGACACGTTGCCGTCGATGATGAATCTGTCCGCGGCCGAGCCTGGCCCGCCAAGGAAGGCGTCAACAGCGAGTGTGGACTGGCCTGAGGCAACAAATTTGAGGTCCGCACCGCCGGTGATATTGGCGATATGGAAGACGTCCCCCGCGCCGCCGTCCTGGAGCGAAATCAGACCGCGGTTCTCGAAGCGCTCGAGATTGACGAGGGAGGTGAACTCGGCGGCATTGCCTTTGCCGGCGGCATGCACGGTGCCCCCGGCCTGGTTGCGGAACAGGTCGTTGCCGGGTCCGAAATCGCTGGTCAGCCGCGCTTCGAAAGTGCCTCCGTCCTGATTGATGAAGGCGTCGTCGGCGTCGAGCACCACAAAGCCCGTGATCACCCCGGAATTGGTGATTTGTGCGTTCCCCGGCCCGTAGCTGTGGATGGCGAGAAGGGACTCTGCCGATAGGGCACCCGAATTGTTGATGGTCGTCTTGTTGGGGCTTGTGACATAGACGCCGGTCGTGCCGCCAAAGACGCTGCCTGAATTGACGATCTGCACGGTGCCGCTGCCGCCGTCCACGACCGCACGAACGCCATCGCCGGCAACCATGATCGTGCCGCTGTTGTCGATCGTAATCGAGCCGCTGTCGCCACCCGTGCCGGCGCCTCCGCTCCCGCCGTCGGCTCGCCCAATGCCGCCGGCGCCGCCCGCCGCAGGTGGAAAGCCCGATGTGCCATTTACCGCAGCGCCATCGGCGCCGCCGGCGCCGTTGATACCAGCGCCAGTGGATGTCCGCGCGTAAATGCCGTGGGCGCCAGCGCCGGAGGTCCAGATGTGGTCGCTGTTGACTATTGAAATTTTGCCGGCGTCGCCACCAATTCCATTGCCCCCGTTACCGCCATTGGCGCCGGCATTTCCGCCGTCGCCGCCGATGCCGCCGGCATCGGCGTAAGCAAGCCCGCCGCCATTGCCGCCCGTCGCGGTCCCACGAGCGCCACCGTTGCCGCCGGTGCCGTCTCCGGCAAAAGCACTAACGTAGATCGCATGGGCGATACGTCCGGCGGTTGTGACATGTCCTTGGTTGATGACGACGACATCGCCACCAGCGCCGCCTATGCCGGCGCCGCCGGCGCCGGCATTGCTGCTGGCATTCCCGCCGTCCCCGCCAAAGCCGGCGGCTTGAACATTAGCGCCGTCGCCCGCGGCCGCGATACCGCCATCTGCCCCGCCACCGCCCGTACCGCGACCGGCGAAAGAGCGCACGCGAATGCCGTGGGCATTATCGCCGGCCGTGACGATATGACCGTCATTGGTGACAGTCGTCATGCCGCCAGCGCCGCCCACGCCGTCGCCGCCCGCGCCGCCCTCGATTCCGGCATTGCCACCTGGGCCGCCCGCGGCGTTCGTGTAGTAGCCGAAATTGTAGCCGCCATAACCGCCGGTCGCGGTTCCACCAGCGCCGCCGGCGCCGCCTATGCCAGTTCCACCAGAGCTGTTGACGACGATGCCGTGAGAGTAACTCCCGGAGGTGGTAATGCGACCGGAATGAGTCACGCTAACATCACCGCCGCCTAGGCTCTCGGCATCGCCGCCCGTTCCGCCATCGGCGGTGGCAGAACCGCCCGCCCCTCCGTAGCCGCCATAATCCGCTCCACCGCCGGCCCCGCCCGTTGCTTCGCCCCCATTGCCGCCAGAGCCGCCTAAGGCCGCGCGGGACCGGGTGCCGACCTCAATGCCATTCGCGTAAGTGCCTTTCGTTACAATGTCGCCGCGATTTACGATTTGGACCGTTCCATTGGCCCCGCCGTAAGCATCTCCGCCCGCGCCGCCGGCGCTGCGTGCGCTGCCGCCGTCGCCGCCGCTATAGCGGCTGTACCCATATCCGCCATAGCCGTACCCATATCCGCCGGCGCCACCGAGTGCGACCCCCCCATTGCCGCCGTTGCCGCCAGCGACAGCCGAGCCATCGACAGCAGCATAGATGCCAGCGGCAAATGTTGCGCCGGTCGCGATTTCGGCTCTGTTGATGATAACGACGCCACGGCCCGGTCCACCGAACCCATTGCCGCCGGCACCGCCGTTGGCACCAGCATTGCCGCCAGCGCCACCATTGGCGCCGTAGTAGCCGGTGAAGTCGGCGTCACCCCCGGCACCGCCCGTCGCGTCGTTGCCATTCCCGCCACCGCCGCCTTGGCCGCCGCCATTGAAAGACTCGGCAAGAATGCCAATCCCCGAATTACCGGATGTGGTGATGCTGGCAGCATTGACGATGCGGATCCCGCCGTTCCCCACACCGGAGACCGCTGCACCGTCAGCCCCATTGTTGTAGACGCTGAGGCCATCTGCCCCGTTTGTGGTGCCGCTCGCATCACCGCCTGGGTCGCCGTTAGCAGGGCCGCCACCGCCGCCGCCGCCGGTTCCCCCAGGGACCGTCGTATAGGCTCTGATGCCTTCGGCCGCGTAGCCATTGGTCGTGATCGCGCCGGAATTGCTGATGAAGATGGATGCGGCAGGCCCGTAGGTCGCAGCGATAATGCCGCTATTGGCGTATCCGGACGTGGTAAGCGGACCGCTATTGTCCAGGTTGATGTCATTGCCGCCGCCGGTCGTAACAAGAACGATTGCGCCACTTACGACCCCGACGCGGGGCTCGGCGTTCACGCAGATGATCTCGTCGGCGACGTTTAAGATGATCGGGTTGGGTGAGGCCGGTTGAGGGCAAACGAGGGCACTGGCGGGCACCGGCGCAACCACGCTTGCAAACAGCATCGAAGATACGAGCGCCGTACCGGCAAGCAGCGCTTTTCGGTCGGCACATTTGAGCGGCAGAGCTAGCTGAGACTTCGGCGGATGGAGCTGCCCGGAACCGGCCCGGCGCGCGGTACGCACAGGCGCGAACCCCCGTCGACGTTGCGCCCGTCTCACTGGTCGACTTCCCTGGGTGGCGCGCGGCACTGGGCCTTGCGAGCTCAGCATTCCTTTAAGTGCATCAGGAGTTTAGAGGTTTACCGGCAACAGAGGCTAGTGCAGTGCGGCCACAGGCTCCGGGAATCGGGGCGGCCGTCCCTAACCTTATTTGGCGAGGCCGACGAAGATCTTATAGTCCTCGGGCCGCGTGCCGATCTGGATGGGGAACGAAATCTCCCGCACCATGGAGAAATAGCCGACCGGCTGGCCTTGGGGGATGGTCGCGGTGATCGACATCCGGTCGGTGGCGAGGGTTTGCTTGTCGGCGCCGGCGGCGCGGATGGTGACCGGCATGGTCACGGTGCCGGGCTTGCCCTTGGGTCCGAGCAGCACGCGGCCGGCGAAGCCGTATTTGACGACGACCTGACCCGAGAAATACTGGCACTCACGGGACAGCTTGGTGATCTCGCCGCGATGGACCACCGACATGGTGTCGCCGTTATGGCCCTCCTGGTAGACGGTGAGGAGCCGCTCATTGGGCCAGGCCACCACCTGTGGACAGCCGCGAACGCTACCACCGTGGGTGGGACTGCTGGTCTCAGCTGAGGCCATCTCCGGCAGCCTATCGTCGTCGGCCAGCGAGGAGGCGCTCTCCTCGCTGCCGGCCCCGAAGGGATTGGACAATTTGGGAACGCCGCAGCCCAAGACGAGGACCGGGCTCACGAGGAGCGCGCTTAAGGCGCAAGCGCGCAGCCATCGAAGAACAGCGATACGCCTCACCTCACCCCCGTCCTCGGCTTGACATGCCAGGCATCCCCGCCTGATATGCCCGGGCTCGATGCGAAAAATGGCTGAAATGCCACGAGCTTCCGGACCCTCGATGGGGCCAAACTATCCGCCGTGGATAGGCCCGACAAGGCCAGACTTGAGCCCGTTGCGGCCCGGAAAGAGCCGATTCTGGAGCGTCGATGACCGGCATGGACTACGCCCAAGGGCGGCATCGCCACCGTCCTCCTCTCACCATCTATCTCGCCAGCCCACGCGGATTCTGCGCAGGCGTCGACCGGGCCATCCAAATCGTCGAGCTCGCGCTCGAGAAATACGGCGCCCCGGTCTATGTCCGCCACGCCATCGTCCATAACCGTTACGTGGTGGAGACGCTGAAGGCGAAGGGCGCCATCTTCGTGGAGAAATTGGACGAAATCCCGGATACCGGCGCGCCGATCGTGTTCTCGGCCCACGGCGTGCCGAAGGCCGTGCCGCAAGCGGCGCGGCACCGGCGCCTGTTCGTGCTCGACGCCACCTGCCCGCTCGTCTCCAAGGTACATATCGAGGCCGAACGGCTCCACGGCGAAGGCCGCGAGATCCTGCTAATCGGCCATGCGGGGCATCCGGAGGTGATTGGCACGATGGGGCAGCTCCCGGCGGGCGCCGTGCGGCTGATCGAGACGATCGGCGACGCCCTCGCCTTCACGCCGAAGAACCCCGACAAGCTCGCGATCATCACCCAGACCACGCTGTCGGTGGACGACACCAGGGAAATCCTAGACGTGCTCAGGGCCCGCTTCCCGCGCATGGCCGTGCCGCGCAAGGACGACATCTGCTACGCCACGACGAACCGGCAAGACGCGGTGAAGCGAATCGCGCCAAAATGCGACCGCATGATCGTGGTCGGCTCACCCAACAGCTCAAACTCGCTCCGCCTCGTGGAAGTGGCCGAGCGCGCCGGCTGTCCTTACGCCCTGCTGGTGGAGCGCGCGGGCGAGATCGACTGGGCCCAGTTCGATGGGATCAGCCGGCTAGGCATCACGGCCGGCGCCTCGGCGCCCGAGGTTCTGGTCGACGACATCATCGACGCGTTCAAGGCGCGCTTCGACGCCCACGTCGAGACCGTTACCACGGCGGAAGAGAGCATCGCCTTCAAGCTCCCGCGTGAGCTCAGAGACATGCCGGCGCTCTAGATGGCGGTCTATACGGACGTCTCTGACGAGGAACTCGAAGCCTTCATCGGAAGCTACGCGATCGGCGCGCTGACCTCGTTCAAAGGCATTGCCGAGGGCGTCGAGAATTCCAACTATCTGGTCCATACCGAGGCAGGACCCTTCATTCTCACTCTGTACGAGAAGCGGGTGCGGCGCGAGGACCTGCCCTATTTCCTCGCGCTGATGGAGCATCTCGCCGCGCGCGGCATTTCCTGCCCGCTGCCGGTGCATGACCGCGATGGGCGCACCTTGAAGGAGCTCGCCGGGCGGCCGGCGGCGTTGATCAGCTTTCTCGAAGGCTTGTGGGTGCGGCGCCCCGGCATCGCACATTGCGCCGGACTTGGCCGGGTGCTGGCGCAATTTCATCTCGCCGGCCAGGATTTTTCCATGAGCCGTGCCAACGATCTGTCGCTGCCCGGATGGCAGGCGCTTTACCGCGACGTGAGCGCCAGCGCCGACGAGGTCATCGCGGGTCTGAAAGACGAAATCGGGCGCGAGCTTCAGCATCTCGAGACGCATTGGACGACGGACCTGCCGAAGGGCGTGATCCACGCCGATTTGTTTCCCGACAACGTGTTCTTTCTCGACGACAAAGTGTCGGGCCTCATCGACTTTTATTTCGCCTGCAACGACATGCTCGCCTATGACGTTGCGGTTTGCCTCAACGCCTGGTGCTTCGAGCCGGATGCCTCGTTCAACATCACCAAGGCGCGGGCAATGCTCCAGGCCTACGAGCAGGAGCGCAAGCTGACCGACGCGGAGCTTGCGAATTTGCCGATGCTGGCGCGCGGCGCGGCGCTCCGTTTCCTGCTGACCCGCACCTACGACTGGCTCAACACCGACGAGAACGCGCTGGTGAAGTTCAAGGACCCGAACGAGTACCTGCGCAAACTCAGGTTCCATCAGCGGGTCAAGTCGTACCGGGACTACGGGCTCGGGAAGCACTGACCATGGCCGACCGACCCAAGGTGGTGATCCATACCGACGGCGCCTGCTCGGGCAATCCGGGGCCAGGCGGCTGGGGCGCGATCCTGGAATCGGGCGCGCACCGCAAGGAGATCAAGGGCGGCGAGGCCATGAGCACGAACAACCGCATGGAGCTGACCGCGGCTATCGAAGCGCTGGAGGCGCTGAAGGCGCCGTCCGACGTCGACCTCTATACCGACTCGAATTATTTGCGCGGAGGCATCACCAGCTGGATCAAAGGCTGGAAGCGGAACGGCTGGCGGACGGCGGAGCGAAAGCCGGTGAAGAACGCCGAGCTGTGGCAGCGGCTGGAGCAGGCCGAAGCGCGGCACAAAGTGCGCTGGCACTGGGTCAAGGGCCATGTCGGCCATGATGACAACGAGCGGGCGGACGAACTTGCCCGCGAGGGCATGGCGCCGTTTCTCACGCGCCGCTGAGGCGACTAAACGTCTATCCCATACAAGTTTGCTTGACGCTGAACTTGTAACTACATTATTGTAGTTACAATGCGCTGGACGTGGGACCCGGACAAGGCTGCGGGAAACCGTGCCGAGCATGGCGTGTCGTTCGAGACAGCAAAGGCCGTATTCGACGACCCGCTCCACCTTTCGATACCGGACCCATATCCAGACGGCGATCGTTGGCAGACAGTCGGAAGAGTTGGGCCAGCGCTGCTTCTTGTAGTTCACACATGGCCCGAAGGTGACGATCCGGTCGGGCGGATCATCAGCGCGCGAAAGGCCACCGCGCACGAAAGGAAAGCCTATGAAGAAGAAGACTTCTAGATCGCTGACTCGTGAACAGCTTGCGGAATTGAAGGCGGTTGCTGCGCTCGCTGACAGCGCTATCGACACGTCCGACGCGCCGGAGGTTGCCGATTGGTCAGATGCGAAGCGGGGTCTCTTCTACCGCCCCGTGAAAAAGCAGATAACTCTTCGACTCGATGCGGATTTGGTTTCTTGGTTCAAGAGCCATACCAAGTCGGTGAAGGGTTACCAGACACGAATTAACGAGGCGCTGCGCGAGTACGTGCAGTGGAAGGAAAAAGGGACTCGACGCCGGGCAAGCTCCTAAAGCTCCTCGAGGACCTTGGCGGCGGTCGAGACGTCGGCGACGCCGGGCGACTCTTCGGTGTTCAGCACCTTGACCACGCCGTCGTCGACGAACATGGCGTAGCGCTTGGAGCGGGTGCCAAGCCCGATGCCCGAGCCGTCGAAATCCATGCCGATGGCGCGCGTGAACTCGGCATTGCCGTCCGACAGGAACAGGACCTTGCCCTTGCCGCCGGATTTTTCCTCCCAGGCGGCGAGTACGAAGGGATCGTTGACGGCGACGCAGGCCACAGTGTCGACGCCCATCTTCTTGAACTTGCCGGCGCTCTCGATGAAGCCGGGGAGATGCTTGAGGTGACAGGTGGGCGTGAAGGCGCCGGGGACGGCGAACAGCACCACCTTCTTGCCGGCGAACAAATCGTCGGTGGTCAACGTGTCGATGCCCTCCGGTCCCATGACCCTGAAGGTGGCCTCGGGCAGGCTGTCTCCTTTGGCGATGGTCATCGGCGCCTCCTCGCTTGCGGTCTCGCGCCGGCACCATAACGGCTTCCCCTGCCGGGGCCAAGCCGGACGCCAAGGTGGAACCACTGTGCGGGCCGCTACGTTCCGACACTGGACGCAGGAACCTCAGGGGGCATCATGAAGGGAATTGCTGCCATGGCCGCCGTGACGACCGCACTCCTTGTTGGAGCTTGCACGACGACGCAGCAGCGCGTCAGCGGCGCGGCGGTTGGCGGAGTGTTCGGCGCTGCAGTGGCCGGTCCGGTCGGCGCGGCGGCAGGCGCCGCCGCCGGGGCTTGGAGTGCGCCGAGTATCGCCCGCTAGGCTCCAATAGTCAGTCGACGGTCCAAGTGGTCTCCGTCGTGCCTTGGTCCGACACGAGGGTGAAGAGCAGCGGCTTGCCCTTGATGGCGGCCGCCTCCTCGGGCGACATGAAAGCGACCGTGAAGCGCTGCCTGCCGCCGTCGAGCGGCCCGAGCGCCTTCGGTACCGGTACGGGCACATCCGGGCTGCTGACAAACAGGTCGGTCTCCGACGCGCCGTGTGGAAACAGTGCCTCGACCTCGAGCCCGGGCGCAGGACCGTCGAGAGTTGCGGTGACGCGTTCGATGCGCGGCAGCGCGTCGAACGCGGCGGGAAGCGGAACTTGGGCGAGCGCCGTATCGAGCAAGGCCGCATCCCCTTTGCCCAGACCGGGCGGAAGCGCCGCGCGCAGTTCCGCTTCGTTCGGGATGCACAGATCCTTGCACAGGCCGTAGTCGAAGTTGAGGGCAAGCTCCACGGGGTCGCCTTCTCGCTCCGGCGTGATCCTCACGGGGAACACCACCTCATCGGAGTATCCGATCGCCGTGCCGCCGGCATCGACAAAGCGGTGGGGTGCGGGGTACAGCACGTCGGCGCTCTTGAGATTCTTCGAGCCCGACCAATCGAAGGTAGGCGGCACGCCGGAGTCGCCGGGGTTGCGCCAATAGGTCTTCCAGCCCGGTGCCATACGCAGCTGCACGCCGGCAAACGGGGCGGGGTTTCCCGCGCGCTCGACCGTGCCGCTGACGAGTCTCACCTTGGAATTCGTCTGATCGACCCAGGGCGATTCGCCGACGGGCGTGGCAAGGCCCGCGCCACCAGACACGATGCCCAGCAAAGCGCCGATTGCCAGCCAGGTGGGAACCGTCACAATTCGGCGCTCGCAAATTCTCCTCACGTTCACTCCGTCCTGCTCATGCAATGAATGACTCTTAGCGGCAAATCTAGTGGCGAGCCCAGCCCGGCGCGACCTCTTGCAAGCGCGTCGTGGGTCACTCTTTTGTGAGCCCACGGGAGTTAACCCGGCACTGCCTTAATTCATCGCTGCCCCTTCCCTCATAGCAGAGTTGCTGTAGCATGGACCAATGGCAGGTCGAACACGCCTAGAGGACGAAGGCTATCTCGATGGCCAACTCCTCATCGCCATGCCGGCGATGGGCGATCCGCAGTTCTCGCGATCGGTGATTTATCTCTGCGCCCATTCCTCCGAGGGCGCCATGGGCATCATCATCAATCAGCGAGCGCCGAACATCAGCTTCACCGAACTTCTCGAGCAGCTCAACATCGTGCCGCCGCAGGATCGCATCGCGCTGCCCACCGGCTTGAGCGCCATGGCCGTGTATCTCGGCGGCCCGGTCGAGACCGGCCGAGGCTTCGTGCTGCACAGCGCCGACTACTTCAAGGCAGAGAGCACGCTCCCCATCGACGAGAGCGTCTGCCTCACCGCCACCATCGACATCTTGCGGGACATCGCCAAGGGCAGCGGACCCGACAAGGCGCTGCTCGCGCTCGGCTATGCCGGTTGGGCGCCGGGGCAACTGGAAAACGAGATTCAGGCCAATGGCTGGCTCAACTGTCCTGCCGATCCCGATCTGATCTTCGATCCTGAGGTCGACAGGAAGTACAGCCGCGCGCTGAACAGCCTCGGGATCGACCCGATCCGCCTCGTCAACGACTCAGGTCACGCCTGAGTCAGGGGACAGAAATCAGAAATCAGAAATCAGACCTCTCGTGTCTGACTTCTGATTTCTGATCCCTGATCACGCGGTGCTTGGCCCGGTAAGCGCGGGCAACGCCGGCTGGCTCGGCGCATTGACTTCCAGACCTGACGGCGCTTGCGGCTCGGCTGGCGCTCGGGCCCGCTCGCGCTGCTTGCGCTTGCGGTGGCTCGCAAGCGCGGCAAGCAGAGTGGCCACGTCCTTGGCCGACATCGGCTCCCCATAGTAGAAGCCCTGGCCGAATTCGCAGCCGATCGAGCGCAGGTAGCTCGCGTCGGCCGCCGTCTCCACGCCCTCGGCCACCACCTCCTTGCCGAGCTCATGGGCAAGCGCCACGACAGAACGAAGGATGAGCGGCGTCTGGCCGTTGAGCGTGCTTTCGCGGACGAGCGAACGGTCGACCTTGATGACGTCGAACGGGAAACGATGCAAGTAGCTCAGCGAGCTATAGCCGGTGCCGAAATCGTCGAGCGCAAGGCCTGCGCCGAAGGTCTTGAGCCAGGTGAGGATCTCGACGGCGCGCTCTGGATTCTCCATGACCAGCGACTCGGTGATCTCGAGCTTCAGGGTGCCGCGCGGCACGGCCTCCCGCGCCAGCATCAGCCTGATCTCCTGCACCATGTCCTGGCGGAACAGCTGCCGACTCGATACGTTGACACTGACGAACAGAGGATCGCGATCGCGGGGCAGGACCTTGTGCCAGCTCGCCGCCTGCTCCAAAGCCTGGCCCAGCACATAGCTGCCAAGCTCGACGATCAGCCCCGACTCCTCGGCAAGCGGGATGAAATCCTCAGGCGCGAGCCGACCGCGGGTCGGATGGTCCCAGCGCAGAAGCGCCTCGAAGCCGGCGAGCTGGTTCGACGCAAGTCTCGTAATCGGCTGATAGAGGACCGATATTTGCTGCCGGTCCAACGCCATACGGAGCTCGCTCTCGAGCGGCAGGCGGCTCTCGTCCTCGCCGCGCATGGCGGGGTTGAAAATCTCGATGCGGTCGGCGCCGCCGCGCTTCGCCCTAAGCATGGCGATCTCGCCCTCGCGCAGCATGTCCTGCGCCGTGGTCTGGCTGCCATCATGGACAACGATGCCGATCGACGCGGTGAGGATGATCTCCTTGGCGCTGATCTTCATCGGCGTGCGAAGCGCCCGCCTGACCCGCTCGGCGAGGGTCGCCACGTGATGCGGGTCGCTCTCGGAGATGAGCAGGATGGCGAACTGATCGCCGCCGAGGCGGGCGAGGGTGTCTTGCGGGTTGAGGTGGCGCCCGAGACGTCGCCCGAGCGTCAGCAGCATCGAGTCGCCGATGACGAGGCCGAAGCTCTTGTTGACGTTCTTGAAGCGGTCGATGTCGATGAACATCAAGGTGGGGCGGTGGGACTGACCTTCGGCGGCGCGGGTGATGGCGCCTTGCAGGCGGTCCATGAACAGCTCGCGGTTTGGCAGTCCGGTCAGGCTGTCGTGCACCGCGTCGTGCATCAGCCGCTCATGCGAACGCTTGAGGCTGGTCACGTCGCGCATCAGCCCGACGCAGCGCAACAGCCGAACATTCTCGTTCGGCGCGGCATGCGCTTTGAGGTCGTACCAGAGATAGGTGCCGTCGTGCCGCCGCAGGCGGAAATCGATCTGGAGGTCACCGCCCTGCTTCTCCTGCAGCGACCATAGCATGAGGCGGAAGCGCTCGCGGTCGGAAGCGTGCATGTGTTGGAGGAATTCATCGACCGGCACGCTGAGGCTGCCAGGATCGAGGCCGAGCTCCGTTTCGACCTCGCTCGCAACGGTGATCATGTCCCTGCCGGCGTGCCACTGAAACACGTGTGTGCCCGAGCCGTCGACGGCGAGCGACTTCATCTGCACGAGGCTCGGCGGCCCGAGACTGACGGCGCCGCCGCCGGTGCGGAAGGCGAACTGGGTGACGGTGAAGCCGAGCAGCACGACGATAAGCACGAGGCCGGCGACGAGGCCCGAAACCACGACCTCGCCAGAGAGTTTGCCGATCACGATCATGGAGGCGCCGAGCAGCCAGACGATGAGCAGCATCCAGCTCGGGATCAGTGACATGGCGCGGTCCTGTCCGCGCAGCGCGAAGTAGGCGATGAGGCCGGTGCCGACGCCGGCGATCACAAGAGTGGAGGCGCGGGCCAGCCCCGCGGCGGTCTGCGGGTCGATGATGGCAACGGCGACCAGTGCGAACTGCGCGGCGATCCACACCCAGAAGGCGGTCTTGATCCACACATGCCACAGCCCGATGCGCAGGAAGGTGTAGAGAAACAGCACGAGGCTCGCGGCAAGCCCGGCCTCAGCGGCGGCGCGATAGACCGCGGTGCGGTCCGGTCCCACTGGGAACAGCTTGTTCCAGAATCCGAAGTCGACGCAGAAATAGACGAGCGCGGCCCAGGCGACCAGGGCCGTGGCGGGAAAGATGGCGCGGTGGTTGGCGGCAAAGATCGCGGTCAAGAAGATGGCGAGCAGCCCGGTGATGCCTAGAAGCACGCCGTTGAACAACATGCGGTCCTGCTGCTTCGCCTGATAAATGTTGGGATCCCAGAGCGAGAGCCGCGGCACGTGGGCGGAACTCAGTTCCGCCGCGTAGGTGACCGTCTGCCCGGGCTCCAGATTGAGACGGAACATATCGGCGCGGTCGCTCTTTAAGGGTTCCGGGCGGAAGCCGAGCGAGGGCGTGACCGCGGCGATGCGCGGCGCGTCGAGCTCGGGCCGCAGCACGCCTGAATTGGCCAGGGTGTAGCGCGGTGCTACGAGCCAGCGCACGATGCGCTCCTCGGTGGGGTTCGACAGGGCGAAGACGAGCCAACCCGGATTGGTGCCGGGGGTTGAGGCCTGAACGGCCATGCGGCCGATATAGCCGTCGGGTCCCGGCGCCGTCTCGATCTGCAGCCGGTCGCCACGTCCTTCGTAGAGCTCGCCCTTGGTGGTGATGTCGATCCTGGGCTGATCCGGCTCGACCGGGATCGCTTCGATGGCGCGGGCGAGCCCCGGCGCCATCATGGCAAGGACGAGAAAGACGACGCAGGCAACGCGGAATCCGGCGCCGGGGCGTTTCCGCCAAAAGGCAGCCGCTTCTTCCCGTGATGCGGCGTTCGTCTTCGCCATTCCTCCCCCGTCCAGCCGTTACCGAGCCGCCGCTAACAACGCGGGTCCGTGTCGAGCAGCGCGTAAAGCAGATGATCCTGCCACACGCCGTTGATCCGCAAATAGCGGCGCGCCAATCCTTCGCGCTTGAAGCCCGTCTTCTCCAAAAGCCGTATCGAGGCCGCGTTGGTCGGCAGGCACGCCGCCTCGAGCCGGTGCAACTCGAGCGTATCGAAAACGAAGGGTTCGACGGCGCGGACCGCAGCCGTCATATAGCCTTGCTGCGCATATTTGGCGCCGATCCAATAGCCGAGCGTGCACGATTGGGTCACGCCGCGGCGCACGTTGCAGAGCGTGAGGCCGCCGACCAGCGCGCCTGAGGCGGCGGCATAGATGAACAGGGCATAGCCGACGTCCTCGCGGAGATCGCGCTGATAGTGGCGCACGCGGCGCCGGAACGAGGCGCGAGACAATTCGTCGGTAGCCCAAAGCGGCTCCCACGGCATCAGGAATTCGCGGCTTGAGGCCCTGAGCTCGGCCCAGGCTGGGTAGTCGGACATTTGCGGTGTGCGCAGCATGACCCGCTCCGACTCGATGACCGGCCCAAAGTCACTCGCGGATGCAGTTCGCAACAACGCCATCGACGAAGACCCCCTTTAGGCCGCTTTGCTCGCCGGAACGGTGAATTTTTCAGCCACGGCCTCGAACCTTGCAACATGAAGAATGGGCCCTACCGTGGCAAGGCTAAGCGGCGAGACCAATAGGCACTCAACCAGCGATTGTAGATCGGCGGCCTCGACCGTTTCCACCTTGTCGATCAGCTCCTCGGTGGTCAGCACCCGGCCATGAACGAGTATCTGCCGGGCGAGCTGCTCGGCACGCATGGCGGAGCTTTCGAGCCCGGCGAGGAGCCCCATCTTGAGCTGGGCCTTTACTCGGGCAAGCTCCTTGGCGTCAAAACCCCCTTCGGCGGCGCGCTCAAGCTCGACGCGGATCACGGCGAACAGGTCGTGGGCTCGGTCGGGCGCACCGGCCGCATGGATCGCGAACATGCCGGTGTCGGAGAGGCCGGTCGAAAAGGCGTAGACCGAGTAGCAAAGCCCGCGCCGCTCGCGCACCTCTTGGAACAGCCGCGACGACATGCCGCCGCCGAGCGCGCCCGCGAGGATCTGCGCCGCGAAATAATCCGGGTGGCGGTAGTGCGGCGCCTGGAAGGCAAGCACGAGATGGGTCTGCTCGAAGGGCTTGGCGGAACGCCTGAACCCGCCGGAATAGGCCGCACTTTCCGGCTGCGGCGTCGTCGTCGCGATTAGGCCGGCGAGCCGCCGCTCGGCTTCCGCCACCAGCGCCGCATGGTCGACGGCACCCGCCGCGGCGAGGACCATGTTGGGCGCATGATAATGCGCGGCGAGATAGGCGCCGAGATGCGCGCGGTCGAAGCCGCTCACACTTTGTGCCGTGCCGAGGATCGGCCGGCCAACAGGCTGATCCGGAAATGCCGCCTCGGAGACGAGATCGAAGACTATGTCGTCGGGTGAATCCTGGGAGGCGGCGATCTCTTGCAGGATGACGTCACGCTCGCGGGCGAGTTCGTTGTGGTCGAAGATCGGCGCGAGGATGATGTCGCTCAAGATGTCGAGGGCAAGCGGCATGTCCTTGCGCATGACGCGCGCGTAATAGGCGGTCGCGTCGACGCTGGTCGCGGCGTTGAGGTCGCCGCCAACCGCCTCGATTTCCTCGGCGATGTCGCGGGCGCTGCGCCGCGCCGTGCCCTTGAAGGCCATGTGCTCGAGAAAATGAGCCACACCGTGCTCAGCCTGGCCCTCAGAGCGGCTGCCGGCGCCGATCCAGATGCCGAGGGACACCGTCTCGACCTCGGGCATGGCGTGGCTGACGACCGTCAAGCCATTGGCGAGCTGTGACCGCTCGACGCTCACGCCCGCACCTCCGCACGCGCCGGCACGGCGCGGCTGTGGCTGGCAATGAACTCAGCGACGGCGCCGAAATCGTTGGGCAAGGTCGTGCAGCGTTCGTGCTGGCCGAGCCTGAGCCGCAGGCGCTCGGGCTGCTCCGGCACGCGGCCGGTAGCGCGCTCGACGGCGCCAGGGAACTTGGCCGGGTGCGCGGTCGACAGCACGACCATGGGCGCTGGGCCGATCCCCTCCTCGCGGCGCGACGCGGCGATGCCGACCGCGGTGTGCGGGTCAACCAGCACGCCGGTCTCTTCGAAAATCCCCCGAATGGTCATCTCCGTATCGTGCTCGCCGATCGCATGCGCACCGAACAGATCGCGCAATCGACCGAGCTCCCCCTCACGCAAACGGAACGCGCCGGCGTTGCGCAGCTCCGCCATCAGCCCCCTCACCCGGGCAGCATCGCGGCCGGCAAGCTCGAACAACAGGCGCTCGAAATTGCTCGCAAGCTGGATGTCCATGCTCGGGCTTGAGGTGGCAACCACGCCTTGCGGCTCGTAGATTCCCGAGCCGAGCGCACGCGGTAAACTGTCGTTTAGGTTCGTGGCAATAACGAGGCGCGAGACCGGCAAGCCCATGGCGCGGGCGGCGTAACCTGCGAAAATATCTCCGAAATTTCCGGTGGGCACGGTGAAGGCGAGCGGCCGGTGCGGCGCGCCAAGACTGACGCCAGCGGTGAAATAATAGGGAATCTGCGCGAGAACCCGTGCGAAATTTATGGAGTTTACGCCGGTTAATGCGAGTCTATTGCGCAAGTCCTGAGCGTTGAACAGCGCCTTCAGAATCGCCTGGCAGTCGTCGAAGGTCCCCTCCACGGCGATGTTGTGGACGTTCGCCTCGGTGGCGGTGGTCATCTGCCGCCGTTGCACGTCGCTGATGCGGCCCTTGGGGTGGAGGATGAATACGTCGATGGCGTCGAGCCCGCGAAACGCCTCGATGGCCGCGGCGCCGGTGTCGCCGGAGGTGGCGCCGACCACGGTGGCGCGAGCGCCTTTGCGCAGCAGCGCGCGGTTCATCAGCCGCGACACCACCTGCATGGCGAGGTCCTTGAAGGCGAGGGTCGGACCGTGGAACAGCTCAAGCACGAAGGTGTTCGGCCCGATCTGGCGCAGCGGCGCTACGGCGGGATGGTGGAAGCTCTCATAGGCCTCCTGGAGCACCGGGCCGAGGTCGGCGGAGCAAGGATCGCCTTCGAGATAGGGGCTCATGACCCGGTAGGCGGCGTCTGCATAGTCGAGACCGGCGAGCGCGGCGATGTCAGCCGGCTCGAGCCGCGGCCACGCCTCCGGCATGAACAGCCCCCCGTCGCGGGCAAGCGCGGCCATCAGCGCTCCCTCGAAGGAGAGCGCCGGCGCCTCGCCGCGCGTTGAGATGAACTTCAAGATTTGCCTCTCACCGGGAAAAATGGGGGCTTTCGAGGCTGAACCCTAACGGCCGGAGGGTTCGCAAGCAACCAGGCCAAAGTGGGCTCGTTAAGACCGGTCGCCGCGGTAAGCGCCCCATACATAAACGCCGTAGACCGCGATAAGGCAGACCGCCAGGCCGAGCCAGGTGAGCGCGTATTGCAAATGGTTATTGACGAGCTTGAGCCTAGTCTGGCCGCCCTCGGGCCAGCCGCCGGGCACCTCACTCGCCTCGGCCTCCAGGAAGAACGGGGCAACCTCGACGGTGCCGCTGGGAAACATGGCGCGCGCCATGCCCGGCAAATCGCGCGTGAACCAGATATTCTTGTCAGGCTCGTTGTCCGGGATGAAGAGGCTTGGACTTTCCGGCGTGCGCACGAGCCCGGTCACGGTCACCACCTCCTGGATCTGGCCGAGCGCCCTCGAGGATGGATCGCGCAAAGCATCCGGCACGAAACCGCGATCGACCAGCACCACGGTACCGTCGACGGTCTCCAACGGGGTAACAACGTGCCACCCCTGCTTGCCGTCGAGCGACAGAGCGTAAAGATATTGCTCCCTGGCATGGTGGAAGCGGCCCTCGGCGCGTACACGATGGTAGCTCATGTTGCCCCCCTGGCCGGCGAGCGCGATCGCCCGGTCGAGGCGCATGGGCTTGGCGTTGGCGCGCGCCTCGATGCGGGCGATCAGCGCCTCCTTCCACTCGAGGCGCTCAAGCTGCCAAACGCCTAGCCCAATGAGGAGCGCAAGCGCCGCAAGGGCAAAGATCGTAAGCCTGATAAGTCCCGGTGTCCGCATCGCGAGCTCTAGTCGGAGGCGAACTTGGTCTCTTCGGCCTTGTGCCTGTACTGGAGGGCAATGAGCACGCCCTTGAAAGACCGAAGCAGGAGGAGAGGCAGGGCGACGGCTAGGCTGCCCCAGAGAAGTGCGTGTAGCCAATAAGGGGGCTTGTAGAAGACTTCCGCCAAGAGAGCGGCACCGACGACGATGAACCCGGTCACCAGAATGACGAAGACGGCAGGTCCGTCGCCGGAATCGGCGAAATCATAGTCGAGGCCGCAAACGTCGCAGCGCGGGGCGAGCGTGAGGTAGCCCGTGAGCAGCCTGCCGCGGTGGCACGCGGGACAGCGACCGATGAGGCCCGCCAAAATTGTGGAGCCAAGAGAATGCTGCTGGGTCTGTCTGTCGTCCATGAAACAAGTCTGTCCAAAATGAAAAGGGGGCGGCCGGCCGGCCGCCCCCGTGCAAGACGGTGTTCCGCCGCTAGTGCGCAGGATAGCTGGTGCCCGCTCCCCACACATAGATGCAGGTGAACAGGAACAGCCACACCACGTCGACGAAGTGCCAATACCACGCCGCCGCCTCGAAGCCAAAATGCTGCTTCGGCGAGAAGTGGCCCTGGAGCGCCCTGAACAGGCAGACGATCAGGAAGATCGTGCCGACGATCACATGGAAGCCGTGGAAGCCGGTCGCCATGAAGAAGGTCGAGCCGTAGATGTGGTGGGCGAAACCAAAGCCCGCATGCATGTACTCATAGGCCTGGAGCGCGGTGAACATGATGCCGAGCACGACGGTGCAGGCAAGCCCCCAGGCAAGGCCCTTGCGATCGTTGTGCAGCATGGCGTGATGCGCCCAAGTCACCGTCGTGCCCGACGTGAGCAGGATCAGCGTGTTGACGAATGGCAGGCTCCACGGATTGAAGGTGTGCCCGAAATAGCCAAGCCCCGAGACGCCGGTCTCGTCGCTCGGGATCGGAGGCCATTGCCCGCCGAGCACTTCGGTGCGTGCGTAGGTGACGGCATCGTCAGGAAACAGGGCGACGTCGAAATACGCCCAGAACCACGCCACGAAGAACATCACCTCGGAGGCGATGAATAGGATCATGCCGTAGCGGAGATGTAGCTGCACGACCGGCGTTTGGTAATGCTCGTGCGCCTCCCTGATGACGTCGCGCCACCAGCCGAACATGGTGAGGACGACAAGGGCGAAGCCCGGCAGCACATACCAGAGCTGCGGGTCGCCGGCCTTCTTCGACATGAAGTACATGAGGACGCCGATGGCGAGGGTGATCGCCCCGACCGCGCCGACGATGGGCCACGGGCTCGGATCAACGAGATGGTAGTCGTGTTGCGGTTTAGCGTGGGCGTCGGCCATCTTTGCGGTCCCCTTCTTCCCCAATCTCTCCTAGAGGCGCCTCTCTCGCGCCACTTGGCTCACGAACCCGATTTCTGACCCTGCGCCGCTGCGACGCCCGGAGGGTCGTCGTTGCGATAGAACGTGTAGGACAGGGTAATCTCGGAAATATTCCTGGTGCTCTCGTCCTCGACGATCTTCGGGTCGATGAAGAACGTCACCGGCATGTCGATGCTCTGACCCGCGGCAAGCGTCTGCTGCTTGAAGCAGAAACATTCGATCTTGGTGAAGTAACGCCCGGCGATCTCGGGCACGACGTTGAAGCCGGCGGTGCCGGTCACCGGCTTATCGGTCTCATTGCTCGCCTGGAAGAAAGCGAGCGCCGATTCGCCGATCTTCACCTCTACCGTCCGGTCGACGGGAGCGAACTTCCACGGCAGGGCGCGGTCGACATTGGCGTCGAAGTGGACGGTGATGGTGCGGTCGAGCACCTCGTCAGGCGCCATTTCGGCCTGCTGCGGAACGCCGCCATAGCCGGTCGCTTGGCAGAACATGCGGTACAGCGGCACGGCGGCGAAGGACAGGCCAACCATGGCGGCGACGAGGCCGGCCAGCGACAGGGCGACGAGGCCCTTGCGGTCTCGCTTATCGTTATGAGGCGTGTTGCCGGTCATGCCGCCCGCTCAGAGTCAAATGCTGCGAAGGGCGACGTTGCCGCCAAGCCGCACAATGGTGACGATAAAGAACAGCACAACGAGCGCCACGAGGATCCAGGCGATGGCCACCGATCTCCTGCGTTGACGGCGTTTGCGCTCGGCTTCCGCATCTTGCATCACGACGTCCAGTTAAGCGGCAGAGCGCCGCCGTCGATACCGAAGCCGTGCTCGATCAAAAGCGCGGCGAAGAGCAGGAAAAGGTATAGCACCGAATAGGCGAACAGGTGCTTTGCCGCCCGGTCCCCCGCCTCACCCTGCCGCTCGCGATAGCAATCGACGGCGAAGACGACGAAGAAGGCGCCGAGGATCGACGCCATGACGGTGTAGAGCAGGCCGCCAAGCCCGATGACGGCGGGCGCCATGCCGAGCGGCGCCAGGATCAGGCTATAAATCAGGATTTGCCGCCTGGTTTCGTCCGCACCATGCACGACGGGAAGCATGGGGACGCCGGCGCGGGCATAGTCGCGCGTGCGGAGCAGCGCCAAGGCCCAGAAATGCGGCGGGGTCCACATGAAGATAATGAGGAACAGGACGAAGGGCTCGAGGCCGATGCTGCCGGTGGCGGCCGCCCAGCCGATCATGGGCGGCACGGCGCCGGCGGCGCCGCCGATGACGATGTTCTGGGGCGTCGTCCGCTTCAGCCACATGGTGTAGACGAACACGTAGAAGGCGATGGTCAGCGCCAGCAGACCGCCGGCGACCCAATTCACCATCAAGCCGAGACAGAGCACCGAGCCCACGGCGAGCACGGCGCCGAAGCCGAGCGCCTCCTCCGGCGTGACGGCGCCTTGCGGCAGGGGCCGCGACGCGGTGCGCGCCATCGCCGCGTCGATATCGGCGTCGTACCACATGTTCAGCGCGCCGGAGGCGCCGGCGCCGACGGCGGTGCAGGCGAGCGCGGCGATGGCCAGGACCGGATGCATATCTCCGGGTGCGGCGACCAGGCCGACGAGCGCCGTGAACACCACGAGAAACATGACCCGAGGCTTCAGCAGCGCGACATAGTCGGCGATGTCGCCGCCGGTGGCGGCATCGAACCTGCCTGCAATCGCTGGGGCCGTCGCGTCGGACATCAACCTACCCACAAAGCGCCTCTACCCGAGCCATCCCGGTCATTTGACGCGCGGAAGCGTCTCGAAGGTGTGGAACGGCGGCGGCGATGGCAACGTCCACTCCAGGGTGGTGGCTCCCACGCCCCATGGATTGGCCCCGGCCGGCACCTTCCGGGCGAACTGCGCGGCGATGCCGTAGAGGAACACGAGGAAGCCGGCGAAGGCGATATACGAGCCGATCGACGAGACCATGTTCCAGCCGGCGTACGCATCCGGATAGTCGGCGTAGCGGCGCGGCATGCCGGCGAGGCCGAGGAAATGCTGCGGGAAGAAGGCGAGGTTCGCGCCGATGAACATCAGCCAGAAGTGCAGCTTACCGATCGCCTCGGAATACATGTAGCCGGTCATCTTCGGCGACCAGTAGTACCAAGCGCCGAAGACGGAGAACACGGCGCCGAGCGACAGCACGTAGTGGAAGTGCGCCACGACATAGTAGGTGTCGTGGAACGAGCGGTCGACGCCGGCATTCGACAGCACGACGCCGGTCACGCCGCCGATGGTGAACAGGAAGATGAAGCCGAGCGCCCACAGCATCGGCGTCTTGAACGACAGCGAGCCGCCCCACATGGTGGCGATCCACGAGAAGATCTTCACGCCGGTGGGCACGGCGATCACCATGGTGGCGAACACGAAATAGGCCTGCGTGTTCACGTCGATGCCGGCCGCGTACATGTGGTGGGCCCAAACCACGAAGCCGATCAGGCCGATCGCTACCATGGCGTAGGCCATGCCGAGATAGCCGAACACGGGTTTCTTCGAGAAGGTGGCAACGATCTGGCTAACCATACCGAAGCCCGGCAGAATTAAAATGTACACCTCGGGATGGCCGAAGAACCAAAACAGGTGTTGCCACAGCAGCGGATCGCCGCCACGGGCGGAATCGAAGAACGCCGTGCCGAAATTGCGGTCGGTCAGCAGCATGGTTATGGCGCCCGCCAGCACCGGCAGCGACAAGAGGAGCAGGAAGGCCGTCACCAGGACGGACCAAACGAACAGCGGCATCTTGTGCAGGGTCATGCCCGGCGCGCGCATGTTGAGGATGGTGGTGATGAAGTTGATGGCGCCGAGGATCGAGGAGGCGCCGGCGAGATGCAGCGCCAGAATGGCAAAATCCATGGCGATGCCGGGCGTGCCGCTGGTGGAGAGCGGCGCGTAGATGGTCCAGCCGCCGCCTACGCCGGAGGCGCCGGGAGCGCCCGGCATGAACAGCGACAGGACGAGAAGCGTGAAGGCCGCCGCCAGCAGCCAGAACGAGATGTTGTTGAGGCGCGGGAAGGCCATGTCCGGCGCGCCGATCATCAGCGGCACCATCCAGTTGCCGAACCCGCCCATAGTGGCCGGCATCACCATGAAGAACACCATGATCAGGCCGTGGGCGGTGACGAAGACGTTGAACATTTCCGGGTTGCCGAAGATCTGCATGCCCGGCTCCATGAGCTCGGCGCGCATGGCCATCGACAGCAGGCCGCCGATGACGCCGCCGACCAGCGCCAGCACGAGGTACATCGTGCCGATGTCTTTGTGATTGGTGGAGAACAGCCAGCGACCGATGCCGTACGGACGGTGGTCGTGATGGGCGGCTTCTGCGTGGGCGCTCTTTGCCATGACTGTTTTCCCTTATCGTCCTTGCTTTTCAGATCGCGGCCGATGCGGCCGGATGCTCATGCGATATTCCGATCCTAGTCGCGGACGGCGGCAACTTTTCCGTCGGTCTCAACCGCGGCCGACTTGTTCTTGGCGACCCACTCGGCGTACTCCGCTTCCGAGACCACGCGCACGGCTATCGGCATGAAGGCGTGATTGCGGCCGCACAGCTCGGAGCATTGGCCGTAGTAGACGCCTTCGCGCTCGGCGCGGAACCAGGTCTGTTGCAGGCGGCCCGGCACCGCGTCGAGCTTGACGCCGAACGACGGCACGGCCCAGTCGTGAATCACGTCGTTGGACTTGAGGCCGACGACCACGTTCTTGTTCACCGGCACGACCACCTCGCGGTTCACGGCAAGGAGGCGCGGCTGACCCTCTTTCAGGTCGGCCTCGGGCACCATGATCGAATCGAAGCGGATGCCCTCGTCGGGATATTCGTAGGTCCAGTACCACTGGCTGCCGGTGGCGGTGATGGAGACGTCGGCCTTGGGGAAGTCGTACTGGGCGAACAACAGCCGGAACGACGGGATGGCGATGGCGACGAGAATGAGGATCGGCAGCACCGTCCAGATGACCTCGAGCGGCGTGTTGTGCGAGGTGCGGGAGGGATTGGGGTTACGCTTCTCGTTGAAGCGCGCCATGACAAACACGAGGAGCGCGAGGACGAACACCGCGATCAGGGTGATGATGATGTTGACGTAGGTATGGAAGTCGGTGATCTGCGACATGACCGGGGTGGCGGATTCCTGGAAGGTTATCTGCCAGGGGCTCGGCTGGCCGTCGCCGGCCATCGCAGGGCCGGCCAAGGCAAGACTGCCAAGCGCAGCAAGAACCGTCAGCGTGCGGTGGAACATCGCCATCCCTTCACTCCTCGCCTGCTCCCTGGCCTTCCTCGCAAGACGAGGTCCGGCTCGATTGGTCGGGCATGGGCAGGCTCGCCCACGCCGCTCTGTCGAAAGGGGCGGCGCGCAATTCTTCGTCGCGAGTAAGGGCGTCGCCCCCAGATTTCATTGTTGCGCCGGTCCCCGCTGAATGCGGCGGGCCGGAGGTTGTTTTGTGTTTTTCAAATCATAAAGGATATAGATTGGCAACACTCATGATTTCAGGCGCCCGTGCGGCATATGCACGCTTGACGCACGACTTTTAGGCGCTTGCCGCGCCGGCTTGGCAGGCCCCGGGATATTTCCCAGCGGGAGTACCGTCGAAATTTGGCCCCAATACTCGGCGATGGCGGTTTTCCATGCTGCGCAGCGCCGCTTCACGCCGCCTCGGCTTGGGATTTATTGCGCA
This sequence comes from Methyloceanibacter sp., assembly GCF_050726195.1. GTDB lineage: Bacteria > Pseudomonadota > Alphaproteobacteria > Rhizobiales > Methyloligellaceae > Methyloceanibacter. The sequence goes on along the minus strand of NZ_JBOHJC010000023.1, from coordinate 8,682 downwards.
TCGCTCCTATTCGCCCTTGAAAAGGCGGGAGCGGCCGGTTTTTGTGGTGCCCATGGCTGAAACGCCCCAATTGCCCCGCCCCGCGCCAAAATCGCGGCCGCTCGCCAAGCTCGGCCTGGCGCTTGCGCTAGCGGTCGGCCTTGGCAGCCATGTGGGGGCGCAAGGGGCATCGCCCGACGTGGTACCCGGCGCCACCGGCCCTGGCAGCGTGGTGCGCGAGACCCACGGCGCCTGGCAGGTGTCCTGCCGCACGCCCCCCGGCGCCAAGGAGGAGAAATGCGCGCTGGTGCAGAGCGTCACCGCTGAGGACCGGCCCAATGTCGGGCTGACCGTGGTGTTCTATAAAGCCATCGGCGAGAACAAGAAGCTGCTGCGCGTGGTGGTACCGCTCGGCGTGCTCTTGCCGACCGGGCTCGGCCTCAAGATCGACAATCAGGACGTGGGCAACGCGCCGTTCCTCAAATGCGGCAAGCGCGGCTGCGTGGCCGAGGTGGTGCTGCAGGACGAGGTGATCGGCAAGCTCAAGTCCGGCGAGACGGCGATGTTCATCATCTTCGACACGCCGGAAGCCGGCATCGGCATCCCCGTCTCCCTGCAAGGCTTCTCCGACGCCTTCGCCAGCCTGAAATAGCCGCGGCCCCTTCAGCGCAAAAAAATCGGCGGCAGAAAAGGAGAGATCTGCCGCCGATCCATCCGTCTTGGGGGACGGACAAACGTCCCATTCCGTGCAGGGTCGCGGAAAGGACGAGACTTGGCCATTATATGGTTAGCCCCTGCCGGCTTTCAAGATTGGGGTAGGCGCGCGGGCCGCCTCTTCTTCGGACCCGTCTCATTCTCGACGCCGTTCGGAGTAGACTGGCAGCGGTTAGACGATGGGAGGGTCCCGGATGGGGTGGAGGCGGTACGGCCCAATCATCGCCGTTCTGCTGCTTGCAGGCGTTGCGCCTGATCGCAGCGGCGGCGAGGCGGCGCCTCCCGGACCGGGCAAGATCGTTGCGACCTATGATACCGCCCTTGGGGGCGTCAGCCTCGGCACGTTCCAGGTGACCGCGACGTTCAAGGGGGGCGCCTACGAGATGGCGGCGGACGGCAAGTTCTCGCTGCTCGCGGGGCTGCTCTATAGCGTATCCGGCAAGACGACGAGCCGCGGCGAGCTCACGGAAGCGGCGCCGCAACCGGCGAGGTTCACCCTCGAGTACAAGGGCGACAAGAAACGCGAGCAGCGCCGCTTGAGCTTCCGCGACGGCACTGTCAGCGACGTCATTATCGTGCCCAAGAAGAGGCGGAAGCGCGACGTCCCCATCAGCGCGAAGCAGCTCAAGAACGTGCTCGACCCGCTCACGGCCGCGTTCCTCGCCCTGCGCTCCGACGCGCCTGCCGGGAATCAACAGGTCTGCAATCAGACCATCCCGATATTCGACGGCAGGCAGCGCTTCGACATCGTTCTTTCGCCAAAGCGGATCGAAAGCCTCAAGGACGCGTCGTCCGGCGCGCTGCCCGGTCCCGCCGCGGTTTGCCAAGTGCAGTACCAGCCGATCGGCGGCTACCGGCCTGACCATCCCGGCGTGCAGTTCATGACCAAAACCGAAGACATCGAAGCCTGGCTCGTGCCCGTCCCGCGTACGGGCTTCCACTTTCCCTACAAGATCCTCATACCGACGGCCTGGGGCACAGGTTCGATCACGCTCACCAGCATCAGCGCCAAGCTCGGTGAACCGCAACGCGCCTCGGCGCCTTAGCGCGTCTCACAAGTTCCCTTCTAGTACGGCGTGCCCTTCGCCTCCCGTTGCGCTTTCAGCGCCTCGGCGTACCAGACGAACTCATTCAGGAAGCGGTCGGCGGCCTTGTCGATCCATGCCTCGTTGACCGATCCGTCGTCATTGAGCGCGCTGCCGATAGTTGGAATCGCGAGCGTCGATGGCACGCTCGGCATGCCCATCTCGGCAAGGATGGTCCTTAGTGCTACGGCCGCCCGCACGCCGCCAAAGCGTCCGGCCGAATAGGCGACGATGGCCGAGGGACGCCAGAAATATTCTTCGAGAAAGTGGTCGAGCAGATTTTTCAGGGCGGGCGGCACCGACTGATTGTACTCGCCGGTGACAATGACAAAGCCGTCGGCACGGCGGAAAAGGTCGGCCAGTTCCTCAAGCAGAGGCGGCGCCTCGCCCTTGGGATGCTCCTTGTACATGCGGTCGAGCAGCGGCAGCTCCTTCTCGCAAGGATCGACCAGGACCGGCGCGTCGTGGCGCGCCTTTAGCTTCCCAATGATGTAGCGCGCCGCCTTGATGCCTTGGCGATCGCGGCGCACCGAGCCCAGTATGACGGGAAACAGAAGTGGCACGAGCCGCGTCTCCTTTAGAGCGCCTGAGTCTCGAACAGACGATCGATGTTTCCTTGCCACGGGCCGCGATAGGCGGTGAGCAGCTCGTCGGCCGGAGATTGTCCGTCTTCGAGGATCTCCCACAGGCGCTTGAGTGCGCGGGTCTCGTCCTCGCCGCTATCGCTCAGACGCGCGCGGCGCTTCAGGCCGTCTTGCGCCAAGGTCAGCATCTCGCGCGCGACATGGCGGAGCGTGCGATCCCTGAACGGCGTGGCAAGGCCGAGCCGCGGGACGGCGTCGCGCATGGCCTGGCGCTCTTTCGCCGTCCAGTTGGCGATGAGGTCGGAGGCGCCGTCGAGCGCCGTCTTATCGTAGAGAAGTCCGGCCCACAGCGCCGGCAAAGCCAGAAGCTCGCGAAACTGGCCGGCGTCGGCGCCGCGCATTTCGAGGAAGCGCTTGAGGCGGACCTCGGGGAACAGAGTCGTCAGATGATCGACCCAGTCGTTCATGGTGGCGCGCACGCCGGGCAACGCGGCAAGCTTGCCAGCCATAAAGTCGCGGAACGAGGCGCCGGCGACGTCGATGTAACGGCCGTCGCGGTAAACGAAATACATCGGCACGCCGAGGGCGTAGTCCACGTAGCGCTCGAAGCCCATGCCGTCCTCGAAGGCGAAAGGCAGCATGCCGGTGCGGTCAGGGTCGGTGTCGCGCCACATTTCGGCGCGGTAGGACTGGAAGCCGTTTGGCTTGCCGTCGGTGAAGGGCGAGTTGGCGAACAGCGCCGTGACCACCGGCTGGAGCGCAAGGCCGACACGAAGCTTCTTGACCATGTCGGCTTCGTCGCTGAAATCCATGTTCACCTGGACGGTGGCGGTGCGGAACATCATGTCGAGGCCATGGCCGCCGCGCTTCGGCATGTAGCGCATCATGATGCGGTAGCGCTCCTTGGGCATGAGCGGCGTCTCGTCGAGCGTCCATTTCGGCGAGAAGCCGAGACCAAGGAAGCCGATGCCAAGCTCGCGCGCTACCTCGCCGACTTGCGAGAGATGCTGACGAAGCTCCTCCTCGGTCTCGTGAATAGTGGCGAGAGGCGCGCCGGACAGTTCGAGCTGGCCGCCCGGCTCGAGGCTGATGGCCCCGCCCTTGGGACAATCGAGGCAAGAGAGCGCGATGATGTTGCCGTCCTCGCGGATCGGCTCCCAGCCGAAGCGCTTATGGTGCGCCTCGAGCAACGCGGCGATGCCGCGCTCGCCGAGATAGGGGACGGGAGAGCGATCCTTGACGTTGAAGCCGAACTTCTCGTGCTCGGTGCCGATCGCCCATTGGGCCTCCGGCTTGGACCCCGTCTCGAGATAAGCGACAAGCTCGTCCCGCGACTCGATGACGGGGCTCTGCGGCCCACTCACTCGTGTCGACATCGAGAGAACTCCGCTTGGATCGAGGGAACGTGGCTCGGGATTTGGGAGGCTAAGGTCCCGACGGGGCACTCTATATCGCGCGGGGCCCCCTGCCCGGCAAGGGGCACTTGCAATCAATCACATATTGCTGATCTGCCCCCACGTACAGGCCTCACACCATCATCCGGTAGTAGAGGTCGAACATGATCCAGAAGCTGCCGCCGAGCATGATGCAGATGAGCACGGCGGCGAAGGCGAGCGCGATCAGGTTCTCGCGCGGCGTGGAGACGAAGCCGATATGCAGGAAGAAGCGCAAGTGTACCAGGATCTGGAGGAGCGCGGCCACGGCGATGATCACGAGGGTGGTGAACCGGGGCAGAGCTCCCATGGCGACCAAGGTGAAGGGAATCGCGGTCAGGAGAAGGGCGAGCCCGAGACCGATCAGATAGGGCCTGATGCTGCGTTCGACGGGAAAACCGCTGGCGTCCATCACAATATCCCCGGCAGGTAGACGACGGAAAAGATGGCGACCCAGATGATGTCGAGGAAGTGCCAGAACAGCCCGAGCCGGGCGAGCCGCGAGATGACGGGCGTGGTCAGGCCCTTGACCAGAACCTGTCCGATCATCACCAGGATCCAAAGGATGCCAATGCTCACGTGAAGGCCGTGGGTGCCGACGAGAGTGAAGAAGGCGGAGAGGAAGCCGCTGCGGTCGGGCCCTGCGCCTTGCGCGATCATACCCCAGAACTCGCCGATCTCGAGCGCGATGAAGCAAAGGCCGAGCGCCACGGTCACGGCGAGCCAGAGCAGCACGCGCGATCTGTCGCCCAAGGCCATGGCCACGGCGGCGACGCCGAACGTGGTGCTGGAGAGGAGCAGCACGAGGGTCTCGGCGGCGGCGCGCTCAAGGCTGAACAACTCCTTGCCTGTCGGACCGCCCGCGGTGTTGCCCAGCATCACCACATAGGTGGCGAACAGCAGCGCGAAGATGATGGCGTCGCTCATGAGATAGAGCCAGAAGCCGAACGCCTTTTCTTCGTACCTGGCGGCGGGAACCGGCACAGGCGCCGCGTCGGTCATGGTCGATGCCCCCGCGGTCATGTTGAGGCCTCCGGCACCGGCGCCCCGGCAAAGCCGGGGTCGGTCTCCATTTCGTTCTTCGGCGCCTTGGCCAATTGCGCGAAGCGCGCATCCTCGATGGCCTTCACCTTGCTCGCCGGCATGACGTAATCGCTGTCGTCGTCGGAGGCGCGGACGATGATGGCGAGCGCGATCGCCGCGAGGCAGAGAATGGCGAGCCACCAGATGTACCAGACCACGGCGAAGCCGAACACGAAGGCGGTGCCGCCGATGAAGGCGCCGATGAAGGTGTTCTTGGGGATGACGATGTCGTCGTAGCGGTCAGGGCGCTCATAGGCGAGCCCGCGCTGCTTCATGTCCCACCACGCATCGACGCTCTCGACCTGCGGCAGTACGGCGAAGTTATAGGGTGCGGGCGGCGACGAGGTGGCCCACTCCAGGGAGCGGCCGTTCCACGGATCGCCGGTCAGATCGAGGGCCAGCCGCCGGTCCCTGACGCTGACCCAGAGCTGCACGACGAGACAGACGATGCCGAGGAAGATGATGAAGGCGCCGATGGCCGCGACGATGAGATGCGGCTGCCAAGCGGCGATGTCGTAGTGCTCCATGCGGCGCGGCATGCCGAGCAGGCCGAGCACATAGAGCGGCATGAAGGCGAGATAGAAGCCGACGATCCAGCACCAGAACGACCACGCGCCCCATTTGGCGTCGAGCTTGAAGCCGAACGCCTTGGGGAACCAGAACATGTAGCCGGCGAGATAGCCGAACAGCACGCCCGGGATGATCATGTTGTGGAAATGAGCGATCAGGAACGTGGTGTTGTGCATCAGATAGTCGACCGGCGGCAGCGCAAGCAGCACGCCCGACAACCCGCCGATGACGAAGGTGACGATGAAGCCGATGGTGAACAGCATCGGCGGCCGGAAGATGATGCGGCCGCGATACATGGTCAAAAGCCAGTCGAACACCTTAACGCCGGTGGGCACGGCGATGATGGTGGTCATGATGCCGAAGAACGAATTGACCTCGGCGCTCGAGCCCATGGTGAAGAAGTGATGCAGCCAGACGCTGAACGACAAGATGCCAATGGCCATGGTGGCGAGCACGAGCGAGACATAGCCGAACAGGCGCTTCTGGCTGAACGTGGCCACGACCTCGGAGAATACGCCGAAGGCCGGCAGGATGAGGATGTAGACCTCGGGATGACCCCACAACCAGAACAGGTTGATGTAGTTCATCATGTTGCCGCCCATGGCGTTGGTGAAGAAGTGCATGCCGAAGGTGCGGTCGAGCGCCAGCATGCCGCAGACCACGGTCAGCGCCGGAAAGGCGAAGATCATCAGCACGCTGGTGACGAACACCGTCCAGGTGAACAGCGGCATGCGGAACAGGGTCATGCCCGGCGCGCGGCATTTGATGATGGTGACGAGGAAGTTGATGCCGCTCATGGTCGAGCCGATGCCCGAGATGAGCACCGCCCACAGCCAATAGTCGACGCCGACACCGGGGTTGTATTCGGCGCCGGAGTAAGGCGGATAGCCGGACCAGCCGGCAGTGGAGAACTTGCCGATGACCAGCGACACCAGCACGAGGCCGGCGCCAGCGCTGGTGAGCCATAGGCTCACCGCATTCATGAAGGGAAAGGCCACGTCGCGCGAGCCGATCTGCTGCGGCATGACGAGATTGATCAGCCCCGACAGGAACGGCATCGCCATGAAGAAGATCATGATGGTGCCGTGCGAGGAGAAGATCTGGTCGAAATGCTCGGGCGGCAGGTAGCCCTCGCTGTCGTAGGCGATGGCCTGCTGGCTGCGCATCATCGCGGCGTCGATGAAGCCGCGCGCCAGCATGACGAGCGCGACCATGATGTACATGATGCCGATCTTCTTGTGGTCGATGCTCGACACCCAGTCGAACAGCACGAGCCGCCAGGCGCCGAAATAAGTGATAACCGCCACGACGGAGAGCGCGCCGAGCACGGTGACGGCGGCGCCCGACGCGGCGATGGCGCTGTAGAACGGCAACGAATCGAGGGTCAGTCTGCCGAACAGGTCCACTGCTCCCCCCCTATTCGGCCCCGGCGCTCATGCCGGAGTGCGTGTCGCCGTGGGTGTATTTGGCGATGATGGAGTCGAACAGATTGGGCTCGACGCCGGAGTAATAGGTGACCGGCACTTTCTCGCTCGGCTTGGCGAGCTGGTCGTAGGTCGACGCATCGAGGGTATCGGAGGACTGCTTCACCTTCGCCACCCAGGCGGCGAAGTCGTCCTTGGTGGTGGCGATGGCGTCGAACTGCTGATCGGCGAAACCGCGCCCGCTATATTGGACGTTCCGGCCCCAGAAGCGCCCGGGCTCGTCGGCGAGGAGATTGAGCCGCGTCTGCATGCCGGCCATGGCGTAGATCTGGCCGCCGAGCGCCGGGATGACGAACGAGTTCATCACCGTGTCGGAGGTGATCCTGAGCGCTAGGGGCTGCCCTGCCGGAAACACCAGCTCGTTGACGACGGCGATGTTCTGGTCGGGATAGATGAACAGCCACTTCCAGTCCTGCGCCACCGCCTCGACATTTAGCGGGGCCACGCCGGGATCGACAGCCTTGTAGGGATCGAGCCGATGGGTGGCCGCGTAGAGATGGAAGCCGAGCCAGACGATGATCGCCGCCGGCACCGCCCAGACCAGGATCTCGACGGGCCAGTAATAAGCGAGGTTCGGCGTGTAGCGGGCGCCGCGGTTGGTGCCGCGATAGCGCCAGGTGAACAGCGCCGCCATGACGAACACCGGCACGATCACGATCATCATGATGACGATGGCGTCGAACATGAGATCGCGCTCGGCGAGCGTGACCGGACCTTTGGGGTCGAGAACGGGGCCGTCGAGCACACTGCAGCCGCCGCATAGCAGGGCCACGGCGAAGGTCAGCGCCACTCTCTGCGATCGATAGGCAAGCGTTCGTGTCACCATCACGCCTTGCGGTTCGATTGAGCAGTCGGTGTCTTTAGTCCAAGGCTAGTCGTTTATGAGCGATTCGGCGAGCGTAAATGGCCGCAAGCGGAGTCATTGTGAAAAATGCGTCATGGACTGTCTCAGAGCCTGATCAGCGCCAATCGCCGAGCACGGCGTTGACCAGCGCGAGGCAGGCGACGGCGGCGGTGTCGGCGCGCATCACGCGAGGCCCAAGCGAAATTGGCAGCACATGCGGCTGGCGCAGCAGGCGTGCACGTTCCTCCGGTTCGAAGCCGCCCTCGGGGCCGATCAGCACGGCGAGCGGACGCGGGGCTTCAGCGCGGAGCGTCTCGAGCGGCGAGGCGGCGGGCGCGGCCTCGTCGGCGAAGATGAGGAGGCGCTCCGCATCCCATTCGGCAAGCAGCCTGTCGAGCTTCAGCGGCTCGGCGACGTCAGGCACATTGAGAATGCCGCATTGCTCGGCGGCCTCGATGGCATTGGCGAGGAGGCGGCCGGTGTTGACCCGCTCGGCCACCGTGCGGCGGGTGATCACCGGCTGGAGCAAGCTCGCGCCCATCTCCGTCGCCTTCTGCGCCATATAGTCGAGGCGCCCGCGCTTGATCGGCGCGAAGAGGTAATGGAGGTCGGGGCCCCTCTCCTGCGGTCGCGTCTGATTCTCGATGGTGGCGATCGCCTTCTTCTTGCCGAGGGCGGTCAGAGATGCGCACCATTCGCCATCGGCGCCGTTGAACAGGAGCACGGGGTCGCCGGCCTTGAGGCGCAGCACATTGCCGAGATAGTGCGCCTGCTCCGCTTCGAGCGCGATCTCGGCGCCGGCGGCGAGCGGCGACTTGACGTAGAGGCGGTGGAGCTTGGTGGGCATCGTGACTACGTCATTAAAGGCTCCGCAGACCAGCAACAACACCTCTCCCCTGTGGGGAG
>NZ_JBOHJC010000022.1:0-62144 GCF_050726195.1 Methyloceanibacter sp. | reverse complement strand
ACATCCAAAGCGACGTAGTACGTCATCCGATCCTCCCTGTGCTTCGTTCATCGCGGACACCAGCGTCCACGACTCAACAGGGAGCTTGACCCAAACTCAGATCAAAGCCCGATTACGAATGCTTTGGATATCAACGCACCTCTTTCGCATCGCCACACATACTGGCCGGCCCAGGCATCGAACGGCACGTGGTCGTCTCACCACAACGTAAAATGTCTAATTGACATTTTCGCCGCTCGCCACGCAACCGCCTGAGTTGTTCCGAACGGCTCTACCTTTCGCCTCTGCGCGATCCGGACATCAACTCGCTCTTCCTACGAAGTAAAACTTCAACATGACTTCTCCCTTTCGTCCTCATTAGCGCCCGTCGCCCGAGAGACGGTGCCGCCTCTGTTGGCGAGGAAAAGGACAACCACTAGCCAAAATTGAACGCAAGATGCCCGCTGTGGTCGCAAATGGCTCTACCTCCTGCTCGGTCGGCCGGGGAATTGCTGCATTGCGAAACAAGCGGCTCGCTATTCACGACGCTCCTCGTCCTCCCCAATGCAGCCCGGCATCTCGGTGGGCGCTCGTCCGTCAAATAACCCTTCAGGCGGCGGATGCCGAGACTATAGAAATTCGTCTCATTTTATCGTCCAGTTGAGAGAAGAAATTCCAAGTTCTCCGCACGCCGCATCCATCCATGTGCGCGGCCGATGTCGACGATGCGGGTGTTCCATCTGCGGCTCCAACACAAGTCGACCTCACGATGCCCCATCTGAGCTAAACACGAGTGGTTGCTCTGTGAGCGCCCGGAACACCCGATCCTACCGCGGGTTGAATCGGGGAGCATACGATTGGGCACCCTCGCAGGAACCAATCGCCAGGAGGTGGCCCACGCTTTCGGCAGACCTCACCATGCATCACAAAGGGAGAATGACTATGAAGAGACTCCTCTTGGCGTTCATTACTTTGGCCGCTGCAACCGCCCTCACCGCGCCTGCCGGTGCTGGGCTAAAGGATGCAAAGAACAAGGTCGAGTGCGAGAAGGCAGGCGGCGTCTGGGTCGAGAAGGACAACAAGTGCGGCGCTAAGACAGAATAGAAAGCACCCAAAGGTGAGGGCGATCTCGTTTGGACCGCTAGTACTGCCGCAATGGCCGCCTTGTGTTCCAACTGGAAATAGGTGTCCTGCCAACTCGCAAGGCTTAGACGCGCCGCTCTCAGACAAGCCACCGGATCTCTCGCACGTTTGATCAAGAATGCGAGACAGGCCGTCGAAAAGCCAGGAAAATCATCCCCTCGTAGCTCAATCAGTCGATGGAGGACATTGAGAAGCCAATCCCGATCTCGCCGAGCGCTGCCGAAGAGCTACGGTGCGGTTGGCGATGACATTCTCCGTGAACTCATCAAGCTCCTTGTGTCAATCAAGCTTGATGGCGATGCCTTTAGGGCTGCTTTGGGGGCGGGCATTCTCTCCGTGCCTCGCCCCTATCGACTGGGCTGAGAGAATTCAGCTGCGCAAACCTCGCACCGGAACCGGTCCACGTCCTCCTCGCCTTCAATCGGCTTTAGCTTCGCGTGAAACGTCTCTTTCTACCCAACAGTAAGGGCACTGATAGTCACCGAGCGCCTGTTCCTCGAGGAGCGCCGGCGCCTCAAGATCATTCCCAATGCCTTCGGCGAGAAGGCCGTCCTCAAGCTTATGTTCGGCGCCATGATCCGCGCCGCCGAACGTTGGCGTCCCGTCAAGATTACCGACTTCGAGCGCCGCCAGATGGCCGCTGTCAAAAGCGAGCTCAATCAGGAATACGAGACCCATATCGGGCTCGCAAAGCCGACCTCAAAGGAGAAGCACTCTGTCTTGGCGCCTGCCCGCTTAGAGCCGGAGAGCAAAAGTAGCCCCGGTCGGCGATCTGTTACGTCGCGCAATCTCCTAACAAAAACCAAGGCTCCGCAACAACACCGAAATCACGCCGGACTTTCGTCGCTTTGGCAGAGACGTGGAAAACACTAGCTGCTGAATTGGAAGCCGATCAGGCGCTTCTCCAGACGATGTCTGAGTTGGAGTTCAGCGAGCCTTATGACGTTTTGCCTTCGGCTTTGAAGCTTCGCTCTTGGGCTGCGTAGCCTTCGCGATTTTCCTTAGCCGCTCCTCACGGCGAAGCACTTCGCCTGCAACGCCCTTCCTGCGCGTTGTCACCCTGAATGGCGCCGGGGCAAACTCTTCAGAGCCCGCTTGCACAGTTCGTCAGGGTTGGTGATGCCCTTATCCGCCAGTGCCATAAGCTTTTCCGACAAGTCGGAGCTAAGTTGGCCGTCCTTTATCCAGTCGCGGGATGGATAGCGAGCCTTGAGCGCCGCCCAAGCATCGCTGAACGCTTGCTCTAAAGCCGACCGGGTTTCGTCGTCATAGAAACGGGGCGGGTGTCGAGAGCCCATTGCAGCCTCCTTCGGGGGTCAATTTTGCTCCCATCGGGGAGTGCATCGCGAGTCATTTACTTTTATTTTTTTCAAGATGCTGGGAACCATCTTGCGCTCCCCAGACCTATGTTGGCCATCGAAAGATGGGACCTGCACAGAAAAAGACCCGAAGCCGAATCCCCGGGTCTTGTAATCAAGGGTTTGAGACTACGAGGCAGCTCTAGGCGACCTCGCTGCGGTGGGTTGCTCGACCGGCTTGCACGCGTTACGCGCCAAGCTGACATACATCTCGCTAAGCGTCGAGACCGCGTCGATGCATTCTAGCCGCCAGCTTGTTGATGCGGTGCTGAAGTCCGTTTGCCTCTGCCGAAGGTTCTCCACTCGCTTCTGAGCCCCGAAAGGGCTATGATTTGCATAATCCTAACATGACGTGGGGCACCCATTCTCTACTCCTAGAGGGGAGGAGATGTCATGCCTCTCAATGGGGTTTCAAAGTCTTCCATTCTGAGAATCGATATGAGCCAGCCAAGGAGGCCCAAGCTGGAGGTGGGGAGTGGCGCCTTCTGGGCATAACATGGGCCAAACCCAAGAGGAGGTTAGTTCATGCCTAAGATCAGTGGCGTATGTGTCGGCGAATCGCTCGTTGGCGATGGCAACGAGGTTGCTCACGTTGATTTGCTGATTGGCCCGCGCGGCAGCCCCGTCGAGCAGGCATTCTGCAATTCGCTGACCAACAACAAGGATGGGTTCACCACGCTGCTCGCGTTGGTCGCGCCGAACCTTATGTGTAAGCCCCCGACCATCCTCTATAACAAGGTAACCATTAAGGAGGCGCGCCAGGCAGTACAGATGTTCGGTCCTGCGCAACATGCCGTGGCCAAGGCAGTCGCTGATTCCGTCGCCGAAGGCGTCATTCCTGCCAACGAGGCCGATGACCTCTTCGTTACCGTTGGCGTGTTCATCCACTGGGAAGCGAAGGACGACAAGAAGATTCAGGATTTCAACTACAACGCCACGAAGGAAGCCATTGCACGCGCCGTCAAGGGAGAGCCGAAGGCGTCAACGGTCACCGCGGAAAAGGAAAAGGTCCAACATCCCTTCGCCGCTGGCTGAAAGGGAGAACCCTCAGGTCGGGGTCAGCCCGGCAGGGAAGGCGGTCCGGGCCCGATTCGGCGGTGGCTCCAGAAGCTGGGCTTTTGATGGATGGAGGATTGGCTCTAAGGATGGATGGAGGATTGGCTCTAAGAGTGAATCGCCGCCTAGCCCCGGTGTCTTGCCCTGGACTTTCTGGCTGCAGCCTTAGGTTTTGGCCGAGATTCAGCCTCGTCAGGTGCTTTGACAGCTGGCTGCTCCTTGAGCCGCTCCGAACCACCGAGGTGGAATTTTGAGTAGAGCTCCGAACCATACGCCTCCAGAGCAGTGGCGATGAGGGCTGCATTTTTCGGGGCGTGCCAGCCGCAGCACCTACAAATCACGCGCGGCGGATGACGCTTGCCGTCTAGGACAAGCCATTCACCGCCTTCTTCACTTCTTACCTCAAAGAATCGTCGCCGTTCCATGCTGGCAGTAACTTCCCACGGGAGCTATTGCTCCGCTGCGAACGAAGGTCAAGCCGGCCAAATAGGATGATCACCAACAGTAACTTATGAAAAGCATCTACCGAGATCGACCCCTTGTCACATCGGAAGTACCAAGCCGGTCTGCCATAGCCGCTAGTGATGGCATGAGTTCCCCGCAGACCCGAAACGCAATTGCGCCCTCGTGGACCCGCGGAGACCTCGGACTCTCTACCATTGACTGCTCCTGGCACCTTGGCGACATTATCGTGGTGTGGCCTAATGTGCTCCCAGGTGCGACATCAGCGTAAGCCGCTAGTCTCGGACTCCTTGCAGGATTAGGCAGGGAGGCCGCCGCGTTCGGCGATCAGCGCGTCGTACTCGGAATCAGTTTTGGGCCCGTAGGTCTCGAAAGTCGGATCCGCCACCTTCCGATAAGCCTGCTTGCGCGTCCCGATCGGATCGATCTCAGTTTTTCTGCGCCGCTCCGGTACATCGACACCATAGACGCGAGCGCCATTGAGGCCGAACACCTTTTGCTTGAGCGAGGGCGTAAGCTCGGGGTACCCGTGCGCTTCGATCAGCGCCGGTGCAATTTGAAAGCTTCGGAAGGCCTGAATCTGGTCCTGCGGTGAGCCGTACCAGATCGAGTCCGTGCCCCAGAGCACATTATCTTCGCCGATATGCTTCAAGAGTTTGCCGAGAAGGTGCGCGGCGGTGGTCGGATCGCGCATGACGAAGCGCCAGGTCGAACCGAGTTCGGCATAGACGTTGGCGTTGCGGGCGATACCGTTTGTCTCCACTGACTTGATCAGGGTATCGACACCACGGGTGGCGTTCGCCAGATCATAGGCACCCTCGGTCGTCCCAGCCTCATAGCCAGAGTGGTAAATTATGAAGTTCATGTCTGGGTATAGCGCTGCGGCGCGGCCGACGTCAGCGCATCGGCCAAATTCTTCCGGGAATCCCGGGAACAGCAGACCCTTATGGATACAAATGTTGCGCACGCCGAGTTCGCGCGCCCGTTCGATGAACGGTATGCCAACCTCGGGGCTGTCCAACTCGAAGCCGCTGCCTTCAGGGCCCCATTGCGTGTAGCACTTCCACGCAGCGATGGGGTAGCGGTCGACCGCATCCTTCATGAGCTGGAGCGGGGCCACTTCTGGGCCAGCATTCGGCACCACCATGGCGTGGAGAAAGAGCCGGTTAGCGCCCTCCATCCGGTCAACCAGTACTCGCACCCGATTCGCCTCCTCGAGAGAAAGTGGGTTGTTTTCGGGCAATTCGGGCACGAAGGAGAGGACCGCGAGCTCGGTGTCGCTGTCCAGGAACACGTGCTTAATGAACTTCTCGGCGGAAAAGCAGTCGACCGGGTCGTCGCCGCCGCAGGAGCCTTGGGGGAAGTTGGCGAGGATCTGCTCCCAATACCGGCCGGCGGACCTGCGCCAAGCGCCAGCTGGGTCGACCATGTGGGTCTGCACGTCGAAGATGAACTCGTCGCCGGCTAGCGCCTTTGCGGCTGCGGTCTCAAATGCGCTCTCCTTGGGCAAACGAAAGAGACCGCCAGTATTGCCGAGTGCCGCGAAGGCTTCATGCAATGTGAGCAACGTGGTAGCCGCACCGCAGAGCGATTGTAGGAACGCCCGGCGTCCAAGTCCGACGCGCTTGGCGTGCTCTCCGATCCGCCGTTCGGCTTCGCGGTTGGCGCGCGCCACATGATTGGTTAGTGGCACCGGGCAAAACTCGCCATTGGATGTGGCATCGACCTTGACCGGCAGCGGACCCCTCATCTCGTTCGCCATGACTCCTGCCCTCTGTCGTTGCGTTATTAGACCGGTTTAGAGCCTCACGTGACCTGTCGGGCTTCACCTACGCAGGCACGGAAGCCGGCAGGTGTTCGGAGGGTATACTCTAATGCCCGCTTTTGATGCTGTGGACGGCTCATCTACCTGCCCATGAGTGCCAAGGATGTGGGCGCTATTATTGCTACCCCGATTTGGGCGGAGCCAATCATGCAAGTGGTCACAAGGATAGGCTTCGATCTTGCGAAGTCGGTTGACGTTAGGCTTTCCCGAGCGAGCCCAAGGCTCAGGACAGGGCCGTGACTCACGTCTCTAAAAGGACTTCAAGGACTTCATCGAGTAGCGCGAGCATGGGCGCGTGACCCCTCACGTCGTTGACATTGACGAGTGTAGCGCTGCCGTGAAGGGGGCGCAGCGCCGCGATTGCCAGATCGTGGGCCCGACGGTGATCGTTGGTGATTTCATAAGCTGCCGCTATTAGGGCGCCCAGACCACAGCGCCTTACCGCCCTTTGATCTGTTGGGTCCACCGAACGGCCATTGGCATCCCTCGCAAGCTCATTACGGCACCACTGCCGCTCGTCCTCGATAAGGGCTCGCGCTCTTTCTATAATCTGAAGCTTGAGCGGTCTCGACATGGTTCCACCTCAAATCCTACTCATCTGATTTGTCAATGGGGGCGTGAGAGGCTCGAGAAAGGTGCCGGGAGTCCGAATTTGGCACCAAGCGGATGATTTCCGGGGGAATAAGTCGTAGGACGAGAATGATGCCGGCCGGCACAATTGCGGCAGATTCATCGGCCGGTGCCTTGGCTGAGGCGAGATTAGCTGCGTGCTCGGCGCATCTTTGGTATAATTGGTAATTGCATTCAGCGTGATAGCGCTGAGCCATCGCCGCGGTTTTTGAATTGCGCCCCTCGGCGCAATGATGTGCGCGATGGAAGAGTCATTCAGACCTCAAACTGCGCCATCACGTGACCGGAAACGCGAGCGTCACTTGCCGCCAATTCCGGAACAATCAGGAGGCTAAGCTATGAGTATCGCAACAGCAGAAATCCGACTCGATAAGAATGTCACGAGTTTCGTCAAGGAACGGCGCAAGCTCTTGATCGATGGGCAATGGGTCGATGCCGCCTCGGGCAAGACGTTTCCCGTCGAGAACCCCGCCACCGGCGAGGTGATTGCGCATGTGTCAGAAGGTACCAAGGAAGACATCGATCGGGCCGTCAAGGCGGCTCGCCGAGCGTTTGAGAGCGGGGCCTGGCCAAGATTGAGCCCATCAGAACGAGGCAGACTGGTCTGGAAGCTCGGCGATCTCATCCTCGAGCATCTTGAGGAGTTAGCCGAACTGGAGTCCTTGGATAATGGAAAGCCCATCGCGGTTGCCCGCGCAGCTGACGTGCCGCTGGCGGCGGATCTCTTCCATTACATGGCGGGTTGGGCCACCAAGATCGAAGGCAACACCATCCCCATCTCAGTGCCCTATGCACCAGGGGCGAAGTTCCACGCCTATACACTGCGTGAGCCGGTTGGTGTGGTGGGCCAAATCATCCCGTGGAACTTCCCGTTCTTAATGGCAGCGTGGAAGCTCGGACCTGCGCTTGCCACCGGCTGCACCGTGGTGTTGAAGCCGGCCGAAGAGACGCCGCTAACAGCCTTGCGACTAGGAGAGCTGGTTCAGGAGGCGGGCTTCCCCGATGGCGTGGTCAACATCGTTACCGGGTTCGGTGAGACGGCCGGTGCGGCCCTGGCCGCACACCCTGGGATCGACAAAGTGGCATTCACTGGCTCAACCGAAGTCGGCAAGCTCATCCTCAAGGCCGCCACCAATGACCTGAAGAAGGTGTCGCTTGAGCTGGGCGGCAAGTCTCCGAACGTCGTCCTGCGCGATGCCGATCTCGATCTCGCCATCAAGGGCACG
Source organism: Methyloceanibacter sp. (assembly GCF_050726195.1). GTDB lineage: Bacteria > Pseudomonadota > Alphaproteobacteria > Rhizobiales > Methyloligellaceae > Methyloceanibacter. The sequence continues at coordinate 54,465 of NZ_JBOHJC010000022.1, read as the reverse complement.
GCGAGTGCCATCTTCTTCAACCACGGTCAGTGCTGCTGCGCCGGGTCACGGCTGTTCGTGCAGCAGAGCATCTTTGACAAACTCGTTGGCGGCGTCGCTGACGAGGCCAAGAAGATCAGAGTCGGTCCGGGGCTTGATCCCAAAACGCAGATGGGCCCGATGGTCTCTGAAAGCCAGTTCAACCGCGTGTGCGGTTATCTCGAGTCTGGCCTTGCCGAAGGCGCAAAGGCCGTCGCGGGTGGCGGGAAGCGCGGGGACAAAGGATATTTTGTTGAACCCACCGTGCTGGTCGACACCAAGCCCGACATGAAGGTCATTCAGGAAGAGATTTTCGGCCCGGTGGTTGCCGCCATTCCCTTCAAAGAACTCGACGATGATCTGGTCAAAGCCGCCAATGACACAATCTACGGCTTGGCGGCCGGGGTTTGGACTAGGGATCTCAGCAAGGCCCATTCTCTGGCAGGCAAGCTGAAGGCGGGCACCGTCTGGGTCAACTGCTATAACATCTTCGATGCGGCGCTGCCTTTCGGCGGCTACAAGCAGTCTGGCTGGGGCCGTGAGATGGGGCATGATGCCCTCGATCTCTATACCCAGAAGAAGGCGGTCTGCGCAGCCCTATAACAGCGTAGCGCACGAACATCCAAACTGACACCGCCTGGCGCGCGGGTGTCGCTTAAGTTTGATCGCAGCGCCCCTCGAACCGGCAGTTTGGAAGGTGCGAAGATGGACCGGCCAGAGCACATCCGAAACCCCGTCGAGTGGGGAATAGATCAGATCAGGCTTGGAGCGCTGACCCTGCGATCGCTGGGTCGCTCCGTGCGAGGCAGCCAGGCGAGCCGGGATGCCCCGCTGCCCGCGGTCTGCCGGATCAGGATCGCCGACCTCAGGGACGTCTTAGTCAAAGGTCTCGGCGATTTCGGGGCGTATCGGACCGACGTTATCTTCATCTGCCTCATCTACCCGGTCATCGGCATCATGCTGGTATGGCTGACCTTTGACTATCAAATGTTGCCGCTGCTGTTTCCACTCGCGGCTGGCTTTGCGCTTGTCGGTCCGGTCGCGGCGGTGGGCCTCTATGAAATGAGCCGACGACGCGAGCAGGGCAATCGCATCACCTGGGTGGATGCGTTCGGCGTGGTCCGCTCGCCCGGGTTCGGTGCCATCCTGGTGCTGGGATTGGTCCTGCTGACGATCTTCCTGCTCTGGTTGCTTGCGGCCAATGAGATTTACCATGTCACGCTCGGCCCCGAGCCGCCGGCCTCACTCGCCACGTTCGCCCGCGACGTGTTCACCACGAGGGCGGGCTGGACGATGATCATTGTGGGGATGAGTGTTGGTTTCCTCTTCGCCGTGCTGGTGCTGGCGATCAGCGTGGTGTCGTTTCCGCTGTTGCTCGACCGAGACGTTGGGCTCGACAGGGCGGTGTGGACGTCGATCCGCGCGGTGGCTACGAACCCGGTCCCGATGGCCGTTTGGGGCCTTATCGTCGCGGGCGGCCTGGCGATCGGGTCGATACCCGCTTTCCTTGGCCTCATCATCGTCATGCCCGTGCTCGGACACGCCACTTGGCATTTGTACCGCAAAGTTGTGCCGTGAATGCGCTTCGCTTGCGCTGCGCACGTGGCCATTAGGAGTGGTGGCGCCGATTCCGAAGATACTCCTCTTATTGGTCTAAGTGGGATGGAGAATCCGATGACGTCCAAAACCTATTCTCGTCTTGCCGCGCTGATTTTTGCTATTGTGGCCCTGCTGCAACTGACCCGTGCCGCGAGTGGCTGGCCGGTAACCGTGGGCACGACCATTTCGGCCCCAATATGGGCCAGCTGGATTGCCTGCATTGTCGCAGCTGGACTGGCCTGGCTCGGTTTCACCGCAGCCCGGATCTGAGGACGACACAGGTTTGGCCTCAAGTGAGGGAAACGACATGGAACGGCGGTTGGGCAGCATCAGTCGCGCCGACGTCGCTTCTTTGTGCGCATGTCGTATAGGTTGAGGGCCCCCCATAGCAATCTCAGCGCTCAATAGCTCTGCGGGGACCGCAATCTTAGGCGCGTCCCGCACTCCTAAAGGCCCTCGCCGCCGTTCCAGCAGCTTCGAAGGTTGCTCTCGCATCCTCGGCTGTCATGGCAACGGTGGTTTCGATATCGGACAGGCTACCCCCGCCCGCCGCAGCCAATATGGCAGAGGCTGCCGCTTTGTTGTCAGGAAATTCGCCTATCACCAACCAGTCATGCGGGCCGAAGGTCAGGTACCAACCGATAAGCCTACCTCCGACGCTCTCGAAGAGGTTGGAAACGGCTTCCTCGCGATTTTCCGGCCTAGCCATCATGCCCTTGATTGCGTCTGTGGTGAACCGACCTCGTGAAATGTAAATGGGCATGTTACCTCTCCTTTGGTTGAAGTTCTTTAGTCACTCCGTCGGACCGCTTTGTCCGGACTGGGGTCAGAGGCCGACATTTGGCTTAGGTTAGCGAGCGTCAGCTCAGTGGGTCAAAACTCGTCTCCGCCTCGTGGATCGCCTCGCCGCGGCTCAGGCGACGCGCCACCATTGCAGTCTGCAGCTGGGCCCGTTCAGTGGGAGAATGGGCAGCAACATAGCGCGCAACTGCGATTAGAATCCGAGTTCCCGCAGGGCACTGATCCCATTCCCGGTACTGCTGCACACCAGCCTCAAGCATCTGATAGGTATGGAAGTCGGCGTCCTCCCGCAGGACCGCGCGCGCAAGCGTGGCGATCAGCGGCTCTGCCGCATGGCCAAGACTGAGGTAGCGGGCAACGAAGCGTCCGGCTGTCTTGACGGCTCCCTGGCGGTCGAGCGCAGCAAGAAAGGCATCGCGCAGTTCGCCTTGATCACGCGGTAAGTCGTCTAGCCCATTGTCGACCTCGCCGGGAAGCCGTGCTGGCGGGACGTTGAGAAAACGGATCAGATAGACTTGCATTGCCCCATGGACCACACCGCGCAGGAGTTCGGGACGCTCCAGCTCCATTGGCCCTTCGGCGGTGATGCGTGTCAGCAATTGATGGACAGCATTGCAGTAGGTGAAGCAGTGAAGTGCCGTATCCCAATCGGAATGCTCATTTGCAGTGCCGAACAGGGCAATCCGCTGAGCTGCGGCGTAAGCAACCGCGCGGCTGAGATCCGTTGCCGTCGCACCGTCGCGAATTGCCGACGTGAGAGCCGCCACGACCGCCGTCGGGTCATCACCCAGCAGCAAGAGCGCCAGCGGCTCGTAGCCTCTCCAACTTCCGCGCTTTGTTTTGCCTTCGGCCAGGAGCTCCGGCAATTCAGCGAACGCGGCTTCGCACAGCGGCACCAAATCGATTGGCTGCCGCCAGGCATTGGACTCCTCGCTGCCACGCGCATTGACGATTTGGTCTACGACACTCGGCAGGATCGCCGGAACATGTTCCCAGCCAATGATGTCGAGACTCTCAAAGGCCTTGTTGGTGAAATCCAAAACGTGACCGCCATCAGCGAAATAGCGGTCGGTAACCGAGATCAGCATGAGCGCGGCGAGTTCGATCGATGACGCGCCGCTTGCGATCGCGGTCAATAATGTGCGCTCCGCCGCGTCGCGATGGCGGACACGCGTCCAGTAGCGGAACCAACGTCCTAGAACCGGCAGGGGCTGATACTCGCGAGGGGCAAGCGGTTGGCGATCACGCCGCGCAGACGCACCATCGCAGTCCCTCGCCACCCGGCTCATTCCCTTGTAAAGCGCGTGATAAGTCTCCTCCTCGGGTAAGGAGGGGATGAGCTTGGCAAGCGCAGTGAGAATGGTGAGCCCGATGCCCCAGCCATCGCGATTGTGGGCTCCAAATAGCATGGCGTCGCGCACCAAGGAGCGATGGTCTAAGCCCTCGCCGATAAGCCCCAGCACAGCCTTGGCGAGAACGAGGCCGATGTTCTGTTCCAATCCCTCTCGCAGTCGATTGCGCCAGTGGGCGTCGCCGTCGCTGTAGCGGGTGTGCGGACAGGCCCACACCACACCGTCCCTTATTTCGACCGCTGCTGTAGGAACATCGTCGGCCCAAAGGTCGAAGGTGCAGCCACTAGCGAGGTCAAAACGCGCGTGATGCCAGTGACAGGTCAGGATGCCGTCTTCGACCGAGCCGCGATGGAGCGGAAATCCAAGATGAGGACAGCGGTTATCCAGGGCAAACACCTTCCCATGGTCATAGACGACGAGTAGCGGACAGCGAGCGCCACGGACGACCAGCATACCTGCGGCCTTAAGCTCCTCCAGTGTCGCCACGCGAATGAAGCCAGTGGAAGGGGTGGTTAAGCGTTCGCTGATCTGTATTTTGGACATGTCGCTAGTGGCACGGTCGCATCGTGGCCGATCGTCTGTCACGTCCTCCGGGCTCAAGTGATCGAACGCGAGGCCGGCATGTGACAGCGTGTCTTCGCCTGGAGTGACGCGTCTATTCGGCCTTCTTCAGCAATTCATAGGTCAACGCGCCTGACGGGCAACGCTTGACCTGTTCGGCGATCACGTCCGCGGAAGCGCCGCTTACGTCAATCCATGGCTTTTTCGACACATTGAAGACGGAAGGGAGACCGCGTACGCACTCTCCGGCATGAATGCAAATCTTGGGGTCATAGCGGACGACAACCTTGTCGTTTCTGTATTCCGGCATGGGGGCATCTCCATTGTCCCCCCCTGGCTTCGCTGCTGCCAGATTGTACGCCCCCTCGATCCCGCCGTCCTGAACGGACACGAAAAAATTCGCGAATATTCGCGATCAGATCCCTGCGCTCGCTAACGAATCCCCGCTCTCACCAGATTTTCGTGCTTGCCGGGGCACGCCGGCACCGTCAGTCGTGCAGACGTCGCAGAGTTCCTGGGGCGGCAGATTGACGACCGTGCATTGATCGGCGCCACGCCGCTTCTCATTAGCTGAGCCACGTCCGGCGCCATCCGTTCAGCTACCGCTGTCAGATCAAAGGGTCCGATTTGGGTCAATCTGAGAAGTCTCCGCGCCGACCGGTGAGGTCCGCTTCCGGGGCGATTCCGGACATTCGTGTTTCCAGTTGATGGTCCGCGTGGTTGCATGATTCAAGCTCCGAAAAGGAGTTTTCAGCCATGCGGTACGCCCTCACCGACAGAGAATGGAACATCATTCAGCCCATCCTGCCGAGCAAGCCACGCGGCATTTCGCGTGTCGACGACCCGGCGGATCATAAACGGCATTCTGTGGATTCTGCGATCTGGTGCGCCGTGGCGTGATTTGCCGGATCGTTATGGCCCCTACACGACCTGCTACAACCGCTTCGTCCGGTGGCGGCGGGCCGGCGTCTGGGACCGGATCATGGATGGGCTCAGTGCCGCTCACGACGCGTCGGTTCAGATGATCGACACGTCGGTTGTCCGCGTGCACCAACATGGTGCCTGCATCGCCAATAGCGGCGGGCAGGATATTGGCCGGTCTCGTGGCGGACTGACCAGCAAGATCCATGTCGTCGTGGACGGCAATGGTTTGCCGGTGCAGCTCGGCCTCACCAGTGGTCAGGCGCACGACAACCAGCTCTGCTCGGTCTTGCTGCGACATCTCCCTCGGCGCGCGCGATTGCTGGCAGATCGAGGATATGACGCGGACTGGATCCGGGCATTTGTCGCCGAGCGCGGCGCGTGGGCCAACATCCCGCCCAAGCGCAACCGCAAGGACCCGATCTGCTTCAGCCCCTACCTTTACCGGGACCGCAATCTGGTCGAGCGGTTCTTCAATAAAATCAAGCAGTGCCGACGAGTCGCAACTCGATACGACAAGCTCGCCGCCAATTATCTCGCCTTTGTCAAGCTCGCCTGCATCCGCCTATGGCTGCGCGTTTATGAGTCCACGGCCTACTACACTGCCAGAATCTCTTTTAGACAATCTTCGACGCTCATTGGGTTGACGCCAAGACGCGTCAGATCCAGCCTTGCGGCGACGTTATCGACCTCCATTAGTTCTACCTGGTTTACGGCGAGGCCGTCCCACGGGCTGCGCTCTGCCGCGGCAGCGAGCACTTTCCATGCGCTGTAGGGTAAAGGAACAAGAAGGCGGCGAACCGACAGTGCCGCTGCTATCTCTTCGACCAGTGTCCGGTAGGTATAGATGTGCAGTCCGCCCGTTTCGTATACGTGCGCCACATGACCACTATCACGAAGCAGGCAGACAATCGCGCCCGCGACATCTTCTACGAAAACAGGCTGCAATCTTGTTTTGCCGTGGCCAAACAGAGGAAAGACGGGCAGCCGCTTCACCAGGCGTACGAGTGTCGTCAGGAACGCATCGTCCGGCCCAAACATCACCGCAGGCCGAATTACAGCGGCTTCATTGAATGCCTCGCGCACAGCAACTTCGCCCCTGCCTCTGGCACGGATATAGCGGGAATCGGAATTGGGGTCGGCCCCGATTCCGGAAATTTGGACAAGACGCCGGACTTCAGCTTCGCGGCAAAGCCGGGCGAGGCTTCCGGCTGCTTCTACATGCACCGCATGAAAGGTTATGGCGCCGTGCTCTACGTAAAGGCTGACGGCATTCACCACACCGTAGGCGTTTTCCAGTGCGGCCGGGATGGTCTTTTCGGCACGATAAGACTCGAGTTGCGCGCGTGCTGAGCCGAAAATTTGCATCGCCCGCTCCGGATGACGAGAGACGGCACGAACTCGAAATCCCTCCTGAAGCAATTGCTCAACAATCCGGCGTCCCAGAAAACCCGTTCCGCCGAATACGGCGACGAGTTTCGGTGTCGCACTTCCCGTTGTGCCGGCTTCTTTGATCGCCGCACCCTCTCAGAAGCGTTCTCTTGGTCGAGCGCTATCCCCGAGGAAACCCTACCCACTCGACCCAAGCTTGGGGGACCCAGCCTCACGCGAAGCCCTTAGCTTGTTTGCCGCTGGCAGGTCGAACCAAAAGGCTCAAGCCCAGTTACTTTCCCCCGCACTCAGGCCCGTCACCACGCGCGTTGCCAAACGCGCTTGCCGCACAGCGGCGCTTCTGGAACAGGAAGGGCCATCTACAGGTTTGCCTAAATAGGGCAGAGGGCCAAAGCAGGGGTGATCATCCACCTCAGAACAGTTGGAGAATTTCCATGTGTGATTATAGCCTGGAACTCATGGCGTCCCGCCCTGCTAAAGTCGGCGACAAGCTCGTGTCGACGAGATTCCCCGACACGATCACGCGGGGCTTCGCCGCAGCGGACGATAAGGAAAGGAACGTGGCCGTGTGCCTGCTGCCGGGCACGGAACTCGCCTTCGCCGAGGAAGTGACATCTACCTTCGGTCGTAGACGCTCGGCCGGGCATAAGGTGGCCCGGTTCCGCCAAATCAACCAAGGTCTGCGGTCCGCCTATCATGACGCGCTTGAGTTTCCCGATGGGCAGATCATGTTGCTGACAGATCTAAGCGAAGGCCAATACGCCACCGTGCTGCAACTGCCGGCCGGTGAGCCGCGCATCTCCATGGAGGACGCCCAAAGGGAGGAATCATGGGCCGTACTATAGTTCATCGCCCTAACGTGGGCCCGGCCTCCCGGGAGTGGCTGGTCGGGCTCTAGTTTAGAAGCCGGTAATTGGAGGATGGACTTATGCGCCTGCTTCGATCGATCTGCTGTCTCTTTGCCGGCCAATGTGCCGGGGAAAAAACTACACCGACAAGACAGACTATGCGAGGTGAAGCACCTGTCTCAGGCGACCTCGGTCAAAAAGAAGCCGAATTGGAGAAAGCCAGTGAAGAGGAGCTCCGGCATATGGGAGGCGGCGACACAGAACGCTGAGCAGCATTGTTCACAGGAGCGTCGGACCAGGTGCCCAGTGCAGAATTGACGTAATTGCCAAGTTTCTGCCTTTCCACCTCCAAGTTGGAACAATGCACCAGATCGGAAGGCGAGACTGTGCCTATATACACCGCTGAAGTTGGAGACCGTCCGGTAGCAGCCATGCAGGCTCACAGTTTGCGTGAGGCTGAGCAGTTCTTCCTCGGTAGTGCCTTCTCCGCCGATCTTCGCACGCTTGAGATGAAAGGTGGTGAGCCGGGAAAACCGATCTGGGACGGCAAGGCTGAGATTTCTGTCAGGGAATCATCGGCCGAGGAGGTCGCCATTTGGCAAAGGTTTAGAACCAAAGCCATTTCTGAGGGCGTCTCAGCGTCTGATGATGAGGCCTTTACGTCCTTCCTGGACGCTGCCCGTGAGATCAGGCCTGATGAGCTTAAACGATAGCGATAACGACGATCGGGTCAGCGTCGTGGATTGGCTGCGGGGTTAAGTGAGGCCAGAAAGGCGCGCGTTTTCTCCCACGCGCCATGGTCAAACAAATCGACATGGCCGCCGTGCGGAAACAACTCGATTGTCTTCGGTTCGTTGGCTGCTTGATAGACGCGCCGACCCATTCGACCGGGCGGTAGTGCCTCAGTTTGAAATATCAAAGCGTCTGATCAGGCCGTCCTCTATCTGAAAAATATGGACTCCCTTCTTGTCGAACAGCACGTTGGCCTTGAGGTCGCACGCAGTCAGATGAACGTCGACGCGGGCTATTCCATCCGCAGCGATCGAAATGCTAGTCGGCTCGGCGTGTGAGTCCATGATCGCCCATTGTCGCGTCCAGTAGTTGCGGACGCCATTGTGCCCGTAGACATGCCCGCCCTCCAGCCCGTTGGCCCATATGACGTCCCGGTGCATGGTCGCCAGCGCCGCTTCCATGTCCCGGGCGTTGAACCGATCATACAGATGATCGAGAAGTTCTCTGTCACTGGGCATAGCGCACTCCTTGGATCATCTATGTAGGATAAGCCCGCCGGATAGCTTGATCCAACCCAGGTTGGGGCAAGAATTTCAAACTGAGACACTACCGGGATTACTGCTCTCCATGGAGAACGAGAACCGGCGCCGGCACCGAGCGGATGTTGCGCTCGTTGTCGTACTGGTCCGTGATGAGCAGGCGGAGCGGCAGCCAAAAGTAGGTTGCCCGGGCCACATCGACCGTCGATGTGGGTGGCGATTCCAGCACGATGGTAGCCACCGGCCTCTCTGCCGCAAGCCGTATCGCTTGGCCCGAGCCCAGCGACTCGCCGTAAACGACGATTTGCTCCGGTGAAACGCCACGCTTAGCCAGGTCGTCGTAAGCAGCGATCGCGTCAGCGACGTTGTTCTCCTCTGTCGGCCGCCCGCCAGAACCACCGTAGCCACGGTTGTTGAGGTAAAAGAGGCCAAAGCCGTCTTGGCGCATGGTTGCGATTCTGGGGGCGCGATTGGCGGCGTTGGCCCCGTTGCCATGGAAATAGAGGACCGTCGGCTTATCTTCCTTCGCTGGCGCATGCCAGGTGATCAACGTGGTACCGTCGGCGGCCGCGATTTCGATCTCCTCGATGCCATCCAGGCCGGCCTCCGCCGGGGCGACGCGGGCCGGATCGGGAAAGTACATGAACGCGCGGTTGCCGAAGTAGGCCACCGCGCAGATCATGGCATAGAGCATCGCGAGCCAAAGGATGAGTTCCATAGTTCCCTGCCTGAAGCTCCCGAGGAACGCTCCAACTCGCTCCGGGTCATAGCTCACCACCGAGCGGCTCCAGCCTTCGACAAGGATCGTCTATCCTCCCTAAGATGTGTGGACGTGTCATTCAAAGTTCTTCACCCCTTCGCCTCGCCATTGTCGAAGGCCTTGATGTCAGCGACAGCCGAATGGGCAACATTCGCCCGCGCTACAACGCTGCGCCGAGCCAAGAGTTGCTCGTCATTCGGCAGAACCACAAGACAGGTGAGCGCTCGCTCGACCTGATCAGGTGGGCTCTGATCCCGCACTGGTGCCGAGATCCCAAGGGCGGCCGCAAGCCCATCAATGCCAAGGCTGAGAGTGTCTCAAAGGTCCCAACGTTCCGCGATGCCTATGCGCTACGGCGCTGCATCGTGCCCGTGGACGGCTTCTTTGAGTGGCGGGCCATCAAAGGCGCACGGGCGAAACAGCCCTATGCCATCGCCATGAAGGATGGCTCGCCCTTTGGTCTGGCTGGTATATGGGAGAACTGGAAAAATCCGAACACAGGGGAGTGGGAGCGCACCTTTGCGATCATCACGGTGGCGTCGAACGCGCTAGTGGGGCGGATCCATAACCGCATGCCTGCGATCCTTGAGCCTGGGACCTACGATCGCTGGCTTGGTCTCGAGCCTGACCCGAGCGATCTGCTTATCACGTATCCGTCTGAGCCCATGACGATGTGGCCCATCTCGAGGCGGGTGAACAAACCGGAGAACGATGATCCCTCAATGTTGGATCGTACTGGCGACCCATTCGACGTGTGGGCTCCTCTCAGATCGGACGAAAGGTCAGCCTAACCACGGCTGAGAACGAGCCAATTTGCTTTGCCCATTCATGAGGAACATCCGGTTGGTCGACGGTGAACTACAGGTTGTTCGCGACGCCTTACGGGCACATGTCGAGGCTCTTGCCGTCGACATTGGTCCGCGGACACCGTTTACCGCCTCCAGCCTGGAGCTTGCCGCGACGTACATTCAATCGGTCCTGGTCGACGCGGGATACGCAGTCACAGAGCAGCCCTACCAGTATCTCGATTATCGCGTAGCCAACATCATCGGCACCTCGGCCGCTGCGGCGGAGGCATCCGATTTTTACGTTGTCGGCGCCCATTACGACACCGTGCCAACAACGCGGGGTGCAGATGACAATGCGAGCGCCGTGGCCGTCATGCTAGAGCTGGCGCGTCGCGTCTCAAGAGCCAGACTGAAGGCGCCCGTTCTCTTCGTTGCCTTCACGCTTGAGGAGCCTCCAGCCCATCTGACCCGCCATCAAGGCAGCCGCGTGTTCGTGCGACAGTGCCAGGAGAGCGGCAACCGCGTGCGAGGAGCGATCATCCTCGAGATGGTCGGCTATACCTCACCGCGCCAGCAATACCCCTTCATCTCCCGGTGGCCCGGTTATCCGGCCGAAGGCGACTTCATCGGCATCATCGGAAACTGGCGGTCACGCCAGTTCGGGCACACCATCCTGCGGGGCTTTCACAATAATGCTCGCCTCCCCGTGGAGTCGCTTTTCGTGCCCTTCAACGGTTGGATCTTGCCGGCAACGCGCCTGAGCGATCACGCCGCATTCTGGGATGCAGGGTGGCCGGCGCTGATGGTCACGGATACCGCCTTCTTCCGCAACCCGAACTACCACCTTCCCAGCGACACCATCGACACTCTCGATTTTGACTTCATGGCAGAGCTGGTCATGAGCCTCGAGCTTGCTTTGTTTGAGCTGCCTGCAAGCCCCGTGAACAATACAGTGGCTATATGCTAACTTCGCACTCCGCCTTGCGCCCGACCAGCATCACGACCTTGAGCGCGAGTGGCATCGTGAACAGTTTGTCCAGACATGACACGCCGGCCGCGCGCATCGGAATCGGGGCTGCCAGCCGGCACGATGCCCCTCTAATGAGGAGCCGTTAGCCGCCGCTTATATTCGACGACGCTCTCCGCACGAACAGCGAGCCTTCCCCCCAACCGCAACTGCGTCCATTCCAGCTTGCCGTCACCCATCAACTGCCGGACTTTAGCTGCCGTCTTCGGCGCTGGTGGCGAAGATGGAGCGACGCGTGGCCGGTATCGATCTTCTCAGGGTTATCGGCAACGTCGCGGTCTAAGCCTGCACTCTCTTTTCAACGAGAAAGCTCAGTACCAGAAGCGTTACTGGCCAAATAGCTACCCAAATTCCTAGCCGCTGTGCATGAGCTTCTTGAAGGGCTGCTCGCAATTCAGGATCCTCAACCGCGCTCAAGACCGGCCTCATGAACTCCAAGTCTGGTCCGAAGTACCATACCAGCCACGCGAGCGGGATAGAGGCAACTCCCAACCAAAACAAAATTTCAGGTAGTGATTTCATCTTCTCCTCCTCGCCGTTTGGTGAGCCCTCCAAAGGGGACGTGCTCCGAAACCGAGCATAACACCCTGGCATCATGCGCCCGCTGATGTTTCGGTTGGTACGCCACGTTACGAGCGCGCAAAGCTGTGTATGGAGGCAAAGGATGTCCCCGGACGTATTGCCGGGACCAGCTTCAACCAAACCTACGACTTATCATTTGCGGGACAGCCGTCGGCGCGGCTTCCGCAGAGCGACTAGCCTACTACGGGGGAGTCGACGTAGACGGCCCCCGGGGGACCAGAGGCTCCACGGGACGCCTGGTCACTTTGTCCTAGCCCGGCAGATCCTCGGGCCGCTTCTTGGCGAGGTTTCCTTTGAGCAGTCCCGTGGACTGGCCGACCTCGATCAAGTAGCCGTCGGGATCACGCATTTAGCAGCGAATTTCGGCGCCGCGATCGATCCTGCAGAAGGTTCAGCGGACGATGCTTGTGTCATAGAAGGATCAGCAGGCGTGGGGGCCATTTGCGATTCGCTGGGGCCAGGTATGGCGATGGCTTGGCTCATAAAGCGTTTCCAGATCTCTGCGGGCAATGAACCTCCTGTAACCTGTTTCATCGGCGAGCGGTCGTCATTCCCGACCCAAACCCCAGCAACAAGATCTTCATTGAATCCGATGAACCAAGCATCGCGGTAATCCCCGCTTGTGCCGGTCTTACCCGCGGCGAATCCATGAAGTGCGGCCGCGCGTCCGGTTCCGCGCTGGACCAACAGCGATCCTGGCGCATCAGAGTACGCGCGCTAATGGCATTAGCGTCTCGATAGTCCTGCAGCCGCACGCGACCAGGAAGTCCGAATTCGAGTTCCGCCATGATCGTAGCCCCTTGTGCGAATCGGTATTATCGCAAAAAAGAGCCACTGGCAGGACTGTCTAGAATTGAGGGCCTTTTCGCCGTTTCCTTCGATTCGTCGACGAGTCACCGGCGCAAGCGGGGTGGTAGCCATCTGCCTGGGCCACAACTCAATGACGACAGTTTAAGGGGCAGCCTGCCGCCGCTAGAGCCATGAGAAAGATATGACCGAAAAGTTCCGGGCCTTACTCGTGACCAAAGATGGCGACCGGCAAAGCGTCGGGATCACTGAGCTGACAGGCGCGGATCTCATGGAAGGCGATGTCACCTTAGCGGTGGAGCACTCAACGGTGAACTACAAGGATGGCCTCGCGATAACGGGCAAAGCGCCCATCATCCGCAAATTTCCCCTCATTCCCGGCATCGACCTGGCCGGGAGGGTGTTGCGCTCGGAGGATCCTCGCTTCCAAGCCGGAGATCGCGTCGTGGCAAACGGCTTTGGTCTCGGCGAGACGCATCACGGCGGCTACGCTGAACAGGCTCGTCTCAAGGGCGACTGGCTTATCCGGCTCCCGGACAATATTTCGACAGCCCAAGCCATGGCGATTGGTACCGCCGGGTATACCGCCATGCTTTGCGTGTTGGCGCTAGAAAAGGAGGGAATCAAACCGGACAATGGCGATGTACTCGTGACCGGTGCTGCCGGTGGGGTGGGTTCAGTCGCGATCGCGCTCCTCGACAAGCTTGGCTATCGCGTCGTTGCCTCCTCCCGCCGGGCCGAGCAGGAAAGTGACTACCTACAAGGACTTGGCGCCGATGAGATCATCGATGCTCGCGAGCTTTCCGAAGCTGGAAACCCGTTGAGCAAGGAGCGCTGGGCGGGCGCGATCGACTCACTCGGCAGCCGGACGCTGGCCAACGTGCTGTCGCAGATCAAATATGACGGCGCAGTGGCGGCCTGCGGCTTGGCGCAAGGCTCCGATCTGCCCGCGACCGTCCTGCCGTTCATCCTGCGCGACATCACTCTTGCGGGCGTGAACTCAGTCCTAACCCCGCGAGAGAAGCGTGAAGAGGCTTGGGGTCGTCTGGCCACGAACCTCGATCCCGCCAAGCTCAGCAGCATGACGTCACGGGCAAGGCTTGAGGACGTGCCCTTTCTGGCGACCGAAATCCTCGCCGGCAAAACGCGAGGGCGCGTGGTCATCGATCTGTGAAGACCGATCAGCGAAGTCCTGGTGCCCGGGGGCCGATATAGGTTGGTATTACCTCCTCGATAGTCTTTGGTTGAATACCGAGGTCTTGGACATCTGGCAGGGCCCCGCTCGCCACATTGTCCGTCTTGAGAAGGTCGACCTGGCCGGTGGCGAGCGGTGGGTTAGGCAGGAACTCGAATAGTCGCGCCTTGACCTCGGCTACTGCAAAGGGAATCGGCACGAGCAGTCGCCTTTTGCCCATAAGCTGGAGCGTTATGTTGACCAGCTCCTGCAGCGTGTACACTTTGGGACCAGCAAGCTCGTAGGTCCGGCCGACGGTCCCGGGGTCGCTGAGGATGCTACTGATAGCCTCAGCCACGTCTTCCACGAAGATTGGCTGCAGTCGGGTAGAGCCGCCGCCGATCAGCGGCAGTGCTGGCAGCAGCCGAGCAAGCGCGGCGAGCGTGCCGAACAATGCATCGCCTGGACCGAACATGGCCCCCGGGCGGACGATCGTAGCCCTTGGGAACGCCTGCCGAACGAGCAGTTCGCCGCGTCCTCGAGCCCGGATGTATGGCGAGCTTGAATCGGGATCGGCGCCAATTCCGGATACAAGCACGAGCCGCGCAACCCTGGCCGCAGCTGCCTCCCGCGCTACATTCTCGGCCCCTCGTACATGCACAGCTTCGAAGGTCACCCCACCCTTCTCAACATAGGCCGAGACCGCGTTGACCACGGCGTCGGCCTCCCTAATGGCGGCGGCAACCGAGGCTTGATCCCGCACATCGGCGGCGATGACCGTGAGCCGTTCGAAACCCATCGATCGCATCTCAATCCGGCCGTCGGCGGTCAGGCGGTCTACCAGTCGCCGACCAAGGAAACCCCCACCGCCAAACACCACAACGGTCGCCATCCTTTGCTCCGGTACGCAGCGCGCGTAAGTTCCAGCGCTGTGAGCGGCTTTGAGCTATACTAAGACAAATATCGGATTAAACGACATGCAGGTCAGCCTGGAAGGCAAAGTCGCCATTGTGACGGGGGTGAGCGGCGATGGACAGGTGGGACAGGCCGTCGCCAAAGCGCTGGCAGATGCCGGCGTCGCGCTGGTGATTTCCGCGCGCACGCAAAGCAACGTCGAAGCGCGAGCCAAAGAGCTGCGAGACGCGGGCGCCCGCGTGTTTGCCATGGCCGGATCCTTGACTAATGAGGATCAGGTCGGGCGTCTGATCGGTGGTACCATTAATGAATACGGTCGGATCGACATCCTGGTGAATTTGGCAGGAGGATTGACACGTTATAAAGCCTCGGTAGAGCACACGCTCGATGATTGGCGTGCGGAGATCGACAATAACCTGTTGAGCGCGTTTTTGGCATCACGCGCAGCCTTCCCGCATCTGCAAGCAGCCGGTGACGGTGTCATCATAAACTTTGCGCGGGCTGGTCAGCCTCAGGCCAATATGGTCGCCTATAATTGCGCTAAGGCGGGAATTGAGGCGCTTACTCGCACGCTCGCGCTGCGATGAAACCAAAAGATTTGAAGCTTTGGACCAAACGCAATGATATCGCAGAGACTGTCGTCTTCCTCGCCTCGCCAGCCGCCGCCGGTATCACCGGCCAAGTCATCGCGGTCACTGGCTGGGGATTGTAGCGCGCAAGCCGTGCTCCGGGCGGCGACGCACCCAACCGACGGTCAGTCAGGTGGAATGGAACAAGGTCCCTGCTAATTCGAGGCGAATTCCCTGATCGGTCTCCAAAACTCCCTGCTCTGATTGTCAGGGAATTCACTGCTAAATCTTTGAATCTGTTCGAGAATGGGAGGATCGCACCGGCTTGCAGGCCTTAAAGGAGGCTAAATTCACTGTATTTTCCCGCAGAACAGGGAAATGGCAGCGGAGACGAGTTCGCCTATGACTGCCCCCACCGCCACCCTTCGCCCTTCGGGCTTCGGGTGGCAGGCCAGGCCTTCGCTAAGAAGCGCTTCCTCGCTGAGTAAAGTCTTCGCGCGTGCCGCGCTTCGCGGGATTAGCCTCAGGCCAAGGCGCGAAGGAGGGCTCATCGAGCCCTATCCGCCCTCAACATGCCAGCGTCGACGTCCCGCAGGTCACGGCCGCGCGTTTCGTGTCCTAGGCCCGCGATCAGCGCCATCGCCAGAAGTGCCGGTGCGGCGACTATCAGGGCGGCAATGCCAAACACCGGCACGGCACCGATCACGGCAAGACCTTGTGCAACGAGCCCGCCGAGCTTCGAGCAACCGGCTATCCAGCCGGTCGCGCGCCCGCGGATCCTGAGCGGATAACTCTCCGTGGTATAGGGCAGCAGGACAGAGATAACGCCGCACGAGCCGACGATCACCAGCACGAGGGACGGTATCGGGCTGCTAAGCCAACCGACATCGGCTCCGCGTAACAAGAAGCCAGCCAAGCCAAGCGTCATCACGCCCATCATGGTGATCAGCGACCACTTGGTGCTCCAGGCGCAATAGAGCCATGCTGACAAAACCACGGTCGGCATGGCGATGATCGTCGATTGAGCGATGAGACCGCTGGCGTCGCCGACGCTGCGGCCCTCGGACACAAGGAGGCTTGGCAGCCAGAGCAGCAGACCGAAGTTGACAAGGCCCCAGACCAGTGCGGCCATTGTGAGCGCGCCCGTGAGCCCGATAAAGGCCTTGTCGATTGGCGGGACGTAGGAATGATCCTCGGCACCAATCTCCGGCGCTTGATGGACCACGGCTCCGAAACGAGCCAAGGCGCGGCGTGCTTCGTCACCGCGACCCATCTGCTGGAGGAACCGGGCCGATTCCGGCAGTAGCGGGCTCAAAGCGATCAGAACGAGGCCGGTTGGCAGATTTAGAAACCACATGATGCGCCAGCCAAACTCCGGCTGCAGCAGTTCGGATGAGTAGCTTGCGGCGAAATAGCCACCCACAGCGCCAACCCCGCCGATCAGCACCAACATCCAGCCGCGATGCCGCGTCGGCATGATTTCAGCCAACAGGGCATAGGCAACGGGAAGCATCCCGCCCGCGGCCATGCCCATCAGGAGGCACATGAACACGTTCCACCAGAAATCGGGCTGGCACCGCAGATCGACGTGCCGATGAATACGACCGAAGAAAGCAGTATTGCCGCCCGGCGCCCATAGACATCCGCGAGCGCGCCCCACAGGAACGAGCCGATCACCGTGCCGGTCAGGGCCGCAAGCGGCAACCACGCGACGGTTTCAAGCCCAACACCATATTCCGCCCGCATACCTGGAGTGACAAACCCCAGGCTTGCCGGCTTCATGATGTCGATGATGAACGCGAGCGCCAGGAGCCCCGCGATGCCCCAGTGCATGCGCGTGAGCGGCGCGTTTTCAGGTGGGACAATGGTCTCGATGACGCGCTCTTCGCGAGGCGTGGTCTTCGGCAACAATCCGTAAGCTGCCAGGCCCACACCCATGACGATCAGCGCCATGCCCCAGTACATGGCTGCATCCATCGGCATGTCGACCAGCCGATACCCGGTGTCGGCGCCCATGGCGAACATGGGAACGTGCAGCACAACGCCGACAGTCACGATGGCGCAGCCAAGCAGAAAAACGAGCGCGTTGCGCCGCTCCTCCATCTGTAGGACGCTAGACAACCCGCTACCGAGTGGAAGAGCCCTGTTGGTCAGACCACGCCCCCGTTTGCCACCGTCAAAATTCAGGCCATGGCGGCTGGTAACTTACATCGCCGTCACCATCCGAATTAAGGCGAAAGTTTTGACCTCAAGTCCGGTCCGGCCATGCGTTCGCAAATAGGCGACCTTGGTAATTTACTTGCCATCCCGGTCGGCGACCAGCGGCAGGTGTCGGGCCTGCTGCAAGCGCCGCGGGGAGCGCGCGCTTGCTACGTCCTGGCCCATGGCGCTGGCGCCGGCATGTTGCACCCCTTCATGGCGTCCGTCGCCGATGGACTCGCCGAACGAGGCGTTGCCACCCTGCGCTACCAGTTTCCCTATATGGAGGAGGGCCGCAGACGCCCCGATGCGCCGGAGCTTGCGCAGGCCACCGTCCGCGCGGCCGTCGCCGAAGCCTCACGCCTGCTGCCCGAGCTTGCTCTCGTTGCCGGCGGCAAGTCATTTGGCGGCCGCATGACGTCCCAAGCGCAAGCCAAGTCGCCGCTGCCGGGAGTGCGCGGTTTGGCGTTTCTCGGCTTCCCGCTTCATCCCGCCGGACGTCCCTCTGACGAACGCGCAGTGCACTTGTTCGAGGTCGAGGTCCCGATGTTGTTCCTGCAAGGAACACGCGATGCCCTTGCCGATACCACGTTGATGGAGCAGCTGGTCATGAGCCTCGGCAAGCGGGCGACCTTAAAGCTGTTCCCGGACGCGGATCATTCCTTCCATGTGCCTGCAAGGACCGGTCGCCGGGATGCGGAGGTCATGGCCAAAATGCTGGATGCACTGTCGGCGTGGCTCGAGACGGTCACTGTTGGCTAGAGCGCCCGCGGAACAAGAGCACGAACACGTAGAACAGCCACACCCCGATGGCTGAGACCGCCGCCGCCACGTAGGTCCACGCCGCGGCGCTCAGCACCTTCTCGACGCCGGCGACCTGCTGCTCTCCGCTTATGATCCCGTGCTTCACCAGAAGCTCCTGCGCCCGCGCGCTCGCGTCGAACTCGACCGGCAGGGTGAGCAGGGCGAGCACGAAGGACGAGCCGAACAGGATCACGCCGGCCCAGGTCAACGCGTCGAGCTGCAGGATGAGCCCCGCGACGAACAGCCAAGGCGCGGCCTGGGAGGCGAGCTGCACGACCGGCACGATGTAGGTCCGCGCCTCCATAGGGAAGTAGTCCTCCGCGTCCTGTAACGCGTGCCCCGCCTCGTGCGCGGCGATGCCGGCGGCGGCGACCGTCGGCGCGAAGTAGACTTGCTGGCTTAGGCGCAACACCTTGGCCCGCGGGTCGTAATGGTCGCTCAGCATGCCTGGTGTCGATTCGACGGCGACGCTGCGCAAGCCCTGCGCGTCGAGCAGCCGGCGTGCCACCTCGGCGCCGGTAATGCCGCTCTCTGTCGGCACTTGGGAATACTTGGCGACGTTCGCCTTGATGCGCGACTGGGCGTAGAGGCCAAGCAACAGGCCGGGAAGGACGAATATCCAGAACAGCGGATCCTCGAACATGCTCCGGCCTCGGCCCCTGTGGTTGGATGACGCCCGCTACGGCTTTCGATCCCCGCGATGCCTGATGGCAAACTCCTCCTCCGGCGACAGGACGAGATTCTTCCGTCCATGGACCGCGAAGTAGAGGATCGTCAGCCCGTACCAGATCACCACGCCGATGATGCCCGTGCGATAGGTCGGATCGGCAAGCTGGAAGCCGATGGTCACGAGAGCGATGATCACGGTGAGCGCGGCACCAACGGTGCCGAACGGGCTCCTGAACGGACGCTCGATATGGGGGAACCGCCGGCGCAGTTGGATGAAGGTCAGCGCCTGTAGCAGGTACGAGAACATGGCGCCGAACACGGCCATGTTGAGCAGGACGCCGCCAATGAACGATCCCGCTTCCTTGCCGCCCATGGTGAACCATACGACCAGCATGACCGCGAGCCCGATCACCGCGCTCGTGATGAGCGCAATGTTCGGCGTCTTGTGCTTGGCATCGGTGATCGACAGGAAATGCGGGAAATAGCCCGCCCGCGACAGCGAATAAATCTGTCGTCCGCCGGCGAAGATGATGGCATGGAAGCTCGCCACCAGGCCGACGACGGCGGCGAGCGCCAGCGCCCCCGCCGCATGCAGATCGAAGATCGCGCGGAAGCCGTCGAGGATCGGCTCGCCCGAGGTGCCGAGCGCGAATGCGCCATGCACCGTCGTGGTCGCGCCGCTCGCGTCGGTCACCGTGCGCTCGATGGGAATCGACGGGTTGAGGAAGAGAACGAGGAAGCCCAGCGCGATCAGGGTGAACATGCCGAGCATGATGCCCCTCGGCATGTCGCGTTTCGGATCGACAGATTCCTCCGCCGCCAGCGGCAGTTGTTCGATGGCGAGGAACAGCCAAACCGCGAAGGGCATCGCCGCGAGCACCCCGTAGACGCCGAACGGCAGGAACGGGCCGTTGCCCTCCGGCAACTCGACCGCCGCGCCGGTCACGGGATCGGCGCCGATATTCAGCGCGTATCGGTTGAAATCGACGAACGGGATGGCGCTGATAAAAAACGTAACGAGGACTGCGACGGCCATCAAGGTCACCATGGCGGTGACCATGAATGACAGCTCGACGCCGCGCGCGTTGGCGGTGACGAAGATAATGTACCCCGCGATCCAGTAGAATGGCTGCCACTCGGGCGGCGTGCCGAAGATCGCCGTGAGATAGGTGCCGATGAAGTAGACGATCACCGCCGGCGTCAGCACGTATTCGATGTTCTCGGCGACGCCGGTGATGAAGCCGCCCCATGGCCCGAACGCCGTGCGGGCGAAGGAATAGGCGCCGCCGGTGTGCGGCAGCGCCGGGCTCATCTCGGCGATGGAATAGGTGAGGCCGAGATACATGATGGTGATGAGGATGGTGCCGACAAACATGCCGCCCCAGCCGCCGGCGGCGAAGCCGAGGTTCCAGCCCGAGAAATCTCCGGAGATGACCGCGGCGACGCCGAGCGCCCAGAGGTAAAAGACGCCGGCATGGCGCCTAAGCTCGCGATCCTCGAAATAGCCGAGGCCCGCCGCCTGGTAGGAAACGCCGCCCTCCTGCTTGCTGCCGGCTTTGTCGGCCATTCGCTACTCCCCGTTGCCTCTCGTTCCATTATAGCAAACTGGGGCGGCTGGCTTCACCCCGCGGTGCGGCAGCCCTCATTTTCGTAGCATCCAAGCCGACTCGGGGAGATTGTCAATCGCTGCCCTGCGGCGAAGAGAGCCGCACGGGACCTGGCGCTGCCCGTCATGCCCCTGCCTCAATACTAGAGGAGCCTATCGTCCAAACGTGGTAAAACCCGGCTTCACGATAATAAAGAGGGTCGTAGATCATGAGGGATCGCTCGAGCTTGCCTATCGCTATCGCCTTGACGGCGTGCTTCGCGTTCGCGGCGCCATCGACGGTCTGGTCTCAGGCGGGCACCATCTCCAAGGACATGCAGAATAACTGCACGAACGATTACAAGAAGTTCTGCGGCGACTACGGGCTCCAGACAGCGGCGCTCAACCTTTGCATGAAGAAGGCCGGCCCCGGCCTATCGCCGGCCTGTGTCCAGGCGCTGGTCAAGGCCGGAAAGGTCTCGCAAGCCGAAGTCGACAAGGTCAAGGCACAGGCCAAGGGGCGGTGACGCCCCGTCGCTATGCCGATCGATACACGGCCGAGCTTGCCTCTTATCACTCGGGAATGATCCCAATCTCACTTCACGCTCCGCTCGATCCGGGAACAAGGATGCTGACAATGAAACGAACTCTCTGCCTGAGCGTGCTTGCCGTCTCGATGCTGGCGTCCACCGCCGCGGTGGCCGAAGACACCTGCACCAAGATCGTCTCCACGGGCCACCCCCAATACCCCGCCATCGCCTACAAGGAGGGCGACCGCATCGACGGCGCCGCGCCGTCCCTGGTCGAGGCCGTCGCCAAGCAGAACAACGTCCCGCTCGAATCGAAATACATGGGGTCTTGGTCCAAGGCCCAGGCTGCGGCGCGGGAAGGCAAGGCCGACATGATCGTCGGCATCTACTACAATGACGAGCGCGCCCAGTATCTCGACTATGTGCAACCGGCCTTCGTCTACGACCCGGTCGTCGTCTTCGTCGCGAAGGACAAGAAGTTCGACTTCACCGGCCAGGACGATCTGATCGGCAAGAAAGGCGCGACCAACGAAGGCGAAAGCTACGGCAACCAGTTCGATGCCTTCATCAAGGACAAGCTTGACGTCGCCCGCACCGACGGCATCGATGCCGCGCTCGACGATCTTCTGGCCGGCAAGGTCGACTACGTGATCGCCGGCTATTATCCCGGCGTCGCCGAGGCGGCGAGACAGGGCATCAAGGACAAGATCGAGCCGCTCGAGCCGGCGCTCCTCTCGGCCGAGATGTTCGTGGCCTTCTCCAAGAAATCGCCGTGCAAATCCCTGGCCCCGCAGTTCGGCCAGGGCATCACCGAGATGACGACCGATGGCCGGTTCCACAAGATGCTGCTCGGCGACATGGCCGAGTGGGACCTCGAGAACAAGCCGGAAAACTAGCCGCCTTAAAGCGGGCGTCGCTGCCTTGTCCCGACCGGAACCCCGTCGATCAGCTCGGCGCTTGCCGATTCCACTTGGTTGCCTAGGATGAGCTGGGTCCAGGGTTTCGCCTGATTGTCGAGATGCGCACCGAGCCAGACGAGGGCAATGCCGCCCGTGAGCACGATAAGCTCCACGAGCTGATAGCGGCGCACGGCGCGCCAGACCTTGCCGCGCTGCTTCGGCCGAAAGAACCGCTTCCGCTGGTAGTGGGGCGTGATTAGGTGAACCATGGACGGGTGGCGGCACGGGGGCTTACGGGGGATTCCGCGCCGCGATCCGACGGTCTACCAGCCGAGTCCAAATAAACCGTTCATCGTCGGTAAGACCGGCTTGCGCTCGCCCGCGAACAAGGCTTCAAGGTGAGCAAAGTCTTGACGGGGAAATATGGAACGCCCAAGCAGCCCATGCGCCTGCTCCTGGTCTCCGACTTCCACTATTCGTTGCCCCTCTTCGACTGGGTCGTGGAGGTCGCCGGCGACTTCGATGTCGTGGTCATGGCGGGGGACCATCTCGACCTTGCCTCGATCGTCGACGGCCGCGCCCAGAGCGTCGTCGTACAGAAGTATTTCAATAAGCTCCAAGCCAAGACGCGGCTCCTGATCTGCTCCGGCAATCACGACCTCGATGCCAAGAACGCGGCCGGCGAGAAAGTCGCCAGATGGCTGCTCGGCGACCGTAATAAGGGCGTGCTGTCGGACGGCGACTCGCTCGCCGTCGGCGATACTTTGTTCACCATGTGCCCGTGGTGGGACGGCCCGGTGTCGCGCGCCGCCATCGGCGAGCAGTTCGCCAAGGCCGCCGCCCTCCGGCAGGCACGGTGGATTTGGATCTACCATGCGCCCCCGGCCGACTCCCCGGTCGCCTGGGCCGGCCAGCGCCATTTCGGCGACGCCGAGCTGCGGCGGTGGATTGAGACCTTCCAGCCCGACATCGTCATGTCCGGCCACGTGCATGAGGCGCCCTACGTCAAGGACGGCTCATGGGTCGACCGCATCGGGTCCACCTGGATCTTCAACACCGGGCACTACCTCGGTGCGCCGCCGGCTCACATCATCATGGACACCGAAGCCGGCGAGGCGCTGTGGCTCTCCGCCGCCGGCAATCAGTATGTCCGGCTCGATGGGGAGCTGGAGCGGCCGGTGCCGAAACTGCAAGCCATACCCGGCTGGCTCAAAGCCGCGGATCAGCCTCCCGCTCCGGGCCAAGGCTGAAATCCTGGCTCTGCTGGTGGATCAGCGTCTCGAGCACCTCGCCGACCATTCCAAGATGGTTGCCGTGGCCTTCGAACTGCCGCTTCAGGTCGACGAGATAGGTGGTGGCGGCGTTGAGGCGCTCGGCGAGCAGCCGTCCGAGCAGGAACGCGATCTCGGGATTCGATCGCAGGAAGCGTTCGGCATCGTCGAACACGTAGACGGTAACGGGCGAGAGCGCCCGCACCGTGGCCGTGTGCGGCCGGTTGAGCAGCACCGACATCTCGCCGAATACGGCGCCCGGGTCCTCCACCACGGCCACCTGCGTGTCGCCGCGCAGCACCTCGATGGCGCCCGCGGCCAGCACATAGAGACGTCCCGACGTCTCGCCCTCGGACAGGAGCACCGTGCCTTCCGCGAGGTCCTCGCGCGGCGCGCCATCGCACTTGTCGAGGATCGACCCCATGGGAGGAGCCTATCCTCCGCGCCCGCGATGTCAAACGGCCATGTCGCCGCTACTGGTTGTTGAGAAAATTCTCAAGGAGCTGCCGCGCAGCGTCTTCGGCGTCGAGCTTCTGCTTGGCATCGGGCGCCGGCTCCGACGTGGCCTGCTTCTTGTCCTTCTTGCTCTGCTTCGCCGTCTTGTCCTTGGACTTCTTCTTGGCCTTGGGCTCGGCCTCGGGCGTCACCGTCGCTTGGGGCGCTGGCGCCTCCGGCTCGGTCGCCGCCGGCGCAGGCGCAGGCTGGTCCTTATTGAGGAGCCCACCCAGTCCCTCGATCAGCGCGTCCTTGTTGACCTTGCCGTCTTGAATGATTTTGGGCAGCGCGCCCGTCTTGTCGAGCTTCTCCATACCCGGCAGCTTCACCACGCCGTCGCCGAACTGTTTGAATCGCTCATACGCCGCCGCCGGGTTCTCCAGAATGCCCTTGATGTCCGGGTAGATCTTGGGCCGCGCCCAGGGGCCGACGACCATCACCGGCACGCCGAGTCCGGCGAGGTCCTTGTTGCCGCCTCGGCCTTCGAGCGAGGCGACAAGCTGGGGGTCGACCTTCATTTTGAGCTGCTTCGCCGGCAAATTGACCGCGCCGGCGCCCGTCATGCGGACGAGCGGGCCCGCGAGGAGCAAGTCGTCCGTCGTCGCGTTGCCTTGCGCCACTTTGAAGCTCGCCCCGAGCGAGGCAAAGTCCGTCTTCTCCGCGTCGCCACCCTGCCACCCCTCGACGATGCCGGTGCCGAGATTACGCAGCATCTTGGCGATGTTGACGCCGCGGATGGCGCCGTCGACGAACTTGAAGTTGGCGGTGCCGTTGAGAGTGGACACAATGGCCCGCTGGCTCGCGCCGCTCCCGCTCAGGTCGAGGTTGATCGTGCCGCGACCTTCCAGATTCTGAAACCCCGCGGCGTCCTTGAGGAACGGATAGGCGTCGAATTTGGTGAGCGAGAGCTGGACCCGCTGCGCCGGCGTCTTGCCGCTCGCGTCGACGACTGCGACCGCCTTGCCGCCGCCGCCATAGAGCTTGAAGTCCGACAGCGCGGCGTTGAGCTTGCCGCCGGACAGCGCCGCCTGGATTGTCACCGGGCTGATCTTGATTTGGTCGTAGATCAGCTCCTCGGCGGAGACGGCGAATTTGCCGTTCACCTGTCGGAGCGGCGAATAGTCGATCGGCGCATTGCTCCAGCCGGAATTGGCGGAACCACCGCCCCCACCACTCCCACCACCACCGCCGCCACTTCCGCCACCACCCCCGCCACTACCGCCGCTACCGCCGCCTGACGGCTTCGACGCGGGCTTGCCGGTGAGCGCGTTGACGTTGAGCGTCTTGGTCGCGAGCGAGGCGACGACATAGGGCACTTTGTTGGTGAGATCGGCCGTCACCGACCCGGACAGGAGATGGCCGCGCACATTGGCGCGCAGCGGGTTCACCGTGACCTTGTTGTCCTTGTAGATGGCGTTGCCGGCGAAGCTGTCGCGGCCCAACGTCGCCGTGAATTGGCTCAGTGTGACGGCATCATCCTTGTAGACCGCCGTGCCCGACAGGGTCTTGTCGCCGGACTTTGCGCTGAACTGGCTGAAGCTGAGCGCGTCGTTCTTGTACGTAGCAGTGCCGTTCAGGCTTGCCGGCGCATCGAGCGCGCCCGGAGCGTCGACGGCGAGCTTGACCGGCGCCGGCGCGCCTTCGAGGAACTCGCCGAAATTGCCGATTGAGCCGTTCGCCTTGATCGCCTTGCCGTCGACGACGGCGGCCACATCGAATGACAGTGGCTTGGTGAAGGCCGGGAGCGAGGCCTCGAGGTTGAGCTTCTCGATGCGTTTGCCTGGCGTATCGCCCGGCGGCGGCAAAATCACCGTCCCGTTCTTGATGACGAGCTCATCGAGGGTGAGGGTCTTGAGCCTCTCGGCAACCGGCGCGACGCCACCACCAGACTGCCCGTCGCCGCCACCGGCCGCGGCGCCGCCCGCTTGCGGCTTGGCCGCGGTCTTCGGCACGGCGATGACCGGGTCGATCAAGGTCAGCTCGGTCACACGCATCTTGCCGTCGAGCAGACCCTGAAGCATCAGCCCGAACTTGACCGTCTTGGACGTCGCGAACTCGGCCTCGCCCACAGCCGGCTGCGCGACGCCGACGTCCTCGGCTACGAGTTGGAGCGACGGGAACAGAGTGATGTCGACCGGGCCGGTCACCCGCAAGCGATAGCCGGTCGCGGACTCCACCTGCGCGAAAATTTGGCTGCGCACCTCATCGGTGGAAATGAACAGCGGGCCGACGAAGACGATCGCCACGGCGAGGACGACGATGGCGGTCAGAACCGAGAAGATCAGGCGCACGCGTCCCTCCGGAGTCGAAACGCTTTGGTTGCGGGGATTAACCCCTCAAAAACGGCTTAAAACCCCCGAATCACGTGGCTGAACCTAGCCTGATTCTTCCAGTTACCGGGGAAATGGGGGGAAATCACGGCCAACGGGGCCTCGGCGGAAACCGGCTCTCCGGCTTGCTCTGCCGGTCGCAGCCCCATAAACCAACAGTTGGCCGACGGCGGAGACCCCTAAATGCCGCGATTGATCCTCTTGCGACACGGCGAAAGCGTGTGGAACCGGGACAATCTTTTCACCGGGTGGACTGACGTCGACCTGGCACAAGCCGGCGTGGCCGAGACGAAGCGCGCCGCTGCGCTGCTGCGGGCGCACGATATCCGCTTCGATCATTGCTTCACCTCGGTCCTCAAGCGGGCGATTCACACGGCGTGGATCGTGCTCGACGAGATGAACCTCGCTTGGCTTCCCGTGTCGCGAAGCTGGCGCCTCAACGAACGCCACTACGGCGCGCTGCAAGGCCGCAACAAAGACCAGATGCGCCGGGAGGTCGGCGACGAGCAGGTGCACAAATGGCGGCGCAGCTACCGGGCCCGCCCGCCGGCCCTCGAGGTGACCGACGAGCGCTATCCTGGCCACGACCCCCGATACGCGCTCATTCCGCGCGACCAGCTGCCGCTCACAGAAAGCCTCGAGGACACAGTCGCCCGTGTGATCCCCTATTGGCAGGAGCGGGTCGAGCCGCTGCTGATGGCCGGCCGGACAGCGCTCGTCGCGGCGCACGGCACGAGCCTCCGAGGCGTCGTCAAATATCTAGACAAGATCTCCGACGACGAAATCGAGACGTTAGAGATCCCGACCGGGAAGCCCCTCGTCTACGAACTCGATGCAGGGTTACGCCCCGTTCGCAGCTACTATATCGACGACACCGATGAACACTCCGCTCTGCCCGAGGGACGCCGGGCTCGTTCCCGCTAGGTCAGATTCTCTGTGCTCGCTTCCCACGAAGAACGCCGCCATCGCAAACGCAAGGCGAGGAGGAATGCCTCGCGGCAGACGGCGTTTGGCCGCCGCACGTTCCTGACCGCGGCGGCCGGCGCCTTGCTTGGTCTTTGCGGCCTGCCTCGTCGCGCCTTGGCCGCGGCCGAGACTGGCGCTGAGGTCGACGCTGACTGGGATGAGTTGGCTCGCGCTCTTGGCGGCCGCTTGCTGCGCCGAGACAGTTTCGACTTCACCCGGATCGCCGCGCCCTGGAACCTACGCTTCGCGTCGGTCGTCCCGGCCGGCATCGCCCGCTGTGGGTCGGCCGATGACGTGCGCACCGCATTGCTCTGGGCCGAAGCCAATAATGTGCCGCTTGCGATCCGCTCGGGCGGACACTCCTACGCGGGCTTCTCCACCACCGCCGGTCTCCTGATCGACGTGTCGCCGATGAGTCACGTGGCCTTTGACGGCGAGTCTGGCCGCGCTCGCCTCGGCGGCGGCGCGCGCAACACCGATGTCCATGCAACCTTTGCTCGTCTTGGCCGGTCCATAACCCATGGCCGTTGCCAAGGCGTTGGCGTCGCGGGCCTGGTGCTCGGCGGCGGCGTCGGCTTCAGCCAGCGCTTGAGAGGACTGACCTGCGACCGTCTGATCGAGACCGAGATCGTCACCGCGTCTGGAGAGCTCCTGCGCTGCAGCGCCGAGGAGAACGCCGATTTGTTCTGGGCCTGTCGCGGCGGCGGTGGCGGCAATTTCGGCGTCAACACGTCCTTCACGTTCGATACCTTCCCGGTGGGTGTGGTGACGGTATTTCGTCTGGTCTGGACCAGCAGGCTGAGCGATGTCCTGCCGGCGCTGCTCGATCATCTGCCGGCAATGCCCGACCGGTTCGGCTGCAAATTCCTTGTCGATGCGGGTCAAGCCGAGCGGCTTGAGCTCCTTGGCCAGTTCGTCGGCACCGAAGGAGAAGTGACCGCGTTGCTCGCGCCGCTTCTCCGGAGCGCGCGCCCGGCTCAACAGGACATGCGCACGCTTCCCTATTGGGATGCTCAGGATTTTCTGTCAGAGGACGACACGCCGGAATACGTGCATGAGCGTTCGCGCTATCTCTATCGGATCGCGTCAGCGGAGGGCGCGCGCACGATCCTCGACTATCTCCGCCGCTTTCCGGGAACGCATGCCGGAGCCAACTGGAAAGTGTTTCTCGCCGGCGGCGCGGTGGCGAAGGTAGCGCCCGACGCCACTGCCTTCGTGCATCGCCAGGCGCTGATGCTTTCCAGCATTGAGCTCAACTGGACGGCCGATGACGACGCTGCCACGCTCGCCCGAAACGAGAGTTGGCTCGCCGAGTTCCACGCGGCCATGCAGCCCCACGCCTCGGCTGAGTGCTATCAGAACTTCATCGATCCCGCCGAGACCAACTATCTGCGCGCTTATTACGGCACGAATCTCGAGCGACTGGTCGAGATCAAGCGCCGCTATGACCCGCGCAACGTATTCCGCTTCGCGCAGAGCATCCCGCTATCGCTGTAACGCGCTGATGTTGATCGGTCTAGGGCGGTCCGTAATTCTCCGGCGCGTAGCCGGCGCACGAGCCTTTGAGACGGATGTCGCCGCCGAGGATTTGGCACAGCTTCACCTTGGTCAGCGGATCGTTGCGCACTTGCGCCCCGGTCACCTTCCACCCGTAGCTGCGGGCGACCACGGCGATCTGCTCTTCCTCGCAATAGGGCGTGGCGATCAGCCCGTATTTGGTGACCTGGAAATTGCCCTTGCACTGGATCTTCGCGGCCGCAGGTTCGGGCACCATGAGCCCGAGGAGCGCCGCACCCAATAGGCCAGCCGCAAGTCCACGTGCATATCCTCGCATCATCGCCTCCATTGCGCGGTCTTATAGCACGAACGCCGATGCGTTCAGCCTTCGACGGACTGAAGAGCGGCACCTAGCACGTCATCCACATAGGCATAGGCCTCGCCGTTTGGCCAGACTGCGGCGGGGCTGCCATCGGCGACGGGCTTGCCGTCCCGCAGCGTGAGCCGCGGCAGTGGTAAACAGACGAAGGTCTCGCCGGCCGTCCAGAACGTGCCGAGCCCCGCCAGCATCGCGTCGACGAAGGGCAGATAGGCCTCGTTCAAATCCAGCAAGCGCTCGTTGTCGACGGCGGAACTGGCGATCAGATCCCTGAGCGCCGCGGTGACCAGGTGCACCATCGGATGAACACTATAGCCGGCATCGCCGCCGACGATCTCCATGACGCTGAGATCGAAGAGGTCGAGGTCAAGTGTCTCCGCGAGCCGCGTCTCGGCTTCGCTCTGCGCCTTACGATAAGTCCTCCACACCGCATCGTCGCGTTTCAGGTCGATCGTGGCCTGATCGTCGAGCGCTTGCATGGTCAGGTACCAGCGGCGCATTTCGGAGTCTTCGAAATCGACGCCGCCGAGGGCGCGCTTCGCCTCCAGCGGCCCCATCGCCCAACTGAAGGCGACATCGCGAAAGGCAATCAGCCGCGCGTGTCGCCGCAGCGCTTCCTCCACCGCCAGCGGATCGAAATAAGGCCGCGTGGGATCCATCCCATTGAGCCGCGATATGAACTTCTCCACCTCGTCCACGACGCCACCCTCCCCTGAAGCACCCTCTTGACGGGGCGTGTCGGTCTTTGCGAGCCGTCAGATTTTCAAGGCTTCGCTCCGAAGAACCTAAGGCAATTGGAGCGCTCCGGCGACCGCCTTGTGCGTCATCAGTGCGTCATGAACACAGCGCTCCGGGGAGCAGCAAATTAACTAAGCAGTGGTTAGAACGGCGCGCGCCACGCCTTGAGGCTGATATGCATGGTGCATGATCGCAACCTCCATCGCCATGCCCAACCGCGAGACGCAAGGCGCGCCCACGCCCGAACCCTTGACGGTGCTCTTTGTGCTTGATCGGAGTTGCGTCTGGCGCTGGCAAGCCTGGCTCGCCAAGGCCTTTGCCGACGATGGTTGCACCGTCGCTGTGCAGTTCGCGGAAACGCGCCAAGGCTTGCCGTCGGCTCTGCGCCTACTCATGGCACTTGAGGGGTTGCTGTTCGCCGCGCCGTCCGAGCGGGCAAGCGAACATCTCGGCGACGCGGAGATCGCCGCGCTGCCTGTGGCCGACGCAGGCGCTCATTGCGATCTCGCCATCGACTTCACTGGCGCCGCCGCGAACATAGATGCCGACCGCATGTTGCGCCCGGCTTTCGATGGCATTGCCGGGGATGCAGGCGCTATCGCCGCGGTGCTCGAGCGCCGTTCGCCCCGTCTCGGTCTCGCCGGTGACGACGAGGGATTGAGCGAGCAGGGCAGTTGCGCGCTGGAGGATCCTGAGATTTTCAGTCGCGGGCTGGACGGCGTGTTCTCTCGCATGGCGGATTTGCTGCTCAACGCGGCGCGCGGGCGCGAGCCGGCAGGGTGCGCCGGCAGCAAGGTCACGCCACCGCCGACCACTTCAAGCGCTATCGCTCCGGCTGCGTTCTTCGCAACGTCGATCGCCAACAAGGCCTCGGCGCGGATTGCGCGCTTGCTGGGCGAGGCGCCGCGCTGGCAGGTCGCCTGGCGGCACGGCGGAAGCGCACATGCTCACGATACCCTCGATATCGCCTGGCGGGACTTCACCCGCCTCCCCGACGATGCCGCGCGCTACTACGCCGACCCGTTCGTCCTCATGCGCGGCAACATCGCTCATGTGTTCTGCGAAGAGGTTCCCTTTGCCACCGGCAAGGGCGTCATTTCGCATTTCACCATTGACACGGCGGGCCGTGCCTCGACGCCGCGTCCGGTTCTGGAGCGGCCTTATCACCTCTCGTACCCCTTCGTGTTCGAGCGCGACGGCCATGTATGGATGATCCCCGAGACCTCGGCGAACCGCACGGTTGAGCTTTACCGCGCAGAGCGGTTTCCCGACCGCTGGGTCAAAGAGGCGGTGTTGCTCGATCGCGTGCTCGCCGACGACGCGACCCTCGTGGAGCACGGCGGCCGGCTGTGGATGTTCGCCGGGGTGCGCGATTGGCAGGCGTCGAGTTGGGAGGCGCTCGGCCTGTTTCACGCCGATACGCTCTTCGGGCCATGGCACGCACATCCTGGAAACCCGGTTTTGCTCGACCCTGCCGCTTCCCGGCCGGCCGGCGCGCTGTTCATGCATCAAGGCCGGCTCATCCGCCCGGCGCAGGACTGCCGCGCGCGTTACGGTGCAGGCCTCGCCTTCGCCCGCATCGACCGGCTGGACGAGGAGGGATTTGCACAAGAGGTCGTGGCGCGGACCGCGCCGGAAACGCGGGGAACCAAGGGGTTGCACACCTATAACTGCGCCAGCGAGGTCGAGGTGATCGACCTGTTCGCCACTGGCTGACCGGCCGGAATTCTCAAGGAAATCCGGCGTTTCCAAGAGGGTTACGGGCGCACCTGCGAGGGAACTGGCCCGGATTCTGCAGATTCAGAGGGGAGTTCGATCAATTCGGGACACCCAACGTGCTCCCGGCTCCACCCTGGCACACGCGATGGCCGACATCACCTCTTCCCTTCCCGGCGCGGCCTCCACCTCCCTCCGGTCCCGGCGATCGCGGAGCAGCCATCGTGTCGCGAAGGCTGTCCCTAAGACGGCCGCGCTTCCCCTGGTCGTCGACCTCGACGGCACCTTGATCCGCAGCGACCTCCTCATCGAAAGCGCCTTCGCCCATCTCGGCCAGAACCCGCTGCGTATCCTCGGGCTGCTGTCGGCGCTGTTCCGCGGCAAGGCAGCGTTGAAAGCGCATATCGCCAAGGCCACGGCGATTGACGTGACCGGTCTGCCTTACGATGAAAGCGTGCTTGCGTTGATCCGCGATGCACGCGCCGAGGGCCGGCCTGTCTACTTGGTCTCCGCCAGCAACGAGCGCTACGTCTCGGCCGTCGCCGCCCATCTCGGCGTGTTCGATGGTTGGTTCGCCTCAGACTCCTCCGAGAATCTCTCCTCGGCCGCCAAAGCAGACCGCCTGGTCTCCGTCTTTGGCGGGGGCGGCTTCGACTATCTTGGCAACGGCGAGGCAGATCTCGCCGTATGGAAAGTCGCACGCCGATGCCTGGCGATCCGAGCTTCCGCCGCGGTCCGCGCCAAACTGCTAGAGTTCGCCCCCGACGCCACTCTGCTCATTTCCGGTCGAAGCACGCTCCGCGCCTGGGCGTAGCTCTTGCGCGTCCACCAATGGGCCAAGAACGCACTTGTGCTGGTTCCGCTCCTCACCTCGCACAGCTTCACCATCGCCGCCTTGGGGCAAGCGCTCGGCGCCGCGTTCTGCTTCTGCCTCGCCGCCTCCAGCATCTACATCCTCAACGATCTCGTCGATCTCGGGGCCGACCGCGCCCATCCCACGAAGAAAAAGAGGCCTCTGGCGGCCGGAACCGTTTCGATCCTCGACGCGCTCCTCGCCATCCCGCTTGTGCTCGCTGCCTCATTGATCGGCGCTTACCTGGTATCGCCATGGTTCGCCGCCATCCTAATCGGCTATATCGCGCTGACCACGGCCTACACTTTCGTGCTGAAGCGCAAGATGATGGTCGACGTCATCACGCTTGCCTCGCTCTACACCATAAGGGTCATCGGCGGCGCGGTGGCGATCGCCGTGCCGGTGTCGGAGTGGCTGCTCGCCTTCTCGATGTTCATGTTCACCGCGCTCGCGCTGATCAAGCGCTATGTCGAGCTGTCGGCGCTGCTCGATGCGGATCTGCCGAACCCGGCCAACCGCAATTATCGCAAGTCAGACCTCAACATCGTCGCCATGCTGGCGATGGCGACCGGGTTCAACGCCATCACGGTGTTTGCCCTCTACATCTCGTCGGACGCCGTGCGAGAGCTCTATCGCCGACCCGAGGCGCTGTGGCTGATCTGCCCGGTGCTGATGTATTGGCTGGGCCGCACCATGATGCTGGCGCATCGGCGCCTGATGAACGACGACCCTGTCGTCTTTGCGCATGCCGCTCGGGCTGTTCATGCCTTATTGGACGTCGATCGTGATCTCCCAGGCGATCGGCATGGCCTACGGCTTCGTGATCTTCAGGGCCTGGGCCTTCGCCGGTTTCGAGCGGCGGTCAGTTCTCCTTCAGATCAGGGACTTTCTGCTGGTGAATCTCGCCGGCGCGATCACCACCATTGGCGTGGCGATTCCTCTACGAAATCTCCTGCTCGCGGCGTTCGACGCCCCGGTCATGGCCGATCCGGCGGCGCACGCCATCGGCATCGCCGCCGGCGCCGTAGTGAACTACCTGGGACACAAGCAATATACGTTCAGGGCAGCGCGCTAGACGTCGGGCTGGGCGGCTCGCCGCCTCCGCCGGAACAGCGGCAGGGCCGCCACTGCCATGAGGCAGAGCGCGAACTCCGCGGGCGCCCGCTGCCGCGACTGCACTGCATCGACCGCCTGCGCCATCGCCGCGATGTAGAGGGCAAAGCCGATGAGCAGAAGCCGGAACCGGTAGGTGTCGCGTGGCGCCTTCTCCCGCAGCCAGACGAGAGCACCAAGCGCGGAGCAAATCATAAAGCCGGCAAAGAGCAAGCTTCCCCCAATGGAGATCGTCATGAGACCCGGGTTCTGGCGAAAGATGTCGGCAAGCGCCCCTATCGCCCCCTCCTGCTCGACCTTGGCGCGCCATCCCGCTTCGGGATCCTGAAGCGTGGCTCGGCTCTGGGGAAATAGATCGAGATAATCGAGCACGATGCGCTCCACGCCCGACTTGAGGCCGATAGCGGCAAGATCGCGCGCGCTGTGTGCAGCCGCCGCCCCGGGATGGTCGATGACGAATCGCGCATATTCACTGAGGCTCATACGACCCTCGGCGGACACTTCGAGCGCCTCGCGCTCAACGGCAGGCATGGAGGCCGTCATGCGCATCGCCCGCCCATAGAGATTATGGCTAAGGTCGTGCCCCGACTGACCCATCGAGAATACGCCGGTCTCGGCATACATGAGGCCCATCCACAGGACCAAAGGCGCGAGCGCCGCGATGAGATAGGCTATGCGGGCGCGCGAGCCGATCGGAGCGAAGATCGCGTAGATCACCGGCCAAGCCATGGTGACCGGCCTCACCAAGGTCGCCAGCCCCATGGCAAGCCCGCCACGGCCTTGCGCCGCCGACAACATAGCACGCACGCACACCGCGAAACTCAAGATCACCAAGGGCACGGAGATGGCTTCGGAGGCGAGCTGGTGCGGAAATACGAGGCTGTGGGGAAGGATGCCATAGAGGGCGGCGGCAGCGCTCGCACGGGGAGAGCCGAGACCGAGCCTGAGACCGATGTCACGCACCCACACGATCGACAGCAGGACGAGCAGCACCTGCACGGCGATGACCAGATACTGGCCGCCGGTCAGGTAGAGCAGCGCCTGCGGCAGCCAGTCGCCGACGATGCCGTGTTTGGTGAGATAGGCGGGGATGCCGCCGCCCGATTGCCAAGTCTCGCCAAGACCCTTGATGACGTGCATGCGCTCCGTCGCCCGGTCGGCGTTGAGAAAGCGGTCCGGATGCGAAAGGTCGTAGCCGAACATCAGGAGATGCAGAGCCGCGAACGGGGCGACCAGCTGCCACGGGACTCGCTGCTCCCGGCCGGCAACGCACCAAGAAGAGTCGATATGGTCTGCGGCCGCGCTCATCGTTTTGTCCTTTGGCGTCGCATGTGAGACTAGTCGCCCACCGGCAGCGCGGCCCGCTGCGACATGCCGATGGCCTCCATGGCGACGGAATCGGCGTCGGTATATTCCCAGTAGGCCCACCCCACGCCGAGCGCGTCCGCCTCGCGCCGCACCGCGTCGAGCCAGCGGAACCGGTCGGCATCGAGTGCACCGCCGCTCCGCTCGGCGTTTGGCGCAAGTGCGCTGAACTCTCCGAGCAGGAGCCGGCTCGTGGGTATGCCGTTCTGCTTGGCCCAGGCCCGCACCTCGGCGAAGCGCGACTTGATCTGCGCCTCGCTCCAGCCTTCCTCCATGTAGATGGCGAGGTGCCGGCGCACCTTCGCGAGCCTTGCCGAATGCTCGGCCGCAGTAAGGTCGTACTGGCTCAGCACGAGCTTAGAGAAGATCATTGCCAAGTCGGTTGCCGCATCGTCCGCCGGCCAGGGCACGCCCTTGACGTCGCGCGCCTCGCCTACGCCCTGATGGGTGAAGCTGTGCGGCTCGTAGAAGTGGAAGCTGTAGATCAGACGGTCGTCATCGAGCCGCGCCGGATCGAGCTCGGTGAGGCCCGTGATGTTGCCGCCGCACGCCCCGGACACGACGAGAGTCAAGCCGGGAGCCGCCTCGCGCACCGCACGCACGAGCCCGATCAGCACGGATTCCCACTCCTCGCCGCCGGTGCCTTCGCAAGGGTAGAACTGCGGCTCGTTCATCAGCTCGAGCGCGGTCTTGTCGGTACCGACACGCGCGAGCATCTTCGCCACCGACGCGACGACGGAACGGTAGCGCGCGGACATCGGCGCATCGGCGGGCCCCTCGATCGATTCGGCCGACCAAGCCTTCACCTGGCCGACCGGGTGGAGGTCGAGGACCACCTTGAGGCCCACTTTGCTGACAGCACGCACGCTCTCTTCGAGCCGGGTGACCGCCTCGTCCCGCCGTTTGCCATCGCTCGACAGCAGCGGACCTGGATCGACCGATAGACGAACAAAGTCGAAGCCCATGGCCTTGATGCGCTCGAAGTCCCCCGCGCTCCCCCACTCACCAAGGTCGTGATAAGGCGGCCAGCGGTAGTCTCCCGCCTCCGTCAGCGGCGCCCAGTTGAGCCAGGCGTGGATGCTGACCCCGCGCTCGAGTTTGAGCGGCTGTTCGCTCGCACACACATTTGTCGACGCGCCCGTCGTCAACGTGGCGATGAGGCCGAGAAGAACGAGTGGGATGATAAGCCACCAAGCCAGCTTCCGGCGATCGAGGGATGCAATCGTGTTGATAAAGGACATGGTCACGCGGCCCCTCCGAATTGTGCAAGGTCGAGCCGCTGGTCGATGAACGGGCGCTTGCCGCGAGCGTGACCGGCGAGCTCGTTCACGAGCGCAAGATCGAAGCGAACGCCCGCGCCGACCCGGCTCTGAATTTCGTCGATAAAGAGCCGTGCTTCCGCTTCGCCGCAACCTGCGGCAGGCACCACCTTGAGGACAGCGCGGCCCGGCGTGTCCTGATAGAACTGGAACTCCGACACGCCGAAGAACTTGTCCGGATGCACCGGCACGATGGTCGGCGTGACGATGCGGTTCCCTTCAGCACCGATGAGGAACTCGGGCTGCCGCCTCGGCACGATCGCCCCCACGCGCAAGCGCCAGGCATTCGCCTCGCTCGGAAGCTCAACGAGCTCCGCCGTGTCGCCGGTCTCGTAGCGAATGAACGGCATGCCGGTCGAGATAAAGCCGGTGCCGACGATTCGGCCCCTGTGGCCAGGCCGCACCACCGGTGCGCCGCCCTCGTCGATCAGTTCGGCATAACCGTAGAGTGGCTCGAACGCGTAGACGTCCTCCTCGCCATGCGATTCCGAGGCGAACAGCACATGCTCGCTCAGGCCGTAGAACGGCGCGATGGCGGCGTGCGGCAGCGCCGCGCGAATGACGTCGCGCTGGTGAGCATAGAGAGGCTCCGAAATGGGAAACACGCCGCGGATCGGCCGCTTGGGCTGCCACTCCCTCCTCCACATATGCCGGCACATAATTTCGATGGACGACGGGTAGCCGTGCAGATAGGCGATGCCGCGCCGCTCGATCATGTCGAGATAGAGGTCCATGCGCGCATCGGTCATGGCGAACGGCGAGCAGCGCAACTCTTTGAGCCCCGCCTCCCACTCGAACGGACGCCGGTCGATATCGGCGAGGAGCAGACCGCGCAGGACACACCGCGCATCGCCCTCGCGATAGCCGGTGCGCGACCATACATCGTTGAGGAAGGCGAACTCGCGGGGGCTACGGTCCTTGTCGAGCCAGAACAGCAGCGGCTGGCCTGACGAGCCCGAAGTCGACGCGCGATCCAAGGTGGCGGGCGGCTGCGCCAGGGCGGCTTCGCTGGCTTCCCGTAGATCGTCTTTGGTGAGAACGGGTAGCGCCCACAGATCGTCGAACGTGGCCCGCATCAAATCGCAGCGCGGTCCGAAGGCATGCTCGATACGCTCGCGCCAGAAGGGGCTGCCAGCACGCGCCTTGGTAAGCAAGCTGCGCAGCGCGCCGAGCCGCCGCTCCTGTGTAAAGGCCGGATCGATGCGGGAGACCGCGATCGCCTCCCGCCAAGCCTGGTAGGCGCGGCCGTATTTCAACGAGACAGGAAGCAGCGCCAAAGCGGGACTCACCGCGTCGCGCAGCACTTTGGGGCTCCGCACATAGGCGCCGCGGGCAATGTCGAGAACGCTCACCACATCCTCCGAGAATTCGGCGGGAAAGATGCAGATTCCGGGCCATGGACTGGGCGCGTGATCGTCCCGCGGCGGGACGGGCAAACAGGGTAAACGGCGCGTTAACGCTGCTCGAGTGCCGGCGCGGCCGTGGCGCATCCATTGCATGTCAGAGGCCAACGTGGCGCCGGGACGAGGTTGGGACGTCGATGAGAAGCAAAGGGAGTCCGACACGGGTCGCCTATTGCGGGCCGATCGCTCAACCAGGGCAGCCGGCCCGCGGCGGCTACGAATCCGCCAACCGCCGCCTGATCGACGATCTCAGGTTGCGCGGCCTCGACGTGCTCGAATTCCCATATCCCGTGGCCCTTGGTACCCAGTTCGGCAAAGGCTTCGCCTACGCCCGCCGTTTCGCCGTCATCCTCGCCGAGCTGGTGCAGCAACGCCGCCGCTTCGACATCCTTCACCTGACACCGCTCTACCGGCACTTCCTCTACGCCGAGACGGCGCTGTGTCTCATCGCCTGGAGCCTCGGCAAGCGCGTGGTGTTCGACATTCGCGCCGGAAGCTTCATCCGGCACTATCGCAAGCGCTCCTCCCTCTATCGGACGTTGGCCGAGGCGTTGTTGCGCCGCGCCGACATGCTCGCCGTCGAGGGGAAGGAGGACCTGCCCTTCGTCGAGGCCCGACGGGATAAGCCGATCCTCTACCTTCCCAACTACGTGAAGACCCATGCCCCACAGCCCGTTAGCGCGCGACACGACACGCCGATCAGAATCGCTTTCCTCGGCCGCGTCGTACCGGAGAAGGGCATCGAGACGGCACTTCGTGCGCTGCGAGCCTTGCAGGACATGGGCATGCCGGCGCATCTCGACGTGATTGGCGAGGGCGACGAGAGCTACTTGCACACGCTCGCGCATCGTACCTTGGACCTCCCCGTGAAATGGCATGGCGCGCTTCCCGCGGATGTCATTCGTCCGAAGCTCGCTGCCGCGCATTTCTTTATCTTCCCCACGACACATGATGGCGAGGGTCATTCCAACGCGCTGACCGAGGCCATGGCCGAAGGGCTTGTGCCCATCTGCTCCGGCAACGGATTCAATCGCAGCGTCGTCGGCGAGTGCGGCCGCGTGCTGCCGATGGACGCGAGCGGCGAGGATTATGCCGCCGCCATCGCCGCTATCGGGACCGGTTCGGCCTGGAGGTCGTTGTCGGAGGCCGCGCGCAGTCGCGTAGCGCAGCATTTCAGCAGCGACGCGGTCCTGCCGGAGCTGATCGAGACCTATCGCACGGTCACAGCCTGAGCGCGGCCCTCGCGCGTAACATCGTATCCAGCATGGCCTCGTAGCGGTCGAGGCAGACATCCAGAGAGAAAACTTGCGCGCGCGCGATGAGCGGCGCGGGATCGCACGATCGGCCGATCGCCTCGATGAGCGCTTGTGCCATGGCGTTCGCATCCGCCTCGGCAATGGTTCCGTAGCGCCCGTGGCCGAGCAGGTCTTCCGGAGCGCCAAGGCAGCGCACCATGACGACCGGCGTGCCGGTCGCCAGCGATTCAATGATGGTGTTGCCGAAGCCCTCGCATTCGGAGGC
This sequence comes from Methyloceanibacter sp., assembly GCF_050726195.1. Taxonomy (GTDB): domain Bacteria; phylum Pseudomonadota; class Alphaproteobacteria; order Rhizobiales; family Methyloligellaceae; genus Methyloceanibacter. The sequence continues at coordinate 15,428 of NZ_JBOHJC010000022.1, read as the reverse complement.
CATCGCATGCACCGAAGCGCGCCGATACCAAGGCGCGGGATCGGCGACGAAACCAGGCATGTGGACCTGGAGAGCCATGCCGAGATCGCGCGCGAGGCGCTCGAGCCGGCCGCGCTCTGGTCCGTCGCCGAGCAATACGAGTATCGCCGGCTGCGTGGCCTGCATGGCCGCCACCGCCTTGATCAGGAGGTCGAACCTCTTTGCCCTGTCGAAGCGGCCCACGCCGAGCACCACAGGGCTGCCGTCCTCCGTGGGGAGCCGTGCCGCAGCTTCGTCGCCCGGCCGGGGAACGGCCGAGAAGTGGTCGACGTCCACGGGGTTGTGCACCACATGGAACTTGTCGGGCCGCTTGACCGAATAGCCGATGTCGCGCGCGACCGCTTCGGACACGACGCCCACAGCGTCGGCCATACGGTAGAGGAGCGGCGCCGCCGCCTGCGCCACCGTGCCGATCACGCCGGAGGTCCGCAAATTGCGGCGATGCACCGACATGATGCCGTGCACCGTGGCGGCGAACGGCGTGCCGGTGAGGCGCGCGGCGATTGCCGCGTTGAGATTGTTGTGCTGGAGGGCCGAGATCAGTGCGCCGGGCTTGGCCTCCTGCAGATAGCGCAGGAGGCGCAGGCTCGCGCCGGCCGTGCTGCAATCGAGGGGCACCACCCGCACCTCGGGCGTAACGAACGCCATATGCGGGCCTTCGGCGCGGTTGAGCACGAGGTCGACGGGATAGCCACGGCCGGCGAAGCCGGAGACGACCAGCGCCGACACGCGCTCGGCACCGCCGCCATACATGGAATGGATGTAGAAGGCGACCCGCGGCAGCCCCCCAGGGCCGTGTCCCGCCAGCTCGGCCTTCATGTCCTGGCGGCGGCTCATGATGCACCGACCAGGCGGCCCGACAGGCGGCCCATGTGGCTTGTGAGTGCCGCGCGCATGTTGAGCGTGTTCAGCGCCACCGCCGTGAGGACATATGCAGTCCCTCCAGCCACGATCAGCGCGATCAAGCCGAGCAGGCCCGGCAACGGCCCGATCCCCCAAATCACGGCGATCATCACGCCGGTCGCCGCCAGAATGCGCGCCATCTCGCCAAACGCGTGCGGAATGGTGAGCAGGCGCCGGCCGGCGATCCAGCTCGCGGCGAGCGACGCGGCAAATGCGATGCACGCGCCGGCCGCCGCGCCGGGAAGACCCCAGATCTGCAGGAACAGGTAGATCAACGGTGCGGTGAGCAGTGTCGCGGGCAGCAAAGTCGCCACCTGGACCATGAGACGCCGCGTCACGTGAAATGCCATGTCGAAATAGTGGAACTTGAGATTGACCAGGATCGCCGTTATCGCCACCCAGGGCATGAGTGCAATAGCGTCGGCGCGGAACTCCTCGCCGAGGATTACCGTGGCGATCTCGCTGCGAAGCATGATGATGCCGGCGACCGCGGGCACGCCGAGCGCGAGAAGCAGGCTGCCCACTTCCCGCATGCGCGCCTGCGCGCCACCATGGCCGTCGACCTCCGCCGAACGCATGATGATGGGAAAGGCGGCGAGTGCCACGGCGGCGGCCAGCATATTGATCGGCTGCTGCACCAGGTTCTGCGCGGCAGCGTAGACGCCGACTGCCGCAGGCCCGGCCACGAACTGGATGACGTAGCGCTCGGTGAGTGGGATCAGCGATTCGAGCGCGGTGATAGGGATGATGGGCCCCGCGTAGGAGACGATCGACCTGACGAGGGTGCGGTCGAGCCCAAGTTGCATCAGGTCGCGCGCGAATGACGCGAGGCATACCAGCGCCACCCCCACATTGGCCGCGGCGAAGCCGATGGCGAGCGCCTCGAAATGCGGGCCCGTCACCCCCACAAGGGCAAGGCTCAAAGCGAGCGACAACACGGCGCGCGAAACTTCGATGGCGAAATAGCGGGACGAGCGGTGCTCCGCCTGGAGCTCGGAAAGCCGCAGGCGCACGATGCCGTTGGCGAAGTTCATGCTGAGGAGCAGCGCGAAGAACACGAGCCAGCGGTCCGGCGCGGCCAGTAGCGCCATGGCGAGCGCGACCGGCAGCGACAGGATCATGGCGAGCCCGGTCATTGCGAGGCAGGTTCGACGCAGGAGGGGCAACTGTTTCTGCGTCTCGTGCTCGGCGTAGAGCCGCAGGAAGGCAAGCCTGATCCAGTTGAATAGCACCATGTTCATGAGCTCGGCCGAGATCACGAACAGGGCAAAGTAGCCATATTCCGCCGGCGTCAACAGCCGCGAGAACACGATGAGGGCCACGAAGGCGGCAAGGCGCGGCAAGAGCAGCGCCCCGCCATAAACCGCGGCGTTCCGCCCGAGCTGACCGGTTTTGGAGGCTGCGCTCACGACCACGCCCCATCGCGCAGCGGCGGCGTGTATCGTACCGCCCGTCCGTCATTCGGCGCATCCCGCCGGCGCGCCACCAGGGGAATGCCGACCATCGCCACGGCGAAGAGAGCGAGCGACGGCGACTTGGTGCTGAGCGAGTTGCTTGTGCTCGCCACGATCAGGAAGCTGAGCACGGCGAAGCCGGCGACTGCGCCGCGTCCGCGCGCGATCGACCGCAAGAAGCCGAGCAGGGACACCGCGAAGAGTACGAACAGCACGGCACCGAGCAACAACAGAATGGCGATCCAGCAGTTCTCGATGATCTTCACGTCGTTGTTGATGTCGAGCATGAAGTTCAGCTCTGCGAAGTCGACCCCGTACAGCAGCTCGTTCGGACCGAGATAGTCGAACACCTTGAAGGTATCGACACGCGCCTGCGCGCTCTGGTCGAACTTGGCGAGCTTGACGATGCGCTCGCCGAGCACCGTGCCGAGGGTAAGCGCCGTTCCCGCCACGAACGCTACCAGTGCGATCCACGGCGCGGCCACGAGCGTGGAAAACCGCATGTCGCCGCGCAGAAGCGCCCGTGTCCCGAAGAACACAGTGGCGGTGATACCAAGCAATATGGTCACGGCAAAGCTGCTCCGCGCTCCGAAGGCGAGGATGCCCGCCATGCAGATCGACAGCACGAGGAACTTCCTCCATGCCGGCCACGGCATGGCGACCGCGACGAACATCATCGACGACGTGACGAAGGCGTTCTCCAACGGGTGTCCGAGCAGCGCCGTGGCGCGGAAATGCAACGCGTCATTGAGGTCGACAAAGAGAAGGTTCAGGCCGGCGATGCGCTCGACGATGCCGATTATAGCGTTGAAAGTGACGAAATAGATGATGAACGCGGTAAGCCGCCGCCGGCGTTCCTCATCGAGAGACATGGCGAGCATCACGGCGAGCGGCGCGGCTAACAGCGTGTCCGCCATATAGGCTACACCGCCCATACCTTGGCGCGACAGGGTGATCACCGCGCAGAAGCAAACCACCGCGGCGAACTGGATGACTCCCGGCCGCTCAGCGATCTGCTGCGACATGAATCGCACCAGACCGGCGCCGGCCACGACGAATGCAAAGGCAAGCGCCAGCGTGTAGGTATAGAAGTGGATCTTGAACAGCGGCACGCCGCCGCCGGGCTCCGCATAGCCGGTCAACAGCGTGAGCAACGGGCTAGGCAGGAGGAGCATCTGCAGCAGCACAAGCCACATCAGCGCCATCAGCACGCGCTGGGCGCTTTCGCCCAGCCCGCTTGCAGGAATATCGGCATAGGCATAAGCGGCGTCGAGGCTAGTCATGGGGCGCCATGCTTGCGTGGGCCGTGACAAGTTCGGCGCGCGCATGAGGAGATTCGACGATCTCGTCGCGCGCGCGCTTTGACGGCGCCGGCGGCGCTATGATCTCGAACGTGATCTCGAACTGCCGCTCGCCCGCGACCTTCGGTTGAAATACGAGCTGCGGCGCAGGTTTGAGCGAGCCGAAGTGATCCGAATACCAGCCCCGCGCCGGCTCGCACGATCCTCTGACAAGCGTGAGTGCGAACGCGCCCTTCCCGGTGACACGGAGCAGAGTCTCGCCGTCGCGCGCAATGGTCGCCGTGTCGCCTTCGGTTACGACGTCGAGGTCGGGATGAACCAGGAAGGAGATCTCCACCGAACGCCGGCCGACTGTCGCCGACGCCTCACCTTGGATTAGGGCGTCGTGGACGGTGAAACCGTGCGCATGGACCGTAAGCCGCCGCTCATGCCAGACCCCATGGGACAGAATATAGCCGTCATGGCGTGCGCAAACCGAGGTCTCGGCCTTGGTGTTGGTCCACGCGAGGCGCTCGCACGTCGCCTTTCGGCTCCAGTTGAAGGGTCCGGCGATGCGGCTTGAATCTTGTCCGTCGAGGCAGAGTGTGTTGTGCAAGCCTGTGCCGCGGAGGCGATCGCGCCACGCGCCGCCCGAGTGGTAGAGATAGGTCCCTGCGTCCACCAGCACCGGCTGGTCGCCGAGATGCAGCCACAGCGCAAGCGCGTCGGCGTGGCCGTGCGCAGCGATGGTGAGATGACCGAGCGGACCGTGGTCCATCACCATCATCGCCTTGCGTCCGGAGATACGGCGGCGGAGCACGGAATAGCCGCCGTTCGTGAACGTCCTTGCGCCCTTCGGACCGGACTGGCACGGCGACGGCAACCCGAAATAGAGGTTGCGCAGAGACGGGCTGACGCGCGGCGGCGCGAGATTCGGCCGGCCCAATTGCGCCGAAGTGCATGCGAGCACCGAGGCGACATAGGTCCCGTCCGCGACCGGTCCATCGGCTAGCACCCGGCCTTCGTCGTCGTCGCCAATGCGTGGGACATTGCCGCCCTCGTCAGTGATCCAGCGCAGGAGCTGGCCGGCGTCGCCGAGCCGTCTCGTGACGCTGCTTGGGAAGGGCGTGCCGGCATTGGTGGCCACCGCGGCGCACAGCAGATACCACTCGAGCGTGAACGCCGCGTAGGTCGGCGACTGTTCGGCGCCGACGCCGTCGTCGTGGAACTGCCGGCCGGTTTCCGCGATCAGCACGTCGCGCGCTTCCGCTGCGCGGCGCGAGAAGCCGAGTTCAGGCCATAGCGTGCCGAGCAGGAACAAGGCGCCGGCTTCGGCAATCAGGTGATTGTTGGCCGAGGAGTGACGCGAGGGATAGCGCGCCAGCCAATAGGCGTGGGCGGCGAGACAGGCTCTGACCTTGCGGCGTTGCTCCGGCGAAGCGCGCTCGGCGCCGATCAAGCCCACGATCACGAGCAATGACACGATACGCAGAGCGAGTTCGATGCCGGAAGCCCAGTTGATACCGCGAAACGGCGGGTTGACGTCGATCCAGCTCTCGATCTCGTCGAAGCAGAACGCGGCGAGCGCATCGTCGCGTTCATACGCCGCAAGCGCCGCGACCGGCTGCAGGAACTGCAAGCGATTTAGCTCCCACACATACTTAACGTCGCCGAGCTTCCGCTCGCGCCGGTAGGAAACGTCGAAGCAATAGGTACGGGCAGGCCAGCTGCCGCCCGTGACAGGATCGCGGTGCCAGCGCGCCGCGCCGCGCTCCGCCGGCCAAGTCTGTCCAAGCAGCGAGACGTCGCCGCGCCGGGCAGCTTCCGCCGCCTCGCGCCACTGATCCATGAGGCGCGGCGCAATCTCGTCCAACGCGCCAGGGCGTGGCGGCAGCGACGGGACCGCCCCGTCGCCCATGTCGAACGCGCTCCAGCCCGAGCGAACGAACCGCGACAGCCGGCGCTTCACCGCCTCGCCGAGACGATGGGCCACTTCCGGCCCGTCCATGGCGCGGAAACGGTGGTAGTACCAGGCAAGCTGGTCGAGTCTCGCCGGCGCGTGGAGGCTGGGCTGTTTTACCACCGCGCTCATTCGGCGTGCCTTGGCTTAGGCGCGGGCACCGCGCCGGGTGAATCGAATACCGCGTCGTAGGCGGCGAGCAGCTTCGGCGCCTCGTGCTCCCAGGACAACGCGTCGAGCACGCGTTCGCGCCCGTAGGTGCCCATCGCCTGGCGGCGCGCTGAATCGTCGATCAACGTGACAATCTTCTCCGCCATGTCCCTGGGATCGTTCGGCCGCGCATAGAGCGAGGCTTCGCCGGCGGAGACGCGGCCCTCGGACAGCTCGAACTGCACGATCGGCTTGCCCAAGGCCATGTACTCCATGATTTTGTTCATGGTCGACTTGTCGTTCATGACATTCACCCGGTCGGGGTTGACGCAGACGTCGGCCGTGTTGAGCATTTCCAAAAACGCGTGATCGGGAACGCGGCCGGTAAACGTGACGTAGTCGGCGACGTCGAGGCGCATCGCCAGCGCCTGCATGTCGCGCAGAGCCGGCCCGCCGCCGACGATGCCGAAATGAATGTCGTGGCGGTTGTGATCGCGTACGATTGACCGGACCGCATGCAGCAAGAGGTCGATGCCCTCCTGCTGGCCGATCACTCCCACGTAGCCGACGAGATAGGTCCGCCCCTGCCGCAGCTCAGGCCTTGGCGGCAGGATCTCCATGCGCGCAAGGTCGGGCCCCGACCTCACCACGAACACATTGCCGGGCGCCATACCGCCCCGCTCGATGGCGATGCGCCGGTACGAGCCGTTGGTGGCGATGGAGACGTCGGCGGTCTTGAACGTCATGCGCTCGAGCCACACGAGCAAGCGCCAGAAGAAATCGCGCCGCCCGAACTTCGCTTCATAGAGCTCGGGATTGATGTCGTGGTGGTCGAACACGAACCGCGTTCCGGCCAAGAACTTGAACAACCCACCGATGAGGAAGATCGTGTCCGGCGGATTGCAGGCGTGGATCACGTCGAAGCCGCGGGTGAGGAAGATACGCCATGCGAGCCACAGCTCGAACAGCAACGCGGAGACGTACTCGAGGGGATAAGCGAGCGCGCCCTTCGCCTCGATCGGCAGAGCGTGGCGGCGGACGTGGATGCCCTCGAGGACCTCGTAGGCCGCTTCCGCCCCCTTGCCTTTGGGGCAGATCACCGAGACCTCGTAGCCCGCGCGCTGCAAGGTGCGTGCCTGCGACCACACCCGCCGGTCGAACGGTACCGACAGGTTTTCTACGATCATCAGGACGCGGCGCGGCCTCTTTCCCCGCGCCAGCGCTCTACCAATTGATGCCGTCATAGCGGTCGCCCAGTTTGCCGGTGCCGCTGATGCGGACGAGGTCGATGAGGATCTGATCTTTGCCGAGCCGGGACGGCACGTCGGTGAACTCCGCCGCGTTGTTGCCGATGACCACCACCTCGCCATGGGCCACGGCCTCCTCGAGGCTTTCGACCATCAGTGAGTTGATGTGCGGGATGGCGTGGCGGATATAGTCGCGGTTGGCGCCGGTGAGAGCGGCGAGGTTGACGCTGCGGTCGTAGAGGCGAAGGTCGTAGCCCTTGCCGATCAGCCTCTCGATCAGTTCGATCTGCGGGCTTTCGCGCAGATCGTCCGTGCCTGCCTTGAAGCTGAAGCCTAGCACGGCGACCCGGCGGCGCCCGAGCGCCATAATGCGCTTGGCTGCGCGCTCGATCTGCACCGCGTTGCTCGGCAGAATCGAGGAGATCACTGGAATGTCGAGATCGAGGCTCTTGGCGAGATGAGCGATGGCCCGCGTATCCTTGGGCAGACATGAGCCGCCAAAGGCGAAGCCGGGCTTGAGATAGGCCGGCGAGATGTTGAGTTTGGTGTCGCGGCAGAAGATGTCCATGACCTCGTGGCCGTCGATGCCGATGGCCTTGCAAACATTGCCGATCTCGTTGCCGAAGCAGACCTTCAGTGCGTGCCACACATTGGCCGTGTACTTGACCATCTCGCTCGTCTCGATCGAGGTGATCACGAGCGGCGCATCGACTCCTCTGTAGAGTTCGGCCGCATGCTCCCCCGCCGCCTTCTCCCTCGCACCGATGACCGTCACCGGCGGATTGTCGAAATCCTTGATGGCGCTGCTCTCGCGCAGGAACTCGGGGTTATGCACGACGGAGAAATTCTCGCCGGCGCGTTTGCCCGACGAGCGCTCCAGCGCCGGCAGCACGATGTTGCGCACCGTGCCTGGCAGCACCGTGGAGCGGAGCACGACGAGATGGCTGGAATCCTTAGCCTTTAGGCTTGTGCCAATTTGGGACGAGACCGCCTGCACCGCATCGAGATTGAGGCTGCCATTGGGACGGCTCGGCGTCCCGACGCAGACGATCGAGACGTCGCTTTGGTTAACGGCTTCGTTAACGCTCGACGTGGCGCGAATGCGGCCTTTGCCGACGCCCTCGGCCATGAGATCGTCGAGCCCGGGCTCCACCACAGGGGCCCGCCCGGCGTTGAAACTCTGCACTTTCGAGGCATTGGTATCGACGCCGACGATCTCGTGGCCGTTGCGGGCGAAACAGGCGGCCGAGACCGCGCCCACATAGCCCAACCCAAATACGCTGATTCTCATTTTGATCTTCCCGTCCGCTCTTGAGTCCGGCCGGAACTGGCAAGTCCTGTGCCATCCCAAAAAGGTCACTGCCCGAACTTGCCGGGCATGGCATGTGCTTTGCAAACCGAGTGCAGCCAGCGGCTTAGCGCCGCGCAAGGAGAGGGCGTTAACGATGGTTCAGGACGCGCGAGCAAGGATAACGCCGGGCGGCGCGGGCGCCTTGGTCGAGCGGAGCTTCGCACCTCTCGGGCCGGCGCGGCCGGACGACCAGTTCCTCGACCTGGCCGGCCTCATCCGCATCCTGCGCCGCAGGATGATGCTCATCGCCGTTACAGCCGCGGTCGTCGTGTCGCTTGCCGCCGCCTATGCGTTCTTGACGACGCCGACTTACACCGCCTCGGCCAAGGTGCTCGTCGATCCGCGCAAGAAGAACACGGTTGGCACCGAAGTCGTCCCCTCTGGCCTCGGCACGACGCTCGGCGACAACTTCGCGCTGGTGGATAGCCAGGTGAAGGTGATCACCTCCGATGCCGTGCTGCGCCCCGTGGTGCAGGAGTTGCACCTCGCCACCGACCCGGAATTCGGCGCGCAGGAGCCGAGCTTCCTTTCGCGTCTCCTCGGCGTCTTCAGCAGTCCCTCGTCGGCCGCCCCGGACAGTCCCGAAGACGGCGCACTGCTCGCGCTGACCAAGCACGTCGAGGTCGAGCGCGACGACCAAACCTATGTCATAGATATCTCTGTCACCACGATCGATCCGGTCAAGGCCGCGGGCATCGCCCAGGCCATCGCGCAGTCCTATTTGGACGATCAATCGGAGGATAAGGTCGAAACTACCCAACGCGTAAGCGCGCTGATGGACGGCCAGCTTGCCGCCCTGCGCGACCGGCTGCACAAGGCGGAGGACCAGGTCCAGCGGTTCCGCGCCGAGCACAATCTACAAGAGGCCGAGGGCGTGCTTATCGACACGCGCCAGCTCAAGGTACTCAACGAGCAGGTGACGGCGGTGAAAGGTGAAGTCGCCCAGGCCGAAGCCAAGTACCGGCAGGTTCAGCTTCTGCTGAAGGAGGGAGTCGAGCCCGAGATGATCGGTGAGGCCATTGCCTCCGACACCGTCTCGCGCCTGCGCGAGCAATACGCCATCGCCGCGCGCCGCGAGGCGATTCTCGGCGCAAGCCTGTTGCCCTCTCACCCGCAGCTCCAGCAAGCTCGCTCCGAGGTGGAGCGCCTGCGCGCGCTGATCCTTGCCGAGGTAGAGCGCATCTCCAAGGCCATCGACCTTGAGCACGAGATGGCGAAGCGCCGACTCGCCACTGCAGAAGCCGCGCTCGCGGCCTCCCGGCACGATGCCGACATCAATGACAGCGCCCGCATCAAGCTGCGCGAGCTTGAGCGGGAGGCCGAAACCACGCGTACCGTTTACGAGAGCTTCCTGGCCCGCGTGAAGGAGATGAACGAGGCTGAGCGGATATATACGCCGGATGCGCGCATCATCTCACCGGCCGCGATCCCCGACCGGCCGAGCTGGCCGAAGAAGAAGCTGATTCTCGCGCTCGCCCTTGTCTTCGGTTGCGGCCTAGGCGGATCCCTGGCAGTCGCAGCCGAGCATCTCGACCGCCGCATTCGCAATGGCGCGGAACTGCGCGCTTCGACCGGCCTCAAGTCGCTTGCCTCTATCCCGGTGTTGCATGCCGAGCGCGGTCTCGTTAGCGAGCTTCTCGGGCGGCGAGCGAAGCGCGCGACGTTCTACGACATGGTGCTGGAGATACTCGAAGGCGGCACGCGCTCACCGTTCCGCGCCGCCGTGCTGCGTCTGCTTTCCTGCCTCGTCGACTTCGACACCGGCGGCCAGCCGCGCGTCGTGCTCCTCACTTCCTCGGTATCTGGGGAAGGTAAGAGCGCGCTCGCGCTCAGCCTCGGGGTCGCCGCCGCGTCCTCCGGCATGCGCACGCTCCTGATCGACGCCAATGCGGCCGATCCAGCCCTGACCAAGGTGCTCGGTGAAGGCGATCCCGGTCCCAGCTTGAGCGATCGGATTATCAGCGACCAGCGGCTCGGCCTTTCATTCTTGTCGCTGACGGCCGACCACCTACCGCTCGCCGGCTGGGCCAATCGCAACGCGCTTGCCGATGAACTTACCCGGGTGACGGCGGACTACGACCTGACGCTCATCGACGCGGGCCTGCTGCGTATGGAGCGCAATGGCGCCGCGTTGATCGGTGCCTCGCAGGCGATACTGTTTCTCTCGCGGGCCAACGCGACGTCGCAGGAAACCGCGGCGTCAGCTGCGTCCGAGCTGTTGCAGATGGCCAACGGCAAACGCTGCGCCGCCGTGCTCACCATGGCGGGCGATGAGAGCAACCGCTAGGGGCGCACTGCCCAGGGATGTGTAAGGAAAAGAGGTAGGGTTACATGAGCGAAGCGATTTTCACGTCGTGGGACGCGAGGTATAGGAGCCTGTGGGGGAATCAGCCGATCCGGCTTCAGCATCGGTTGCACGAGTCGCCGCTGTTCTCCGATGAGACGCTGGCGAAGCTGATCGAGACCTATCCCCGGTCGAGTTACAGCATCGTCCATGTCGGTGAACGGAACGGCAAGCGGGTGTGGCGTGAAGGCGACATCAGCGGCCTATCGGGCAAGCAAGTCATCGAGGCGATCGCCGCCGGCCGCATGTGGCTCAACCTCCGTGGCGTCCACAACGCCGATAGGCGCTATGCCGAATTGCTCGATCAGATCATCGACGAGTTCCGCGACCGCTCAGGGATGCCGCCGGTAATCGGCCGCAATGCGGGCATTCTGATCTCCTCGCCGAACGCGCAGGTCTATTACCACGCCGACCTGCCCGGTCAGTCGCTGTGGCAAGTCCGCGGGAAGAAGCGGGTCTATGTTTATCCGCCGGTTGCTCCGTTCCTGACCCCGGAGAAGATCGAAGGGATCATTCTCTCCGGTATCGAGGTCAACATGGAGTACGCGCCATGGTACGACGACTACGCCGTTGTCGCCGACCTCGAGCCCGGTGAGATGATGCATTGGCCGCTTAACTCCCCGCACCGGGTCGACAACCACGACTGCCTCAACGTGTCGCTGACCACCGAATATTGGACCGAGCCGATCCGGCGAAACGTGATGGTGAACTCCGGCAACGCCGTGCTGCGTTCCAAGTTCGGCATCACCCCGAAGAGCAATGCCATCAGCGGACCCGGATTCTGGTTCAAGGCGGCCCTTCAGGCCGGCGTGAAGCGGGCCGGGCTCCTCGAAAAGCGGCGCAAGGCGGCGCGGCCGATCACCTTCCGCCTTGATCCTACGCACCCCGGCGCGCTGATCGACACCGTCCCGAACGCCGGCTAGCGGGTAACCCATGCTGCGAAGCGAGACCTTCGGCGACGTCGCTCCGGCGCCGGCCGCAGTGCGGGCGGCCGCTACGCCCATGGACTACGACGTGGACATCGTTCGCGACGCGTTTGCCGCCCGCGCGCGGCTCGATGCGGTGTGCGGCGAAGGCGACGCCACACCGTTCCAGGCCCCGGGGTGGCTCTCCGCCTGGCACGCGACCGTAGGCGTCGCGCAGCAGGTAGAGCCGCTCTTCGTGTTCGTCTCAGAGCGCGGCACCGGCCGCGCGGTCGTCACCTTGCCGCTCATTTTGCGCCGGACGGACGCCCTCGAGGTGATCAGCTTCGCCGATCTTGGCGTCACCGACTACAACGCGCCAGTTCTTGGGCCGGCCGCGCCGATGTCTCCAGCTGGAGCGGGCGCTATGTGGAAAGCCGTCATGACATCTCTGCCGGCCGCCGATCTCATCCAACTCGAGAAGATGCCGGCCTCTGTGCGCGGGCGACCAAACCCGCTGGCTCTCCTGCCTGGCGTGCATCCCTCGCACAGTCCGGGATTCTCCATATCCACGCCCGGAGATTGGGACGCGTATCTCTGCGCCCTTTCCAAGAAGTTCCGCAAAGAGCTGGGCCGCTCCTTGCGGCTGTTCGAGAAGGAGAACGATGCCTCATTCTGCCGGATTGAGACCGTGGATGAGGCGCTCGACGTGCTCCACGTCATGAACGAGCAGCAGCGCTCCAGACTTGACCAGATGGGCAGCCGCTACGTGCTCGACGAGACTGCCTACCAGGCCTTCTACGCGCGGCTGATGGCCGAGGGCATCAAGGACGGCAGCGTCATCCTGACGGCTTTGATCGCCGGCGGCGAAGTCATCGCAGCTCTCCTCGGCGTCACTGACGGATCGAGCTTCACGATGGTTCGTCTGTCGCATGCCGGCGGCGATTGGATGAAGGTCGGTCCCGGACGTCTCATCATCGAGCGCACCATGCACATGCTGCACGCGCGCGGCTGCCGGCATTTCGACTTCTCGATCGGCGACTACCCATACAAGTCAGGCTTCGGCGTCGAGCCCAGTCCCCTGTTCGATCTGGTCGGCGCACCGAGCTGGCGCGGCCGCATACGCGCAGTACAGAACCTGGCGAAGGCCACGGTGAAACGCGGCCTCGGGAGACTGGGGATCTCTCTCGTGCCACAGGCGGTGAAGGACCGCTACCGGCGCTATCACGGCGCTAAGTAATAGCTTAGTAGGAACCCGACCTATTTGGCCAGGACCATCAGCGAATAGCCGCCGAGCAACCGAGCGGCCCAGTCGGGGCTCAGGGCAAACACAAAGTTCCGCGGCAGCTTCATGAGATTGGCCTTCCAGCCTCGGCCGGGAAGCTCAACCGCCGTCGCCGTATAGAAGTAATCGAGCACCTCATAGCCGGCGTCTTCCAGCGTCTTGAGCGCGGTTTCCTTAGTGAAATAATGGAGGTGGCCCACTTCCCGCCTTAGCTTGAGGATCGGCGCCGCGCGGAGCACTGACTGCACAGACAGATCAAGCGGGATGTGGAAGATCTTGTAGCGCGCCTTGAGTCGGAGCCGCCTGAGGAAACCGAGATAGTCCTCGACGTGCTCAAACACGTCGATGGCCATGAGCACGTCGTATGGTGGCCCGTCCCCCGCCAGCAGATCACCGAGGCGGAAACTCAGTCGCTCATGCGCACGGGCCCGGCAGAGTTCATATGCCTGAGGTGAGACCTCGTACCCATAGAAGCGCTCGTCGCCAGGAAGCGCCCGCGACAGCCAATTGAGGATTTCGCCCGCGCCGCAGCCGACCTCGCAGATCGTCTTGGGCTCCAGGCCGTTGCGCTCCAGCATCGTCTTGACGTGATATGCCTTCCACGGCGAATCCTCCTCGTGCCAAGACCCCGTGCGGGCGAGATAACTACCGTCGATATAGATGCTCGGTGCGGTGCCGGGTCCCATGACGATGTCTCCCTCGAAATTGCCGGCGCTCGTCAATGCGCGTTGCGGAACGACTTCGGCGACAGCGCCGTAAGCGCGAGGATGTAGAGATCGAGCGGGATCGACCAGTTGTCTATGTAGTAGAGATCGTGCTCGACTCTCGCCTGCATCTTTTCGTCCGTGTCGGTGATGCCGCGCAGCCCATTCACCTGCGCCCAGCCGGTAATGCCCGGCTTGATATTGTGACGGCGGGCATAGAACGCGATGCGTCGCTCATAGTCGCGGTCGTGGGTCAGCGCGTGGGGCCGCGGGCCGACCAGCGACATGTCGCCTGTCACAACGTTCAAGAGCTGCGGCAGCTCATCGATGTTCCAACGCCGCAAGAACCGGCCGATCCGCGTCACGCGCGGGTCGTTCTTGACCGCCTGCGTGACCACGTCGCCGTCCTCGGCCACGGTCATGGTACGGAACTTGAGGATCCTGAACGGCCGCTGATTAAAGCCGTGCCGCCACTGACGGAAGAACACCGGTCCCGGCGAGTCGAGCTTGATCAAAAGGGCGACGACGAGAAGGAGCGGCGACACCGCGATGAGCAAAGCGAGCGATGCGCAGAAGTCAAACAGCCTCTTCGACAGGATTTCGATGCGCGTAAGCGGCGGGCGGATCAGATTGAGCATGGTCGCCGGTCCGAGCCGCGACAAATGGACGTGGCTGAACCGGTCGAAGATCGCCTCGGGGCCTAGCTGCACGGAGACGGGAATCGTCATCAATCGGTCGGCGCAGGCGTTGACCGCGTGCGTCGCCGACCACGGCAGCAAGACGACCACGTCGTCGAGATGCGATCGTCGCACCAAGTCGATGGCGCGGCCGAGCGCCTCATTGAGCACCGCGGACCCATGCGGCGAGTCATCGAGCCCCTCCTCGGGGAGTATCACCGTGTCACTGACGATCATGCCGGACTGGCCGGGACGATACTTCCGGCGGAATTCGTCGACTTTGGCGAGCGTCCCTAACAGGAGCCCATGGCGCACGGCGAGCTTGCCGGTGTGGAGGCCCTGGCGCACGAAGCGCTTCCACACCTCCTGCCACAGGACCAGGAGCGGCAGGCCGGAGAGGTAGAACAGCAGTACGGTTCCGCGCGAGTAGGTGCCGGAGATCTTGCCGAGAAAGCCGAAGGCGAGCAGGCAGAGGAAAGCCGCGTTCCACAGATAGAACTGATAGCGCAGCGAGCCCTTCGGCCGCGCCGATATGGTCGAGACGGGATGCTGCAAGATCCAGCGGAACAGTGCGACCGCCGCGCCGACCTTGGCATAGTCGACGACGGAGCCGGGGCCGTCATAGGCGGCCAGGTGGTAAGCGACGCCGGCGAGGACCGCGAGCACCACGACCACCAGAGCGTCGGCCACCGGCCAGACCAGCGCCAGCGCCCGGCCCAAAATGAGAGGGATGTTCCGCGCCGGCCCGACCTTGTTGCCCGGGGCGAATTGGGTGATTTCCGCCATTTTTACCGCACTCTGCCATTGGCCGCGGCTCCCCACGCCCCGGCCCAACGCGCTCCGCATCTTGCCAAAGCGTTGTGCAAGGCGCGTGCCCGTTCAATGTTTAGAGTTGGTTTACCTTAACCGTCGCGGCCGCGAACGAGATCAGACGACGCGGCGCGCGGGCGGCGTCACCTGTGGCGGTACGTCCTCCACCGGGGCCCCCTCGTACCGGCGGCGAAACCGCATGCGGGGTTCGGATTGGGGGACGTGGCGTGTGGCGGGGTACGGGGCGGCGATGAGGGTGCGGGCGAGGACGTATGCGACGGCGAGGAGCGCCGTTGCGGCCATGACGAGGAGGCTCAAGGGT
>NZ_JBOHJC010000021.1:0-64376 GCF_050726195.1 Methyloceanibacter sp. | reverse complement strand
GCGCGGCTCGGGCCGCTGGCCGACGCGGTGTCGCCGGTCGCGCCGCCCAAGGACGGGTGGACGCGCATCGAGGCGGCAGTCGCAAGCGACACCCGCAGCGCAACAGCCCGGCGTGGCATCTGGAACAATCTGCCCCTGTGGCGCGGCCTGGCGCTTGCCTCGGCCACGCTCGCCGCAGCCTGCATCGCCGCGCTCATCTATGTCGGTACGGTTCTACCACCGGCGCCGCTCTTCGCGCGCCTCGACGCCGAGGGCGGGCAGGCAGGGTTCGTCGCCGCGGTCAATCTTGGCGGCGGCAGCTTGACCATCGTGCCGGCCTCACTGCTCGGGGCGGAGCAGAAATCCATGGAGCTTTGGCTCATCCCGCCCGGCGAGAAACCACATTCGCTGGGGCTGATCGATCCCGGCAAGCCGGTCACCATCACCGTGCCCGAAGCGTTGCTTCCCAAGGTGGGGCACGACGCGATCCTCGCCGTTTCGCTCGAGCCGCCGGGCGGCTCGCCGACTGGTCAGCCCACGGGGCCGGTCATCGCCAACGGCAAGCTCGCCGCACTTTAGCACCCAACAACGGTGAGTCTCTCTTTCACCTCCCCCTCGAGGGGGGAGGTGACCCGTATTCGCGCGGTCCGAACAATCACGGATACGTCATCGCTGAGCACACGCGCCACTGCATCCACCCGCGCGCGCCCTCCGTAGCTCGCGCTGTACCCCCAAAGGGACAACTGATCAAACAGGAGGATCAAATGAAGTTCGCCAAGTTCGCACTCGCCGGCGCCGCTGCTGCCGGTCTTGCCATCGCTTCTTTCACCGCCATCCCCACCTTTGCCAAGGAGGAGATGACGGTCGAAGTGGGCGGCGCCCCGATGTTCCCGTCAAAGAACATCATCCAGAACGCCGTCAACTCGAAGGACCACACCACCCTCGTCGCCGCGGTCAAGGCCGCCGGCCTCGTCGACACGCTCCAGGGCAAGGGCCCGTTCACCGTGTTCGCGCCGACCAACGACGCGTTCGCCAAGCTGCCGGCCGGCACGGTCGACACCTTGCTCAAGCCCGAGAACAAGGGCCAGCTCACCCAGGTCCTTACCTATCACGTCGTGCCCGGACGCCTGTCCGCGCAAGAGCTCATGGCCATGACCAAGAAGGGCGGCGGCAAGGCCTCGCTCAAGACCGTGGAAGGCGAACAGCTGACCATCCAGGAAAAGGACGGCGCCATCTGGGTGTGGGACGCCAAAGGCAACACCGCCAAGATCACCATCAAGAACGTGATGCAGTCGAACGGCGTGATCCACGTCATCGACACCGTGCTGCTGCCGAGCTAAGCCCTCCCCACCGGCTCGGTTCAGCCAAGGCCCGCCGCGCTCGCCCCGCGGCGGGCTTCTTGTTGCCTAAAGCAGGAAGTCGCCTTTGCCGAGGCTGCCGACCGCGACGTAAATCTCGAAGTCGGCCTTGCCGTCGCCGTTGACGTCGCCCTGAACGATGACTTTCGAGCCCTTGTCCTCGTAGCGCAGCTCGCCCTTCTTCTCGCTGAAGTCCTGCTTGCCGATGAAGTTGAACTTCTGATTGCCGGAGACGCCCGTCTTGGCATCGATGCCCTTGAGATCGATGTCGTCCTCGCCGCGGGTGAAGTCGAGGATCTTGTCGCGCTTGCCGCCCTTCAGACTGTCCTTGATTGTGTTGAAGTCGAACAGGTCTGAATCGTTGCCGCCAGTGAGGAGATCCTTGCCGCGGCCGCCGCGGATTAGGTCGTTGTCGGCGCCGCCATCGAGCTGGTCCTTGCCGCGACCGCCGATCAACGTGTCGTTGCCCTCCTCGCCGAACACCACGACCGGGAATTTGCCTGACTTGCCGTTGAATACGTCATTGCCGGCGCCGAGCAGCACCTGGCCGAGGATCTTGCCGCTGTTGACGATGCTATCATTGACGTTGCCGGTCGTGTCGTCGCTCTCGATGTCGCCGACGATGGTGCCGGTATTCTTGAGAGAGAGCCTGCCCTCTAGGATGAAGATCGCCGCGTCGGTGCCCTTGATGGTTCCCCCGGTATTGGTGATGAGCGTCACGTCGCCGCCATTATGGTTGATGCCGATGCCGAACGTGTCGGAGCGGATCAGGCCGGAGTTGGAAATAACGCCGCCGTCCAAGTCGGAGCCCATAAGGACACCGATGTCGCGCCCGTAGATGCTGCCGGTATTGCTCAGCGTGAAGTCCTCGGTGGCGGGTTTGAAGTCGACGCCGAATTCGTTGGAGCCATGGATGGTGCCATGGTTGATGATGGTCACGCCGGCGCTTTCGATCGACATCCCGACGTCGCTGGCGACGATGCTGCCGGTGGCATTGTTGGTGATCAGCTGATTCGCGCCGGTGAAGTCGACCCCGGTATTACCCGAAAAGACGTTGCCGTTGTTGATGAAGATGCTGCCGTTCTGGTTGCTGGACACACCGTCGTTCTGTTGCGATTCAACCAGGATGCCGGCGTTGATGGTAACCTGCTCGTCGTCGACGCTGTAGATGAAGCCGGGATTAACTGTTTCGGTGATGTCGGCGTCTATGACTGCCATGAGATGCCTCCTTGCGGCAAAGCGGGTTGCGCCTGCCGGTCGCGCGGCCGATGGGCCGAGGGCAGACTTAAGGGTCGTGGTGCAGTGCGCAGCCGCCGGAACGGCCTTGCGGGCTAAGGCAGCGTCATAGGTGTCATGAGACCGGTTGAGGTGCGCCTAACCTGCCCGCGCAAAATCGATTCGAGTTCGACTCAACGGTTGTGCGCTCACAGGTAGTGCAGGGGGGTCTTTCGGCCGTTTTGGCGCAACCGGGAAGCGGCTTACGCTATCAGATTGCCACTTTGATCTGATCCGATGCGGACCAGACCGGGGCACTGCCAGGATTGGGAGGAGCTCTCATGTGTGACTACAGCCTTCATCTCGTCGCGTCCCGCCCGGCCAAGGCTGGCGAGACGCTGATATCGACGCGGTTTGCAAATTCCTGCACGCGCGGCTTCGCGTCGGTCGAGAACCCGAACGTGGCGGTGTGTCTGCGTCCGGGCACCGAGCTTGCCTTCGATCGGGACGTGCAGTCCGACGCAAGCTGGACGTTTCGCCCGAGACGCCATGCCGGGCACAGGCTGGCCCGGTTCCGGCAAATCAACATGGACCAGCCGAACGCCCATCATGATGCGCTGGAGTTTCCCGATGGACAGATCGTGATGCTGACGGCGCTGTGCGAAGGTCAGCGCGCGACTGTGCTGCAATTACCGGCCGGCAAGCAGGGCGAGAGCGAGCAAGAACACAGGCACGCCGAGCTCGCCATCTAACGGCACGTTCGCCAGGTTCCGGCCGTTGCCGTCACGATGGCGAAGCCTAGCGATTCTCGGCAAACGATTTCAGCCGCGCCAAGGCATCGTCCCATTGGCGCGAGACGGTGTCGAGATAGGCGCGGATGTCGCCGAGCGGCTTCGGGTCGAGCGCGAATTGACTTTCGCGCCCGACCCTGGTCGAGCGGACGACGCCGGCGTTCTCCAGCACGCGAAGGTGCTTGGTCACCGCTTGACGCGTGAGATGCGTGCCTTCGGCAAGACGGGAGATCGACTGCGGCGCGCCGTCCGCCAGCTTGGCGAGCATGGCGAGCCGGGTGGGATCGCCCAGCGCAGCAAAGATCGAGGCGTGAACCTTGGCGTCACGCGGCCGGTTGCGATGCCTTTTCGACATGATCTCTGATGTTGCGGACCTGCTCGGCCCAGCCGCCTTCGTTCCCGCGGAACGCCTCGGCGCGGCGGTGCGCCGGGATCTTGTCGAAGCCCGACTCGACGACGCGTACATGCGTTCCTGTCTCCGTCTCCGTCAGCGTGAATTCGACGAGCGTCGGCTCTTCGTCTGAATAGTTGTACTCGGGGTCGACGGCGAAAGGGTGCCAGGTGAAGGAGAAATACCGCTCGGGCTCGATCTTCTTCACGACGACCTGCATGACCAAATGCTCGTAGCCCGGATAGGTGATGTTCCCCCGCGCGGTCTCGCCGGGCACGAACGGCCCCTCGAGGTTGACACGGAACCACGTGCCGAACTCCTTGTAGTCGGTGAGCGCCTTCCACACGCGGGAGACGGGGGCCTTGATCTCGATTTCCTTCTCGATGCGGTCCGTGGTCATTACGCAACCTCCTGGTTGCGTATGTCCTAGACCATGCCACCGCGATGTGCAACCATTTTGTTGCGTATCTTAGAGGAGGGCCGAGAGAGTGTTCAGACCTCGCCGGGCGCGCGGTTCAGATAGGCAGCGACAATGCCCATGAGCACGACCGCGATGCCATCGAACACGATCTGCTTCGCGGCAAGCGCGCCCGGAATCGGCTGCACCGCGTAGTAGATGAGATACATCGGTATGGTCATGAGCGCGATCACCGCAAGCCCGAACCGCACGCCCTGGCCGAGGGTGGAGGCGCCCGGCGTCTTGCCCTGGCGGTAGATCCAGGTGAAGGCGAAGCCGAACAGGAGGTGGGCGACTACCATGTAGGGGAAGTAGCGGTGTGCGTCCTCGGGCGTCCGAAAGACGGTGCCGGCGAGCGGCGCATAGTCGCCTCCCAAGAGGACACCGTGCACGAGGAAGCCGAAGGCGAACGCCAGCACCGAGATCACGATGCCTGAAATCCAGAATCTCGTGTCCATGGGAGTTCCTCCGTCAGTCGATGAGTTGACAGTTCCTTGAGCTAAGCGCGCCTCTCCTAGTTTTAGTCCGAAAGCCGGTTCTCGATCAAAATCGCGCGGAAGTCGTTGACGTTGGTGAGCGTGGGGCCGGTCTCCAGGAGATCGCCGATCTTCTTGAAGAAGGTGTAGGGGTCGTTGTCGGCGAGCATGGCCTTGGCGTTCAGGCCTGCCGTTTCCGCCCGGGCGAGCGTGTCGGGAAAGACCAGCGCGCCGGCATTGTCCTCCGAGCCGTCGATGCCGTCGGTATCGCCGGCGAGGGCATAGATGCCGGGCATGCCGGCTAGCGCGATGGCGAGCGCAAGCAGGAACTCGGTGTTGCGGCCGCCTTTGCCCTTGCCCTTCAGGGTGATGGTGGTCTCGCCGCCGGAGATCAGCACGCAGGGCGGCTCCTGCGGCTGGCCACGCATGGCGCATTGCCGGGCGATGCCGGCATGGACCAGCGCCACATCGCGCGCCTCGCCTTCGATCGAGTCGCCGAGGATCACCGGCGTGACCCCTGCTTTGCGCGCCACCGCGGCGGCGGCTTCCAGCGAGGCCTGCGGCGTGGCAATCATGACGTTCTCGACCTTGGCGAAACAGGGGTCGCCTGGCTTCGGCGTCTCCTCATTTGTGCGGAGGCAGTTGAGTACGCTGTCCGGCACCTTGATCTGATATTTGTCGATGATGGCGAGCGCGTCGGCGTTGGTGGATGGGTCGGGCACCGTCGGGCCCGAGGCTATGATCGACGGATCGTCGCCCGGCACGTCGGAGATCATCAGCGCCACGACATGCGCCGGGTAGGCGGCCTTGGCAAGCCGCCCGCCCTTGATGGCCGAGAGGTGCTTCCTGACGGTGTTCATCTCAGTGATGGTGGCGCCGGACTTGAGCAGCGCCTTGTTCACCGCCTGCTTGTCTTCGAGGGTGATGCCCTTGGCGGGCGCGGCGAGCAGGGCAGAGCCGCCGCCCGAGATGAGGCAAAGCACGAGATCGTCCGCGGAGAGGCCTTGCACCATCTTGAGGATGCGCTTCGCCGCATCCCGGCCGGCGGCGTCAGGCACGGGATGGGCGGCTTCGACCACTTCGAGGCGTGTCGTGGGCACGCGGTAGCCGTAGCGGGTGACCACCAGCCCCTCGAGGGGGCCGTCCCAGGCGTCCTCGAGCGCCTTGGCCATGGCGCCGGACGCCTTGCCGGCGCCGATGATGACGGTGCGGCCCTTGGGCCGCCGTGGCAGATGCGCCGGCACGCAGAGCTGCGGCAGCGCCGCGTCCACGGCCGCCTTGAACATGGCTTTCAAAAGCTCGGCAGGCGTCATTTTCCGGCTGTACCCTCCCCCTTCTTTATGAGCGGCGATGACCCTGCACAGACGATTGCCAGAAGGCAAGTGAATGAATACGGTGCCCATTCTTGTTGCAGGAATGCCGCAGATGTCCGCTGGGCCAACGAATTGGGGGCGAATGCGTAATGTCAGGTCAGTCGCGTGACGGAGCCGAAAAGCCGGGCAAAGGTTCAAGCGAACAACACAAGAAGCCGAAATCCGACATCGAAATCAGCCAGGCCGCCGACATGCGGCCGATCGTCGAGGTGGCGCGCGACAAGCTCGGCATCCCGCCGGAGGACCTGATCCCTTACGGCCATTACAAGGCGAAGGTCTCGCTCGACTTTATCGACTCGCTGAAGGGGAAGCCCGACGGCAAGCTGATCCTCGTCACCGCCATCACCCCCACGCCGGCCGGCGAAGGCAAGACCACCACGACCGTGGGTCTCGGCGATGCGCTCAGCGTCATCGGCAAGAAGGCCATGATCTGCATCCGCGAGCCGTCGCTCGGGCCGTGCTTCGGGGTCAAGGGCGGGGCTGCCGGCGGCGGCTATGCGCAGGTCGTGCCCATGGAGGACATCAACCTCCACTTTACCGGCGATTTTCACGCGATCGGCGCCGCCAACAACCTGCTCGCGGCGATGATCGACAACCACATTTACTGGGGCAACCTGCTCGACATCGACAGCCGGCGCGTCACGTGGCGCCGCGCCGTGGACATGAACGACCGGGCGCTCCGCTCCATCGTCACCTCGCTCGGCGGCGCCGCCAACGGCTTCCCGCGCGAAGCCGGCTTCGACATCACCGTCGCCTCCGAGGTGATGGCGATCTTCTGCCTGGCGTCCGACTTGGCCGACCTCCAGCGGCGGCTCGGGCAAATCCAGATCGGCCAGACGCGCGACAAGAAGGCGGTCACGGCGAAGGAACTATCGGCGGCTGGCTCCATGGCGGCGCTGCTCAAGGATGCGCTGGCACCCAACCTGGTGCAGACCTTGGAGAACAACCCCGCTTTCATCCATGGCGGGCCGTTCGCCAACATCGCGCATGGCTGCAACTCGGTGATCGCCACCAAGGCGGCGCTGAAGCTCGCCGACTACGTGGTGACCGAGGCCGGCTTCGGCGCCGATCTCGGCGCGGAGAAGTTCTTCGACATCAAGTGCCGGAAAGCTGGGCTCAAGCCGGACTGCGTGGTGCTGGTGGCGACCATCCGCGCCCTCAAGATGCATGGCGGGGTGGCCAAGGACGAGCTCAAGAAGGAGAATCTCGAAGCGCTGGAGAAGGGCTTCGCCAATCTCGAACGGCATATCGAGAATATCCGCAAGTACCATGTGCCGGTGGTGGTCTCGATCAACCGCTTCTCCAGCGACACCGACGGCGAGGTCACGCTGTTGAAGCGCCTGACCCAGACCGCGGGAGCCGAATGCGTCATGGCCGACCATTGGGCGCTTGGCGGCGAGGGCGCGGTCGAACTGGCTGAGACCGTGGTTCGCACCATCGACAGCAAGCCGTCCGACTTCCAGCCGCTCTATCCTGACAACATGTCTCTGTGGGACAAGACCCGCACCATCGCGCAAGAGATCTATGGCGCCGAGGACATCACCGCCGACAAGGCCGTGCGCGACAAGTTCGCCGAGCTGGAGAAGCAGGGCTTCGGCCATTTCCCGATCTGCGTGGCCAAGACGCAGTACAGCTTCACCACCAACCCGGACGCCAAGGGCGTGCCGCTCGGCCACACCATCCCGGTCCGCGAGGTCCGGCTGTCGGCCGGGGCCGAGTTCGTGGTGGTGATCTGCGGGGATATCATGACCATGCCGGGTCTCCCGCGGGTACCGGCCGCCAACAGTATCGAGCTTGCGGCGGATGGCCGCATTAGCGGTTTGTTCTAGTTGTGCAAAAGGGTTGCCACGCGCGCGACCTAACGCTACCACCTTCCCGCGCGCGAGGCATAGGTCCGGCAAGGACCAGCTAGCCCGAGATTCTAGGAGAGGAAACGATGGCTGGAGCCAGACGGCCGGGCCGTAACTTTCTGTTTGTGCCAGGGCCGACCAATATCCCTGAGCGAATCCTGCGTGCCATGCACGCCCCCATGGAGGATCACCGCTCCCCGGACTTCCCCAAGCTAACCTTGCCCCTCTATGAGGACTTGAAGAAGGTTTTCCAGACCAAGGACGGCCAGGTGTTCATCTTTCCAGCGAGCGGCACTGGCGCCTGGGAAGCTTCGCTTACGAATACACGCTCGCCCGGCGACAAGATGCTCGCCGCGCGCTTCGGCCAGTTCAGCCATCTGTGGATCGAACTTGCCCGCCGGCACGGCCTCGACGTCATCGTCCAGGAGGAGGAGTGGGGTACGGGCGCGTCCCCTGAGCGCATCGAAGAGGCGCTCCGTGCCGACAAGAACCACGAGATCAAGGGCGTCATGGTGGTCCATAACGAGACCGCCACCGGCGTTACCTCCGACGTTGCCGCGGTGCGCCGCGCCATTGACGCCGCCAAGCACCCCGCACTCCTCTATGTCGACGGGGTGAGCTCGATCGCGAGCATCGATTTCCGCATGGACGAGTGGGGCGTCGACCTTGCCATCACCGGCTCGCAGAAGGGCTTGATGCTGCCGGCAGGCCTCGGCATCGCCTGCGTCAGCCAGAAGGCCATGGCGGAAACCAAGAACGCCACGTGTACCAAGGCCTATTTCGATTTTGCCGACCACGCCCGCACCAACCCGAGCGGCTACTTCCCGTACACGCCGGCGCTGCCCTTGCTCTATGGCCTGCGCGAGGCACTGAACGTGCTGTTTGAGGAAGGCCTCGACAACGTATTCGCGCGGCACCGCTATCTCGCCTCCGGCACGCGCGCTGCGGTCGAGGCGTGGGGGCTCAAGCTGTGCGCCAAGGATCCCAAGTGGCACTCCGACACGGTGAGCGCCATCATGGTACCGGAAGGTTTCAACGGCGCCGACGTCATCGATCGCGCCTACCGGCGGTACAACCTGGCGCTCGGCGCCGGGCTGTCGCAGGTGGCCGGCAAGCTGTTCCGCATCGGCCATCTCGGCGATCTCAACGAGTTGATGCTGCTCGGTGCCATCGCCGGGGCGGAGATGTCCATGCGCGACGTCGGTATCGAAGTTGAGCCAGGGGCGGGCATTGCCGCCGCGCAAGAATACTTTCGCGGCGCACAAGGCTTGGGCGAACGCCGTCTCGCGGCCGAGTAGCCGGCCGCATCTGGGAAGGTTTGGTCTGTGGCGTGGGGTGCCCCCACGATGTGAGGTAGGGGAGGTTCAGTGGAGCACGCGATCGTCTTCCTCGATCGAGAGTCGGTTGGCGCCAATGTGCGCAGGCCCGGATTCCCGCACACCTATACGGAGCACGAGTCCACCTGGACACCCGAGGAGATCGTCGATCGCCTCAAGGACGCGAGCATCGCCATCATCAACAAGGTGCCGATGCGCGCCGACGTGCTGAAGCAGTTGCCGAAGCTCAAGCTGATCGCCGTGGCGGCGACCGGTACAGACGTGGTCGACAAGGCCTACTGCAAGGAGCACGGCATCACCGTCGTCAATATCCGCAACTATGCCTTCAACACGGTGCCGGAGCATGTCATCGCGCTGATGTTCGCGCTCCGCCGCAACTTGATGGCCTATGTCGAGGACGTGCGCGCCGGCCGCTGGGGCAAGGTCGATCAATTCTGCTTCTTCGACCACCCGATCCGCGACATCGCCGGCTCGACCATGGGGGTCGTCGGCTACGGCGCCATCGGCAAGGCGGTAGCCAAGCGGGCGGAATGTCTCGGCATGAAGATCCTGCCGTTCGACGTGGTGCCGCAGCCGGGACTGGTCGACTTCGAGACCATCCTGAAAGAGAGCGACGTCATCACGCTGCACGTGCCGCTGACGCCCGAGACCAAGAACATGATCGGCGCCAAGCAGTTCAAAATGATGAAGCCCACGGCGATCCTCATCAACACCGCACGCGGCGGCCTGGTCGACGAGGCGGCGCTGGCCGAGGCGCTGCAAGCCGGCACCATCGCCGGCGCGGGCTTCGACGTGCTCACCAAGGAGCCGCCGAAGGAAGGCAACATTCTCCTCGATCTCAGGCTGCCGAATCTCATCGTCACGCCGCATGTGGCGTGGGCGAGCCGCGAGGCCATGCAGATCCTCGCTGATCAACTCATCGACAACATCGAGGCGTTCGTGGCGGGCAAGCCGCAGAACGTCGTCGAGTGAAATACCGGGGGGCAAACGAATGAAGAAGCTGCTGTTCCTGTTCGACACCGATCCGATGACGAGCGTATTCGATGTGGTCGTCGGCTATGACGGCGGCGCTGACGACGTCCACGGCTACGCCAACGTGGAGCCGGACAATGTGGGCGGTCTGGTAGACGGCACCATCTTCACGCGCGGCGGCAAGGAGAAGCAGAACACGGCGATTTTCGTTGGTGGAAGCAACATGGAGAAGGGTGAGGCGCTATTCGAGGCCGTCCAGAAGAAGTTCTTCGGCCCGTTCCGAGTTTCCTGCATGCTCGATAGCAACGGCTCCAACACGACCGCTGCCGCGGGTGTCGCGCTGCTCGCCAAGGGTCACAAGCTCAAGGGCAAGAAGGCCGTGGTACTTGCCGGTACCGGCCCGGTCGGCATGCGCGCAGCGGCGTTCCTCGCGGAGGAGGGCGCCGAAGTCACCCTCACCTCACGCACCAAGGAGCGTGCCGACGCCGCGGCCAAGGCCATCGAAACCCGGTTCGGCGCCAAGGTGCGGGGGGTCGCGGCGTTTGACGACGAGTCGCGCGCGGCCGCCATCCAGGGGGCCAACATCATCTTCGCCGCCGGGGCCATCGGCGTGCAGCTCCTGCCCGAGGCTGCCTGGAAGGATAATCTCAACGTCGAACTCGTGGCCGACGTGAACGCCCAGCCGCCGCTTGGCCTTGAAGGCATCGAGGCCACCGACAAGGGCAAGAGCTACGACGGCAAGGTTGCCTTCGGCGCGCTCGGCATCGGCGGGCTGAAGCTGAAACTGCATCGCGGCTGCATCAAGCAGTTGTTCGAGAGCTCTGACGGTGTGCTGGACGCCGAGGAGATCTACGCGCTGGCGAGAGAGATGGCTTGATGGCCGAGATCAAGAACACCGCCATCGAGACGTTCCTCGATGCGCTCGCCTCGAACCAGGCGACCCCGGGGGGCGGCAGCGCCGCCGCCATCGTCGGCGCCATGGGCGCGGCGCTGGTGAGCATGGTGTGCAACCTCACCATCGGCAAAAAGAAATATGCCGACGTCGAGGCGGAGATGAAGGAGGTGCTGGCCAAAGCGGAGGATTTGCGCCACCGGCTGACCGGCATGATCCAGGACGACGTGAAGGCGTTCGACACGGTGATGGGCGCCTACGGCATGCCGAAGGAGACCGACGCGGACAAAGCCAAGCGCGATCAGGCTATCCAAGTCGCGCTCAAAGAGGCGACCGAGGTGCCGGTCCGCTGCTGCCGGCTGGCACGCGAGGTCATCGATCTCGCGCTCCGGGCCTCGGAGAAGGGCAACCTCAACGTAATTTCCGACGCCGGGGTCGGCGTGCTGGCGGCTTATGCTGCACTGCGAAGCGCCGCCTTGAACGTTTTCATCAATACGAAGATGATTGCCGACAAGAGCTTCGTTGACGCTAAGCTCAAGGAATTGGATGGACTTCTTGCCGGCGCGGAGGCGGCGACCGAGAAGGCCTACGGCATCGTCAAGGGCAAGGTGAGCTGACGCTTTTCCGGCGTGCGCTCTGATAAGGCCCGCCGAAGAGACTTACGAAGGGAGGAACGACGTGGACGTTCACGAGTATCAAGCGAAAGAGCTTCTGGGCAGCTTCGGTGTGCCGGTGCCGAAAGGCGCCGTGGCCTTCAGCCCCGATCAAGCGGTATACGCCGCGACCGAGCTTGGCGGCTGGAGCTGGGCGGTGAAGGCCCAGGTCCATGCTGGCGCCCGCGGCAAGGCCGGCGGCATCAAGATCTGCAAGACCTATCACGAGGTGCGTGACGCGGCGCAGAGCTTGCTCGGCAAGCGTCTGGTGACAATCCAGACCGGGCCGGAGGGCAAGCCGGTGCAGCGCATCTATATCGAGGTGGCCGAGCCGTTCGACCGCGAGCTTTATCTCGGCTATGTGCTCGATCGCAAAGCGGAGCGCATCCGGGTGATCGCTTCGCAGCGCGGCGGCATGGAGATCGAGGAGATTGCCAGGACCGAGCCCGAAGCCATCCTTCAGGTGGTGGTCGAGCCTGCCGTCGGATTGCAGGCGTTCCAGGCGCGCGAGCTTGCGTTCCAGCTCGGCTTGAGCATCAAGCAGGCGCAAAGCGCGGTGTCGACGATCATGAACGCCTATCGCGCGTTCCGCGATTGCGACGCCACCATGCTCGAGATCAATCCGCTCGTGGTGGCCAAGGACGACCGGGTGCTCGCGCTCGACGCCAAGATGTCGTTCGACGACAACGCGCTGTTCCGCCGCCACAACGTCGCCGACATGCACGATCCCTCGCAGCAGGATCCGCGCGAGGCGCAGGCCGCCGAGCACAACCTCAACTATATCGGCCTCGAGGGCGAGATCGGCTGCATCGTCAACGGCGCAGGGCTTGCCATGGCGACCATGGACATGATCAAGCACGCGGGCGGCACGCCGGCCAACTTCCTCGACGTGGGCGGCGGCGCCTCGCCGGAGCGTATTGCCACGGCGCTGAAGCTCGTCCTGTCCGACGCAAACGTCAAAGCCGTGCTGGTGAACATCTTCGCCGGCATCAACCGCTGCGACTGGGTGGCAAAGGGCGTGGTCCAGGCGTGCGAAACGGTGGACGTCAAGGTGCCGCTCGTCGTGCGCCTCGCTGGCACCAACGTAGAGGAGGGCCGGAAGATTTTGGCCGAAAGCGGGCTAAAGCTGATCACCGCCGACACTCTGGCCGAGGCGGCCGAGAAGGCGGTGGCGGCGTGCCAGGGCAAGCTGCGCGCGGCCTAGAGTCATCGGAGAGAAACGTAATGAGCATTCTGATCGACGAAACCACGCCGGTGCTCGTGCAGGGCATGACCGGTGACAAGGGCACGTTCCACGCCAAGGAGATGATCGCCTACGGCACCAACGTCGTCGGCGGCGTGACGCCCGGCAAGGGTGGCGGCAAGCATCTCGACCGGCCGCTGTTCAACACCATGAAAGAGGCTGTGAAGGAGACCGGGGCGACGACGTCCATCACCTTCGTGGCACCGGCCTTCTGCGCCGACGCCATCATGGAGGCGGCCGACGCCGGCATCAGGCTGATCTGCTCGATCACCGACGGCATCCCGGCCCAGGACATGATGCGCGTGAAGCGCTACCTCATGCGCTATCCCAGGGACCGTCGGCCGATGATGGTGGGGCCGAATTGCGCCGGCATCATCAGCCCCGGCAAGGCCATGCTCGGCATCATGCCGGGTCACATCTACCTGCAAGGCAATGTCGGCGTGATCTCGCGCTCGGGCACCCTCGGCTACGAGGCCGCCTCGCAGATGAAGGCCAACGGCATCGGCATCTCGACCTCGGTCGGCATCGGCGGCGACCCCATCAACGGCTCCTCGTTCCTCGACCACCTCGCGCTGTTCGAGGAGGATCCGGAGACGGTGGCCGTGCTGATGATCGGCGAGATCGGCGGCCCGCAGGAGGCCGAGGCCTCGGCCTGGATCAAGGACAACATGTCGAAGCCGGTCGTCGGCTTCGTCGCCGGGCTCACCGCGCCCAAGGGTCGGCGCATGGGCCATGCCGGCGCCATCATCTCGGCCGCCGGCGACAGCGCCGCCGAGAAGGCCGAGATCATGCGCTCTTGCGGGCTCACCGTTGCGCCCAATCCGAGCGAGTTTGGCTCAACCATGGCGCGCGTGCTCGGGGCTTAAGGTAGGCGCCGCGTCTCAGTGACGTGAGACCGGGCGGCCTGTTCCCGGGTTAATAGATGGTCGGAGTGGGGAGCGCTTGGCCTCCCGCTTCGCCCGACTTGCGCAGGGACTTGGTAGCCCGGGCGAGAGGGGTAAGCCTGGCCAATCGAAACGAAAACCGGCCGGTTCGGCCGGGGTGCCGGCGTTGCCATGAACAGGGAGTCGAAACAGTCCTCTTCCGAGACCGACGCCGGCGCGGCTCCGCTGATCGGCGGAACCTCGGCCAAGGACGCGGCCGACATCCTGTTCGACCTCCTCATGGAGGTTGTCCGCCGCCATCAGCCCGAGATCGAGCGCGTATTCGCCGGCGGCGCCAACATTTCCGATTTCACGCCGGAGCTGATGGCCCGCGCGCTTCAGGCGCAAGGCATCTGGTTCCAACTTCTCTCTATTGCCGAGCAGAACGCCGCCATGCGAAGACGGAGGCATATCGAGCGCACGCGCGGGCGGGCGGCCTTGCGCGGCACCTTCGATCATGTGCTTGCAGAGGCGGCGGAGGAGGGTATCGCGCCGCGCGAGATCGAGGCGCTGTTGTCCTCCTTGCGCATCCGCCCGGTGATCACCGCCCACCCGACCGAGTCGAAGCGGGTCACGGTGCTCGAGAAGTACCGCCGGATCTACCTCCTGCTACGCGACCTCGAAGGGGCGCGGTGGACGGAGCGTGAGCGGCAGACTTTACTCGACGACATCCGCGACCAGATCGAGCTTGTGTGGATGACCGGCGAGCTCCACCTCGAAAAGCCCACGGTGGAGCACGAGGTGCTGCGCGGTCTCCACTTTTTCGATGAGACCTTGTTCGAGAAGGCGCCGGAGATGATGGCGCTGCTAGACGGCGCGCTGGCGCAATACTATCCGCAGGAGCGGTTCGAGCTGCCGCCGTTCTTCCAGTTCGGGTCGTGGATCGGCGGCGACCGCGACGGCAATCCCCACGTCACCACCGCGGTCACGGGCTGGGCTTTGCGCCACAACGCACTCGCCGCGCTGCGCCACTACCGGGAGCGCATCGTGCAGCTGGCGCGCTCACTCTCCATTACAGAGCGGGCGCTCCCCGTGCCGCCCGGCTTTCGCGCTGAGCTCGTGCTCGCGCTGAAAATCAGCGGCGAGGCGGAGTCGATCGCCGCGCGCAATCCGGGCGAGCCGTACCGCCAGTTCCTCACCTGTGTGCTGCGCAAGCTCGACGCGACAGCGCGGCGCTCCCAAGGGGAGGAGTTATCCCTCGGTGCGCCGCATTACACCAATGCCGACGAGCTGATCCAGGACTTGAAGCTGGTGGAGCGGGCGCTGGAAGGAGCCAACAGCCCGTCGCTTGCCGCAGACCTCGTGCGCCCCGTGCGCCGCGCGGTAGAGCTGTTCCGCTTCTCCACCGTGCGGCTCGATCTGCGCGAGAACACCACGCGCACTACCGAGGCGCTTCAGGCGCTGTGGTGGGCGAGCGCCGGACACGGCGAAGGCAATCCGCCGGAGCTTGGCAGCCGCGAATGGCGCACCTGGCTGCTGCATGAGCTGGCGCGGCCGCTCACGTCCGAGCGCGTGACAGGGGAATTGCCGGCGGAAGCGCGCGATCTCATCGCCATGTTCGCCCAGGCCGCCGAGATCAGGCGCGGGCTCGACCGCGAGGCGTTCGGCACCTTCATCCTGTCCATGACCCGCTCGGTGGACGACATTCTCGGCGCCTATCTCCTCGCCAAGGAGGGCGGACTGTTCCTCGACGCCACGGGCACCGAGATCTGCGCGATGCCTATCGTGCCGCTGTTCGAGACCATCGCCGACTTACGCGCCGCGCCCGCCATCATGCGCGAAGCGCTCGCTATCCCGCTGATCCGCCGCTCCACCCACTGGCAGGGCGGCTTGCAGGAGGTGATGATCGGCTATTCCGACTCCAACAAAGACGGCGGGTTCGTCGCCTCGAACTGGGAGCTGGCCAAGGCACAAGTCCAGCTCACCCACGTTGGCGAGGAGGTGGGTACGGCGATCGCCTTTTTCCACGGCCGCGGTGGTTCCGTGTCACGCGGCGGCGCGCCGACAGGGCGCGCCATCGCCGCGCAGCCCGCCGGTTCGATCCGCGGCCGCTTCCGCGTCACCGAGCAGGGCGAGGTGGTGTCCTACAAATACGCCAACAAGGGCACGGCGCTCTATCAGATGGAGCTGCTTGCTTCGAGCGTGCTGGAGCACGCCTTGAAGTCGGAGCGCGAGACGGCGCTTCAACCAAGCCGCGAGTTCGACGACGCCATGGAGGCGCTCGCCGGCGCCTCGCGCGCGGCCTATACCGGGCTCGTCGGCCACCGGGACCTTGTCGCCTACTTCCAGGCGGCGAGCCCGCTCGAGGAAATCTCGCTCCTCAATATCGGCTCCCGGCCTGCGCGCCGCTTCGGGGCAAGCTCGCTGAAGGACCTCCGCGCCATCCCGTGGGTGTTCGCTTGGGCGCAGAACCGGCACTTTGTCACCGGCTGGTACGGCGTGGGCACGGCGCTCGAGAGCTTCCTTCAGGTTCGCGGGGACGCCGGCGAAAGGCTCCTTGCCCGCATGTTCCAGGAGTCCCGGCTGTTCCGGCTCGTCATCGACGAGGTGGAGAAGATCCTAGCCGTGGTCGACCTCGACATTGCCAGGGATTACGCGAGCTTAGTGCCAGACGAGCGGGTCCGGGAGGCGGTCTTCGCCATGATCGAGAAGGAGCTTGCGCTCACCGCCCGGATGGTGCTGAAAGTGTCCGGCAGCGCGTCGCCCGCGGCGCGTTTCCCGCAATTTTCGGCCTCGCTTGCCGTGAGGCTTCCCACCATCAACGAGGTCAACCGCGAACAGGTCGATCTCCTGCGCCGCTTCCGGGCGGCCGAGGACGAGGCCACCCGCGAAAAGTTCAAATCCGCATTGCTGCTTTCCATCAACACTGTTGCCGCCGGTCTCGGCGCCACAGGTTAATTCAAGGAGGGATAGTCACATGAGCTTCACCCTGATCCAGCAGGCGACCCCGCGCCTCCACCGCTCCGAGCTCGCCGTGCCGGGCTCCAACCCGTCGCTGTTCGAGAAGGCGGCGAAAGGCGGCGCCGACGTCATCTTCCTCGATCTCGAGGATGCCGTGGCGCCGGACGACAAGGAGCAGGCGCGCAAGAACATCATCCAGGGCCTCAACGAGATCGACTGGGGCGCCAAGACCATGATGATCCGAATCAACGGTCTCGACACCCACTACGCCTACCGCGACGTGGTCGACGTGGTAGAGAACTGCCCGCGCCTCGATATGATCCTGATCCCCAAAACTGGTGTTCCGGAGGACGTCTACGCCATCGACATGCTGGTGACGCAGATCGAGCAGTACAAGAAGCGCGAGAAGAGAATAGGCTTCGAGCTGCTCATTGAGACCGCCCTCGGCATGGCCAATGTGGAGCGTATCGCGCAGAGCTCGAAGCGGGTCGAGGCGATGAGCTTCGGCGTCGCCGACTATGCGGCGTCGACCCGCGCGCGCACTGTCGGCATCGGTGGCCCGCACCCCGACTACGGCGTGCTCACCGACAAGAACGACGACGGCAAGCGCAAATATCACTGGGGCGATCCGTGGCACTACGCGCTGTCGCGCATGATGGTCGCGTGCCGCGCCTATGGCTTGCGTCCAATCGACGGGCCGTTCGGCGACTACTCCGATCCGGATGGCTATCTCGCCGCGGCGAAGCGCGCCGCCGTGCTGGGCTTTGAGGGCAAGTGGGCGATCCACCCCTCGCAGGTCGATCTTGCCAACCAGGTGTTCACGCCGTCGGAGGCTGAGGTGAAAAAAGCGCAGCGCATCGTCGAGGCCATGGAGCAGGCGGCGAAGGAAGGCAAGGGCGCGGTGTCCTTGGACGGCCGCCTTATCGACATCGCCTCGATCCGCCAGGCGCAGGCGCTGCTCAACAAGGCCAAGCAAGTCAGCAAGGCTTAGAACGAGACGTCACCCTGAGGCGCTCGGCGCGTAGCGCCGAGCCTCGAAGGGCCGACGTACGAGTCATTTTTCGAGGCTCGCTTCGCTCGCACCTCAGGATGACGAGTTGAGCGGCCGGGTTTGTCCCGGCCATTTCGCTTTGCAGAATTGAACCCAACGCCTCCGCTTAGGCCGCGCCGTCAGGGCCCGCGCGCGTCTCGGCGCCGTCCTCGTCCACCGCGAGGTTTTCGGTGTCGACCAGTTCAATGTCGTCGGACCGGTCCAAGGTCGCAGTCGGCAGGAAGCTCAGTCCATAGACCAGAGCGACCAGAACCGCGCCGGACAACAGAGACAATAGCGACATCAGCGCAACACCCCCGTCTTAGAGCGCTTCATTCCCATGGAAAGGGGGCGAAAGCCGGAACTAAATCCCGGCTTTTTGACGGCGCAGCGAGTCGGGTCGACTGCGGCGTCCTTGCACGGAACGAGCCCGGGGGCCTGCGCGTTCTACTGCACGTTGGGGCGGACCGAAGTGTAGGCCGGCAGATGCCGGTCCATGGACCCACAGTAGGAGAAATGCAAATGCACAAGTTCCTGACCACGACAGCAGTCGCACTGTTTCTCGCCGCCGGACCCGCTTTGGCGGCCGAGGACTACGATGCCCCGGACGAGTCCGGCGCGGTGCCTGAGGCGTCGCAATCGGACGAATCCTCGGTGCTGCCGAGCGATCCCGAGCTGAAGCCCGAGGATGAGTCCGCGCCTGAGGAGCCGCTGGCCGCGGCTGAGGACGCCGGCTCGGCGGACATCCCGGCGGACGAGGCCGAGGAGCCGGCAGCCGGCGAGCAGCCGGAGGAGGAATCCGAGTCCTCCCAGGAGTAGTCATCTCCCGGCTGGTTATTGGCAGGGGCCGTTCATCCGAGCGGCCCCTTCCTTTTGCGCGCCGAAGCCATTCGACAGGGAGCCTTGTCGGCGATGTCGCACCCCGGAACGGCGCGCGCGCCCACGCGTTTTCTTACCAGGTGGGGCGAAACGACATGAAGGGCCGGCAAATGCCGGCCCCAACGGACCCAAGTAGGAGAATGCAAATGAACAAATTGCTCACAACCACGGCAGTTGCATTGCTGCTCAGCGTCGGGCCGGCTCTCGCGGCCGAGGACGCTTATGAATCGGACCAGTCCGGCACGCTGCCTGAGGCGTCGCAGTCGGACGATTCGTCGCTCTTGCCGAGCGATCCCGAGATGAAGTCCGAGGACGAGGAGTCCGAGGCGGGCCAGCCGCAGGCGGCCATGGAAGCGGATGAGGACGGCCAGCCGCCGACCACATCCAACGTCACTCCCGATGCCGCCAAGGAGGCCAAGGTGCCGGATGACGGCTCGGCCGACGAGTCGGGCGGTGCGAAGGAGCGGAGCTCCGCGCCTCCTGAGTCCGGCGCGGTGATCGGCACCGATAGCGGCGCTGGTGCATCCGACATCCCGGCTGACGAGGAGTCATCCGGTGCGTCCGCCGGCGAGCAGCCGCAGCCGGACTCTGAGACCTCCCAGGAGTAACAGGGCCCTCCGGGCTGTGAACTGGCAGGGGCCGCTTATCCGAGCGGCCCCTTCCTCTTCATCCGCTCCAAAGAGAAAGGCACCCGCGTTGCAAAGCGCGGGTGCCCAAGGAGGAGGGAGAGGGGCGATGGCCGGGGGATGGCCATCGTCGGCCCGCATTAGCGGGTCATATAGACGTTCGGGAAGGTCTCGGCGGCCACAGGCGCGACGAAAGCGGCGGACGACAGCACGAGAGCAACGGCGACGATGATCTTCTTCATGGGTATCTCCTTTAGCGTTCAGGGTCTGGCCGGTTGATCCGAAGTCCAACCGGTTGGCCATATGGCCGATCGAACAACGGTCAGATGGGCGGCGGCTGGCCGGATTCCCAATAGCCAGCGGCTATGGAGTCGGTGCCCAACGGCAATTGGGTTTCGGGCACGGGTGTTGAGCCTTGGGCCGTGCTACGCTCAGGCGGGCTATGTCGCCTTAATGCGAGGGGGGCAAAGCGATGCGGAATCAAGTTCTCTTGGGTGCGATGCTGACGGCACTGGCGAATCTTGCGCTCGCCGGCGATCTCGGCGCGCCGGTCTCAAGCGCAGCGCCAGGCTTCGGCTGGACCGGCTGCTATGCCGGCGGACATGCCGGCGGGACGTGGGGTGACAGCGACAAATGGATCCCGCGCACGCCTGGCGGCGCCTTCGAGGGCCAATCGCTCGGCGGCCATGCAGTGGACGGATTCATCGGCGGCGTGCAAGCGGGCTGCGACTACGAGGCGGCGTCAGGCGTCGTACTCGGTGTCGCCGGTGCCTATGGCTGGACTGAGGCGAGCGGCACCCATGCGAGCCGGCTCGAGACAGGGGTGTTCTATCACAGCGAGATCGAGGCGCTCGCCTCGCTCGCCGGGCGCCTCGGCTACGCATTCGACCGCGTCCTCCTTTATGTCGAAGGGGGCGCCGCGTGGGAGCGCGTCGACTATCAGGCGTCGACGACCATGATCGGTACGGCCTATCGCGCCGAGGACACGCGGGACGGCTGGACGATCGGCGGCGGCGGCGAGTACGCGTTCAGCGAGCGCTTCTCAGCCTTCGTCGAGTACGCCTATTACGACTTCGGCACGGAGCGTATTCGCCTCACGCCGCAATTCGCCTTCCTGCCAGTCGCCTTCGTCGATATCGACGACAGCTCAAGCGTCGTTCGCGCCGGGGTCAATGTGCGGTTCGGGCGGTAAACACCCTTCGCGCGCGCCATGCGTGGCCCTTCGGTTACACTTTGGCAAGCATCGCAAAATCCCCCGGCACAAAATGCGATCTGGCGCGTTAGGCCATCAGGAGTATTGCAGGGAAAGGCATTGAACCATGAGTCGAACAAAATGCCGTCGCGCTCTGATCGTCGAGGACGAAATCATGATCGCCCTCGACCTCGAACACGCCATGCACGATCTCGGATTCGAGGTCTGCCCGCTCGCGCCGAGCGATCAGAAGGCGCGCGCGCTCGCCATGCAGGACGAGCCTGACATCGCCTTGGTGGACGTTTGTCTCGCCGGAGGCCGGGAAGGCATCGAGACGGCGCGTTGGCTGCGCGATGTGTGCGGCGCCTCGGTGGTGTTCGTCACGGCATGCAACGATGAGGCGACGGTTGAGCGCATTCATCAGCGGGTGCCGGGCGCGCCGGTAGTGCCGAAGCCGGTCTATCGCGATCGCCTCGCCGATGCGGTGGCGGCCGTCGTGCGGACGTAGGGCTATTCCGCCGGCATACGCGCGTCGCTCCGCCGGTGCCCACGGCAACGCTGCACGGTCAAGAGGGCAAGACCCCGCTCGAACTCGGAGCCGCGGTCGAGCGCCACGCCGTACGCCTCAGCCTGACGTACGAAGTCTTCCAGCCGATCTTGGGCAAGCGCTGCGCGCAGCGACAGATTCTGATCATTCATGGGTGGCCTCCGTACCGCATCTCGAAGTGCCCCGTCAGCGTGCGGAGACGCTAGCAGCGTGTTGCAGCGATTTCAGGGCAGGACCATGAATTTTGCGAGTAGCGCCATCGCGCGGATCGAGCGGGAACCATCTCCCTTGGGCCGGCGTTCGGACCGCGTGGCATCGGCGCCCATCCAACGGATCGCCCTCCCAGCAAAGCCCGATGCCCTGCAGGCGAGAAGCCCGGTGCGCCCCGATCCGCCGGGCTTCTTTCCGCTTGCCAGGATAGTGGCAAAGCCGGTTGCACATCCTTCCCGCACCCTGTTGCGCGATGCCAACAGGCGGAAATTCTTTTGTGAAATCCGCGTCATGGGCATGGCCCGGCCTTGAACCGCAGGGTCGGTTTGATAGGGTCTTGTGCCGGGCTACGAGGGGGATTGACTGATGAAGAGTATTGTCGCGGGGCTTGTCATCGCCTCGCTGTCGGCTGTGTGTTTCACAGGCGCGGCGCATGCGGACTACGCCAAGATCGTTCAGCAGAACTGCCGGACCGACTACAAGAAATATTGCGGAGAGTATGGGCTCGAAAGCACCGCCTTGCGTGCGTGTATGGACCGCAACGGCAACAGCCTGTCCAAGGCGTGCGTGCAGGCGCTGGTCAAGTCGGGCGAAGTCAGCCAAGCCGAAGTGAACCGCCGCAAGGGCCACTAGACCTCACAAGTCGTGCCATTTGGCGAAGGTCGCGGCGACACCGCGAAGCGCGCCGGCGCGCTCCTTTAGCTGCCACAGGACACCGTCTTCGATTCTGAAGCGGCGCCCTGACTTGGCGATGCGCACGCCGGAATAGCCGGTGGCGAATCCATCCCGGGCGACCGCATCGAGTAGGCGCTGGCGCTCGTCCTGTTCCGGCGCCTCGGCCGAGAGCCGCGAGGGAAGGCCGACGATCTCGTGCCAGGGGTAGCCAAACAGATGTTGTGCCGCCTTATTGGCATAGATGAAGCGCGGGTCAGGTTCGGTATCGTGAGCGAGCACGCAAGCGGGCGCCTCCTCATAGAGCCAGCGCGCGTCGGCTCCGGCTGCAAGGAACGGCGGCTCGGAGCCCACCAGGCGACGATAGGAGCCGGCGAGCAGGTCGAAAAATGCAGGATCGATGGAGAGGCTCATAGCAGGGAACCAACGGGCGGGGCTCGGCGTCTCACCTTCCTAGCTGAAATGAGCCCTCCCGTGCGGCACGCCTCATGCAAGGTAGCCGTGAACGGGGCCGGCGATGGTGTCTCGGCCGCCGCAAAAAGGCCGCTTGATCGGTATTATATCGCCACGATCCGCCCAATCTGGCGGCATCGGTGATCAAGGAATAGGCGCGGCCCTCAACATTCGCGGGGAAGATGCATGGCCACTCGTCCGAAGAAGTCCCAGTCGAAGAAACCACCAAAGAAGAGCATCGCCGCCGTGCAAGAGAGCAAGGCGGCGATCCGGGAGGAGCCGGCCCCGGTTCTCGTGAACGCAGTCGAGCCGAACGAGCGTTTGCCCGATCCCCGTGCGGACACGGCGCAGACCGCGGTGGCGACCATGGAGAAATCGCTGAAGGCGGCCATGCCGGTCGCCGTCGCAGTCAACCGCAAGCTGGTCGACATCGCTCAGGCCAATTTGAACTCCGGCCTCGAGCTGGCACGAGATCTGGTCGGCGCCAAGACGCCTATGGAGATGATGCGGCTCCACATGAACTATTGGCACGACAACGCTGGCGTTTTCCAGAGCCAGGCCCAGGAGCTCAGGTCGTTGTCCGCCAAGCTGCTCGCCACCGCGAGCGAGCCGATCAGAGAACAAATGCGCCGCATGTGACACCCCCCACCCGGGGCCCTGCGGTTACCTCGCGAGGTAACGTCTTCTTTCTCGGGTTGACCTAAACTGGCCCTCGCCACGTCGATCGCGAGGGACGCCATGCTGCGCGAGGAGTTGATTTTCGTCGGGACCTGCGACATCGCAGGGGTGGTGCGCGGCAAGGGCTTCCCGGCGAGCGAACTGCCGGCACGCCGGAAGTCGGGCATCGGCTGGACCCATTCCAACCTGATGCAGACCTGTTTCGGGCCGATCCTCGATACGCCGTTCGGCACCGCGGGCGATCTCATGATCGTGCCCGACCCGTCCGCCGAGTTGCATGTCGATTTCCGCGACGGCTCGGCGGCGGAGCACTTCATCCTCGGCGACATCCGAGAACTCGACGGCAGGCCCTGGGAGTGTTGCGTGCGCGAGTTCCTGCGCCGCGCCATGGCGGCGCTTAAAGAGGCGAGTGGGCTCCATCTGCTTGCCGCCTTCGAGCAGGAGTTCGTCTATACCGGGGTGGAGGACCTGCCGGGCCACGCCTATAGCCTGGGCGCCTTTCGCCGCCAGGGGCAGTTCGGCGAGATGGTGACCGCGGCGATCCGCGCCTCCGGCGCCAAGCCGGACTCGTACCTCGCCGAGTATGGGCCGCGCCAATACGAGATGACCGTCGCCCCGGAGACCGCGCTCCGCGCCGCCGATCAGGCGGTGTCTGCGCGCGAGTTGGCGCGCGGCGTGGCGTTCCGCCTCGGCCACCGGGCGATTTTCTCGCCGATGCCCGTGGCCGACGGCTCCGGCAACGGCGTGCACATCCATTTCAGCCTGCATGAGGAGTCGGGCGCGCCGGCGACCCACAAGGCAAAGGGGCCGTTCGGCTTGAGCGAGGCGGCAGCACACTTTGCCGCCGGCGTCCTGCATCACATGGCGGCCATCGCCGCCATCACGGCGCCGTCGCCGGTGTCCTATCTCAGGCTCACGCCCAACCGCTGGGCGCCGACTGCGGCGGACATAAAGCTGCAAGACCGGGGAGCGGCCTTGCGCATCTGCCCCATCTTCGCCGCGCCCGACGAGAAGGAGAGGGCGCTGCGTTTCAATCTCGAGTTCCGCGTGTGCGATGCGGCGGCAAGCCCTTACATGGCGCTCGGTGCGCTAATTTTCGCTGGCGCCGACGGCATTGCGCGCAAGATGACGCTGCCGAAACCCGGCGATGCGGCCATGCCGCTACCCCATTCGCTCGGCCAGGCGCTGCAAATCATGGAAGCGAGCGACACGGTCAAGAACTGGTTCAGCCCGGTGTTCTTCGAGGCCTATGTCCGGCACAAGCGCTCGGAGCTGGCCTATGTCGCGGACCTTGCGCCGCAAGAGCTCTGCGCGCGCTACGCCGAGGTTTACTAAGCCCGATCGACGTCAGGTTGGAGACAGTGGATAACCCCGCGCTAACAGTGTCGTCGCGGCGCGATGGCATAGGATGATCTCCGCGCTAGGCTAACTGCACTGGAGGTCTGCCATGCGGAACACAATCTACATCCTCGCGTGCGTTGCGTTCGGCGCCCTGCTCAGCGGCTGTACCGGAGAGAGTCAGAGCGATTATACGGTCTGCGAAGGCATCTACGCGTTGTGTACGACCGCACAATGCCAGCCAATTGTCGGACAGGATGAGACGGTGTCTTGCGACTGCACCGTCAAGACCGG
Organism: Methyloceanibacter sp.; assembly: GCF_050726195.1. GTDB lineage: Bacteria > Pseudomonadota > Alphaproteobacteria > Rhizobiales > Methyloligellaceae > Methyloceanibacter. The sequence continues at coordinate 39,646 of NZ_JBOHJC010000021.1, read as the reverse complement.
CTATTCGCTCGGGCTAGAACCGTGCAAGGGTGAGGCCGACACCGCCAAGGGCAAGCAAATCATCTCTCGCTATTTTCCCATCAAGAGCTACGCAATCTGCGCCAACGACCGGCCATGGGCCAATTGTCTCGACAGCCCATGCGTCGTTAACGAGAGCGACCCAAGCAAGACAGCTTGTGCATGCCCGGTGGTCAAGGATCAGGGTCCCTACGTGATGGTCACGGAGACTTACGACGCCTCGACCTGCGCCACCGGACTGTGGTCCTCGGCAACAGTCATCGATGCAAACAAGGTTACCGACTTCCTCAAGACCAACGATAAGCTGAAGCCGTTCGACGTGAAGGTGCTGAACCCGGAATAGCGTGCGCGCTACTGGGCGGGCAGAAGGTCGAGGGCCTCCTCGGTCGACAGCATCCGGCAATAGCCTTGGAAGCATTGCAGCGCCGCCGCGTGCCGCACCTCGGTCTCGGCGGCGCAGGCGTCGTGGACGCAGGTCATATAGTAGCCGCGGTCGGCGCCGTCCTTCACCGCATGATCGATGCACTGGTCGGTGAGATAGCCCGCGACGAACACGTCCTCGATGCCCATATTGCGCAGGAGGTAGTCCAGATTGGTCGAATTAAAGACCGACGAGGAGGACTTTGACAGAACGATCTCGTCCTTTAGCGGCGCGATCTCCGGGACGACTTGCGCCTCGTGCGAGCCCTTGGGGAATCCCAGGTTGGAGAGCTTGTAGTCGAGGCTGCGGTCGCGCCCGTCCGCGGTCAAATTCTCGATGATCGTATAGATAACTTCGAGCTTGGCGGCGCGGAAGGCGCCAAGCAGGGCGGCGATGTTCGGGATCACCCGAAGCGCTGCGGCGCGATAGAATTCAGGCCGCGTCGTTTCCTCGCCAGGTCCGCACGTTCCGTTCTGAACGTCGATGATCAGGAGGGCGGCGCGACCTTTGCGGATCGGCCGCGCGCGCGTCAACTGAGCCTTGGAGATTGTCATTGGGCTAAGAGCCTGCTGTGATATCTCATATAGGCTGGAGGACAGGGTTTTGCCGAGTTCGCGCGGAATGATCCGCGTGGAAGGAGCTTGTCATGCGAAAGGTTGCCACAGCTTTATCTCTCGTCGCGCTCCTCTTTTTAGGCTCAATCGACTCCCAGGCAGGCGACGCGAAGACCATTGCCGCCATTAACGCATCGTCGAATGCGCTGGACGCTGCCTTCGGGGAGCGGGATGTCGAGACGATCAAGGCGTTGATGACGGAGGATCATATCACCGTCACTCCCTATTACGACGGTCCGCAGAACGTGGACGACCAGCTCGAATCACTCGCCGAACTCGACTACGGGCAGACCATCATCGGCGAGCCCAGCGTGACCTTGCTTGCGCCCGATGTGGCGCTTAGGACCTTCATCGCCGAGCTTAAGGGCAGCTTCAAGGGCAAACCGCTGCCGGCGCGCGCCTTCGTCAACGAAACCCTCATTAAGCGCGACGGAAAGTGGATCGAGAGGCTGTTTCAGATTACCACGCTCAAGCCCTGAACCCCTGTTTCGGCCCGGTTACTTGGGAACTATTCTCATGCGTAAGTTTGCTGCCCTAGTTGCTCTCCTTCTGGTGATGTCTGCTGTGCCTGCGCGAGGGGACGACGTTGCGACGATCGAGGCGGTCGACAACGCCGCCGCTCAGCTCGACGAGGCGTTCGAGGCGCAGAACGCCGAGGCCATCAAGGCGCTGATGACGCCGGACCACGTAGCGGTGACGCATTATTACGGCGCGCCGCAATCGGCGGTGGAGCAGATCGCCTCGCTTCCAGACCTCAAATACCAACAGACCAATCTCACCGAACCGACCGTCACCTTGCTTGGCCCTGACGCCGCCATGCGCACGTTCACCGCCAGGCTCGACGGCACCTTCAAGGGGAAGCCGCTAACGGGAAAGGTGTTCGTCACGGCCATCATGGTGAAGCGGGATGGAAAGTGGCTCGAGCAGTTCTACCAGGTGACCGAACTGGAAGATGGCAATGACGGCAAGGCGGCGTGCAAGGCGCTGCTTGGGACCTATCTGACCAAGAATTCCGCCAAGGAGGGAAGTTTCGCCAGCCGGAGCCTGGTGTCCTTCAGCAAGGGGGGTGTCGCGTCCTTTACCGACTCTGGCGAGGGAGGCGAGGCGGGTTTTGCCCCGTTCACCGACGGACGCGGCGCCTGGTCCTGCACGCCGAGCGATGGCGGTGAGTTCAGGGTCAAGGCCACGACGTTGGACTTCACCTCGGGCGCTGAGGCGCAGTTCGGCCGGCTCGACTTCGATCTCGCCTACGACGCCGGCGAAGAGACCATCAGCGGGACCGCCACACTTTATCTGATGCCGCTCGACGCGGATCCGCTCGATCACGATGCGCTCAAAGACGGCCGCCAGTTCGAGGTCGCCGGCAAGCGCGTCACGGCGCCCTAGGCGTGGCGATAAAGACAGGGAATCTGGGATACGGTCTGCCTGGCCGGCTACCCGTCGAGCTTGCGGATGCTCTCCTCGTGCGACCGGGCTTACGTATCGAGCGCATCGTGTCGACCGGCCAAGTCACGCCCGACGGCGAATGGAACTACCAGAGCGACGACGAGTTCGTGATTCTGATCAGAGGCGCGGCGCGACTCCGCATCGACGGCGAGCATGAGGATCGTGACCTCGCGGAGGGCGACTGGATCTTGTTGCCGGCGCACTGCCGCCATCGCGTGACCTGGACGCAGGCCGAACCGCCGACCGTCTGGCTTGCCATTCACGTCAGCCCTGGGTGATTTGGCGGGGCAAGAGGCGCCGTCCGGTCCTGGTAATGCGAATTTCCGGCAAAGCCTTCATTTGACTTTCAGAATTTGCTTACGGGTTTCCGCGGGCTGCTGCCGAAACGCGACATGACTGCTGCGTTTCGCCGCCTGCAGGTATAATTATGACGGATTCGCACGAATCCATGAATCCGCCCCCGGGAGGTCTTGCATTGCTGTCACGCGGGCGAAAGAACGCGGCAAACGACTTGAGAGGAGGAAGCAGATGGCTGGAGATACGATCACCCGGGACAGGCTGGCGGCGTTGCTGAACGAAGATCTGTCGCGGGAGTACCAGGCGATCATTGCCTATGTGGTCTATTCGCAAGTGCTCAAAGGCGCCGAGTATATGAACATCGCCGACCAGCTCGTGAAGCACGCGCATGACGAGCTCGAGCACGCGCTCACCATCTCCAGGCAGATCGACTATCTCGGCAAGATGCCGAGCGTCACGCCAAGACCGGTCAAAACATCGAAAAAAGCCCGCGATATGCTGAAGTTCGACCTCGATAATGAGGCCGAAACCATTCGCAACTACCGTCAGCGGGTTCGCCAATGCGAAGCCTTGAACGAGTTCGCCATGGCGGAGCAGATCCGGGAGATTCTCGTGCAAGAGCAGGACCATCTCATCGACCTGGCCACGGCGCTCGGCGAGGAGGTCCCGGATCTCGGCGAAGCGGACAGCCCCCGCACCCGAAAGCGCTGACCGCCGAAACCGCAAGGAACGTGACGTGTTATCCTGATTTCCCCCACAGGAGGAAGACCTCATGCAGACAACTTGGATGCCGAGCACCGAACACGGCAAGATTCACAATCGCGCGGAACTGCCCCAGAGCGTGTTCGCTTTCCCACAGCAGCGCAAAGAGCCGCTGACCGACGCCGACCATGTGCGCAACGCGCTCGCCCGTTTCGACCAGGTCGATGGCGTGTCGGACGCCGACCGCGATCTCGCCTTCGCCAACATCAAGAAGGCGGCCCAATTTTACGGCGTGGACGTGCGCGAGAAGAGTTGGCGCGAGCTCGGGCGCTAGACGGCGCAATAGTCTCTAGAGCAACGTGAAGCGGCCCGGGATCGTCATCTTCGGGCCGCTTTGCTGTTTTGTGATGATGCGGTCGCCGCCCTCGATAGTACGGGTGGAAAAAGTGCTATTGATGAGCCGACGAGGATTGGACCGGTCATAGGAGGGTCACATGGCAAAAGGTCAAATGAGGAGCAATCGCGAGAAGAAGAAACCAAAGCAGGACAAGAAGAAAATCACGCCGCCGGCGTCACCCATTGCATCGTCGGCGCAGCAGGGGAAGTCGAGCGGCGGTTCCAAGAAGCGCGGGTGAGTCGTTCCGGTAGAACGTTTGTAACGGACCATGCCCTATCGACTGAGCAAGCCGCTGCGCTTCGATCTGGACAGCGCAGCCGTCAAGGCGGACCCATTTCCGCTGTTTGCCGCCATGCGCGCGGCGGGGCCGGTCATCCCCGTCAAGTTACCCATAATTGGCAAGGCTTGGGTCACCACGACCTACGAAGCGGCCGCGGCCATGGTCAAGGACAACGCACTGTTCGTGCAGGAGAGCCGGCACGCCGGCAAGTCTGGTGTCGCCGGAATGAAGTGGTGGATGCCCGTATCGTTGCGGGTACTCACCAACAACATGCTGCTCAAGGACGAGCCCGATCACCGGCGCCTGCGCAAGCTGGTGGATCAGGCCTTTCAGCGGCGTCGTGTACGCGACATGCGCGGCAATATCGAGCGGATCGCCGATAAGATCCTCGACGGGCTTGAGGGGAGGGCCGAGGGCGACCTGGTCGGCGGTTTCTCCCGCCGCTTGCCGCTTGAGGTGATCTGCGAGCTTCTCGGCCTGCCGGACCAGGAGCGCGGTCAATTCCTGACCTGGGCAAGGACCGCGACGTCAATGCGGAACAGCTTTGGCATCCTGCGTGCCTTTCTATCCATGGGCAGCGGAATCAAATTTGTGCGTGGGCAGATCGAGGAATGCCGGCGCAACCCGCGCGAGGGGCTGATCAGCGAGTTGGTGCGGGCCGAAGAGGACGGGGACAAGCTCAACGAGAACGAGCTCGTCTCCATGGTGTTTCTGCTGCTGTTCGCCGGCTTCGAGACGACCACGCATCTGATCGGCGACAGCATCATCGCGCTCGAGCAGAACCCCGTGCAGAAAGCGTATCTCTTCACCGACCCGGCAAGCCGCATGGAGCGGGCGGTCGAGGAGCTGGGGCGCTATACCTCGCCGGTGCAGAGCACCAAGCCGCGCTACGTCTCGCGGGATTGCGAGTTCTTCGGGCAGAGGCTCGGGCGCGGCGAGCTGATCATGGCCATGCTCGCGAGCGCCAATTACGACCCGGCTGTGTTCGACGAGCCGGACCGGCTCCAGCTCGACCGCTTCCCCAATCCGCATCTCGTGTTCGGCTCGGGCATTCATTTCTGCCTGGGCATGCAGCTCGCCCGGGTCGAGACGCAGGCCGCGCTTGGCCGGCTTTACGCACGCTTTCCGCGCCTTCAGCTGGCGGAGCCCGACCGGCTTCAGTGGATCGAGCGTTTTGGCCTGCGCGGCGTGAAGGCGCTGCCGGTCAGGTTGAAGGCGGCAGCGGCGCGCCGCGCGGCATAGTTCATCAGGCCAACGTGGTCCAGACGACCGCGATATTCGCGAGGAGGTAGACGCCGAGCGCGGCGACGGCCCAACGCCGGTCGGCGCGCTTGAACTCAGCCTCGGACTCCGCATCGGCGCCGCCCCACGACGTGGCCACGACCCGGGCAAGCGCGACGATGATGAACAGATAGGCCAGCAAGAAGATCTTATCCAGCATCATCAGATAGTCGACGTCGGGAAGACCGGAAGTGGCCGTCAGCTGGAGCGCGACGAGGGTGAGCAGCGCGGTGATACCGAGGCCGATGCGGCCCTCCACGTAGAGCGGCCTGACGAAATAGACCAACGTTGCGCACGCCACGATCAGTAGGATCGGCACGAAGGTCTTGAGCGACATGGCGACTACCGGTCGCGTCACCGGGATCGAAATGACGATGCGCGAATAGGGCTCGGCCTGCGGCTTCGACAAATCGCCGAAATTGGTCGGGTAGGTATTGGTGGTGATGCGCATGGTGGGCTTGCCGACTTTGAAGCCCGGCAGGGTAATGACGGGATCGATCATTACCGGCTGATCGCCGTCCGGCACATAGACCTGCTGGTCGGCGCCGGCGAGAGTGTCCTCCATGGTTACGCGCAAGTGCTGCTTGTCGAAGGGATAGGCCTCGAGCGGGAATTTGGTGGAAAACAAGCCCTGATAGCGGATGATGGCGTAGCGGCTACCGTCCGGCATCTCTTCCGGCGCGTCGAGCAGGTCCTCGCGCAGATTGTCGTCGGAGGCGTATCGGTTCATGAACTCCATGGTCTTGGACGGGTCGACGTCGGGCGCCCGCCAGCGAAACCACACATAGAGGTCGATGACGTAGTTGTTGGACTTGAAGTCGAGCTGCTGGATGTCGTTGACATAGGCGCCGACGATGACCTCCTGCGGGCTTGAGGGTGTGGGCGCCGCTTCGATGGCCTCCATGACCTCGGTTGGGGCCTCTTGGGCAGGCGCATGCCAGGGAACGAACACTAGAAGGGCGACGAGGAACGCCGCCACGCTGACCACGCTGCGGCCGTGCTTATCGCACATCTGAGGAGTCGTCCGGCGCGGCGTCGGGAAAGGCATCGGGCGCGTCCATCAGAATTTTCGACATGGTCCAGCGCGGCTTCAGTCGCTTTACGACGTCGTCGATGCGCCAATGGCCATCTTCAAAGATGAGTTCGAAGAGCATATTGCTCGCATGACCGAAGTTCTTGAACGGAGAAGTTGGTGCCCCAGGCCGGACTCGAACCAGCACGCCCTTGCGGACAACAGATTTTGAGTCTGTCGCGTCTACCAATTCCGCCACTGGGGCTAGGGCCGGGAACATGGGGTAAGCTTGAGGCCCGGTCAACTGCCGTGGGCGTCGGTCTCAGCGATCTTCTCGGCTCCTAAAGATGCGCAGCACGGCGACCGCGACAGCGAACAGGGCGGCCGCGGGCGTGACCAGGGCGTCGGGCGAGCGCATGGTCCACAAGGTCGCGCCGGTGATCAGGGCCCAGAGAGCCGGGATGACCAGAAGCTCCCAGCGCATGCGGTCCGCTGCGGCGAGCACGCCGAACGTGCCGATGACCGTAGGGTCTGGGGCGACGCCGAACGCTTCGAGCTGAGCCCAGCCGCGCCCGGCCAAGAGGCCCAACAGGGGCGAGAGAATGAGCGCGACGGCGAACAGGCCGCATCCGGCCTTGCCGAGGTCGGTGCCGCGCTCGCCGAACGTCAGCCGGCCCAGGATCGCGCCGACGACCATGAGCAAGACGGCCTGCGCGGCAAAGCCCCAGGCGTAGTAGGGCGCCGCCAGGTTGATGGTGGCGTAGCGCTCCCAGAAATACGCCCAGGCGACAAAAACCCAAGCCGCGGCGAGAAGCGCCGCAACGGCCCGCCCTGCCCAAGGCGGGCGCCGGACGAGCAGGGCGAGGATGACGACGCCGGCGGCAAGCGCGATGATCTGAGCCGGCCAGATAGCGGCATTATAGAGCTCGAACAGCCGGTAATACGTGTCCGGCGAGAACATCAAGAGATCCTGCGGCCGGTACGTCCACCACTCGGACATCACACCTCGTGGATGTAGGCGGCCATGCGCTGGCGCATCTTTGTGTCGGGAAGAGGCTCACGCGCGGATTCGAGGTTCTCGCGCACATGGGCGACTTGCGTGGTGGCGGGGATCGCGCAGGTGATCGCCGGGTGCGAGATGACGAACTTGAGCAGGAACTGCGCCCACGTTGTGGCGCTTAACTCGTTGGCCCAAGGCGGCAGCTTCTCGCCTGCAAAGCGATCGATCAGCGCCTTCTGGCGAAACGGCCGGTTGGCGATGACGGCGATGCCCTTGTCTTGCGCCAACGGCAGTAGCCGGTCTTCCACCGCGCGGTCGGCAATGTTGTAGGTGAGTTGCACGAAGTCGAGATCGTGCTTCCGCATGATGTCTTCCAGCTCATCGTGACGGCGTCCGTGCGAGGTCGTGATGCCGACATAGCGGAGCTTGCCCGCTTCCTTCATGGCGAACAGCGTGGCGAGATGCTCCTGCCACGCCACCAGATTATGCACCTGCAATAGATCGAAGCGGTCGACGCCCCAATGGGTGCGCGACTGCTCGATCTGCTCGGGCCCTGCGTCGCCGGAGGAGATCCAAACCTTGTCTGTGGCGAAGAGCGCCTTCGGGTAGCCGAGTTTCTTCAACCCATAGCCGATGACCGGCTGGGCAGAGCCGTACATGGGGAGGGATCGATCATCCGGCCGCCGGAGGCAAAGAACGCGCCCATGACAGCGGCACAGGCATCGCGGGCTTTCGGATCGTCGCCGACATTGAAGGTGATCCAGCTGCCGAGCCCGACCAGTGGCAGGGCCTCGCCCGAGGAGGGGATGGGCCGGGTGAGGGGCGCCGATTGCGCATTTGTGCGGACCGGCGGCAGGAGCGCGGCCGCACCTGCCAGGGCCAGCGATCCGATGAATTCGCGACGATTGAACGACATTTCCCTCACTTAAGCGCACGAGAGCCGATGGACAACGGCCCGGCCCCCCGCTAAATCAAGCGCCATGCTGAGGCGAGCTTACGACAAGACAATGGAGCTCGCCGCTCATCGCAACGCTCCGTGGGCCCTGGCGGGCGTGTCATTCATCGAGAGCTCGGTATTCCCGATTCCTCCCGATGTAATGCTCATCCCCATGGTGCTGGCGGAGCGGCGGAAGGCTTGGCTTTATGCCGCCATTTGCACCGCCGCTTCGGTGCTTGGCGGCGCCTTCGGCTATCTCATCGGCTATTTTCTGTTCGAGTCGGTCGGCGAGCCGATTCTGCGGTTCTACGGGTACACGCAAGCCTTCGAGGATTTCGCCCGCCGCTACAACGATTACGGCGCCTGGATCGTGTTCATCGCCGGCGTCACGCCGTTCCCCTATAAGGTGATCACGATCGCGAGCGGCGTGACGCAACTCAACTTTCTTGTGTTTATGCTGGCGAGTGTTGCCGCGCGGGGCTTGCGCTTCTTCGTGGTGGCCGGTCTGCTTTACTGGTTCGGACCGCCGATCAAGGACTTCATCGAAAAGTATCTCGGAATTCTATTCACGCTGTTCGTGGTGCTGCTGGTCGGTGGTTTCGTGCTGGTCAGGTACGTGATGTAAGGTACGGACGATGGCGCAGGCTGCAAAGCCGATCATGACGATTAGTGGCTTGTTGTGCCTTCTGGCGCTCGCCACGATTCTTGCCGCGCTCGCCTTCGAGTTCATCGGCGGCTATGTGCCGTGTCCGCTCTGTCTCCAGCAGCGCTACGCCTACTATTTCGCGATTCCGGCCGCGTCCGCGGCATGGTTCGCGGCGCGCCTTGGCGCCAACGGCGCGGCGCGCATCCTGCTTGCGGTCATCGCCATTGCTTTCCTGCTGAATGCGGGGCTCGGCGGGTTTCACTCGGGCGTCGAATGGAAGCTTTGGGAGGGGCCGGACACGTGCGCGACGGCATCCGATCTTCAATGGGGCGCGGGCGGCGTCGCCGACACGCCGGTGGTCCGCTGCGACGAGGCGCCGTGGCGGCTCCTCGGGCTATCTTTCGCCGGCTGGAACGTGGTGATCTCACTCTTCTTGGCGGGCCTTGCCGCCTTCGGCGCCACCCGCCGCCGCTGATCTTTCCGCTCACGTGCTCTTCAACCGAGAGTGATTGGCAAAGGCCGCGCCGGCGCTGCTATAGCCGCTTCCGGGCACTCAACTGGAAGGACGGAAAGATGACCCTGTCCCGCGCGTTCCTTACCGGCCTCGTGGCCTTGATCCTTGTCGGGTCCATGCCTGCCTCGGCGGCCGAGTGGAAGGATTTCACGGCCGACGCCTTCGCTGCGGCGCAAAATGAGGGGAAGCCGATCCTGGTCGATGTATTCGCTGCGTGGTGCCCGGTGTGCCGCGCGCAGAACCCGATCCTGGTCAAGCTCACGAGCGAGCCCAAGTACAAGGACCTCGTCGTGTTCAAGATCGATTTCGACACGCAGAAGGATGCGTTGCGTGCGCTGAACGCGCAGTCGCAAAGCACGCTTATCGTCTACAAGGGCACCACGGAGCTGGACCGGTCGGTGGGCGACACGAGCGCGTTCTCCATCGAGGGCATGCTCGACAAGACGCTGTGAGGCGCGAATGGTGAGGTGCGCACGATGATCGCGACCCTCGGCCTCGCGGTTCTGGCCGGCGTGCTGTCGGTGCTGTCGCCTTGCGTGCTGCCGCTGCTGCCGATCGTGCTTGGCACGGCGCAGAGCGGGCACCGGCTCGGACCGATGGCACTCGCGGCAGGGCTTGCCGTCTCCTTCACAGTCATCGGTCTGTTCGTCGCGACGATCGGTTTCGCCATCGGCCTCAATACGGATGTGTTCCGGCTTGTGTCTGCCGTGCTGCTGATCGCCGTCGGCGTCGTGCTGTTGGCGCCGCGGCCCCAGGAGCAGTTCGCCGTGGCGGCAGGGCCAATCGGCGCCGGGGTCGACGACCGTTTCGGCGGTTTCACGGCAACGAGCTTATGGGGTCAGTTCGGTCTCGGCCTCTTGCTCGGCGCGGTGTGGGCGCCGTGCGTTGGGCCAACCCTCGGCGCTGCGTCACTTCTCGCCGCCAAGGGCGAGGACCTCGGCCAGGTGGCGCTGACCATGCTCGCCTTCGGCGTCGGCGCGGCACTCCCTCTGATGGCGCTCGGCTTCGTCTCGCGCGAGGCGATGATGCGCTGGCGCGGCCGGCTCACCGAGGCGGGCAGAGGCGGCAAGATGCTGCTCGGCGCGTTGTTGGTCGCGGTCGGGCTCCTGGTCGCGAGCGGCACGGACAAGCGTCTCGAGACGTTCCTCGTCGATGCCTCGCCCGAGTGGTTGACTGAGTTGACGACGCGGTATTGAGGCTGAGACGCCTATGGCTCGAGCTCGGTATCCCAGTAGAGATAGTCGAGCCAGCTCTCGTGCAGATAGTTCGGCGGGAATAGGCGGCCGTTCCGGTGTAGCTCGAATACTGTGGGCCGATAGGGCTTCTGCGACGGCCACATTTTGGCCTGCTCGGGCAGCTTGCCGCCCTTCATGAGGTTGCATGGCGCGCACGCGGTGACGACGTTCTCCCACCTGGTGAGGCCGCCGCGCGAGCGCGGCACGAGATGGTCGAAGGTGAGGTCCTCATCGTCGCCGCAATACTGGCAGGTGAACCGATCGCGCAGGAACACGTTGAATCGGGTGAAGGCGGGATAGAGCGCGGGCCGAACATAGTTCTTGAGCGACACCACGCTCGGCAGCTTCATCTCGAAGGACGGCGAATGAACCAAGCGGTCGTACTCGGAGACGATGTTGACCCGGTCGAGGAACACCGCCTTCACGGTGTCCTGCCAGCCCCAGAGCGACAGCGGATAGTAGGACAGCGGACGAAAGTCCGCGTTGAGCACGAGTGCAGGGAAGGTGCCGGGGGCGGCCGATGCGGTTGCGACGTTCAAGGCCAAAGGGTCCTTTACTTTGCCCGTCGCACTCGGGCCCATCCTCCTTATGGCGCCGGATACTATAGGGACGTGTCATGAATGTGAAGGGCCCAACATGCTGTAGTTTGGCAGCTCATGAAGCCGTCACGGTGGCGCGATAGGCAGCGATTCGAAGGGGAGGAATTCATGGTCAACGGCGTGGAACGAGAGAGAGGCGGTCCGATCATTCCGGCCATGCGCTACCGGGACGCCGCCAAGGCAATCGACTGGTTGTGCGAGGTGTTCGGCTTCGAGCGGAAGATGGTGGTGCCGGGTGAGGGAGGCCGCATCGCTCATGCCGAGCTGACCTTGGGCTATGGCATGATCATGCTCGGCGACGCCGAGACCGAGTTCGGCAAGCTGGTGCGGCCGCCATCGCCCCCCGGCCTCATCAACACACAGGCGACCTACGTGGTGGTCGGCGACGTGGATGCCCACTACGCCCATGCCAAAGCCAAGGGCGCCGAGATCGTGTTCGACATCAAGTCGCAGGACTATGGCGGGCGCGACTACACCGCCCGCGACCTTGAGGGCAATATCTGGGCCTTCGGCTCCTACGATCCCTGGCTTGCTTGAGCGGCGGCAAAGGCCTGTTTGAGGAAGGCGCCGCCAAGGCGCAGGCCCTCGCCGTCGATGCCGTGGCCGATGCCCTGGGCCACGTGCCATTCCACGGGAAGGCCCGCCTGCGCCAGTGCCTCGCGGGCCATCAACATGGCATCGACCGGGATCACCTCGTCCATGTCGCCGTGCACGAGTAGGATGGCGGGGCCCGCACCTGGCGCCGGCAGCGCCTCGAGGGTGGCGAGGGCACCGGAATACCCGACGATTGCGGCGGGCGACGGCTTGCGGGCAAGGCCCACGGCGAGCGCCATCATGGTGCCCTGGCTGAAGCCCACCAGGCCGAGCGCTTCGGCCGGCAGAGCATGCCGTTTCAACTCGGCGTCGAGGAAGGATTGCAGCGCCGGCGCCGCGCGCTTCACGCCGCTCGCGATCAGCGCCATGTCGCCGAGGGAAAGGTCGAACCACTGCCTGCCCATGGGCGCCATGCCGCAGGGCTCCAGCGCGTGCGGCGAGACGAAGGCGGCGTGCGGCAACTCCCGCGCCCATTCGCGGCCAAGCCCGATGAGATCGTTGCCGTCAGCGCCGTAGCCGTGCATGAACACCACGAGCTGGCGTGGCGCGCCGCCCGCGGCGGGACCGAGACGCGGTCCGTCAAGCAGCGCCAATGCCATCTACGAACGAACTCCGCAGTCCATCAATCGGGCTCGTTCTTCGGCAGGTCTTCGGCAGAGTTGGCCTGAAGCTGGCCGTAGTTCTGGATGCCGATATCGTTCAGCAGGTTCAGCTGAGTTTCGAGGTAGTTGATGTGCCCTTCCTCGTCGGCGAGCAGCTCCTCGAACAGGTCCATGCTTACATAGTCCTCTTCTTTGCGGCAGGCGGCGCGCGCCTCCATGTAGAGGGCGCGGGCGCTGTACTCGGCCCTGAGGTCGCATTCGAGGATCTCCTTAATGTTCTGCCCGATCATCAAGGGGTCGATGTGCTGCATGTTGGGAAAGCCCTCGAGGAACACGATGCGATCGACCAGCTTGTCGGCATGCTGCATCTCCTCGATCGACTCCTCGCGTTCCTTCTTGGCGAGCCTGGTGAAGCCCCAGTCGTCGAGCAGGCGGTAGTGCAGCCAGTACTGGTTGACGGCGGTAAGCTCGTGCGTCAGCGCCTTGTTGAGATACTCGATGACCCGTGGGTTGCCCTTCATTTGTTTGTCCTCCTCTCAACCTTTGCCGTCATCATGGCGTGTTCTGAACAATCCGGCTAGTGCGTATGGCTATGGCTCCTCGATGGGCGAGCGGTGTGGAAGCTCAGCTGCGGAGCTCGGCCCCTCCTCGTCGTAGGACACCATCAGCTTGGCGATGAGCGGCAGGCAGCTGCCGCACGAGGGGCGTTTGCCGAGATGGCGATAGATGAGACCCGGCGTCAAAACCACGAACGGATCGTTGGTGCGCAGCGCAGAGACCGCTTCCGCAACGTCCTTGGCGGTGATGATGGAACACGAGCAAACGATCATGCGAGGAGGATCTGTGGCGCGCCCTTCCGGCGCGCACTGTAATAGGACCAAAGAGACGGACGACGGGCCGCCACGCCGCACCGGGGCTCGCCAGGGTTCGGCGATGGCGTTCCTTAGCGTGAGGCCGGGGGCTGCTCAAGGGCGACGAGCCTTCCGCCGGTGCGCCATGGAGCGCAAACACGCTTCCATGGCTTGGCCCCCGCCCTGAGGCGGGCCCCATTCAGCGGCGGGTTTCCAGAGGTTAAGGACTCGTTTTTGGCGGATTAACGGGATTTTTTCCCTACAATTTAGCCGAGTTTTAAGCCGTCTCAGCCATGTTCGATCCTAACAACGAAGAACCAAAGGCGGGGGCGGAGCATGGAACCCAAAGACTTCAAGCCGGAGGATCTGTTCGCGCAGATTCAAGGTCTCGTGGACGGCCTCGAGGCGGAGCGTACCGCGCGCGAGGCCGCGGAAGTCGCCGACAAGGCCAAATCGGACCTCATCGCGCTCATCGGCCGCGAGTTGCGCCCACCTATGGAGGTGGTCGTCGCTATGGCGGAGTCGCTGCTCTCGAGCCCGCTCGACGCCAGCCAACGCCGCTACACCGAGACGCTGGCGCGGTCGGCGCGGAGCCTGCTCGCCGCCCTCAACGACGTGCTCGATTTCTCCAGCCTGGAGGCGGGCGGCTTGCACCTCGCCTCGCAGAGGCTCGATTTGCACGCGCTGGTGCGGAGCGTCGCCTCCGTGCTTCAGACGCGGGCAGGCGAGAAGGGGCTGACGAGCGGCGTTGATATGGGGGCGAACTGCCCCCGCTTCGTCCTGGGCGACGAGGTCCGTCTCCGCCAAGTACTGATGAGCCTCGTCGAGGCCGCGCTGCGATCAACGTCGGAAGGCTCGGTCAGGCTCTATGTCAGCGCCAGCGAGACCGAGGATCCGGTCACGATTCGCTTCGATGTCACGGACACGGGCGCGGGCTTGAGCAACGCCGAGCAGGAGAACCTATTCCGGCCGACCGTTCAGTCGACGAGGGCAGGCGGCGGACTTGGCATGCCCATCGCACTCCGGCTAGCCGCGGCGATGGGTGGCGAGGTGGGCTGCGACAGCAAGCTCGGCCAAGGTACCCTCTATTGGGTCACGGTCCCCATGGAGCGCGCCCAGGACCAGGGTGAGACGCAAGTTGAGCAGGACGGGGAGTCCGTCCCGAAAGGGGCGTTGTCAGGCCATTTGCTCGTGGTCGAGGACAACGTGGTCAACCGTTTGTTGATCGGCGCCTATCTCGACGAGTTCGGCGTGAGCTACGAAATGGTCGAGACCGGCGCCGCGGCGATCATGTGCGTCGCCGCCCGGAAATACGATCTCGTGCTCATGGATATGGTGCTGCCGGACTTCTCCGGACTGGAGACCGCGAGGCGTATCCGTTCCCTGCAGGCCCCCTCGTCCGAGGTGCCGATCGTGGCGCTGGCTGCGCATGACGCGACGGACAGCGACAATGACTATGTCGCGGCCGGCATGAACGCTCATGTGTCGAAGCCGATCCGCGGCCGCGCGCTCTATGTGGCACTCGCGCCATTCCTCGCGGGCCAGGGCCGCGCGGCTCACTCCAAAGCGAGCTGATTGCGCGCCTAGAGGTTGTCCATCAAAACGCCGGCCAGCAGGATCAGATAGGCGATCAGCAGCAGGCCGAGGCCGTAGCCGGTGAAGATCGGCAGCGGCACGATCATGCCGATCACGACCAGGACGGCGATGACGACGGAGACGAGGAACGTCTCCCGGCGCGGCGTGCTCAAATGAAAGTTCATCGGGGACCCCCTTTTGGCCAAACGCCGGCAGAGAATCGGCGCGGAGCGGAGTCTAGCGGCAAAGCGCGGGTGCTGTCATCGCCTTGGCGACCGGAGATCCCTACAGGGGAACCTTCTCCCGT
The DNA here is from genome assembly GCF_050726195.1 of Methyloceanibacter sp. Taxonomy (GTDB): domain Bacteria; phylum Pseudomonadota; class Alphaproteobacteria; order Rhizobiales; family Methyloligellaceae; genus Methyloceanibacter. The sequence goes on along the minus strand of NZ_JBOHJC010000021.1, from coordinate 24,318 downwards.
GCGCGGAGCGGGGGCACAGGCACGCCCGCCTCGGCCAGGACCTCGACCTTGTTGTCCACCAGATTGACGATGCCGGTCATGATCTCGTTGAGCTGGAAGTCCTTGGGGGTGTAGACCGCCGAGGCGCCGCACTGCTTGAGGATATTGACGTCATCGGCCGGGATGATGCCGCCGACCACCACGGGCACCTCGCCCATTCCGGCCTCGCGCAGTTTTTGCACCACGTCGCGCACCAGCGATACATGCGAGCCGGAGAGGATGGAGAGCCCCACCACATGGGCCTTGGCCTCCTTCGCCTGCTCGACGATCTCGGCCGGCGTCAGGCGGATGCCGTCATAGACGACCTGCATGCCGCAATCGCTGGCGCGCACGGCGATCTGCTCGGCGCCGTTGGAGTGGCCATCGAGCCCAGGCTTGCCGACCACGAAGGTCAGGGTGCGACCGAGCTTGCCGGACACCTGTTTCACCAGCTCGCGCACCTCCTCGAGACGCTTCTCGTCGACGGCATGGGCGGCGCCGATGCCGGTCGGCGCGCGATACTCGCCGAACACTTCGCGGAGCACCGCGCCCCACTCGCCGGTGGTGACTCCGGCCTTCGCCGCTTCGATCGACGGTGGCATGATGTTGCGGCCTTCGGCGGCGGCTTCCTTTAGTTCGCGCAGCGCCTGGCGAACGGCCTTGTCGTCGCGCCGCTGGCGCCAGGCCTGGAGCGCCGCGACCTGCTCGATCTCGACGGATTCCGGCACGGTGAGGATGCCTTCCGCGCCCGAATCGAGCGGCGACGGCTCGGTCTCGGTATAGGCGTTGACGCCGACCAGCACCTGGTCGCCGCGCTCGATGCCGGCGACGCGCGCGGCGTTCGAGGCAATCAGCGCTTCCTTCATGTAGTCGATGGCGGCGACGGCGCCGCCCATGGCATCGAGCTCGGCGAGCTCGGCGCGGGCCTGTTCCTTGAGTTCTTCGACCTTGCGGGCGATCACCTCCGAACCGTCGAAGACATCGCCGAACTCGAGCAGGTCAGTCTCGTAGGCGACGATTTGCTGGAGCCGGAGCGACCATTGCTGATCCCAGGGCCGCGGCAGGCCGAGCGCCTCGTTCCACGTGGGCAATTGCACGGCGCGGGCGCGCGCCTTCTTCGACAGGACCACGGCAAGCATCGACAGCAGGATGCGGTAGACGTTGTTCTCCGGCTGCTGCTCAGTGAGACCGAGCGAGTTGACCTGCACGCCATAGCGGAAGCGCCGAAGCTTCTCGTCCATGACGCCGTAGCGGTCGCGCGCGATCTCGTCCCAGAGGTCGACGAAGGCGCGCATCTTGGAGACTTCGGTGACGAAGCGCACACCGGCATTGACGAAGAAGCTGATGGCGCCGACGATCCTAGGAAACTCCTCGTCGGAGACTTCGCCGGAGTTCTTGACTTCGTCGAGCACGGCGATGGCGGTGGCGAGGGCGAAGGCGAGTTCTTGCGCCGGCGTCGCTCCTGCCTCCTGCAAATGGTAGGAGCAGACATTGGTCGGGTTCCACTTCGGCATCTCGCGCGACGTGAACACGATGACGTCCTTGATCAGGCGCAGTGACGGCGCGGGCGGGAACACGTAGGTGCCGCGCGACAGATATTCTTTCAAGATGTCGTTCTGCACCGTCCCGGTCAGCTTCGCCCGGTCGGCGCCCTGCTCGTCGGCAAGCGAGACATAGAGCGCGAGCAGCCAGGCCGCGGTGGCATTGATGGTCATCGAGGTGTTCATCTCGCCGAGGGGAATGCCCTCCAGCAAATGACGCATGTCGCCTAGATGGGAGATGGGCACGCCGACCTTGCCGACCTCGCCGCGGGCCAGCGCCTCGTCGGAGTCGTAGCCGGTCTGGGTCGGCAGATCGAAGGCGATGGAAAGGCCGGTCTGACCCTTGGAGAGGTTCTTCCGGTAGAGCTCGTTCGAGGCCTTAGCGGTTGAATGGCCCGCATAGGTGCGGAACATCCAAGGTTTGTCGCGTTTCTTAGGCTTGCCGCTCATGTGTCGCTCGTTCGGTGAAATCAGGTCGCATCGAAGCACGCTCGATGCGCCGGAGCAACTATACCTACGGCCGCGTTGCCAAAAAGCGAAGGCGGCGCTTGGTAGCGCCGCCTCCACCACTCCTTAGGCGTCGGGCCCTAGTTGGGCACGGTCTTGTTCTTGGCGCCCTCGCCCTCGGCGCTCTTCTCGACGCCCGTTCCGCCGGGGGCGTTGCCGCTCGAATCGCCGCCGAGGTTCACGTCCTTGCCTTCCTCGGCGTCGTCCAAGCCCTGCTTAGCCGTCGCGCCTTCGCCTTGGACGCTGTCCTCGACGCCGGTGCCGGGCTCCTTGCCGGTCGGGTCACTGGCGGCCTGGCCCGAGCTCGCACCTTCGTCAGGCATCTGGTTGTCGCCTTTCTGAGTGGCACCTTCGCCGCCGGCGCTCTCGTCGACGCCAGTGCCGCCAGGAGCGTCGCTCGTGGCCTCGACAATCAAGATGTCGCTCTTGGCACCGGGCGCCTCCTCGGCATAGGCGACGCCGCCAAAGCCGATGGCCAAAGCCGCCGCGGCGGTCATCAAAGTGGAAATCGCTTTCATTGGGTGTCTCCTTCGCAAGTCTTTGGGGGGAAGCCGGGCACGCGTCGACTCTCGCGTCGTTTTCGGGCCAATTGATCGCGCCGGCATAGGTAAACGCGGGCGTTGTTGCCCTAGTTCCTGGGGAAGCGGGCCTTCACGAAGTGCTTAGGGGACGTGGCCCTGGAGAGAGACGCATCGCCACGCCCCGCGAATCGACCTCTGGGCAGACCGGTTCGTTTTTGCTAACCCTCGGCCCGGTTGGGGGAGTCCTACGAGAATTTGGGCAAATCCAAGGGAGCCCTGGCACTTTCAGGGCGGACCTGTGTTAAATCTGCGGCCGCAAACATGTTGCAGTCGCGAGATGGATCGAAGACAATTGCCGCAGTGCAAAAAGAGACACCGACAAGAGGACTGGGGGGACAACCGGATGAATGAGATGTCTTTGACTGCAGTTTCTCCAGAAACGTCCGCGCCGGCGGGCGAGATCAAGGATCTCTACGAAATCGGCGAGATTCCTCCGCTCGGTCACGTGCCGAAGAACATGTATGCGTGGGCGATCCGGAAGGAGCGGCATGGCCCCCCCGACGAGGCCATGCAGGTCGAGGTGCTCCCGACCTGGGAACTCGATTCCCATGACGTGCTGGTTTTGGTGATGGCCGCCGGCGTCAACTACAACGGCGTCTGGGCCTCTCTCGGCATCCCCATTTCGCCTCTGGATGGCCACAAGAACCCGTATCACATCGCCGGCTCCGATGCGTCCGGCATCGTCTGGGCTGTCGGCTCCAAGGTGAAGCGCTGGAAGGTCGGCGACGAAGTTGTCATCCACTGCAATCAGGACGACGGTGACGATGAGGAATGTAACGGCGGCGATCCGATGTTCTCGCCGTCGCAGCGCATCTGGGGCTACGAGACGCCGGATGGGTCGTTCGCCCAATTCGCCCGCGTCCAGGACCGCCAACTGCTGCCGCGGCCGCAACATCTCACCTGGGAAGAGGCCGCCTGCTACACGCTGACTCTCGCCACCTCCTACCGCATGCTGTTCGGCCACCGGCCGCACACCTTGAAGCCCGGCCATAACGTCTTGGTGTGGGGCGCCTCGGGCGGTCTCGGCTCCATGGCGGTGCAGCTCTGCGCCACCGCCGGCGCCAACGCCATCGGCGTCGTGTCCGAGGAAGACAAGCGCGACTACGTGATGTCGCTCGGCGCCAAAGGCGTGATCAACCGCAAGGACTTCAACTGCTGGGGCCAGATGCCCAAGGTCGGCACGCCGGAATACGACGCCTGGGCGAAAGAAGTGCGCAAGTTCGGCAAGGCGATCTGGGACATCACGGGCAAGGGCGTGAGCGTCGACAGCGTGTTCGAGCATCCGGGCGAGGCGACCTTCCCGGTGTCCTGCTTCATCGTGAAGCGCGGCGGCATGGTCGTGTTCTGCGCCGGCACCACCGGCTACAACCTCACCATGGATGCGCGCTATGTGTGGATGCATCAGAAACGCATCCAGGGCTCCCACTTCGCCCATCTCTTGCAAGCGAGCCAGGCCAATAAGCTCGTCATCGAGCGCCACATTGACCCGTGCATGTCCGAGGTGTTCCCGTGGGAACAGATCCCGAAAGCGCATATGCGCATGTGGAAGAATGAGCACCGGCCGGGCAACATGTCCGTTCTGGTGAGCGCGCCGCTGACGGGGCTTCGCACCTTCGAGGACGTGCTCGAGGCAAGCCGTGAGATGCACGGCAAGCCCTGACAGTCTACCCCTGTCCGCTAAAGGGCCGCTCTCGTTCGGTATCGGGGGGCGGCGGAAGTGGGCGACGATGGCTGAAGTCTCGACCGGCCTCCACAGAATCCTGGCTTATCCACTGGTCTACAGGGCGTGGTATCTCCTGGTAGGCGGTCAGGCCGCCATGGCCGACTATGTCGCCAGCTATCTCAAGCTCAAGCCGGGCGACAGGCTGCTCGACATCGGTTGCGGCCCCGCCACTCTCCTGAACCTTCTTCCCGGCGACGTGGACTATGTCGGCTTCGATGTCAGCGAGCGATACGTGGAAGCCGCCCGCCGGCGCTACGGCGACCGCGGCCAGTTCATTCAGGCCTCGGTCGGCGCACCGCCCCCGATCGAGCCGTCAAGCTTCGACATCGTCTCGGCCACCGGCATTCTGCACCACCTTGACGATGAGGAGGTCTTGGGCACGCTCAAGCTTGCACATGAAAGCTTGAAACCGGACGGACGGCTGATCACGCTGGATCCGGCGCTCGGCGTGGAAGGTCAGCCGCGCGTGGCGCGCTGGCTGATCGAACACGACCGGGGTCGGAACGTGCGGCCACCCGAACGCTATCTCGGTCTGGCGAGAAGCGTGTTCGGTATCGTCGAAGCGGAAATCCGCCATGACCGTCTCAACATCCCCTATACGCATTTCATCATGCAGTGCCGGAAGGCCTGAGCGCCGCGATTGGGATTTGACTCTGGAGGCCGGTCAGGGTTCGTTGTGCCGAAATCTCACAAGATCGTCCCGAGGAGCTAACGACTTGACTGCCGCAGAGACCTTGACCGACCGCGCGGGCTTGAGCCCCGCAAAACTGATTCCGCTGCTTGAGGCTGCCGCCGAGGCGGCCGGAACTCTGGGCGCGCGGGCCGCAGAGGCCGTCAAGGCCAAGGTCACGCAAGGCGGCAAGATCGACAACGCGGCGCTCGAGCGGGAGCAGCACGCGGCCCACGGGCTTGCCTGGACCGCCACCTATGTCGAGGCGGTCCGCCAGCTCGCTGACTACGCCAAGCGCATGGAAAGCGAGGGCCGGTTCGGCGAGATGGAGGGGCTGCTCACCCAGATCGGCGCCGGCGAGTATCTCGCGCAGCTTTCAGGCGGCGTGGTCATGAGCCAGGGTGAGGCGGCACGTCTCTCCGAGCTTGGCGTGCCCGAGTCGGTGTGCGCCGAATTCCTGACCAAGGAGGTTGCCGCGCTGATCAACGGCGTGACGCCGGAGATGCGGGCGCGCGCCGTGAAGCTGATCCAAGACGCGCAAGGCGCGGGCGCCGCCAACTACGGCGATCCAGGTCTCGATGAGACCTACGAGGACATCCGCAACGAGATGCGCCGGTTCTCCTTGGCCGAGGTGGTGCCGCATGCGCAGGAGTGGCACCTAAAGGACGACTACATTCCGCTCGAGCTGATCGGCCAGATGTCGGAGCTCGGCGTGTTCTCCCTGACTCTGCCCGAGGAATATGGTGGGCTCGGCCTCGGTAAGGAGGCGATGTGCGTCGTCTCCGAGGAGCTGAGCCGCGGCTATATCGGCGTGGGCAGTCTTGGTACCAGGTCCGAGATCGCCGAGGAGCTGATCCTCAATGGCGGCACCGACGCGCAGAAGCAAGAGTGGCTGCCGAAGATCGCGAGAGGCGAAATCCTGCCGACGGCAGTGTTCACCGAACCCAATACCGGCTCGGACCTTGCCTCGCTCACCACGCGCGCCGTGAGAGACGGCGACGTCTACCGCATCACCGGGCAGAAGACCTGGATCACGCACGCCGCGCGTGCCGATCTGATGACTGTGCTCGCGCGCACCAACCCCAATGACAAGGGCTATCGTGGGCTCTCGATGCTCCTGGCGCCGAAGCCGCGCGGCGACGACGCCAATCCGTTTCCGGCGGACGGCATGTCGGGCGGCGAGATCGAGGTGCTCGGCTATCGCGGCATGAAGGAGTTCGACATTTCCTTCGACGGGTTCGAAGTGCCGGCCGCCAATCTGCTCGGCGGTGAGGAGGGTCAGGGCTTCAAGCAGCTGATGCAGACGTTCGAGGCGGCGCGCATTCAGACCGCGGCGCGGGCGATCGGCGTGGCGCAGTCGGCGCTCGATCTTGGGCTGCGCTACGGCATGGAGCGCATCCAGTTCGGCAAGCCGATCATCGCCTTCCCACGCGTGGCCGATAAGCTCGCCATGATGGCGGCGGAGATTCTCATCGCCCGCCAGCTCACTTATTTCGCCGCGCGGGAGAAGGACGCCGGCCGCCGCTGCGATCTCGAGGCGGGCATGGCCAAGCTGCTCGCCGCGCGGGTCGCTTGGGCGGCCGCCGACAACGCGCTGCAAATCCACGGCGGCAACGGCTTCGCGCTCGAGTACACGATCAGCCGGGTGCTGTGCGACGCGCGCATCCTGTCGATCTTCGAGGGCGCGGCAGAGATTCAGGCGCACGTCATCGCCAGACGGCTGTTGGAGCAATGAGCCACACCGCAGAGCCGGTTTCGTCGAAGCCTTCCAGTATTGCCCAGCGTTCCGTCCTCATCACCGGGTGTTCGTCGGGCATAGGGCTCGCCTCGGCGCGGGAGATGAAGCGGCGCGGCTGGCGCGTGTTTGCCACGGCGCGTAAGCCTGAAGATATCGCCCGGCTAAAAGAGGAGAGGTGTGACAGCGTCTATCTCGACTACGCCGAGCCGGACTCCATCGCGGTTGCCGCAGACCAAGTGCTTGAGGCAACGGGAAGACGGCTCGATGCCCTGTTCAACAACGGCGGATATGCCCAGCCTGGCGCGGTGGAGGATGTCGCGCGCGATGTGCTGCGCGCGCAATTCGAGGCCAATGTGTTCGGCTGGCACGATCTCACGCGGCGAATCATCCCGGCGATGCGGGCACGAGGGCAGGGCCGCATCGTGTTCTGCTCCTCCGTGCTCGGAATCGTGGCGGCGCCCTATCGCGGCGCCTATTGCGCCTCGAAATATGCCGTCGAGGCGCTGGCCGATGCGCTCCGCATGGAGCTTGCAGGCACTGGCATCACGATCTCGCTGATCGAGCCCGGGCCCATCGCCACGCGGCTCGTCGAACATGCGATCGAGGCTTACCGGCGCCATATCGACATGGAGAGATCGCCGCACCGGGAGACCTATCGCGCCAGACTCGCGCGCATGGAGCAGGGCGGCAATCAGAGCTTCAAGCTGCCGCCCGAGGCAGTCGCCGCCAAACTCGTCCACGCGCTCGAGTCCAAGCGGCCGAAGGCCCGCTACTACGTCACGTTTCCCACCTACGCCGCGGTCCTGCTCCGCCGGCTCCTGCCAACTCGTCTGCTCGACGCGGTGGCGGCAAGCAACTAAAGTCCGGCTCCGGCGTTGGAATAGGCGCCCAACCAGACCGGGGAGGGGCATGTGGAAGACATCCTGCGCTCGATCATCCCGTTCGCGCTCGCCGCCGTGGCGATCGTGCTCTTGTTCGGCTTGTGGAACATGATGCGCGGCGGAAACCCCAATCTCAGCCAAAAACTCATGCGGGCGCGGGTGATTCTACAGTTCATTGCCATCATCATCGTGATGGCGGTCATCTATCTGGCCGGGCAGCGGCCCTGATAACGAAGGCTTGACCGGCATCCGGCCCAAGCTACGTTAAGCTAATAAGCGGCAAGGATCCCGCGGGCCTTGGCAAGCAGGGCGGGTGGTTATGGTCGTCCTCAACAAGATTTATACGCGCACTGGCGACGACGGCACGACTGCGCTTGGCTCAGGCCGGCGCGTGGCGAAGTACGACCTTCGGGTCGAGGCCTATGGCACGCTGGACGAAACCAATGCGGTCATCGGTCTAGCACGCCTCCACGCGCGCGCGAGCGATCCAACGCTCGACGCGATGCTGGCGCGCATCCAGAACGATCTGTTCGACCTTGGCGCCGACCTTTGCTTCCCCGACGAGACCAAGGATGTGCGCGGGCGCTTGCAAGTGAGCGATGCGCAGGTCGCGCGGCTCGAAGGCGAGATTGACGAGCTCAACCGCGCGCTCGAGCCGCTGCGCTCCTTCGTGCTCCCCGGCGGCACACCGGCCGCCAGCTTTCTGCATCTTGCACGCACTGTGTCACGCCGGGCCGAAAGGCTGATGGTCGCGCTCGCGTTACGGCCGGGCGAGCCGGTTGGCGACGCGACGCTGCGCTACATCAACCGGCTGTCGGATTTTCTGTTCGTTGCCGCGCGCTATGCAAACGGCAAGGGCAAGTCCGATGTGATGTGGGTGCCGGGCAAGAACCGCTGATGTAGAGATCGGTGGTGCCTCCTTGTTCATCCCGCTTCACGACACCAATCCCCTCAAGAAGATCCGCTTCCAATATGTAACGGTGGGGCTGATCGCCCTCAACGTCGCGTTCTACGCCATCTTCCAGACGGGCTGGTTCATTCCGCTCGGCGACGAGAACCTGATGGCGCTGGCTGTCATCCCAGCCAAGCTGACGGAGGGTTCGGGCGGAGGAACTGCGTTCTTCGCTACCGGCGCGTTGCCCGTGCCCGAGCGCTTGACGCTCGTCACCTACATGTTCCTGCACGGGGGCTGGATCCACCTCATCGGCAACATGCTGTTCCTTTGGGTGTTCGGCGACAATATCGAAGATGCCATGGGGCACCTTCGCTTCATCATGTTCTACCTAATGTGCGGAATCTTCGCCGCCCTGCTCCACACTTGGATGTTGCCGCACTCGGACCTGCCCCTGATTGGGGCATCAGGCGCGGTGGCGGGGGTGATCGCCGCCTATTTGATTTTGCACCCCAAGGTTAAGGTGTGGGTGCTGGCGCTGTGGCGCATTCCGATCAAAATCACCGCCGCGTGGGCGCTCGGCATCTGGATCCTTGCCCAGTTCGCCAACCTCCTGTTCGAGACCGAGGAGGCCGTCGCCTGGTGGGCCCATATCGGGGGTTTGCTGGCCGGCGCGGTGCTGATCCTGTTCATGCGGCGGCGCGGTGTAGTGCTGTTCGACCGCACCAGGGGAGGGGCCTAGACTCCCTGGCAAAACCCCTAGAAACCATTGACTCTGGCCGGTCCGGGCAGTACGGTCGCCGCCATTTCGCAGTTGCGAGATGCTGGCTGTGGGGGGCTAGTCAAACCGTGCGGGGAACATAAAGCCGCATGAAAATTCTCGTACCCGTCAAACGGGTCATCGATGCAAACGTCAAGGTCCGGGTCAAATCCGACGGTAGCGGGGTCGACCTTGCCAACGTGAAGATGTCGATGAATCCATTCGACGAAATCGCCGTCGAAGAGGCCGTCCGCATCAAGGAGCGGGGCGAGGCGGGCGAGGTCGTCGCTGTTTCCATTGGCAGCGCCAAGGCCCAGGACACATTGCGCACGGCGCTCGCCATGGGTGCCGACCGCGCCATCCTGGTCAAGACCGAGGCGACCGTCGAACCGCTCGCCGTGGCCAAGGTACTCAAGGCCCTCGTGGACAATGAGAAGCCCGACCTCGTCATCATGGGCAAGCAGGCGATCGACGACGACTGCAATCAGACCGGCCAGATGCTCGCGGGACTGCTCGGCGCGCCACAAGGCACCTTCGCCTCGAAACTCGAACTCAACGGCGAGAAGGTCAAGGTGGTGCGCGAGGTGGACGGCGGCTTGGAAACGGTCGAGCTCAAGAAGCCAGCCGTGATCACCACCGACTTGCGCCTCAACGAGCCACGCTATGCGTCGCTGCCCAACATCATGAAGGCGAAGAAGAAGCCGATCGAAGAGACGACGCCCGAGACGCTCGGGGTTGATATTGCGCCACGCCTGAAGGTGCTCTCGGTGGTTGAGCCGAAGGCCCGGGAGGCAGGCATCAAGGTCGATAACGTGGCGCAGCTCATCGACAAGCTCAAGAACGAGGCGGGGGTCCTGTAGATGGCGGTCCTGGTGCTCGCCGAGCACGACAACAAGACGCTCGCGCCGTCGACGGCGAAAGTTCTGACGGCCGCGCGCGCGTTCGGCAGCGAGATCGACGTTTTTGTCGCCGGCGCGGGCTGTAAACCCGTCGCCGAACAAGCGGCTAAGCTCGAAGGCGTGCGCAAGGTGCTGCTCGCCGAGGCGCCGCATCTTGAGCAGCGCCTGGCGGAAGAGACGGCGGCGACGATCCTGTCGCTGATGAGCAATTACACTGTGCTGCTTGCGCCGGCGACGACCACGGGCAAGAACGTGCTGCCGCGCGTAGCCGCGTTGCTCGACGTCGGGCAGATCTCGGATATCGTCGAGGTCAAGTCGCCCGACACGTTCGTGCGGCCCATTTATGCGGGCAACGCGCTCGAGACGGTGCAGACCTCCGACAAGATCGTCGTCGCCACGGTGCGCACTACGGCGTTCGCCGGTACGGGCGAAGGCGGTTCGGCAGACATCGAGACGGTGACGCCAGCGGGCGCCGTCGGGCTATCTCGCTTCGAAAGCTCCGATATCAGCGTGAGCGAGCGTCCCGAGCTCACCTCGGCGCGGATCGTCATTTCCGGTGGCCGCGGCATGCAGTCGGGCGAGAACTTCAAGAAATTGATCGAGCCGGTCGCCGACCGGCTTGGCGCCGCGATGGGCGCCTCGCGCGCCGCGGTCGACTCCGGCTACATGCCCAACGATCATCAGGTTGGGCAGACGGGCAAGGTCGTGGCCCCGGAGCTTTATATCGCCGTCGGCATTTCGGGCGCCATCCAGCACTTGGCCGGCATGAAGGATTCCAAGGTGATCGTCGCCATCAACAAGGACGCCGACGCGCCGATCTTCCAGGTGGCCGACTACGGGCTGGTGGGCGACCTGTTTACCGTGCTGCCCGAGCTTGATGCCGAACTTAAGAAGGCAGGCTATTGAGAGTCAGCGGGTTCATGAGGAATGACCATGGACGACATAGTGCGCGGAGCGGATATCCTCGCCGACCCAACCGCCAAGCGAGAGCTTGAGGTGGAGCCAATTCGCAAGGTCGGGATCATAGGCGCCGGGCAGATGGGCGGCGGCATCGCCCATGTGGTTGCCCTTGGCGGGTATGACGTGGCCGTGAACGATCTCGCCAAAGAGCGGTTCGACGCCGCGATTCAGGCCATCGACAAGAACCTGTCGCGCCAGGTCGCCTCCGGCAAGATCAACGACGAGGACCGTAAGAAGGCGCTGTCGCGCATCACTTTTGCCCAGTCGTACCAGGATCTCGCGGACGCGGATCTCGTGGTCGAAGCCGCCACCGAAGACGAGACGGTGAAGCGCAAGATTTTCGTGGCGCTGTGTCCTTTCCTCAAGCCTGACGCCATCGTCGCCACCAACACCTCGTCCATCTCCATCACTAGGCTCGCCGCCACCACCGACCGGCCGGAGCGCTTTATCGGCCTCCACTTTATGAATCCAGCGCCGGTGATGGAGCTCGTGGAGATGATCCGCGGCATCGCCACCGACGACATTACCTTCGGGCGCGCCAAGGAGTTCGTCGAAACGCTTGGCAAGACCACGGCGGTGTCGGAAGACTTTCCGGCCTTCATGGTCAACCGCATCCTGCTGCCGATGATCAACGAGGCGGTGTACACGCTCTATGAAGGCGTGGGCTCGGTCGACGCCATCGACACGGCCATGCGGCTCGGCGCCCACCATCCCATGGGGCCGTTGCAGCTCGCCGATTTCATCGGCCTGGACACCTGTCTGTCGATCATGCAGGTGCTGTACGAAGGGCTTGCCGACTCCAAGTACCGTCCGTGCCCGCTCTTGGTGAAATATGTCGAGGCCGGATGGCTGGGACGGAAGACGAAACGCGGCTTCTACGACTATCGCGGCGAAACGCCGATGCCGACGCGCTAACTATCTGAACGGCCGTCGCTACTGACTCGCCCGACGCGTCTCCTGCATCGGTGGACACGGCACCGAGCCATAGGAACAGAAGACGCAGCAGTCGCCTCGCTTAGGGCGCATCTCCAGGCCGCACACTTTGCATGTGTAGCGAATCTGGCAGGCATCGGTCGGCATGGTCTCGGTGTCCGCACGACCGCAAGCCGGACAGGTGATTGTCGATTGATACTCAATCACGCTGCCCGCCTCTGTTTGCGGGCCGCGAAGATGGCCCCGGCGGGCGGGGACCGCCAGGGCCTATCTCTGCTCACCCGCAAAGCGGACAAAACGCATACGCCGCCGTTCCAAGACCAAAGAGAATGGCGGCGGCTATCAATAGGCGGGCAGTCATTCTGCGTCTCCTCGTAGAACCCGTTCACGGAGAGTCGGTGGCATCCGGCTCAACTCCTGTCTACAATCTGTAGCCGCTACAGATGCAAGCGAGGAGTTCTGGCATGCCACTCTCGAAGTCGCGATCGGCACATCTCCTCATCGGCGAGTTTTCGCAGCGGACGGGCGTCAACGTCGAGACCATACGCTATTACGAGCGCATCGGGCTTTTGCCGAAGCCGCCACGGACAAGCGGCCGCCACCGCGTCTACGACCATAGCCATGTGCAGCGGCTGCGATTTGTTCGTCGTGGCCGGGAGCTCGGCTTTACGCTCGAGGATATCCGCACATTGCTTGCTTTGGCGGAGCGCAGTAAGGAGGCTTGTGCGGAGACGAAGGAAATGACGCTGCGCCATCTTGCCGATGTGCGCGGCAAGATCGCAAGCCTCAAGAAGCTTGATCGCGCTCTCGCAGAAATGACGAGCGCTTGTCGGCCCGGGCGGCAGCGTTCCTGCCCCATCCTTGATACCCTCGGCGCCGATGCCTAAACCGGTCTGACCTTTCGGCGCCGCGTGTCAGCAGTCTCCGGACGGCACCGAGATGGTCGCCGGCGGTAGGCAAATCTCATCAGTGCAGGCTTGCACCTCGATCTCCACCGGCAAGTGTCGCGCCTTGGCACCGCTGCCCTTGGGGAGTTCGACGCTAATGGTGACCGAGCCCTCGTAGACCGAAATGCCGTGGTCAAGGAACTTGGTACTAAACATCTTTCCGGGCGGATAGGTGACTTTGGCCTGCCCGGCGCCAGGAACCCTTACAGTCGTCGGGATGAGGTAGTCGAGCGAGGCTGGGTTGGCGTTGATGTGGTAGCCGGGATCAATCGAGAGGGTTATCGCGATCAGATCATGCTCGGCGTCGCTCGACGTATAAGCCGTCGCCTTGACGTAAGCGGCGCTATCAAGCAAGGGCGCCGGAGCGGCTGTCTTCGGTGAGACGCCGAGCTGTGCGGCGCTCGAGACAAGACTTGGCCAGCTATCGGGACTGGATTCGAGCTTCGGCGCCATCCAAGCCACGATCTTTGTGGCCGCGTCGGCATAGCGCTGGGTTGTCGTTCCGAGGTGCGCAAGTAGTTCGTAGGCCGCTGACGTCCCGGACGGTGTGTCGTGGTCGTTGAGGTCGATCGCGGGCACGATCAGCGTCGGGTCGGCCGCGGCGGTAACCACCATGCCGTCATCTTTGACGAAACGCTCCATCATCGCCGAGGCCAGCGCGTCGGCGCGCTTGCCCCACTCAGGTTCGCCGGTCGCCTCGCCAAGCGCGACGAAGCCGAGCCCGAGCAAGGCATAATCTTCGAGGAAGCCGTCGCCACGCGCGTTACCTTTGTAGACGTAACGGCTGAGACTTCCGCTTTTTGCATCGAAGGCACTCCGCCACAGGAACTCACCGGCGCGCCGGGCCGATTCAATCCACTGCGGCTCGCCGAACACCGTTCCGGCGTGTGAGAGGCCGGCTATGGCAAGCCCATTGAGCGATACGACGATCTTGTCGTCGCGGGCGGGCTGCTGACGCCGATCTCTGATCGCCAGCAGTTTGGCACGGAGAGGCGCGAGATCTGTTATGGATTCCACGATGCGTGCGCCATCGGTCCTTAAGTCTGTCCGATCTTGCCTCATGCGCAGGACGCCGGGCCCGCCGGGATCGTCGGGTAGGGACATCAGCTCGTAGAGCGCGAAGAGGCGGCTTGCGTCGGCTTCGCCAAGCGCAGCGGTTATCTCGTTCCTGGTCCAGAGATAGGTCTCGCCCTCTTTGCCTTCGATGTCGGCATCTTCGGCGGTGTAGAAGCCGCCTTCCGGAGCCGTCAGTCTTCGCTGGAGATGGCCGGCAATGTCACCAGCCATCTTGCGCGCCAGCGGCTGACGTGTGATTGCGTAGTAGTCGGCGTAGAGGCCGATGAGCTGCGCGTTGTCATACAACATCTTTTCGAAATGCGGCACCGACCAAGTCGGCTCGGTGCTGTATCGGTGCATACCGCCGCCGAGATGGTCATGGATGCCGCCAAGGGACATGGCATTCAGCATTCCGGCGACGGTCTCGAGCGAGTCCGCAGTGCCATTGAGGCGATAATCGGTCAGGAGCAAGCTTATCAAGGGCGACTGGGGAAACTTGGTTCCGCCACCGCCGTCAAAGCCGCCGTGCACTCGGTCCCGGTGAGGTAAGACATTGTCGCGGGCAGCGGTCAGCCACCTGCCGGGCCTGAGCCTCAGAAGACTTGCGGGTTTGGTGTTGCTATCGCGCAAGCGCGCGAGCTCGCCCGTAACCATATCGCCAACCCGCTCGATCTCGGCCGGGTCCTGTTTCCAGCCCTCATGGATTAGCTTGAGAATGCCGGGGAAGCCCCGTCTGCCATCTTGATCCTGCGGCGGAAAGTAACTTCCGGCGAAGAATGGCTTGAGATCTGGCGTGAGGAACAAGTTGTTTGGCCACCCGCCGGAGCCGGTCAAAATCTGCCGCGCTAGCATGTACGTCTCGTCAATGTCGGGTCGCTCTTCGCGATCGACCTTGATGTTGACGAACCACTTGTTCATCAGCGCCGCGATTTCGGGATTGGAATAGATGGTCCGCTCGGCGACGTGGCACCAATAGCAGGTGCTGTAGCCGACAGAGAGGAAGATCAGCTTGTTATCTTTCTTGGCCTTGGCAATGGCCTCCTCCCCCCAGGGGTACCAATCGACTGGGTTATGCGCGTGCTGGAGAAGATACGGGCTGCCGGAATCGATCAATCGATTGTGCGTTGAAGATCGCGTCTCCGCGGTGCCAGCCGTTGCGCAAAGAATCCAAGCGGTTATCGCGACCGTGAGCGTCGAAAGCCAACTGGCGCGAGGGCAAATCAGGCGCCAACGTCGCTTGATGGCCGGGTTTTTTCGGTCCATGCGCACCTGCTCAAGTCGATTTCGAGCCTGAGGGTAATGCATTCACGGTTCGCCGGACATCAAAGTCCGGTGAATTACCTGACCTAGTTGGCATATTTACGGGCGGGACGTCGGCGGAGGCTCGGCTCGCTTGAAGCCGTCAGGGATCACCGATAAGCTTTAGTTGGAGCGAGCAACGTTATTCGCGCGGGGCAGGAAGGGGCTGCCCCGGCATTGTAGGGAGGTTATGCGATGAGCTTCGGTTCGCGTGTCGTGACGGTCGCCACTTTGGCGCTCGGCCTGTTTCTGATTTCAAGTCCTGCGGTGGCGGAGTGCGATCCCGACACAGCCATCTTCGAGGATGATTTCGAGTTTATGGACCCCTCGTGGGGCGAGCCCAGCGAGTACGTCTACGTCGAAGACGGCTCCTTGATCATCGATGGATTTATGGGTCAGGTCAACTTCCTGACCCAGAACATGGGCGCTAACGTTTGCGCCGACCTGACCATCGCCGAGGCGACTGATTTTCCGAACAGTCCGATCGGATTGGTGTTCTGGTGGCAGGACTGGGACAACTACTACGCGGTGTTCATTTGGGCTGACGGATGGGTAGAAGCCAGGCGCGTCATGAATGGCGAGACGACCTATCTGTTCACCGAAGAGAGCCTCGCGCTGAAGAAGGGCGTCGGCGAAACCAATCACGTCGAGCTCACCTTGCGACCGAAAGACGCGACGCTCTTCATCAACGGCACCGAGATCAAGCGCTTCAAAGGCAAGCAGCCGAAGGATGGCGGCGTGGTCGGCTTCTATGGCATATCAGGCGAGGAGGCGCCCGCGAAGTTCGCCTTCGACAATCTGGTCGTAAGCGAGCTCGAGGAATAGGTTTCTTTCGAGAAGAAAGACCGCCGCCGGGCCCGGCGGCGGTCTGTTCAATAACGAGCGTTTGCGGCTCGAGGCTATTGGCCCAACAGCCAATCCCACCAGCTTGAGCTTGACCGGGTCGCCTTCACATCCCTGCGCGCGAGCGGCGCCTGGGCCGCGCGTTTGGCGGATGCCTCCTGCGGCTCCGCGCGCATGGCCACCTGCTTGAACTGCGCCTCGGCGCGCGCCGCCTGCATCGCGGGCTTTGCCGCGGCCCGTGTCATGCTTTGTTTGATGGCATCGTTTGCGGCTACCTGAGTCGCAGGTTTCACGGCGGAGCGGGTCATAGCCTGTTTGGCGGCATCGCCTGCGGCCGCTTGAACGGTTGGCTTCACTGCCGACCGTGACATGGCCTGTTTGGCGGCATTGCTCGCGGCTGCTTGAACGGTCGGCTTCACTGCCGACCGTGACGTTGCCTGCTTGGCGGCTTCGCCCGCAGCCGCTTGAACCGTGGGCTTTGCAGTAGACCGGGTCATGGCCTGCTTGGCTGCGCTGTCTGCGGCGGCCTGAGCCGCCGGCTTGGCAACCGATCGGGTCATGCTCTGCTTGGCGGCACCGGTAGCGGCCGCTTGTGCACCCGGCCTGATGCCCGAACGGGTCATGCTTTGCTTCACGGCATCGGGACTATCGGCTAACGACTGGGTCTCGGACCCGGCCAAAGCCGGACCTGGGTTGGCGAGCGATAGGGCGATAGCGCAGGCCACGCCGGCCGCAAGCGCGCCGGCCGGACGTCTCAATCTGGTCTGGTGTCTCGACATGCTTTTCTCCAAAGCCTTCACAACCGACGCTCCTGCTCGATTTCACCCCACAATCGGTGACAATTGTAAGGCGAGATCGCAGTCCGAGCCAATCTCCTCTTCATTAAAACTTGGCCAGACTTTACGCCGGCGCGCGGTCCCAAGTCCATGAATGTCCGATGAACGGCCGCCTCAGGTTCGGTTCAGGGGGATTTTGCGACAACGGTCTCCTGAATATGAGCGGGGCATCGCTTCCGCTCTTTCAAGTGGAGCCAGCGCCTGAGGAGGGCGCTTGGAGATTGGAGGCCAGTCCCATGTTGAAGACCGCAACCGTTACTGCCGCCGCATTCGCCGCGCTCTCGCTCGCGGCTCCTTTGTCCGAAGCCGCCGAAACCTCGCTCAGTGGCGAGGGGTTGCGTCAAGCCGTGAGCGGCAAGACCGTCTATCTCAAGATTTCTGGCTTTGAATTGCCG
The DNA here is from genome assembly GCF_050726195.1 of Methyloceanibacter sp. Lineage (GTDB taxonomy): Bacteria > Pseudomonadota > Alphaproteobacteria > Rhizobiales > Methyloligellaceae > Methyloceanibacter. Next base: position 6,839 of record NZ_JBOHJC010000021.1, on the reverse strand, counting down.
ATCCGCTACGCCGCCGGCGGCACCATGAAGGGCAGCATGGGCACGGTCGCGGCCGCATTCTCCCGCGGTGACGGCGCCGCCGACAGCGGCAAATGGTGGGTCGCCGGCGACCAGCTTTGCCAGAAGTGGACGAGTTGGATGGACGGCAACACCTATTGCTACAAGCTCAGCCAAAGCGGCGGCGCGGTGCGTTGGGTGCGCAACGACGGCCGCTCCGGCACGGCGCGCATCGGCGGCTAGCCACCGCCAAAGCAGGGAACCGCAAGGGGCGGGTCTTTCAGGACCCGCCCCTTGTGCATGTGCCTGCCGCCGTTCCAGACTAAGCGCAAGATATGCGTCTGGAGGAAGCGGCGATGCGCGTTCGATCTCTCGTGTTTCTGATTGCCTGTAGCGTCCTGTCAGGCAAGGCGGCGGCCGAGTCGGTCATTCTCGGCGAGCCGAACGGCAAGGACGTCGTCACCGTGCGCGGCGTCGAGGTCACCGGCTCCAAACAGGCGCTGCCGATCTTTCCCGGCATCTCGGGCAAGACCGCCGGCGCCAAGGGCCTATCGCTGCTGAAAGTCGTCATTTCGCCAGGCGGCAAGGCCGAGCCCCATGTGCACGAGGGCTTCGAGTCGGCCATCTATCTGATGCAAGGCCGGGTCGAGACACGATACGGCGAGGGTCTGAAGAAGAGCGTGGTGAACGAGGCGGGCGATTTCATCTTCATCCCCGCGGACGTGCCGCATCAGCCCATCAATCTGAGCGACACTGAGCCGGCCATCGCCATCGTCGCCCGCAACGACCCGGAGGAGCAGGAGCACGTCATTGCTTATCCTGGCGAGGACGGGGCGAAGGAGTAGTCCCTTCGCCATCCCCGCCTTCGCAATCTTGGTGGTGACCCCGGCAGGATTCGAACCTGCGACCCTCAGATTAGGAATGGGATATGCATCAGATGGATGTCAAGGGATGTCGAGGGATGTTGGAGCAGTTTAAGCAGCACAATCAACTATTTACAGGCTAAATCCTTTGCCCCGTTGGTGAATTCACGATCCTCACTTAATATGTAGTTTATTAAGTGAGCATTTAGTGAGCGCCAACGGGGAGGGTCCCGATGCCAAAGGTCAAAAGGTTCACCAGCGCAACCCTGACCAGCTGCAAGCTGCCGAAGGGCCGTGGTCAGATCGACTTCTTCGAGAACATCAGCCAGGGTCGATCTTTGGTCCTGACTTTGAACAAGAGCGGCAGGAGGTCCTGGTCGGCTCTCTTCTACGAGCGCGGCAAGCCGCGTCGGAAGAAGCTTGGTTACTTCGATTACTCCGATGCAGAATACCCCAACCTAAGCTGCAAACAGGCCCGAGACGCCGCGCTGAAGTTCAACGCGAAGGGCGAGCTTGCGAAGAGGAAGGCGGGCAGCTTCGCTGAGGTCGCCGACCAGTACTTGAAGCGCCACGTCGCTGCCGGCGGCCTCAGGTCGGAGAAGTCGATCCGCTGGCATCTAGACAAATACGTCACGCCGCGCTGGGGCAGTCGGCGCTTCGCCGATATTCACCGGCGCGACGTGGCGGAGCTGATGGACGAGATCGTTGACGAGCATGGTGTGGTGATGGCTGACGCCGTCCTAGCAATCGTGCGCGGGGTCATGACGTGGCACCAGTCCCGCGACGGGGATTACGTCAGTCCGGTCGTCCCGCGCATGCGACGGCGCGCCCCGGTCAAGCGTGAGCGCTGGCTTGCGGACGATGAGATTCGTGGGCTTTGGCAGGCTACGGATGAGCCCGGCACGTTCAACTCGCTGGTGCGCGTGCTTCTTCTGACGGGACTGCGGAGATCGAAGGTCGCAGCGATGCGCTGGCAGGACGTGGACCTCGATACGGGCGAGTGGCGGATACCGCGCGAGGAGCGCGAGAAGGGGACGCCCGAGGCGATCACTCTCACCCGCACGGCTCTGGAGATCGTGCGCGCGCAGCAGCCGCGGGCGGAGAACTCCTTCGTCTTCGCCGGGCGCGGCAGCGCGGCGTTTAATGCGTTCAGCGAGGGCAAGCGCCTGTTGGATCAGCGCATAGCCAAGGCTGGTGCCGAAGCGAGGCTGGGCCGCCTGCTTCGCAAGGGAGAGGCCCCTACTGAGCAGGACGCCATCAAGGACTGGCGGCTTCACGACCTGCGGCGGACCTGCCGCGGACTGATGACCCGTGGGCGGGTGCCGACCGAGATCGCCGAGCGGACCCTGGGTCACGGCATCAAGGGTGTGCAGGCGCACTACGACAATCCGAAGGAGTACAGGCGGCGCATCGACGAGGCGCTGCGCAAGGTCGAGGTCGAGGTCGGCAAGATCCTGGAGCCGGGGCGGAAGGTGGTTAAGTTTAAGGTTCGTTAAGAGTTTCCCCCCACATCCCGCCTGATCCTTTGCCTTCCTTGCGTATGATTCCTATAATTCGCACAGCCCGCGCGGCACGCGCGGGGCGCCACCACCTGGAACTGTGATGGGGTGCTGGCGTGAGAGCCGTGATAACCGCCAACGGAAAAACCCACGCTCCGGCCTCCATAGGATGAACCAGCCGAGCCCGGCGAAAGCCGGTCGGTGACCTATGGAGCCGTCGCATGTCTGCGTCTCAGTTCACACCACTCCTTTACAGCCGGAGGCAGGCCGCGATCCTGCTCGGCTACGCTAGCATTGACCCCATCATTGAGCTCCAGAAGAAGGGCAAGCTGACGCCAGTTCGCCCGACCGGCCGACCGCGGGGCCAAGTGTTTTACAGGCGCAGCGAGCTTGAGGCCATCGCTGGCATGGAGGCGCAAGATGTCAGCGCCAGCTCGTAGCGCCCGCCCGCTCACTGCGGCGGAGTTGATCCACGCCCTGAGTGGAAATGCTGAGACGGGCATGTGCCGGTGCCCCGCGCACGACGATGAGACCCCGTCACTGCATGTGAGCCAGGGCCAGGGCAAGGCGCCGCTCTTCCACTGCCACGCCGGTTGCTCGGCGGAGGCCGTGATCGGGGCGCTCAGGTCGCGCGGCCTGTGGGGCGGTGGCGGGACATGGGGATCACCTCCGAAGCCACCGAAGCGGGGCGACACGCTGCCGCCCGACCAAGCCGACTACGCGCGGTTCATGAAGGCCTTCGCGATCCTTCGCGCTGCTGCGTTGGCCGAGGCCGGAAGCCCGACCGCGTATTTGCAGACGCGCGGCTTAGGTGCCTGTCCCGAAAGCGCGATGCTGCTTCCGGCGAAGGACAGCCGACGTCTTCTCGGTGTGGGCTTTCCGGCGATGGTGCTGCCCGTCGTCGGACCGAAGGGCCTTCAGGGCGCGCACGTCACGTTGCTGTCGCGCGACGGTGGAGCCAAACTGGCAGTTCGCGACGGTCGCCCGCGCCGTATGTTCGGGAAGGTCAAGGGCGGGTACGCGCAGCTCGCCGAGATCAACCTAGGAGGGACGCTCATCATCGGCGAGGGCGTCGAGAGCACGCTGTCCGCGATGCAACTGTCGGGCTGGCCCGGTATTGCTGCGCTGTCGGCTAGCGGCCTCAGCGCGGTAAGACCGCCGCACGCAACCGAGTACGTCATCGCCGCCGACAACGACGACTCAGGACGGGCGGCCGCCGCCGCGCTGGCCGAGCGGCTGGAGTACGAGGGCAAGCACGTGCGCATCGCCCTGCCTCGCCCAGAGGGCCTTGACTGGAACGATAGGCTGCGGCGCGCAAAGGCCGCTGAACAAGAATGGCGCGCGGCTCTGACGGCCGAGAACCAGCCGGCGGCGGCGGCGAAGTTTCACATCTTGGAGGACTTCATGGAGCTGACTTTTCCGAAGCGCGAGATGCTGCTCGCGCCGTGGCTGCCGCAGCCGGGCATCGCGATGATCTTCGCCCGCGCCGGCCACGGCAAGACTTACTTGGCGCTGTCCATCGCCTTCGCTGTCGCGCGCGGCGACGATCTTTTGGGCTGGCAGTGCGAGCGGCCGGGGCGGGTGCTCTACGTCGACGGTGAGATGCCCGGCGCCTATTTGCAGACAAGATTGAGTCAGTACGGGCGGCCCCCGCGCGGCACGCTCCACATCGTCTGTCGCGACACGTTCAACTTGCGTCGGCAGGCCATGCCCGACTTGGCCACGCCTGAGGGGCGCCGCTCGATTGACGACATCATCAAGCAGGTTCAACCGGACCTCGTCATCCTGGACTCGCTCTCGACGCTGGTCAGGACAGGCGAGGAGAACTCGCCCGAGGACTGGCTGCCGGTGCAGGACTGGCTCATGAGCCACCGCTGGCGCGGGCGGACCATGCTGATGATCCACCACGCCGGCAAGGGCGGTTCGCAGCGCGGCACCTCCAAGCGGGAGGACACGCCGGAGACATCCATCAAATTGACCAAGCAGCCCCGCGACGCCGACGCGGCCGACGACGAGAGTCTGTTCGAGCTGGAGTACATGAAGGGGCGCGAGGTGTTCGGCGCGGGCGAAGAACCCCTGAGACTGCGCCTGGCGATACGGGACGGTCGGGTGACCTGGACACACGAGACGGTGCGCGACGCGCGCAAGGAGAAGGTGCGCGAGATGCTGGACGCGGGGATGAAGCAGAGGGACATCGCCCGCGAACTGGGGGTCGGGGAGGCGCGCGTCTCCCAGATCAAGAAAGAACTAACCGAGCAGGGGAACGTGGTGAAGTTTCCGAACCAGCGCGAGCGCGATGCGTGAAGGAGGTTTAGGGCTTTAGCTGGCCCAGGCGCGCAAAGCGCTAAAGTCGTGAGCGCCCGCCCTAACAGGGCGCTTCACGGGAGAGAGGGAGGAACTTTAGGGTTTTAATACCCTAACCCCGCTAAAGCCCTAAACCAGCACCATCACGCAGTAAAATTCCGTCGCGGGAAGGCACAACCAGCGCGTCAGGTCCAAGTCGCGCCCAATCATTCAAAGAGGCCCGCTCACGCTCGTCTGGGTCCACGTCCGCCTGCCTAGGGGACTGCGTGGCGGCGTTATCAGGTACTTTCGTTGTAGTCGCGACTAAAGCGGGCTGCCATTTTTGGAAACGCGCGCCTGCCAAGGCCCTCGACGGGCCGAATCAACTTCATGTTGTAGCGATGAGAGAATCGAGCAATGCGCCCGGTTCTGAACCCATCGTCGTACGTGACGTAGCCCCAGATGTAGAGATAAACGCTCTGCCCGCGATGCTCGCTTGGGATGTGAAGAACTGGGGCGCCGTGCGTCATTTCCGCTCCCGGGGCGAGGGTAACGGAGCCGGTCGGGGCATCCGGGTACTTGTCCGGCCTCCACACGTTGTTCGAAGTAAAATGTGGTTCGCCAAACGCCCAAGCCACGTTCTCTGCCGGGTGGCGGCCCGCGTTGCGAATTATGATGCGCGGTACGAAGCCGTCCTCGCCGGTGAGGGCGCGGATATTTCCGATGTCAATCCAGAGGTACGCCCGCTGCAAGATCTCGGTCTGGCGGATCTGCTGGTGCCCAACGTCGGCCAAAACCGCAGTAAAGATGACGAGGAAGAATGTCAGGATGGCGAGAACCGCGCCATCGTTGTCGTTAAGAAGATCGATGAAGGGGTGTGGCTCTTTTTGGACTTCTGCATCGGTGATTGGCTGACCAGGAGGAGGTTGCAAGGCCGAGAGAGTAGACGGCGGCTCCCAGTAGATACCGACCGCCACGAAGATCACTAAGAGGACAAATCCAGCCGCAACCCAGCGCCCTATAATCATTGATGCGCAGCCCCCGTTAGGTGTCCCACTAAACAAAGGCCCCCCGCAGCGCAAAAAGCAGGCGGCCTAGACGGGGAGGCCAATAGGGTACCCCCGCCCGCCCCCGCCGCCGACAAAAAGTTACAAGCCCATCCTGGTCCAAGAAGTCACTCCTGCCAGACGGTTCATCAGATTTAGTATCTGATAGTGGCTGCCGTGAACCCTATGGAGAACAAGGTGTTCCCGCACCCAGGTTGAGTTCACTCAATGGTCCACATAATATCCGCGCATGAAAACACTCGAAAGCAATGCCCCGAGATCGCCCGCATCCCGCGAGCGATCGGCCACGGTGTCGGTCAACAACCGCTCGCGGATCACCAACGGCTCGCGCCTCGGCTACGGCATTGACCTGCGCACCCGCTCCGGCAGGCGCTGGCGAGACTTGCTCCGCTACTACATGGCCGAGACCGGCGGTCGCAACGAGACCCTGGTCCGCACTCTCGCCACACTGGTCGTCACGCGCGAGCGCTTGGACAGCGCCGTTGCCCGCGGCGAGCCAGTCGATGTGTCGAGCTTGATCCGCGTGAGCGGCGCGATCTCGCGCCTGACGAGCAAGCTCGGCCTCGTGGTCGAGGCCCCGCCCGAGGACGGCACGCAGGCCGCGATCCGCGCACTGCGAGAGGAGGCTCGCACGTGACCGTCGCCCCCACCGCGCGCGAGGTCCTGCGGAGCTTGGACCGCCGCCAGCAGGCCGAGCACATCGAGTCGCTCGCCGCCCTAGACTCTGCGCACCAGGCCGAGGTCAGGAGAGCACTGCTCGCAGTCAGGGGCTCGGCCCGCATCGACGTCCCGCTGCTGATCAAGTCCATCCGCCGCAGCATGGCCGAGCGCGCCGCCGAGCGCGCCGAGCGGGCGGCGGACCCGACCTCCATGTTCCACTACTTCCTCACCGTCGCCGACCTCGACCAGCTGCTCGTTCTGAAGCGCGAGCTTAAGCGCGGCGCGCCCCTCGCGCACGCCATGGCGGCGGCCCAGTGCCAGCCCGCACACGACGCTACGCGCGGGCGCGCTCTCGCAGCTGCGCGCGAGGAGCCAGACGAGGAGCCAGACGAGGAGCCAGACGAGGACGAGGGCGCGAAGCAGAAGCCCGCGCGCCGCGTGCGCCGCGTGCGGCGGAGGCGGCCCCGAGC
>NZ_JBOHJC010000020.1:0-64913 GCF_050726195.1 Methyloceanibacter sp. | reverse complement strand
CCCCCGGGTGGGGGTCCCATTGCAGCTTTGCGGAAGGCTGACCCCCTCCCCGACCCTCCCCCTTTCAGGGGGAGGGAGTTTCCCCTCCACCACCTCCACCAGGGCGGGCTCCACGAGCTCAAGCCGGAAGCCTATCGCGACACCCCTGCGGCCCTCGGTTTCGCCCTGTCGGTCATCGCTGAGCTTACGGGCCAGGCAAAATGTCGCGGCCTCGTGCTGTGGTGCCTGACTCAGGCAACGGCGCGGGACTTGGGGCGCCCCTACGGCCCTGGCCTGGCAAGCGCCGGGCTAGACCCCTCTCGCTTGCTCATCGTCGAGGCACGGACGGAAGATGACGCCGCATGGGCCCTCGAGGAGGGACTGAAAAGCGGCGCGCTCCTCGCCGCCCTCGCCGGAACCCGTATCAGGACACCCCTCGCCGCACGTCGCCTCGGCCTTGCCGCGCAAGCCTCCCGCACCCCTTGCCTGCTCCTCTCCGGGCATAGGGGTGCGGGCCTTCCCGGCACCTTGACCCACTGGCGCATCGCCGCTGCGCCAAGCGCGCCGGCGCCATTCGATAGGAGCGCGCTCGGCGCCGCCTGCTGGCGCCTCACTCTGGAGCGCTGCCGCGGCGCCGCACCGGGGCAGAGCTTTCGCGTGGAGTTCAGTGAGTTCAGTCATGAGTCGGATCGTCTCCGTGTGGCTGCCGCATCTTGCGATCGAGCGGTTGAAGCGGGAAAGAGCGGCGCAGGGCGGCGCATCAATATCGGATGACCGTCCCTTCGCCCTTGTCGGCAGCGAAGCACGCGGGCTCCTGCTCACCGCCGTCAATGCGCGATGCGCCTCCGACGGGCTCCTGCCCGGCCTGAGCCTCGCCGACGCCCGCGCCATCTGCCCACACCTCTCGACCGCGCCTGCCGCGCCCGACAAGGATGCCGAGGCGCTGCTTGCGCTCGCCCGCTGGTCGTCGCGCTATAGCCCGTCCCTCAATGTCGATGGCGAGGATGGGCTGTGGCTCGACATCACCGGCGTCGCCCATCTCTTCGGCGGCGAACAAGCGCTCCTCGAGGATCTTGCCGCGCGGCTCGCGCGCCTGGGGCTAACCACGCGGCTTGGCCTCGCCGAAACCTTGAGCGGGGCACACGCGCTCGCTCGCTTCGCGAAAGCCTCGTCGCGCATCGTGCCTGACGACAAGATTGCAAGCGCGCTCGCCCCCCTCCCCGTCGAGGCTTTGCGCCTCGACCCCGACGTCGTGCTCCTGTTGCGGCGTCTTGGGCTGAAGCGCATCGGCCAGCTCTATGACCTGCCGCGCGCGAGTCTCGAGCGGCGCTTCCATTCGCGAGAAGCGGCGGAAGCCGTTCTGCTCCGGCTCGATCAGGCGCTCGGCCGCCGCAACGAGAAGCGCGCGCCTTTGCTGCCGGCCCCCGACTTCGCGGCACGGCTTTCCTTTGCCGAACCGCTCATCACTCATGATGGTGTCATCGCCGGCCTCGAACATCTTGCCGGCGAACTCTGCCGGACCTTGGCGCGCGCAGGAGAGGGCGCGCGGCGCATGATCCTGTGGGCGGCGCGCAGCGACAGCTCCGCCGCCGCGATCGAGGCCGGCTTGAGCGCGCCGTCGCGAACGCCCACGCATCTCGTGCGCCTCCTGAAGGACAAGGTCGAGACCATCGACATGGGCTTTGGCGTCGACCTCATGGCGCTGGCCGCACTCGCCACCGAACCGCTCCGATCCGAACAGACGAGCCTCACCGGCACGGCGGAGAAAGCGACGCCAGAGGTTCTGATCGATTCGCTCGTCAATCGCTTAGGCACCAGCGCCGTGCGCCGCCTCTTCCCGCGCGCGAGCCACATTCCTGAGCTGGCGCACGTCTCACGCGACGCCTTTGCCGGCCTCCCCGCCTGGACGGACGATGCGGCCACGAAGCCGCCGCGGCCACTCTTGCTTCTTGCGCGGCCCGAGCCTTTGCAGGTTATCGCCGAGATCCCCGAAGGCCCGCCGGCGCGTTTCACTTGGCGTCGCTTGCGCCGCCGCGTGGTCAAGGCCGAAGGACCCGAGCGCATCGCCCCCGAATGGTGGCGTGTGCTCACAGGATCCACATACTCCCCGCTCCCCCCTTGTGGGGGAGCAAGTGGCAAGCACCCACTAAGACCCCGCGACTATTACCGCCTCGAGGACGAGGACGGCTGCCGCTACTGGGTGTTCCGCGAAGGCCTCTACCAGGACAGCGATGGAGAGCCCCCATGCTGGTTCCTACACGGGGTGTTCGCATGACCCGCTACGCCGAGCTCGACGTCACCACGAACTTCACCTTCCTCACCGGCGGCTCGCACCCGGAAGAGCTGGTGGCCACGGCCAAGGCTCTCGGCCATGACGCCATCGCCGTCGCCGACACCAACACGCTTGCCGGCGTGGTGCGTGCCCATCTCGCGGCGCGTGAACTCGGCATCAAGTTCATCGTCGGCGTCCGCCTCGTCCTGCAAGACGCGCCGAGTCTGCTCGTTTACCCAACGGACCGCGCGGCATACGGCCGGCTCTGCCGTCTCCTCACCTTGGGCCAGCGTCGCGCCGAGAAGGGGGACTGCATCCTCACGCTCACCGACGTTGCCGCCCATGCCGACGGCCTCATCCTCATCGTCTTGTCGACTGACAATTTTTGGTCAAAACGCCCTCACCCGGGATGGGACTCGCGGCAGCCTCACAGCAAACTCTCTTGTGCAGCATCAAACAGAACAGCCGAGAAACTCCGTGGCGAAGCCGCAAATACCAACCCCTCTCCCCTCGCGGGAGAGGGTGGCGCGAGGCTCGCGGATGCGAGGCTCGCGCCGGGTGAGGGGGCCGGGACTAGCGATTTTGAATCTGATCTCCGTCGCATCAAAGAGGCACTGCCACCAGGCACGCCGCTCTACCTCGCGGCGCGCCACATCTATCGCGGCGACGATCGCGCCCGCATCAAAGCTCTGGCAGACCTTGCGGCGCGCGCACAAATCCCCCTCGTCGCCACCGGCGCGGTGCTCTATCACGCGCCCCACCGCAAGCCGCTGCATGATGTGCTCACCTGCATCCGCGAGAAATGCACGATCCACGAAGCGGGGCTTCGGCTCGAAGCCAATGCCGAGCGGCACCTGAAATCGTCGTACGAAATGGCGCGCCTGTTCAAAGGCCACGAGGAGGCGCTTGAGCGCACCATCGAGATTGCAGAAGCCTGCAACTTCTCCCTCGACGAGCTGCGCTATGAATACCCGGACGAGCCGGTGCCCGAGGGCAAGACGCCGCAATCGCATCTTGAGGATCTCACCTGGGACGGCGCCAAATGGCGCTTCCCGGACGGCATCCCGGCCCATGTGCGCGCGACGCTGGAGAAGGAGCTCGCGCTCATCGCCGAGTTGAACTACGCGCCGTATTTCCTCACCGTCCACGACATTGTGCATCACGCGCGGGGCCTCGGCATTCTCTGCCAGGGCCGCGGCTCCGCCGCCAACTCCGCCGTCTGCTACTGCCTCGCCATCACCAATGTCGACCCCACCGAGATCGATCTCCTGTTCGAGCGCTTCGTCTCGCCGGAACGCAAGGAGCCGCCGGACATCGACGTCGATTTCGAGCACGAGCGCCGCGAGGAGGTGATTCAATATATCTACGCCCGCTACGGCCGCGACCGCGCCGGGCTCGCCGCCACCGTCATCTCCTATCGTGGCCGCTCGGCGGTGCGCGAGGTGGGCAAGGCGCTCGGCCTCTCCGAGGACACCGTCGCCGCGCTCGCCACCACCATCTGGGGCTTGAGCAATTCGTCTCTGCCGGAAAAATATGTGCGCGAGGCGGGGCTCGATCCATCAGACCCCCTGCTCGCGCGCTGCCTCGAGCTCAGCCACGAGTTGATCGGCTTCCCCCGCCATCTCTCCCAGCACGTCGGCGGCTTCGTGCTGACGCGCGGGCCGCTCTCCGAGGTCGTGCCAATCGGCAATGCCGCCATGGAGGACCGCACCGTCATCGAATGGGACAAGGACGACCTCGATGCGCTCGGACTGCTGAAAGTGGATGTGCTCGGCCTCGGCATGCTCACCTGCATCCGCAAGGCCTTCGCGCTGCTCAAAGCGCATTACGGCAAGGACGTCAGCCTCGGCACCGTGCCGTGCGACGATCCTCTCGTCTACGACATGCTGTGTCGCGCCGACTCCATCGGTGTGTTCCAGGTCGAGAGCCGAGCGCAGATGAACATGCTGCCCAGGCTGAAACCCCGCTGCTTCTACGATCTCGTCATCGAGGTCGCCATCGTCCGCCCCGGGCCCATCCAGGGCGACATGGTCCACCCCTATTTGCGCCGGCGCTGCGGGGAGGAGGCCGTGGAGTTTCCCTCACCTCATCCCGACCATGGGCCGGCCGACGAGCTGCACCAAGTGCTCGGCAAGACCATGGGCGTGCCGCTGTTCCAGGAGCAGGCCATGCGGCTCGCCATGGTGGCGGCGAAATTCTCCGGCCCCGAGGCGAACGAGCTCCGCCGTGCCATGGCGACCTTCCGCCGCCGCGGCACCATCGATCGTCTGCGCGAAAAGATGATCGGGCGCATGATTTCGCGCGGCTATCCACCCGATTTCGCCGAGCGTTGCTTTAACCAGATCAAGGGCTTCGGCGAGTATGGCTTCCCCGAGAGCCACGCCGCGAGCTTCGCCCACCTCGTCTATGTCTCGGCCTGGCTCAAATGCCACTACCCGGCGGTGTTCGCGGCCGCGCTCTTGAACTCGCAACCGATGGGTTTCTACGCCCCGGCGCAGATCGTGCGGTGCGCCCGCGAGCACGGCGTCGAGGGGCGCGCGCCCGACGTCAACGCGAGCCTCTGGGACTGCACCTTGGAGCCCATTGATCCCTCCCCCTGCAAGGGGGAGGGTGGTTCACCCGGCGAGCCGGGTGAACCGGGTGGAGGTCCCAAGACAGAACCTGTGGGATTTGACCCCCACCCCGGCCCTCCCCCTTTCAGGGGGAGGGAGTTACACTTCGCCTTACGTCTCGGCCTTCGCCAAATCGACGGCTTGCGCGAGGACGACGCGCAGAAGCTCGTCGCAGCGCGCGATGATTTGGCTCTATTCCACGACATCCGCGACCTGTGGCGGCGGAGCGGCGTCGCGCGCGCGAGTCTCGAGAAGCTCGCCGCGGCCGACGCGTTCCGCTCCCTCGGGCTCGACCGCCGCCAAGCCTTGTGGGAGGTGCGCGCGCTGCCCAAGGAAATTCCCCTGCCGCTGTTCGATCATGCCGACGCGGCCGAGGTTGGCGTCGAGCCGGAAGTGACGCTTCCCACCATGCCGCTCTCCGAGCACGTGGTGAACGACTACCGCACTTTGCGCCTGTCTCTCAAAGCCCATCCCATGAGCTTTCTGCGCGCCCGCGCGACCGCCGCGCGGATCATCTCTAGCGCCGCGCTCAAATCGGCGCGCGACGGCGCGCGCGTGAATGTCGGCGGCGTCGTGCTGGTGCGCCAGCGCCCGGGCTCCGCCGCCGGCGTGGTGTTCATGACCATCGAGGACGAGACCGGGATCGCCAATGCCGTGATCTGGCCCAAGGTGCTAGAGCGGGAGCGGAAGGTCGTGATGGGCGCGCGCCTCGTCGTGGTGCATGGCAAGGTGCAGCGTCACGAGGACATCATCCACGTGGTGGCCGAGCGGCTCGAAGACCGCAGCGACTGGCTCTCCCTCCTCACCGAGGACGGCGAGGCTTTGAGCGTGGCACTCGCCAACGCCGACCACGTCAAGCATCCTGGCGGTGAGGACTCACGCGAGCGGGGGACTCGCCGCCATCCTCGCTGGCACCCGCGCCGCCACCCGCGCAACGAGCGCATCATCCCCAAATCCCGCGATTTCCACTAGTGAGCCAGATACCGAAACAATCCAGCGTCACATTCGCCATGAACTAAAAGATGCACTCTTGGAGCTTGGCTAGATCGGCTTCGGCTGCAGCTTTGGTGTCATAGCCCTCCGCAATAATCAACCCGCCGTCTGTTGTCTCCTCCATAACCGTCGCGCCCACGATTTTGCGATTTGCATCGAGGTGCGCGACGTAACACTTATCGGTGTTGGGATCCTTCGCAGCAATCCAAATGCCGTTCCCAACAATCTTTGACCCAAAGGCAGGGTCGCCGAAAGCCAACAGGAACGCCGTAACAAGAAGACAGTTGCGCACGATATGACCTCCCTTGGTTCGAGTACGCGAGAGGATGGTACTCCAACTACCATACGTTGTGCCACTCTTGTATTGGTAGGCGGGATGTCGTTGATGGTGCGCAAACTTAACTATGGTGATGGCATGAGGAAGCTTTTGCGCCATCTCGTCTTCTACCTGTTTGCCGCTGCTCTGACCTCCACCGCTAGCGAGTGGGCACCGCATGTTCAGGCCCTGGAAATGCCGGAAGGCGCGAGCGGCTTCACGCCGAAGCCTCTCGTCACGGCGAAGAAACACATGGTCGTCGCCGCCCACCCGCTCGCCGCGGAAGCGGGGCTCGCCATGTTGCGCCAAGGGGGCAGCGCCATCGACGCCGGCATCGCCGCGCAGATGGTGCTCAACCTCGTCGAGCCGCAATCCTCGGGACTCGGCGGCGGCGCTTTCATGCTCTACTGGGACGCGGCCGCCGGGACGCTATCGAGCTATGACGGCCGCGAGACCGCACCGGCGGCGGCGGCGCCCGAGCTGTTTCTCGACGAAAGCGGCGCGCCGCTACCGCGCGACGAGGCGATCGCCGGCGGACTGTCCGTCGGAGTGCCCGGCGTGCTTGCCGCGCTCAAGCTCGTGCATGACGAATACGGCAAGCTGCCCTGGGCCGAGCTGTTCCAGCCTGCCATCGCGCTCGCCCGCGAGGGCTTCCCGGTGTCGGCGCGCCTGTCAAAGATGCTCGCCGACATGGGCCCTGAGCATTTCACCCCGGACGCCCGCGCCTATTTCTTTGACCCGGAGGGACGGCCGCGCCCAGCCGGCGATAAGCTCACGAACGAAGAGTTGGCCGAGACCTTCGAGATGATCGCCCTTAAAGGGCATGACGTCTTCTACAATGGCGACATCGCCCGTGACATCGCGCGCGCGGTGCAGAGCGACCCGCGCCACGCCGGCAGGCTTACCATCGACGATCTCGCCAACTACCGCGCCAAGAAGCGGGAGGCGGTATGCGCCCCCTATCGTAGCCGGAAAGTGTGTGGTGCAGGACCGCCGTCGTCGGGCGCCATCGCCGTCGGCCAAGTGGTTGGGATCGTCGAGCCGTTCGACCTCGGCACAGCACCATTCGACCCGCGCGCCGCGCACCTGATCGCCGAGGCCGAACGCCTCGCCTATGCCGACCGCGCCCGCTATGTCGCTGACCCCGATTTCGTCGCCGTTCCCGTGAGCGGGCTGCTCGATCCGGACTATCTCGCCGAGCGGCGCGCGCTGATCGATCCGAACAAGGCGCAGAGCGAAGTGACCGCCGGCACGCCGCCTGAAGTCGAGCGCGGTGCCTTCGGCATCGACGCGACGAACGAGAGAGGCGGCACGAGCCAGGTCTCTGTGGTCGACGCCGACGGCGACGCCTTCTCGCTGACTACAAGCATCGAGTATGCGTTTGGCGCGCGCACCATGGTGCGCGGCTTCCTGCTCAACAACCAGCTCACCGATTTCTCCTTCCTGCCCGGCGATTCGGACGGGCACGCAATCGCCAATCGCGTCGAGCCCGGCAAGCGCCCGCGCAGCACCATGAACCCGACCATGGTGTTCGGCGACGACGGTAATCTCGACTACGTGCTGGGCTCGCCCGGCGGCCCGGCCATCATCTTCTTCAACCTCAAGGCCTTGTTCGCGCTGATCGATTGGCAGATGGATGCGGCGGAAGCGGCAGCCCTGGTCAATTTCGGCAGCACCGAGAAGACCGTTCTCATCGAGCCGGGCGCGGCATGGGACGCGCTCGCCGCAAGCCTCGAGGCCAAGGGTCACAAGGTGCGCCGCATGCCCATGGCGAGCGGACAGCACATCATCGCCGTGACCCCTGACGGGCTCGAAGGCGGCGCCGATCCGCGCCGCGACAGCGTGGCTCTCGGTGACTGATTCCGAGGCTAGACAGAAGCTTCGCTCTCAAGGCACCCATGCCTCATGAGTAGACCTCTCTCCATCGCCATTCGCGGCGCCGGCATTGCCGGCCTGTGGCAGGCGCTGGTGCTGGCCCGCCGCGGCCACAAGGTCGCACTGCATGAGCGATCGGCGGAAGCCTTCGCCGAAGCGTGCAGCCCCTATGCCGGCGCTATGCTCGCGCCGCGCTGCGAGGAGGAGAGCGCCGAACCCGTGATCCGCGTGCTCGGCGAGCGCGGCATTGCGCTGTGGAAGGGCGCCTATCCCAGCCTCGTCGCCAAGGGCAGCCTCGTGGTCGCGCCGCCACGCGACCGCGTCTTGCTCGACCGCTTCGCGCGTCTCACCCAAGGCGCGGAGCGCCTGGACGCGAGCGCGTTTGCCTCGCTCGAGCCGGACCTCGGCCCGCGCTTTGGTACTGCACTCTATTATCCCGGCGAAGCCCACTTGAATCCGGGCGCCGCTCTCGCCTTCCTCTTGCAGGAGGTAGAGAAGGCGGGTGTCGACGTGCGGCTAGGCTCAGGCGAAATCCCTCAGGGAGCTGACCTCGTCATCGATTGCCGCGGGCTCGCCGCCAAGGACAGTCTGCCGACCCTGCGCGGCGTCCGCGGCGAGCGCATCGTCGTGCGCGCAGCCGAGATCGCCATTGAACGGCCGGTACGGCTGCTCCACCCCCGCTTCCCGCTTTATCTCGTGCCGTGGGGCAACGGCCTGTTCATGATCGGTGCCACAGCCGTCGAGCGCGAGGACGGAGGCCCCGTTACCCTGCGCTCTGCGCTCGAATTGCTGAGCGCCGCCTATGTGCTGGACCCGGCGTTCGGCGAGGCGGAGATCATCGCCCTCGGCGCCGGCGTGCGGCCCGCTTTCCCCGACAATCGGCCTAGGATTATCGTCACGAAGGGCTATATCTACGTCAACGGCCTCTACCGGCACGGCTTTCTGCTCGCCCCGGTCCTGGCCGAGCTGGTCGCCGACTATCTCGAGCTCGGCGCCATCGATTCGGAGGTCTTCGTTGCTGATCCTGCTCAACGGTGAGCGTTTCGCCACCGACGCAAGCAATCTCGATGAGCTTTGCGCCAAGCTTGGCTTCGCCGAGGCGAAGGTCGCCACGGCGGTGAACGGCAGCTTCGTGGCCGCGGCGATGCGCCGGATTACGCAACTATCCGAAGCCGACGAGATCGAGGTCGTGGCGCCGAGGCAGGGCGGCTAATGCTCGAACTCTACGGCACACACTTCGCCTCGCGATTGCTGCTCGGCACGGCGCACTATTCATCGCCCGACGTCTTGCGCCAGGCGGTCGAGGCCTCCGGCGCCGAGATCGTCACCGTCTCGCTCAGGCGGGAGTCGGCGCGCGCTCGCACGGGCCAAGGCTTCTGGGCCCTCATCGAGCAACTCGGCCGCCGCGTCCTGCCCAATACCGCCGGCTGCCGCACGGCGAAGGAGGCGATCGCTACCGCACAGATGGCCCGCGAACTGTTCGGCACGAACTGGGTCAAGCTTGAAGTCATCGCCAACGACGACACGCTTCAGCCGGAGCTGTTCGGCCTGGTCGAGGCGGCGACCGTATTATGTGCCGACGGATTCGAGGTGCTGCCCTACACCACCGAAGACCTGAGCGCGGCGGAGCGCCTCGTTGCCGCGGGCTGTTCCGTGCTCATGCCGTGGGCGGCGCCGATCGGTTCGGCACAGGGCATCGTCAACAAGCCCGCGCTCGAGACGCTGCGCGCTTATTTCCCCGACACGCCGCTGATCATCGATGCTGGCATCGGCGCGCCGTCACACGCGGCGGAGGTCATGGAAATGGGCTATGACGCCGTCCTGCTGAACACGGCGGTGGCCAAGGCCGGCGATCCGGTGAAGATGGCGCAAGCCTTCGCCAAAGCCATCGAGGCGGGCCGCTTCGCCTTCGAGGCTGGCCTCGTCGAGCCGCGCGATATGGCATCCCCCTCCACCCCGGTGGCCGGCACGCCGTTCTTCAAGATCGATCACGCCTCCTGACCGCAGCTTCTTCCTGGGGTACGAGCGCGATGCATCTCGACCCGTTCTATCCCATCGTTCCCGACACCGATTGGCTCGCGCGTCTCTTGCCGCAGGGCGTGAAATTCGTGCAGCTGCGCATCAAGGAGAAGCCCCTCGACACCGTCCGCGCCGAGATCGAGAAGGCGATCAGGCTGTGCGCCGATCATGCCTGCCAACTCGTGATCAACGATTACTGGCGAGAGGCGATCGACGCCGGCGCCGGCTTCGTGCATCTCGGACAGGCGGATTTGGCGGGCGCCGATCTCGCCGCGATCCGGGCAGCCGGTATCAAGATCGGCATCAGTACGCATAGTGAAGGGGAACTGGAGGCGGCGCTTGCCGCCGCTCCGGACTATGTGGCGCTCGGCCCGATCTACGCGACCGCCTTGAAGAAGATGCCCTGGGCGCCGCAAGGCCTTCCCCGTCTTGCCGAGTGGCGTGCA
This sequence comes from Methyloceanibacter sp., assembly GCF_050726195.1. Classification (GTDB taxonomy): domain Bacteria; phylum Pseudomonadota; class Alphaproteobacteria; order Rhizobiales; family Methyloligellaceae; genus Methyloceanibacter. The sequence goes on along the minus strand of NZ_JBOHJC010000020.1, from coordinate 54,401 downwards.
CAACTCAGCTGTCCGCTCGTCGCCATCGGCGGCATCACCCTCGACCGGGCGCCGATCGTGCTCGCGGCCGGCGCCGATACTGTCGCCGTCATCACGGACATTGTGACAAGCCAAGACCCTGAACTCAGGGCACGAAACTGGATTGCCGTCACAAATCCATGGCGCAGCTTGTCAACAGACTATCCACAAGCGTGATTGTTGACTTTGTGGTTGACCGCGCATGCGGTGACGAGGAATCATTCCTCTTGGGCACTGGGAGGCATAAGCGGGGACAGTGATGAGTTACCGGCTCGATCCGGCATTGCCGATGAGCGAGGCCTTGCGATGCGTGGCCTTCGCCGAGCTTGAGATCGCCCACGGCTCCCTGTCGACCCCGCCCGACCGTCATACTGGCGTGCATAGCGCGCGCAAGTGCTTGAAAAGGCTTCGCTCTCTGCTCATGCTGGCGCGGCCCGGGATGCCGGAGCCCATCTTGAGAAACCTCACAGACCGTATTGCTTCAATCGCCAAAGGCCTCGCCGCGGCGCGTGACGCGCAGGCGCTGATCGACGCCCTCGACAAGCTCGAACGCCATACCGAGCCTGGGCCCGGTCAAGGCCCGATCCAATCTATCCGCGGTTGGCTGCGCAAACGCCGCCAAGCTGCCGAGCAGAACCTCGAAAACAGCACCGCGTCGGAAGCGATGCGCAGACTGCTCGAGCTACGTCCGGCCTTCGCCGGGCTCGCCGTCTATCCCGACGACTTCAGCCCTCTCGCCAGGGGTCTGGAGCGCTGCTACCGCGCCGCGCGCAAAAGCTTCAAAGCCTCGCTCGACGCCGACGAAGCCGACGACATCCACGAATGGCGGAAAGGGGTGCAGCATCATTGGCGGCAGATGCAGCTCCTGACGCCGTGCTGGCCGTCCGAACTGTCGGCGCGCGTCGAGGCCGCGCGTTCGCTGTCGCAGCTGCTTGGCGACGACCATGACATCGCCGTGCTGCTCCACCTCGTCTCTATGCCGACCATGACCTTCGGCACACCCGACGAGACGGCGGCCTTTATCAAGCGCTGCCACAGGCGTCACAAGGTGCTGCGCAAGGAAGCGCGGATCAAAGGTGAGAGGCTGTTCATCGAGAAGGCGCGACCGTTTGCGGAACGTATCGAGGCCTATTGGTCGACCGCTTCGGTCGCCGGGGACAAGCCCGCCCCTGCAGTACGGCCGCAACAACCCGGCAACGTCGTCGCCTTCGGCGAAGCGCGCACTGGGCGCGCCAACCAGAGCTAGAGCTTCACAACCATCCCATCGTAGGCAACCTCCCACCCCGCGGCCTCGACCGCCGCCCGCTCGGGTGAGTCGTCGCGCAGCACCGGATTGGAATTGTTGATGTGGATAAAGATCTTGCGAACGATGCCGAGCGGCTCGAGCTGGGCGATCGTCCCCTCCGGCCCCGACATGTTCATGTGGCCGATGCGGTCGCCCGTCTTGTTCATCAGCCCTTGCGCGATCATCTCGTCGTTGGTGTAGAGCGTGCCGTCGAAGAACAGAAGTGGCGCACCTTTGAGACGGGCACGGAGCGCATCGTCGACCTTGGAGCAGCCGGGAATAAAGAAGAAGCGCTGTCCGCTCGACTCCTCGGTCACCTTTAGGCCGACCGTGTCGCCTTCCTGGGTGCCGAAACTCCCGCCGGTGCCCGCCACCTCGTCCTCGAGATAAAGCGGAATCTTGCCGGGAACGGCGAACGCCTCGACGGTCAGCCCCACGCGACCCTCGGGCCCCTCCACCGCGAACGGCTTGCCCAGCACCATGGGCTCCCGCCTGACGAGATCCGGATTGAGTACGTCGAATATGCTGTTCCCCGCGAGCACGTCGAGCACGCGCGTGCTGCCATAGATCGTGAAGGGCTGGCTCTCGCGCAGACATAGCAGCCCGGCGACCGCATCCACATCGCCATTGGTCAGAACCACCGCCTTGATGGGGCTGTTGCGCGGTGACCCGGCAGGGTCCGGCTGCAATTCCGGGGTGTCGTTGATCTGCTGCCGGAGATCGGGGGCCGCGTTCAAGAGAACCCACTGCCGCCCGTCGGCGCTGACCGCGACGGAGGCCTGCGTGCGCGGCTTGACGGTCGCCACCCCTTTGCGCGCGTCAGCCGAGTTTCTGCCGTTGCAATTCCATTGCGGCAGGCCGCCGCCCGCCGCGGACCCAATGACCTTGATCAGCATGATGTCACGGTCAATGGCGGCTGCGGGCTGGGATCGTCAAGACAAAAAGAGCGGTCTCAGTCAGGGTCGGGGGCGACTCGGTGCGTGCTCCCGCTGAGGCGAAGGAGCCAACGCACTGCTTAAGACAAGCAAAATAATAAGGAAAATTTGGCAATTCACATGCCAGGGCGCAAACGCCGTCCGTGGACCTATAGTTGGACCGCCGGTCGGGGAAGCAAGCGCCTTGGAAGCCGCGTGGCGGGCCCCAAAATACAGTATAGGTATGGCCCGCTTCCGGTGAAACCAACGGCATCCTAACCCACCAGCAAGCAAGGGAGGAACATCGGCTCCACGCTGCGAACGCGGCGATAAGGAGCTTACAGACGTCTGATGCGCTATCGCACCAAGCTCTTGATCGCCGCCGGACTGCTGCTCGCCATGTCGCTGTCGGCGGCCGGCCTCGCTTACTGGGGCGTTGCCGAGTCGCATCGCTATCTGACGCGCTCGCGCGTTGCCCACGAGCAACTCGAGCGGCAGCTGCAACTATCCCGCCACAGCCAGCAGCTCTTCAAAGCCTGGACCGACACGCTTCTGACCGGGATGACCGACCGCCCCTTGGGCGCGGCCTATCTGAACAAGGTCATCGAGTCGGACCTGTCGGCGCTTGAGGACCTCTCGAAAGAAGAACTCGCCATCGTCGAAGGCGACGAGCACCGTGCCGAGTCGGCGGAGATCGACCGTCTCGCGGCGATCCGCCGCGAGTACCAGCACACGCTCGATCAGCTGGCCGAAGTTGAGAAGCTGCGGAGCCGCGGCCGCCCCGACATCGCCTGGCAGAACCTGATCCAGTTGCTGAAAGGCGGGATCGACCAGAAGCTCAACGAGTTGATCGAGGTGGCCGTCGCCGACGAAACCGCCGAGGTGCTGAGGATCGACGCCGACGCGGCGCGTCTGTTGAGCCGGCTCGAACGCATCAGCCAGATTCACGCAGGCCTGGCCATTCTGGCGACCTTGGCGATTGTCGTCCTACTGGTTCGCGGCTTGCGCACTCCCCTCGCCGAGCTCCTACGCGGCACGCGGACGCTCGCCGAAGGCCACCTTTCCCACCGCATTGCCGTCTCCGGCCGCGACGAGTTTGCCGAGCTCGGGCGGAGCTTCAACAGCATGGCCACTGATCTCCAGGCCCACCAACAGGCTTTGCAAGACGCCCATGCGAACCTTGAGACGATCGTTGAGGAGCGTACGGAGGAACTCCGCCGCGCCAACGAATCCTTGCGCAAAATCGATGAGACGCGGCGCGGTTTCTTCGCCGATATCAGCCACGAGCTTCGCACGCCTCTCACCATCATCCGCGGCGAGGGTGAGATTGCGTTGCGCGGCAAGAACAAGCGGATCGCCGAATACAAGCACTCCATCGACCGCATCGTCGAGCAGGCGAAGCACCTTTCCGTGCTGGTCAACGACCTTCTGTTCATCGCCCGCCAAGGGGCCGGCGCCGCGCGCCTCAACCTGCAAACCATCGACTTGAGCGCGCTGGTGGAGAAGGTGTGCGGGGATGCCAAGGTCATCGCCCACGATAAGGCCATCGACATCGCGCTGGCCAACGGGTCGAGCCATGAGATGGTGCAAGGCGATCCCGCACGGCTCAGGCAGCTGTTTCTCGTTCTGCTTGATAACGCCGTCCGGTACTCCAGATCCAAGAGCGCGATCAAGGTCGAGGTGGGGAGATCCGATGGCGATGTTACGGTTCGGGTCTCCGATCGCGGCGTTGGCATTGCTCCGGAAGAACTCGACGGCGTCTTCGAGCGGTTCCGCCGCGGCGGCAACGCCTCGAACATGAATGAGGAAGGTCTTGGGCTTGGGCTACCGCTCGCCAAGGCGATCGTCGAAGCGCATAAGGGAAAGATAAAAATGGAGAGCCGCGTTGGCGAAGGAACCACAGTCACGGTCGCGCTACCGGCCGGAACACAGGGAGATGTAGCGTGAACGTGCTTTTGGTCGAGGACGAACCGCGCGTCGCCGACTTCATCGACCGCGGGCTTCGTGCGGAGAATCATGGGGTGACCGTCGCATCCAGTGGTGCCGAGGGGGTCGATCTCGCCAAGACGGGCGAGTTCGACGTCATCGTCCTCGATCTCATGCTCCCCGACATGCACGGCTACGACGTGTGCCAACGCCTGCGCCAGGAGGGGCATCACACGCCGATCCTCATGCTCACCGCCATGGACGCGTTGGAGGACAAGATCAAGGGCATCAAGATCGGCGCCGACGACTATCTCACCAAGCCGTTCGATTTCGACGAGTTGCTGGTGCGTATCGAGGCACTGGTGCGCCGCTCCCACCATTTCGCCCCGAGTTCCAATGTGCTCAAAGTCGCCGACCTGTCGCTCGACCGCGAGCTGCTCGAGGTGACGCGCGGCGGCGAGACCATCAAGCTCACCGCCAAAGAGCTTGCCATTCTCGAGCTTCTGATGAGCGCCCCCGGCCGCGTTTTCTCGCGCACGAGGATCCTCAACCAGGTCTGGGGCTATAGCGAGGACCCTTTGACCAACGTCGTCGACGTCTATATCGCCCGGCTCCGGCGCAAGATCGACACCCCCGGCCGAGAGCCCCTGATCGAAACGGTGCGGGGCCATGGCTACCGCCTGAAGGCAGCGGGATGATACGGTTGCGGTGCAGCGTATTTTTTCCCGGCCCGTCTGAAGATTACTGGCAGGCGGGGAATGGAACCTTGCTAAGTGCGGCGAGATCGGTAGATTATGCCCCGCCACTCTCGCCGACGACGCGCCAAATACCAATCGGGCCTTGCCAGAGGGCCACGGCCGCGCCTGCCCTCCCACGGCGACAGGAGCTTCGGGCGCGCGTTGCCTGGTTTGTCCCATCGAACGTTGACTGGAAGCCCATAACCAACGTGGAGGAACCCCGTTGCGGTTACGTTTGTTAGCGCTCTTGGTTTTTGTCCTGGCTTGTGTCCCCGGTGCCCATTCCGCGGAGACCGCAAGCAAGGTCAAGATCGGAGTTCTCAAGTTCGGCACGGTGAGCTGGGTTCTCGACACCATCGAGGCCAATGGTCTCGACAAGGCCGAGGGCATCGAGCTTAACGTCGTACCGCTTGCTAGCACACAGGCGACTACGGTTGGCCTGCAGGGCAATTCGGTCGATGTAATCGCGACGGACTGGCTGTGGGTGTCGCGAGAGCGCACCAATGGCGCCGACTTCACCTTCGTTCCGTTCACCACCGCGCTCGGCGCCATCATGGTGCCCCCGGATTCGCCCATCAAGACACTCTCCGACCTCAAGGGTAAGCGTCTGGGCGTCGCCGGCGGCCCGCTCGACAAGAGCTGGCTCCTGATCGTGGCCTATGCGCTGCGCACCGCCAATATCGACCTCCGCACCGACACGACGCCGGAGTACGGCGCCCCACCGCTGCTCAACGAGCGGGCCAGGCAAGGGCAGATCGATGCGGTACTCAACTTCTGGCCCTACGCGGCGCGGCTCGAGGCGGAAGGGTTCACGCAACTGATCGGCCTTGAGGAGGTCGTTCGCGAGCTTGGCGCCAGGGGCGAGGTGTCCATGGTTGGCTACACCTTCAATGAGCACTGGGCAGACAAGAATCTTGAGGCAATTCAAGGGTTTCTCCGCGCCTCCGCCAAGGCCAACGAGCTGCTTGCCACGTCCGACGCGGAGTGGGATAGGCTGAAGCCGCTGATGGCGGAGAATGATCCAGACTTCAATGAGGCCACGTTCGAGGCGCTGCGGCGACACTATCGCGAAGGCATCCCCGAACGCTCGGCCAGCCTGGACGAGGCCGATGCCAAAGTGTTGTTTCAGTTTCTTCGCGAGCTTGGCGGCAAGAAGCTTGTCGGGTCCGGTACCGAGCTCGCGTCCGGAACTTTTTGGCACGGTGGCGACCAGTGAGCATCACCTTCGCCGGATCGGAGACTGGACTGAGTCTGCGTCGTCTGCGCGGCCCGTGGGTCTCGATCGCCTCAGTGGCGGGCTTTCTCCTCGTGTGGTTCGTCGCCGCCGAGATCGCCCAGAGCCGGCTTCTGCCTGGACCGGTCGCGGTCTTGGAATTTATCTACGAGGAAACGGTCCACGGCGAGCTTCTGACCCAGCTCGGCATCACCTTGTGGCGGGTGGTCGCCTCGTTCGTCGTTGCCATGGTGATCGGCAGCGCCATCGGCCTCGCGATGGGTCAGATGCCGGCGCTCAACCGGGCGCTGGATCCCTGGCTGATCGTGCTCCTCAACCTGCCCGCCCTCGTCATCATCATTCTCGCTTATGTGTGGTTCGGGCTGAACGAAGCCGCCGCCATTGGCGCCGTCGCCCTCAACAAGATTCCCAATGTGGTCGTCACTTTGCGTGAGGGCGCGCGCGCTCTTGACCCCGGTCTTGATGAAATGGCGCGGGCCTACCGGCTAACCCCTTGGAGCAAGTTCCGGAACGTCATTCTGCCGCAACTCCAGCCCTATTTTGCCGCCGCCTCGCGCTCCGGAATTTCGCTGATCTGGAAGATCGTGCTCGTGGTCGAGTTGCTCGGTCGGCCGAACGGCGTCGGCTTCGAGCTTCATCTCAACTTTCAGCTCTTCAACGTGACCGCAATCCTCGGCTATACCCTCGCCTTCGTGGCGGTGATGCTGACGATCGAATACCTATTGGTGCAGCCCCTTGAACGATATTCAACACGCTGGCGTAACAAGCCGGTTTAAGATCCGCATTGAGGAGAAGACGTATGTCGGGGCTGACGGCACAGAGCTGACAGCCATCCGCGACTTCGTCCTCGACCTCAAGCCCGAGAGCATGACCGTGCTCATGGGGCCGTCCGGCTGCGGCAAGACCACGCTGCTCAGGGTCGTCGCCCATCTCGACGACCGCTTCATCGGCGAGGTGGAGGTTCCCACCAATACCAGTATCGGCTTCATGTTTCAGGAGCCGCGGCTGTTGCCGTGGCGTACGGTGCGCGAGAATATCGACCTCGTCGCGGCGCCCAGCTTCACCGAGGAGGAGCTCGACCGGCTGGCCCACTCCCTGGGCATCGCCGATATGCTGCCGCGCTACCCGCAAGAACTGTCGCTTGGCTTGGCACGCCGCGTAGCGCTGGCCCGCGCCTTCTCGACCAAGCCCGACCTTCTCCTCCTGGACGAGCCCTTCGTCTCCCTCGACGAGAAGACCGCCGACCGCCTGCGCCGCCTTCTGCTCGACGTGTGGTCGGCGCGGCCAACGACGGCGCTCCTCGTCACACACAATGCCCGTGAGGCGATCCAGCTGGCCGATCAATTGGTGTTGCTTGCGCCGCGCCCCACCCATGTCATCGCCGTGGAGACCATTGACATCCCGCAGGCCAAGCGGGACGCCAAAACGATCGACGCCATTCACAAGGACTTGCTGAAGCGCTATCCCGGCAATTTCTCGAGCCACTGAGCCGGCATCCCATGGCCCATCAGGCCGCCGGGGCGGCCACCACTTTGCGCTGCTGGATGCCGCGTGACGGGTCGTAGGCCCACACCGACAGCGCCAGGAACACCACCATGCAGCCCGCCACGATGGCGAGCGCCTCCCAGTTCATCTTGAGATAGAAGGCGTAGCGGATCAGCTCGACTGCCCAGGTGAACGGGTTGTAGAGGCAGATGTAATAGAGGGTGAGGCTGCCCTCCCGCATCTTCCACAGCGGATAGAGCGCCGAGGAGGCGAAGAACATCGGGAAGATCACAAAATTCATGATCCCGGCAAAATTCTCGAGCTGCTTGATGGTCGAGGAGAGCAGCATGCCGAGCGCCCCGAACATCATGCCGGTAAGGATCAGCGCCGGAAGCGCCACGAGGTAGCCCCAGGGCGGCAGCTCCACCCCAACAAAATAGGCGACGAGGAGGAAAGCGTAGACCTGGAACAGCGACACCAGCACGCCGGCGAACAGGCGCGATACGAGCAGGAACCAGCGCGGTAACGGCGTGGTGAGCAGCACCCGCATCGATCCCATTTCGCGGTCATACACCATGGACAGCGAGCTCTGCATGCCGTTGAACAGCTGAATCATGGCGAGCAGGCCCGGCGTGATGTACACGTCGTAGGTGATGTAGGTCTCGTAGGGCGGGATGATCGAAATGCCGAGCGCCGCCCGGAAGCCGGCGGCGAAGATGATCAGCCAGATCAGCGGCCGCACCAGCGCGGCAAAGAACCGCTCGCGCTGATTCAGGAATCGCAACAGCTCGCGCCAGACGATACCTTGGAAGGCCCTTGCATAGTGCATGAACGTCATGCCGCAACGTCCTCCTCGGCGTCGCCGCCGATGAGGAGCCTGAAGGCCCCGCCCAGATCCTTGGCACCCGTCTCCGCCACGACGTCCTTCGCCTCGCCGCGCGCCACCACCCGTCCTCGATCGATGACGATCAGGTCGTCGTCCGGCTCAACCTCGTCGAACAAATGGGTCGCCCACAACACGCCGATATTCTCGCTCCGCGCCAGACCGTGGATGTGCCGGACGATGGCCGTGCGTGTCGGCACGTCGAGGCCGATTGTAGGCTCGTCCAGCAAAAGCAGCTTAGGGCTGTGCAGCAAGGCGCGCGCGATCTCAACCCGACGCCGGTGACCGCCATTGAGTGACCGTACCTTCTCGGCGATGCGCTCCTCCATGTCGAGCGCCTTCAGCGCCCGGAGCATGCGCTCATCCGCCTCCTTGCGCTTCAAACCCCTGAGCGAGGCGAAGTAACGGAGGTTCTGCTTCACCGTGAGATCGAGATCCAAGGTCGGCTGCTGGAACACCACGCCGAGCGGCCCGAGCGCCTTGAACCCCCACTCGGCCGCGGAGCGCCCGTCGATCTCGATGCGGCCCGTGGGCGAATCGAACAGGCGCGTGATCAGAGAAAACAACGTGGTCTTGCCGGCCCCGTTCGGCCCGAGCAAGGCTGTCACTTTGCCCGGATAGACGTCGAAACTCACGTCGTCGAGCGCCCGCTTGGAGCCATACCAATAGGACACGTTCTTGACCGAGAGGACCGGAATCCGTGCGGATTCGTCTTTTGGCGCTTGTTTCTGCATGGCGGTTGGCGGCGCTTAAGGGACCAAAGCCCCTTCTCCTTGTCGAGTTTCCTCGTCCCAGAGATAACCCCGCCCCTGTCCTTTCACAACCCTCCGACATCCGGCTGTGCTGGGCAAGGTTTGCCAAGGGAACGCGGGAAGCATTGCCGTATCTCAGCCGCGAATCCCATCCCCTCCCCCCTTGTGGGGAGCGGGGAGACTTGGCGAACGCTCGACAGAACATGCGACATCCTTGCCGCGATGCGGGAAGCATCCGGGGTTTGCTCCTTTCTCCCCTCTTTGCAGAGGGGGATGGCGCGCCGAACGGCGCAGTCCGTAAATGGTGTCGTGTCCTCGGCAAGGACACGCGGGCGCCTTCCGGCGCGCCAATCGCGGCGTCTATGCGGCGCCGGGCCGCGCTTTCCGTTGCCGGCTATAGCCGGTCGGTCAGTCAGCTCCTGACAGGAACTCCTAATGGTCCCGGGCGGAGCCCCGGCGCCGCCCGAGTGCCTCGCAGCGAACGAGACCCGCAGGCGCCGCACCCGTCCCGCATCCATGAACGCCTCATGAGCGCGCCCCTTGAGTGGACGAGGTGCGCGCAGTGTAACGCGGGCCTTGGCGGAATGCTAGGAATATTTTCCGGGATGGTATCGAAGCGGGGATCCGGAACAGCAGAAGAAAATCCCTCCCCCTGAAAGGATTTCAATGCGGCCCTAAGACAAAAAAAGAAGCCGCCCCGAAGGGCGGCTTCCGTTTTGGTTAGTTCCGAGGTGTGGCTTAGAAGAAGATCACGCCACCGACCTGGAACAGATCGTAGTCCTCGAAGCCCTGACCCGTACGGACGTTATCCGTGGTGTTGACCAGATCGACATCGAGCTCCAGGTGCTGCCACCGTGCATAGAGGTGCATGGCGGCGGAGTCGATCTCCTGGACCACGCCGAGGCCATAGCGGGTAACCTCCGAGTCCGTGACGGCGATGAAGTCGCCGACATTGCCCGCGGCCAAGCAGACCGGGGCCACGCCAGTGAAGGCACCGGGAATGAAGACACCGCCACCGTTGAACGCACCGCCGACGGCGCAAACGTTGGTTCCGGCGATACCGCCGAACTGGTCCTTATACTCGGCATATTCGCCGAACAGCACGGTCGCACCGAGCGGGTTCCACGTCCGCTTGATACCACCCTTCAGGTACCAGACGTCGGTCTGATCGCCAGCACCGGCCAAGCCGTTGCCAAGGAACGCCGGGTTGAAGTTGGCATCTTCGTACTGATACAAGCCGTAGATGAACAAGCCCGACGGCACGTGCAAGGCCGACGCGCCAACCTGATGGAGGTCGGTGTCGTAGCCGAAGCCGGCCAGACCGCCGCCGCCGAAGATGTAGCGCTCGTCCGTGGTGTGCGTGTAGCCATAAGCGGCCGACACCTTGAAGTTGCCGAAGTCGTTCGCGTACTTCAGGGCGATATCGTAGATATCGTCCTCACCATACGAGGTCGACAGGCTGAAGCCGGCGAAGGTCGGCGAGTCGTAGCGGACGGCGTTGTAAGGCACGCCGTTGCAGTCCGCGCCGATACCAAGACCGGAGGTGTTGCAGAACAGGAACGTGCCCCACACCGCCGGCAGGATGCCGAGAGCGCTGCCCACGCCGCCGTTAGCCCGCAGGCCGAAAGCGCTGCCTTCGAACATCACCGCGTTGGACTCGATGATGGTGCCCGACAGGTCGGGAAGCAGAGCCACGTTATCCGTCGCCTGGCTCAACAGACCCCAGTTCAACGTGCCGTACTTGTCGCTCTTGACCCACATGTACGACAGCAAGGCGTTGAGGTTGGCGTTACCGGTAACGCTGGCGATCACTCCACCTTCCGTATCGTCGTTGATCTGGTTGGCCAAGAAGCCGTACGAGACGCCCGGCGCCTCGACGCTGATCGTATAACCGCCGGACCAGCCGGGTGCGATCGTCGCAGAGCCAGAGAGCTGGAAGTGGCTCGAAAGGGTCGTGCCCTTGTCGCCCACATACATGTTGCTCTCTTCGCCGTCGAACCACCAGTTGGCCGACTTGGTGACCCAACCGGAGATCGTTAGCGAAACCTTCTTGTTGCCCTTGCGGACGGTCGTCGCCTCAAGCTCGGCCACCCGCTCCTCGAGATCCGCGCAGCAGTCGCCACCGAGGTCCGCAGCCTTGGCCGGAGTGCTCATGGCGTACCCCCCGAGCGTCAGGCCAAATGCGGCTGCGATGGCGATGCGGCTGGATGTTTTTGTCAGTCCCCCAAACATGTCCATCTCCACCTTCCCTGATAAATTGCCTAATCCAAACTCTCGCTTCGAATTTGCCTCTCGGCCCTGCACCGGCGAAGTTCCGCGTAAGTTGGACAGAAATCCCCCGATAGAGAGTTCTAGTTCTGCTTATACGCGTTCCGTTGGGAAGGTAAATTGCTAACGAAGCGGGCGGGGTCGTTTTTGGCCTTCTTGTGACATTTCCGCCACGAATTTTGGGCCCGCCAAAGCTCCCTCTCCCGAACCAACATCGTGGCAGAAAGTGCTTCACTGTCAACTGCTTAACCGGGGTCTTCCTCAATCCTCCAAGGCGCCCCCGGACCACAGAGAAACGGGGCGGAATGGGAGCCTTTGCCCCCGGACTGCCCAATTGGTGTCCATCGTCGGCGCATTAATAATGCATGTTCCGATTCTGTCTTTTGCCTTAACCATCTAGGGTTTCCGAGGGAGGCGATTCGCCTCTGGAGCAACAGAGCATGAAGGATTCCGGGCAGAGCCCGAAACTCGAAGGTCTCCGGGTCCTGGTCGTCGAGGATGAGGCGCTGATCGCGCTTCAACTCGAGGACATGCTGACGGAGCTCGGCTGCGCCGTGGTCGGCCCGGCGAGCCGCGTGGCACAGGCGCTTCAGCTCCTCGATGGCGAGAAGGTCGACGCCGCCGTGCTCGACCTCAATATCGCGGGCGAGCTCGTCTACCCCGTCGCCGACGCGCTTGCGCACCGCGGGCTGCCCTATATTTTCGCAACGGGCTATGGGGTTGAAGGGCTCACCGAGCGCTATCGCGACCGCCCGGTACTGGAGAAGCCATTCCCCCGGCGCGACCTGCGCAAGGCCATGCTCGATAGTCTTCAGCGTGCAGGATGAGCCGACTGGATCGTCACCGCGCCCTAGGCGAGGCCGCCTAAGGGGAGTGCCAGTAGCGGCGGCCGGTTGAGACGAAGCTCATTCAGGCTCAGCGTCCGAGCGTCGGCCGTCGCCCGCGACAGGGCAAGGCTCGCTCCGGCGAAGGACAGCACCAGCATGGCGGCACAGCCGGCGCCGAGCAGGAAGTTCGCCGCCGAGCTTCGGGCAGACTCGTAAGCGTGGTTCGAAAACATGGACGCCTTATCCCCGTTCTTGAGCCGACGCGTTGCGGCCTTCAGGTGCCACAACTAGCAAACAGATCTTTTGTTTCCGTAAAGCTTGGGACCGCCAATTACGACTGGTCCGGGGCAAGCAACCTCTTGGTTAGTTTGGGGTTTACTTAAGGACGGCGCGGCCTATTTATGTGGCGAGCCGGCGGCCCGTCTACTGAGCCGGGTCAAAGCTCGGATGCCCGGAAAAGGGCTATGCGACAATAGAGCTGCCCCGGTTTTGCGCACCAAACCTTGTGACGGCGCCCCTATTCGGCTACGTAACTAGGTGAAAGTCTGGCCGGGTCTCGACTTAAAGCAGGCGATACAAAGACTTGCGATTTCCCGGCCGCCAAACGATCTGTCTGGTGTGCCAATAGCTGGGTGCCGTTGGCAAAACGCCAATGGTCTAGGGAACGAAGACAGATGGATTACGAAAGTCGCTTCCGGCAGCATCTGGACTCGCTGCACACCGAAGGCCGTTACCGGGTGTTCGCCGACCTGAAACGCCGCTGCGGCGCCTATCCAGGGGCCGACCATTTCTCGGCCGAAGGCACGCGCGACGTCACGGTGTGGTGCTCCAACGATTACCTTGGCATGAGCCAGCACCCCAAGGTGCGCGCGGCTATGCATGAGGCGATCGACGCCGTGGGCGCGGGCTCCGGCGGCACCCGCAACATCGCCGGTACGACCCACTACCATGTCGAGCTCGAGGCCGAGCTCGCCGACCTGCACGGCAAGGAAGCGGCGCTGCTCTTCACATCCGCCTACATCGCCAACGAGGCGACCTTGTCGACCCTAGTGCGCCTGATGCCGGGCATGGTGATCTTCTCCGACGCGAAGAACCACGCCTCGATGATCGAAGGCATCCGCCACGGCGGCGGACCGAAGCACATCTTCCGCAACAACGACCTCGGCCATCTCGAGGACCTGCTCAAGACAGTGCCGCTGGAGACGCCCAAGATCATTGCCTTCGAGAGCGTCTACTCGATGGACGGCTACATCGCGCCGGTCGGGGCGATGTGCGACCTCGCGGCGAAGTACAACGCCCTCACCTATCTCGACGAGGTGCACGCCGTCGGCCTTTATGGCCCGCGCGGCGGCGGCATCGCCGAGCGCGACGGCGTCATGGACCGGGTTGACATCATCAACGGCACGCTTGCCAAGGGCTTCGGCGTCATGGGCGGTTATATCGCCGCGAGCCGAGCCTGCTGCGACGCCATCCGCTCCTATGCGCCGGGCTTTATCTTCACGACCTCGCTCGCGCCAGCCCTCGCCGCCGGCGCGCTCGCCTCGATCCGACATCTGAAGGCGAGCGAACTGGAACGCGCGCGGCTGAGAGAGCGGGTCCGCAAGCTGAAGGGACTGATGGCCGAGGCCAAGCTGCCGGTGATGGACAATCCGAGCCATATCGTGCCGGTGATGGTGGGCGACCCTGTCCACTGCAAGGCGGTGACCGACACCCTCCTTGCGCGCTACGGCATCTACGTACAGCCCATCAACTATCCGACCGTGCCGCGCGGCACCGAGCGCATGCGCTTCACCCCATCGCCGGTACACACCGACGCGCAGATGGCTCACCTCATCACCGCGCTCGAAGAACTGTGGGCGGCCTGCCCCGTCGCCAACGGCAAGTACGTGCGCCTCGCCGCCGAGTAGAGACTACCAGCTGACCCGCATGCCGGCCTTGCCGCCGACGCCGTTGACGTCGTCGCTGAAGGTGACATCGACCAATCAAGTCTGCGGCTCTTTGTTCTGGAGTGCGCGCCGCCCGATGGGCGATACTGGCGCGGGAGGAGGCGACGATGTCAGCCCCAAGCCTTTGCCGCTGGGCCATTTTCGGGCTGTGCCTCGCCGGCCTCGCGGCAGCGCCAGCGGCGGCGCGGGATGCCGATCTCTGCCTCATCGCGGCAGAGCGCGCCAGCGCGGGAGAGACGCTCAGCGAGGAGGAGAAGAAGACGGCGCACGAGGCCTGCCTGCGCGCGCTGTCGGACACGGCCAGCATCACCCAGAAATATCAGTTCCAGGAAGCCGACTTCGAGATCATGGGCACGCGGCCGAAAAACTAGGGGACGGCGCCCCTATCGCCGCACCAGCCAGGTGGCCAGGACTACGAGCGTCAGGACGGCGAGCAGGCAGAGCAGGACGATCACGCCGATGGCGCCCAGAATCCCCTTCAACGTTCCCCAGAACCCGAACGTGGCCACCATGGCGGCAAGCAGCAGAATGACGAGAATTGGCATATCCTGTTCCCTCTTCCGATCGCGCCGCGCCTCGTACGGACGACAGTGAAGGCGCGCCAGCATACCGAATTTTCTTAAGCGCCGCCTATCATGGATCGCCGCGCGAGCGTGCGACAAGCGCCTATCGTTTGCCGAACAGCAGTATGCGGAATTCAGCCTGACCGATGGCGCGCTCGATTTCCTTGAAGGCGAAAAACGGAATCAGAGCGACACAGAAGATCAGCCAAAGCGAGAGTGCGCCGAGGAAGGACCCGCCGCCAACGGACGGGAAGCTTGCGAACAATCCTCTGCCGGCGATCAACCCAAGCAGCATCTCCTCAACGAAATAGGCGGCGAACAGCAGCGTGGTGAAGGCAACAGATTTGTAGACGATGGGATAGATCAGCGGCTTCCCCTTCAGTTCTTCCGCAAAGTGCCAATGCTCGGCGAGCAGCATGACCTTGCCCAGCACGATGGCGTTGATCGCAGCCAGCCCGTAGAACCTGAAGCTGATGTGGTTCTCGGCCAAGACGATCCACTCGTGGATCAGGAGCACAATCAAGACGATCCACAGATAGACGAAGATCGCGGCAAATTTCTTGATCTCGTCGAGCACTCTGTCTTTGAGCGTCGGTTGGCTCTTCGGCTTCTCGCCCCCAGTGGTGAATGCCTGAACCAGTGCGTCGACGACGTCACCAGTCGGCTGCGGCGGCATGGCCGCATCGGCCTTAGGGGATGGCGCGAGGTCGAAGACGGTGTGAGCCGGTTTCCACGAGTCGAGCCCCTCGGTCCACAGCAGATCGTCTTCGCGAAAGTTTCCGCCCTCGGCGAGCAGCGAGAGCTCCCGGTCCGTCAGCGGCCCGTACTGCTTGTCGCCGCGCGCCAGATACCAGCTCGGCTCATGGCTCTCAGCGCCGTTCGCGGCCACATGCTTCTGCATTGGAATCCCCCACTCCCGGTGCAACGTCCGTCAACCGAATCAGTTCCTCGGAAAGGAGGTCGAGATTAAGGCGAGCAGCTCACACCGCGCGGCGCGCCGCCGTCGGCTGCACGACGATGGCGCCTTTATCGCCCTTGACGATCTCATCGTCGGCGAGTTTGAAGTTCTCCATGCGCACGGTGTGGTAGCGGTCGAAATAGTCTTTGAGGGGCTTCTCGATGGCGCGGTCGTAATCGGGACGCGCCACATGAGTGGCGCCCTGCACCACCTTCACCACTTTGCCGCTTTTGACCACGAGCTCGCCGCCCTTGAACACCATCTCCGGCGTTGCGAACATCGCCTCGCGATTCTTGTCGTCCTTGTAGACGGTGATGTCGGCGGCGGCGCCAACGCCTAAGTGCCCGCGGTCCTTGAGGCCAAGGCTCCTTGCCGGCCCGGCGCGGGTCATGATGGCGATGTCGTCCAAAGTGTACTCGCGCGCGATGGTCGGGAGGATGCTGGCGCCTTGCGCGTCGGCGTTGATCTTCTGGAACGCGTCGTCGCGGAAGCTCTTGTCCATGAGCAGCCGGATCAAATGCGGATAGGTGTAAAACGGCGCGCCATTGGGGTGATCGGTAGTGAGGAACATCCGCCACGGATCGTCGACCAGGAGAAACGTCTCGAGCCCGATCGCCCATTGCAGCGCGTTGACGAAGCTCTTGTCGCGGTAGCGCATGGGCACGACGCCGCAGCCTGCGTCGCATTCGATGTCCATCACCACGGGCTTTTTCGGGTGCGCGCTCTTGGCGATAGCGTATTGGCGCATCGAGTCGCCCGACGCCGTGCAGGTCTGGCCGAACATCACCTGGCCGACGTCGATGGAGATGTTCGGGCTCTTGTTGACGAGCTCGGCGAGCCGCGCCGCGCCCGAGGAGAATTTGCGGTCCCCTTCCGTGCCGTAGCTCAGGAATTGGGTGTGCGTCATGTGGATGCGCAGGCCCTCGGCCGCGCGGATCGTGTCGAGCGTCGATTCGATATTGCCGGGCACGCCAAGATTGCAGCCGTGGATGTGGAGCGGATGCGTGACGCCGAGCTCTTGCAATGCGCGCGCAAGATTCAAAATGATCTGCCGCGGCGTGACGCCGTAATATTCGTGCTCCTCGTCGAGATCGAGCTTGCGCTGGTTGAACTTGAAGGCGCTGATGCCGCCCGGGTTCACTACCTTGACGGCGATCGCCTGGGCCGCGTGCATGGTCCAGGCGACGTAATCCTTGATCGCCTCGAAATCCTTCTTCCCGGAGAGCTGGCGCAGGAAATAGTCGTCCGAGCCGAGCATGGCGAACGCGCCTTTGTCGACCATCGGCGTGTCGCCCATCTCCATATGCGCCTGGCGCGCGTTGGCGGGTAGCATGGCCGGCTCGAAGCAGGCGGTGTAGCCCATCTCGGCGTAACGGTAGCCGGTAATGAGTGTCGAGGGCACGGCATGACCCGTGCCGGCCCGGGTCAAATCGGTGCGGGCGACCTTGTCCTTCAAATGGTCCTCCGGCAGCAGCATGCGGGCGATGGTCATCTTGCCGCCGCCGATATGGGTGTGGGGGTCTATGGCCCCCGCCATCACGACCTTGCCCTTCACGTCATAGGTCTTGTCTGGCTTGGCGTCGGGCTTAGGCGCGACGATTTTGCCGTCCTCCACGTAGATGTCGCGCACCGCGCCTGACACCTTGTTCTCGGGATCGTAGACTTTGCCGCCGGTGAGCTTGATCAGCATCGCGTTCCCTTAACTCAGAGCGCCGCTTCGATCGCCGTGAGCATTTCGGCCGCAGGCGGCAGCTCCGCCCGGCCAAGATCTTTCAGCGGCAAGGACACGACGCTGTCGACCCGGATCAAGCGCCCCGCATGATCAACCCCGGGAGTGCCGATGGGGATGAACACTTGGGTCGATTTGGGCAGCTTGATCCCTGGCGTGCCGAGCACGATGACCGGGAGCTTGGTGACCGGCGGCACGAGATCCGGCGAATAGGACGCGATCCACACCAGAAGATCGCCCTCGCCATCGGCCAGCATGCGCGCAATCGCATAGCGATAGGGATCAAAGTCCGGCGCACCGGACGCATAGCTGACCCGCATGGGGTAGCCGCTCTGCCAGGTCGCCACCGAGGCGGCCGTGACCGCGCCCTCCGCACCGCCAAGCGCCAGTCCGGCGAAGCGCTGGGTTGGCGCAAGATCCTTGACGAGCCCGGCGAGCTGATCGACGGTGAGCTCTGCCTGCGGAAAGTCGAGCGCCGGCGGCGCCCACACCACGACGCCGTATTTGGCCGCCTTGCACCGTTCCGCCAGCGCATCGATGTCGGCGAGCTTCACACCATCGATGTCGAGTGTCGGCTTCAGCGTGAAGCCGCGGAGCCGCGCCCGGAGTGCGCCGACGACCTCGCCGGCCCTCTCTGGCTTGCACGGCAAAGTGACGACCTCGCCGGCGCCGGCAGCCCTCGCCGCCTTGTCGAGTCCCTTGCCGATGACCACGATGGTGCGCTTCGGCGCCGTCACACCGAACATCGACTCGGCAGGCGCGGCGATCCGCTCGAAGAAGCGCTGATGCAGCGCCGCCACGTCGCTGCCGGCGATGATGAGAAGATCGGCGCGGTTGCGCGTCTCCGTCAGGGTCGACATGGTCCAGCCAACCGACTGAAGCACCTTGAAATTGCGGTATTGCGCCTCGCTCAAGGCGTGGTCGATGACCCCGCCCGAGCGCTCGGCCAGCGCCATCACCGCGCGCATGCCCTCGACGTCGGTGGCGAGCCCGCCATAGAGCGGCAGGGCCGCCTCGCCGATCAGCTTCGCCGCTTCGGCGATCGCCTCAGCCTGCGTCACGTTCTTGCCGCGCACCAACGGGCTCGAAGGCGGCAGCTTGCGCTCGAAGCCGGCGATGGCACGGCCGCACCCCGCCTTGCGCACCTTGAGGCCCTTGTCCGTGCGCTCGACCGCGAGGTCGTCGCAAATCATGCCGCAAAACGGGCACGCGACATTCTCGAACAGTTCCGGCGACGCAGCCATGGCGGGAATCCTAGAAGACGGCGGCAAGTAAGCACGGTCGAGCCGCCAACACAACTCGCAGCAGCGACGCAGGAGGCCGAGTTGGTCGCTGATCAGGCGCCGGCGAGGTGATCGCCGAGGCGAAGTCCCCAGGCGTAGATGGTGAGCGACGGGTTGACGCGGCTTGCGCGCGGCAAGGGGCTGCCGTCGCCCACATAGAGCCGCTCCATGCCATGCACCTTGCCGTGAGGGTCGACCACCGAGGTCTTAGGGTCTGTCCCGGTCACCAGGCTGCCCAGCGCGTGCGCCGTGCCGGCCATCCCCATATATTTGTCGACGCCGAGGAGGCCTGCAGCGAGCAGGCGCTCGATCCACGCGTCGATCAGCGCGTGGTGCTCCTTCACCGCGTGCGGGATGCGGTCGAGGCTGTAATCCATGATCGGCTTGCCGCCGGGCCCGCCCGAGATGATGCGGTTCTGCGGACTCGAGGAGTCCTCCGTGGTCGCCCAGAAGCCGATCGCCCGCGTGCCGAGGAACTTGTCAATGAAGCCCGGCGTCAACGGCGGCGCCTGCACGGCAAGCAGCTCGGGGTCGATCCACCCCAGGCACTGCATCGAGGAGTGCGGAAACTTGTCGTTGTAGAGCACCGCCGTCTTGCGCAGCACGTCGTGGTCCTTGAACGGCGAGAAGCCGAGCACCGCAGAGTTTATGTGCATCTTGAAATTGGCGCCCACCAGATCGCCGCAGGGAAGCGCGAGCCCGCTTGCATGCAGATGATCCTGGAGAATGCGGGGGCTCGTCATGGCGCCGGCGGCGAGCACCGTCGTCTCCGCCTCGTAGGTCGAGCCGTCGGCGCATGTGACGCCGACGATGGTGCGCGGATCGCCGGGCGCTGAGACAAGCTCCGAGACGGGATCGCCGGCGAGCAAGGTGAAGTTTGGCCTGTCCCTGATGTGGTCGATGAGGTTGCGCTCGGAATCCGACTTCAAACCGGAGGGCGAGGCGAAGCCGTCGAAGTGCTTCGCTTCCTCGGGGTGATTGATGATGTCGTGTGAGAGGCCGAGCGGCAGGGGATGCAGCTGCCAGCCGGGATCCGCCGTGATGATCTTGTCGAGCAGCGCCTGGAGCTCTGGCTCGTTCTTGAATGCCGTGATCTTCAGGAGATCTGTCGCCTCGTCGTAATAGGGCTTCAGCTCGTCATAGCCGAACGGCCACCCGAGCAGCCCGTAGTCTTGCTCAGCCTCGAACTCGACGGGCCGGAAGCGGAATAGCGCCGCGCCGTACCACTTGGTCTTGCCCCCCACATTGTAGAATTCGCCGGGAACGAACTGGTCTCCCTTGCCGTCGAGCCAAACCACGTGGTTCTTGAACACGCCGTCGACGAACACTTGGCGCACGTCCAAAGTGGAGGCATCGCGCGGCAGGAACGCCCCCTTCTCGATCAGGAGCACGCGCTTGCCGGCATTGGCCAGCTTGTAGGCGACGCTGCCGCCGCCCGCGCCGCTCCCTATAATGATTACGTCATATTGCGCGGTCATGGCTGGCTCCCTGTATGTGGCTATCAGGGCGTCACGCCCGAGATCGGGCCCGACCGGGAAAATTAGGATGATAGCAAGGTTGCCGATGCTATCGCCGATGTCTAGGCTTGTCCGTCGGCAATTGTGTTCGAGGTGAGTCGAAACGCGCGCAAGCGTTAGTGGAATATGAACATCGTCCACGCGATGGAGGACCGCACATGTCTTTGAAGAACAAGGTCGCGATCGTCACCGGCGGCAATACGGGAATTGGTCAGGCGATCGTTCTTGAGCTGGCACGGCAAGGCGCCAACATCGTCATCGATTATGTGGCGCACCCGGACGCGACGGCAGCGCTGGAGCGCCAAGTCGCGAGTCTCGGCGATCAGTGCATCGGCGTGGACGCGGACGTGAGCCAGCTCGCCGACCTCCAGAATCTCGTTGACGCCGCGGTCGCCAAGTTTGGCCGGCTCGATATCATGGTCAACAACGCCGGCATCGAAACGCGCACCTCGGTCCTCGACACTACGGAGGACCAGTACGACAGTGTTCTGAGGATCAATCTCAAGAGCGCGTTCTTCGCCACCCAGCTCGCCGCCCAGCAGATGATCAAGCAGGGCGGCGGCGGGCGTGTCATCAACATCACCTCGGTGCATGAGGACTGGCCGATGCCCGGCAACACCGCATACTGCCTGTCCAAAGGCGGCATGCGGATGCTGACCCGCACCGCCGGCGTTGAGCTCGCGCCGCACAATATCCTGGTGGTGGGCGTCGGCCCTGGCGCCGTGGAGACGCCGATCAACGTCAGCACCATGGACGATCCAACCAAACTCAAGAAGCTTGACACCGCCATCCCGCTCGGGCGCATGGCAAAGCCCGAGGAGATCGCCAGCGTCGTCGGCTTCCTTGCCGGCGACGGCGCCAGCTACCTCACAGCGACGACTATCATGGCCGACGGTGGTCTCATGCAGAGCAGCCCCGGTCTCTAACCGCAGCACGGCACGAGGCCATGGCCCTCCCCATCGAAGACTATGCGTTGATTGGCGACTGCCTTACCGCGGCGCTGGTCGGTCGCGACGGCTCGATCGACTGGCTCTGCGCGCCGCGCTTCGATTCACCCGCCTGCTTCGCCGCCATTCTTGGCACACCGGACAATGGCCGCTGGCTGATCGCGCCGGCCGATCCCAATGCGCGCATCACCCGCCGCTACCTTCCCGATACGCTGATCCTCGAGACGCGCTTCGAGACCAAGACCGGAATCGCCACCTTGACGGATTTCATGTTCCCCCAAGAGTCGCGCCCACATCTCATGCGCCTCGTCGCCGGGGTCAGCGGCGCGGTCGATTTCGCCACCGAGTTCGTTGTGCGGTTCGGGTACGGCGAGGAAGTCCCGTGGGTCACCACGATGGCGGACCGGCGCCTGCGCGCGGTGGCCGGACCGAACAAGCTCATATTGCAGTCGGCCATCGAACTGCGTGGCGAGAACCTCAGGACCAAGGGCGAGTTCACCGTGAATCAGGGCGAGACCGTGCCGTTCGCCCTCACCTATGCGGAATCGTTTTTGCCCGACCCGCCGCCCATCGATCCGCAGAAGCTGCTCAAGGAGACCGAGCAGTTTTGGCACGACTGGTCGTCCAAATGCATCGTGAGCGGTCGTTACGAGGACGCGGTGCGGCGCTCGCTGATCACACTGAAAGCGATGACCTTCGCGCCCACCGGCGGCGTGGTCGCCGCTACCACCACGTCGCTGCCCGAGCAATTTGGCGGCCCGCGCAATTGGGACTATCGCTATTGCTGGCTGCGCGACGCGACCTTGACCCTGCTCGCGCTGATGAACACCGGCTACTACGACGAGGCGCACGCCTGGCGCGAGTGGCTGCTCCGCGCGGTCGCCGGCAGCCCCAATCAGATGCAGATCATGTACGGCATCGCCGGCGAGCGGCGCCTCTACGAGGTCGAGCTGCCGTGGCTGCCCGGCTACGAGAAATCGGCGCCGGTGCGCATCGGCAACGGCGCCCACCAGCAAACGCAAATCGACGTTTATGGCGAGCTTGCCGATGCGCTGCACCAGGCGCGCAAAGGCGGTATCGCGCCGGAAAAATCCGGTTGGGAGCTGCAGCTCGAGATCCTGCATCATCTCGAAGGTCAGTGGCAAAAGCCGGATGAAGGCATCTGGGAGGTGCGCAGCGGACCGCAGCACTTCACCTACTCCAAGGTCATGGCCTGGGTGGCGTTCGACCGCTCGATCAAGAGCGCCGAACGCTTCAAGCTCAGTGGCCCGGTCGAGCGCTGGCACGACATCCGCAAGACCATTCACGCGGAGGTTTGCCAGAAGGGCTACGACAAGGGGCTGAACAGTTTCGTGCGCGCCTACGGCACCAAGGAAGTCGACGCGAGCCTCTTGCTGCTTTGCCCCGTCGGCTTCCTGCCGGCCGACGATCCGCGCATCGCCGGCACCGTGGCGCAGGTGGAGAAGACCTTGATGAAGGACGGCCTGGTGCAGCGCTACGACACGGCGAAGAGCAATGACGGGCTCCCGCCGGGCGAAGGCATGTTCCTCGCCTGCAGCTTCTGGTTGGTCGACGCCTATGTGGCGATGGGGCGCCACGACGACGCCGTGAAGCTGTTCGAGCGCCTGCTCAACTTGCGCAACGATCTCGGCCTGCTCAGCGAGGAATACGACACGAACGCTAAGCGGCTATGCGGCAACTTCCCGCAAGCCTTCTCGCATCTCGCCCTCGTCAACAGCGCCTGCAATCTCGGCCGCGACGGCCGGCCTGTGGAGCAGCGCACCGACTGCGAGCCTGGCTCAGACGCCAAGGCGCCTGGCAAGCAGGCCGCCGCGCCGACGGCTTGACTGAGCAGACTCAGAACGGCCAGGCGAAGCCGCCGAGGATCTGGACGTTCTGCTGGTCGCTGCCAGCGCCCGCCCACGTGACGGCGAGCCCCAGCGCGGCACCGTCCTGGAATTGCACCTCGAGGCCTCCGTTGAGCGACACGCCGAACTCGTCGTCCTCGAAGTCCTGCCCTGTGAGCCCGATCAGCGGGTCGAACAGGCCGAGATTGGAGAAGCCGTTGACGCCGAAGCTCGGCACGATCGTGACCCGGTTCCCGTTCGGCCCTTCCGCGATAAAGCTCCGCGCCAAATTTGCGCCCGCCGTCAGTGCGGTTTGCGTGGAGCTCGACCCGGTGACCCTTGTGCCATCGGAGGCGGTAAAGGCATCGCGGTCGATGTCGACGAACGAGACGCCGAGATTGGGGGCGAGCGTCCAGCCGTGCACCGCAAAGCCGCGTGACAGGACGAGCTGGCCCGCAAACGAGTCCGCGTCGGTCTTGCCCGTCGCCGTGATGCCCGGCTGAACGAAGCGCCCGTCGACGTCGACAACACTATAGGCGAGCATGCCGGCGAGCGAGAAGCTGTTCGGCAGCAGGACCTGGGTGAAGGCGGCGCCCGACCACGCCTCGGCGTCGGTGGAACCGCCTGCGCCCGAGACGTCGGTGTCGCCATAGCGGGCGGCGAGGCCGACATTGACGCTCGGGCTGATGAGGTAGCTGGCGCCGCCCGAGACCACGGCCGTCTCGCCGCTCTGCCCAAGCCCGCGCCGGTCGTTGTCATTGAATACGACGCCGCCGTTCACCCAGGCATTGAAGCGCTTGTCGCCGAGAAGGCCAGCGAAGCTGCCCCCTTGCGCCCGCGCCGTGGCGAGGCTGTAGCTGCCGCTGAGACTCTTCGAGCCAGGCGAGTCGTTGCCGAGCAGCGCGGGCTCAGCCGGGGCCAGCAGGACCGGCTGGAAGCCGGTGGCGGAAAACGCCGATGCGACCGCGAAGCTGCCGTCGGTGCCGCCCGGCGCGGAGGCCTGGTTCGAGGCCCCCTGCGCCCGGTCGCACGCGGCCTTTTGGGCCTGGAAGGCATTAAAGGCCTGGACGAACTCCTTGTTGGCTTCCGCCTGATTGCTGGCAGCGCCCTTCCGCTTGTTCTGTACCTTGACGAGCTCAAACTTGGCCCTCTCCAGGCGTTGAATTTTCGGGGAGTCCGCTGTTATGCCTAGCCGTGCCTCGGCCACCGCTTCCGCCAGACTTGCCCTAGCTTCGTTCAGCTCGGCGTTGGTCTCGTTCAGCGCCCGTTCCGCTCGCACGAGCTTGACGCGGGCGGCTTCCAGCGCGGCGAGCAGCGCTTCCAGAGCCGCGGGGTCGCATTCAATTCCTTGGAACCCCGGATTGTTGAAGCCGATCGCATTGAGCGGGCTGACAAAGGGAATGCCGAAATCGCGGAACAAATCGCCGTCGATGCCGCCCGGCACGATCTGTTGCACCACCGCGTCGACCTGGCCGGCGGCCTGATTGGCGTTCAGCTGAGCGTCATCGCCGTCGTCATCATTGTCATTGTCATTATTGTTGTTGTCGTCGTCAGGCGCGTTCTTGCAGTTGAAACTGATCTTGACCGTCCCGCCGCTGGTCGAGATGTCGAGGTCCACCCGCGTGCTCGCGTTCTTATCGACGACCACCTTGAAGGTCTTCTTCTTGGCGTTGGCGCCACCGACATTGTCGACCGTCGCTTCGAAATCGAGAAATTTTACGCTCACAAACGAGTTGGGCGGCGCGACGATGGTGACCGTGATCGTGTCGCCCGCCTCGAACTTGAACACCTTGCCGTTGCCGATTTGTCCGCTGACGGACGCCGTCGTGCTGTCGCTTTGGCCATCGAGCGCGTTGCAGCCGGGCGAGGCTTGCGCCGCTCCGGCCATGACCACGGTCAGCACAGCCGCCGACGCGACGCCAATCAGAAGCCGCCGGAAGCGCGGCACAAAACAGTCCGATCCCATCACTACCCCCCGACTCGTCCCCGCTCCCGGCGCGGGCGTTGTTTATGGGGGAGACGTTGCCGCCCTGGCATGAAGGCGGGTACTACCCGTTGGGGTGGGACGAAGCATAAAGCGGCCCGCTGTGGCTCGAATGCCACAAGTCGCCGTGGATCAGACCTCGCCGGCAGGGCCGCCGCCCGGACCATTGTTCCCGGGCACGCGCGGCGAGCGGAATAGCGCCACCGCCTGAACCCGGGTGCGTGCCCCGAGCTTGGCGAGCACGTTCTTGAAGTGGTAGCGCACAGTGTTCTCGGAGATGCCGAGGATCGCGGCGATGTCGCAATTGGTCTTGCCTTGCGCCGCCCAGCCGAGACATTCCGCCTCGCGATTGGTGAGCGGCCCGACTCCCTCCAGCAAACCGGCCATGTCTTCTGGAATGGTCGGTCCCGTCGCCTCCAAGGCCTCGAAGAAATGGATCGCCTTCAGGTGAATTTCATCGCGCGTAGCGAGAAAGCGCTGCGCCGCCGTCTCGCCGCGGCCGGTCATGTATACCGTGACGCCCTTGATGAAGCGCAGCGAGCTCATAGGCACGAGCCAGGCATGGTTGACGCCGAACAGGCGCAACAGCCGCCGCTGCCAACGGGCTGAGGCGTTGTCCGCCTGACTCTCGAGCAGCGCCACGTAGTCGTAAGGTCTGAGGCTGCGGCCGGCCTCCGCGAGCGCTGGGCAGATCGCCGCGACGCCATCGGTCATGTAGTCGCGGACGATGCCTAGATCGTAGCTCGCCACGGCCCAGTTACCCTCGCGCACGGGGCTTAGAACGGTGTCCGGATCGATGCAGAAGGCGTCGAACGCGGCATAGCCGAGGTCGGAAATGTCGTCGAGGAAGGCGCGGACGAGCGATTCTTGACTCTCGGCGGGCGCGTCGCCCCAACGCATGTCCATGCCATGCCCCGTCGCCTCTTCGGCGCCCAGTCCGCCCGCGCATCCCTGTGCGTAACATCTCTCGCGGCGGCGGCTGCGGCAACCCTCGATCTTGCTAAGGATTACCGCTTAGAGCACGATCCGCGCGGCGATAACTCCGAGCGGAACGGCGACATCCATGCAAGCACCCTGCGGCCCTTGTACCCCCACCTGGGCCCCCGCCCGCAAAGATTTGGTCGGCGCAAGTCTCGGCTCCTCCAGGCTGTGGTTCACCATCGCTCAAGGCATCGTCACCGAGGTCTACTACCCGCGCATCGACATTCCCCAGATCAAGGACCTCGGCTTTATCATCGCCGACGACAAAGGCTTCTGGGTCGAGCTGCGCCGCCTCAACGCCTACACCATCACCTTGCCGAAGCCCGGCGTGCCCGCGGCCGAGATCATCCACCGCCATCCCCGCTTCACCTTCACGCTCGAGGTTTGCGCCTCGCAAAGCCGCGACACCCTCCTGATGCGCTATTCGCTCGAAGGCGATGCGAGCCTCAAGCCTTATGCCCTGCTCGCCGCCCGCCTCGGCGACGACGCGCGCAACAACGTCGCGTCGTCGGCGACACATGACGGTCGCCACGTATTGTGGGCCGAGCAAGGACCATTTGCCATCGCGCTGTCCGCCGTCGACCAGACCGGCACTGACGGCTTCGGCCGCCGCTCGGTAGGCTGCCTCGAAGTGAGCGATGGCTGGCAGGACTTCAACAAGAACGGCCGCATGACCTGGGAGTACGACAGCGCCGGCCCCGGCGCCGTAACCCTGATGGGCGAGCTCACGCGGCGCGGGACGCTCGCGCTCGGGCTCGCCGGCACCAAGGAAGCCGCCTCGACGCTCTCGGTTTCGGTGCTCATGGACGATTTCGACGAGGAGTGGACGAACTATTGCCGCGACTGGGAGGAATGGCTCGGCACCTGCCGCCGCGCCACCTTCGGCGGCAAGATCGACGAACGCCTGGCGCTTTCCGCCGCCATGCTGAAGGTCCACCAGGACCGTACCTATCGCGGCGCCACGGTGGCGAGCCTATCCGTGCCGTGGGGCGACACCAGCACGAGCCGCGGCGGCTATCATCTCGTGTGGCCGCGCGACCTGGTGGAGACGGCGGGCGCGTTGGTCGCCGTCGAGTGCTACCGCGACGCCCGTGACGTGTTGCGCTACCTCATCGCCACCCAGCAGGAGGACGGGCATTGGTTCCAGAACCAGTGGCTCGGCGGCCGCGCCTTTTGGCAGGGAGTCCAGCTCGACGAGGCCGCCTTCCCCATTCTGCTCGTCTCGCTGCTGCACGAGCGCGACGCACTCGACGGCATCCCGGTCACCGACATGATCAAGCGCGCCGTGGGCTTCGTTTGCCGCCACGGCCCGAGCACCAACCAGGACCGTTGGGAGGAAAACTCCGGTCTCAACTCCTTCACACTTGCTGTCGCCATCGCCTCGCTGGTGGAGGGCAGCGTCTTCCTCGACGGTGCGGCCAAGGAACATGCGCTGCGTGTCGCCGACTACTGGAACGCGCAGATCGAGGCGTGGTCATTCGTGCGTGGGACGTCTCTCGCCGGGCAAGCCGGCGTGAACGGCTATTTCGTCCGCACCGTGCCGCCCGACTTTCTGACTGGCACGCGCGACCTCAACGAAATCGTGCCCATCAAGAATCTCCCCTACGATCCTCGGTTGCCGGCGAGCGATCAGGTTTCGACCGACTGCCTTCAGCTCGTGCGCTACGGCCTGCGCGCGGCAAACGATCCCTCCATCGCCGAGACCGTTAAAGTCATCGACCACCTGCTCGAGACCGACACGCCGTCAGGGCCGGTGTGGCACCGCTATAACCACGACGGTTATGGCGAGCATGACGACGGCACCGGCTTCAATGGCACTGGCCGCGGCCGCGGCTGGCCGCTGCTGACCGGCGAGCGCGGGCATTACGCGCTCTCTGCCGGCGAGGACATCACACCCTATCTCGAGGCCATGATGGCCATGTCGAGTCCCTTAGGGCTGATACCCGAGCAGATTTGGGACTCAAGCCCGATCCCCGCCTGTGGTCTCGTGCCCGGCAAGCCGAGCGGCTCGGCCATGCCGCTGGTGTGGGCCCATGCAGAGTTTTGCAAGCTCTGCCACAGCCTCGCGCAAGGGCGCCCGGTGGACCGGCCCGCGGCAACCTGGGCACGCTATCGCGGCGTCCGCCCCATGCTCGACTACGACATTTGGGGCCCGACCTATCAGCCGCGCAACGTCGCCGCCGGGCATACGCTCTACGTCGCGTTGACGGCGCCCGCGACGATCCATTTCGGCACCAATGGCTGGAAGGACATCCAAGACATCGACACGGCGGACACGGGGCTTGGCGTGCATGTCGCCAAGCTGCCGACCGAGGCCTTAAAGGCGGGCGACAGCATTCAGTTCACATTCCTGTGGCGCGATGCCGGCGCCTGGGAAGGCCAAAACTACGAGGTCGTGATCGCCGCGCCGTGATCCGCCTTAGGCGTGGAAGAAGAGCAAGACGCTCACCACGATGAGCAGAAGCGCGAGCGTCACCGACAGACTCAGGTCGGCGACGATGCCGGGCGAATGGATCTTCTGATCGTCGAGCATCCACCCCGTCCGAACGAAGCGGAACGTCGCCACCAATATGAAGATGATGCCGACCACGATGAAGGCGTGCCCGGCGCCCCAGCCGAAAGGTGTCGTCATGTGTTCCAGCGCTTGAGGACGCACGCCCTCCGCAGACACGGCGGCCGCCATGGTGTCGACGAACAGGTCGAACTTCTCGATGAGGAAGCCGAACGCGATCACGGCGATGCCGGTGCGGAGCCAAGCAAGGAAGGTCCGCTCGTTGGCCGCGTGGTCGGTATAGGATCGGATCATGCGGGGCCTCGTTGCGCCGTGTGCGCCACTGGAGCTTGGCGCATAGGCCCAAAGAATGGCTTAAGCCACGCGACTTGCGCGCCTCGTTATGCGAGGCATGACTTCTCCCATGCCTACGTAAGTGTTTGTTTTATATTCATTATCTGTTCGACCCGAGCGCCAAGCAATCCGCTGGTCAGTCGAGACCGAACGCGGAGAACGGGATGAAGTCCACGAGGTCCCCCTCGCGAATTTCCTGCACATCCTCGTGGACCTCGATCAGTCCGTCGGCCTCGCGCAGCGAGGAGATCAGCCCCGAGCCGTCGCGCGGAAACTTGGCGGCGAGGAGGCGCCCATCCTCGCGGACGAGCCTGGCGCGCCAGAACTCCCGACGGCCTACTTTCTTTTGCTGGCTGAACGCAGCCGGCACGGAAAATCGCACAGGCTCCGGCCATGCGCCCCCGGCGAGCCGCGTCAGCACCGGCCGCACATACATGACGAAGCAGACAAACACCGCCACGGGATTGCCCGGCAGGCCGAGCACGACGCAGTCGCCGATCTGGCCAAAGCTCATCGGCCTCCCCGGCTTTATGGCGATCTGCCAGAGATGGCGCTTGCCGAGCGCATCGATGCTTTGGACGACGTGGTCCTCTTTGCCTTGGCTTGCGCCACCCGAAATGACGATCGCATGGAATTGCCCGCTCGCCGCTTCGAGGGCTGCGACCACGCGCTCGCGCGTGTCGGACAGGACGCCGAGGTCGATCGTTTCCATTCCTGCTGCGGCGATGAGGCCATGCAACATCGGCGCGTTCGCATCATAGACTTTGCCTTCGGCGAAGGGCTCGCCCGGACGCAAGATTTCGTCCCCGGTCGAAAACACGGCGACCTTGAGCGGCGCATGACAGCACAATGCGCCGAGACCTGTCGCGGCGGCACTCGCCACGTCTTGCGGCCTCAGCCGCACACCAGGCGCAATAAGTGTTTCGCCGGCCTTCGTGTCCTCGCCGGCGAGCCTGCGATTGGCGCCTGGCTTGAGGCCCGGAGAGATATGCGCCCAGCGCGCCCCATCCCGCTCTTCGATGCGCACATCCTCCTGCATCGCCACCGTGTCGAGGCCGGCGGGCATCACTGCGCCGGTGAAGATGCGGACCGCGCTGCCGCCTTGTACTGCGCCTCCGTAAGGGTGTCCCGCCGCAGCCTCGCCGGCGATCCTGAGGCTCGCACCCGTCTCGGCGGCGTAGTCTGACGCGGCGAAGGCGTAGCCGTCGACAGCCGCATTGTCATGGGCGGGAATGAGACGCGGCGCGACGACCGCTTCCGCCAGGAAGCGGCCGGCAGCATCGGCGAGCGGAACCTGCTCGATTCCCGTCACGGGATGCACCCGCGCTTTCAGGATCGCGATGGCCTCATGGTGCGGGAGCCGGTCCTTGTCGAGAACGAAGCAATCGTCGATCAGCTTGCCGGTCATGGGCGCTTGAGATTGAGGGTCGCGACGATGAAATCGACCATGCTCCCAACGTCGCCGATTGGGAAGACGGGCAGTTGGACTCCCTCCTCCTCAGGCCGATCCGAGGCGATGGCAACGATTTCCGGAAATTGCACCGCCAGGGGCTCGCGCGACGCGGCGCCCTCCCGGCGGATCTCGATCTTCGGGTAAGCCTCGCGCTTATAGCCTTCGACCAGGACGAGATCGCACGGCCCCGCATAGGGCAGGAGCTCGTCGAACGTCATCTCGGGCGTATCGCCAAGCTCACGCATCAGGGCGAAGCGACGGGGCGAGGAGAGCATCACTTGGCGCGCGCCCGCCTCGCGCATCTTGAAGGAGTCGCGGCCGGGATGATCGATCTCGAACTTGGCGTGGGCGTGCTTGATGACCGAGACGGAGAAACCCCGGCGCGTGAACTCGCGGATGAGATTGGTCATCAGCGTGGTCTTGCCGGAATTCTTCCAGCCGACAACGCCGAACACGGGCAAGGTCATGGCGTGTTCTCGCTGAGAAGCGCCTCCGCCTTGGCGAGGTCCTCTGGCGCGTTGATGTTGAAGAAGGGGTCGATGCTCTGTCCGCCGACATCGACCGGCGGAAAGAACACTGGCACCGCGCCGTGATCCTTGGTCCAGGCACCTACCTTGCGCTCGCCCCTCTCGAGCGAGACCCTAAGAGCAGCCGCCAGTGTGACCGGCCACAGCCCGATCACCGGATGCGTGCCGGCTTCGGATTGCGCGATGCAGAACGCCGACTTGTCCTGGGCTGCGGCGAGGAACCGGCGCACCAGATCGGCGGGCAAGAACGGCGTGTCGGTGGCGACGGTCACGACGTGGCTCATGTCCGGGCGATTCGCTTTCACCCATTGAAGTCCTGCATGTACGCCGGCGAGCGGTCCGGCATAGCCGACGATGCTGTCCGGAACGACCGGCAGGCCGAAGTCGGCAAAACGAGCGGCATCTTCATTGGCGTTGATGATCATGTCCGAGACCTGCGGCCTCAGGCGGTCGATGCTCCAGGCAAGGATGGGCCTGCCCCCGACCGTCCGCAGGCATTTGTCGCCGCCGCCCATGCGGCTCGACCTGCCGCCTGCGAGCAGGACACCGACGACGCCATTCGGCAAAACCATTGTAGATCTTACGGTTACAGGCCCGAGGCTGTCACGTCGAGACTGGGCTCCGGCACGCGTTGCGGCCTGCCTTGCGCGGGTCCGATCTTCACGGCGCAATATTTGTACTCCGGGATCTTGCCGTAAGGATCGAGCTGCGGATTGGTCAGGATGTTGGCCGCCGCCTCGACATAGGCGAACGGAATGAACACCGTGCCTTCCTGTACGGCGAGGTCGGCGCGCGCCGTGAGCTCGATCGAACCCCGGCGCGTCGTGACGCGCATCAAGTCGCCCGGCGCGATGCCGTAACGCGCCAGCGTCCTTGGATTGAGGCTCGCCGTGGGACCAGGCTCAAGCGAATCGAGCACGCCGGCGCGCCTTGTCATGGCGCCGGTGTGCCAATGCTCGAGCTGTCGCCCCGTCATCAGCACGAAGGGATATTCCTCGTCCGGCACTTCGGCCGGAGGCAGAATGTCGGCCGGCACGAGATAAGCGCGGCCCGACTTGGTCGGGAAGCCCTCGCCGAACACGACCGGCTCCCCGGGGTGATCCGGCTCCGGGCAGGGATAGATAATGGAGGATTCGCGCTCGAGCCGGTCCCAGGTGATGTTGTCGAGCGACGGCATCGCGCGTTTCATCTCCTCGAAGACGTGCGAGGGATGGGTGTAGGTCCAGGGCAGCCCAAGACGCTTGGCCAACTCAATGATGATCAACAAATCGTCGCGTGTGTCACCGGGGAGATTGAGCGCCTTGCGGCCCATCTGCACCTGACGGTTGGTGTTGGTGACCGTGCCCGCCTTCTCGGGCCAGGCGGAAGCCGGGAGCACCACGTCGGCCATCATCGCCGTCTCGGTGAGGAAGATGTCCTGCACCACGAGATGTTCGAGCTTGGCGATGCCGGCGCGCGCATGATCGAGATCGGGGTCGGACATCGCCGGGTTTTCGCCCTGGACGTACATGCCTTTGATCTCGCCCTTGTAGGCGGCATTGATGATCTCGACCACGGTCAGGCCGGCCTTGTCGGAGAGCGGCGTCCCCCACAGCTCCTCGAACCTCTTGTGGATCGGCTCAGCCTGCACATCGGCATAGTCCGGATAGAACATGGGGATCAGTCCGGCGTCGGAGGCGCCCTGAACATTGTTCTGTCCACGCAAGGGGTGCAGCCCGGTGCCAGGGCGCCCGACCTGGCCGCACATCAGCGCGAGCGAGATCAGGCACCGCGCGTTGTCGGTACCGTGCACATGCTGCGAGATGCCCATGCCCCAGAAGATCATGGCACGCTCGGCATTGCCGAAGATGCGCGCGACGTCACGAATAGTTTTGGCGTCGATACCGCAGATCGCCTCGACCGATTCGGGGCTGTAGCTGGCGAGATGGTCCTTGAGCCTGTCGAAATTGTCGGCGTACGCCTGCAGGTACTGAACGTCGTAGAGCTTTTCCTCCACGATCACATGCATGATGGCGTTGAGCAGCGCCACGTCGCTTCCCGACTTGAAGCGCAGCATGTGGGTGGCGTAGTTGC
Organism: Methyloceanibacter sp.; assembly: GCF_050726195.1. Classification (GTDB taxonomy): domain Bacteria; phylum Pseudomonadota; class Alphaproteobacteria; order Rhizobiales; family Methyloligellaceae; genus Methyloceanibacter. The sequence goes on along the minus strand of NZ_JBOHJC010000020.1, from coordinate 21,419 downwards.
GCAGTGCCTGCCCGCGCGGATCGATGACGATTAGCTTGGCGCCGCGCCGCGCCGCCTGCTTGAAGAACGTCGCGGCGACTGGGTGGTTTTCGGTCGGGTTGGCGCCGATGATGATGATGACGTCGGCATGCTCAACTTCGTTGAATGTCGCCGTCACCGCACCGGAGCCGATGCCTTCGATCAGCGCCGCCACTGACGATGCGTGACACAACCGCGTGCAGTGGTCGACGTTGTTGGTACGGAAGCGGGTGCGGATCAGCTTCTGGAACAGATACGCCTCCTCATTGGTGCATTTGGCCGAGCCGAAGCCGGCGATGGCCTGACCGCCATGCGCATCGGCGACGCGCGCGAGCCCCGCCGCGGCGAAATCCAAGGCCTCCTCCCAGCTCGCCTCGCGGAAATGCGTGTAGGGGTTTGCGGGATCGACGTTGACGCCCTTCGGCAGGCCGGGCTTACGGATCAAAGGCTTCATCAGCCTCTGGGGATTGGTGACATAGTCGAAGCCGAACCGGCCCTTCACGCACAGCCGGTTCTCGTTCGAATAGCCGTCACGTCCCTGCACGAAGGCGATCTTCTCGTCCTTGATCTGATAGCTGATCTGGCAGCCGACGCCGCAATAGGGACACACCGAGTGGACCTCGCGGTCGACTTCTCTCGTTCCATGCTGCGTGATCGGATCGACGATCGACTTCGGCATGAGCGCGCCGGTCGGGCACGCCTGCACGCATTCGCCGCACGCCACGCAGGTGGAATCCCCCATGGGATCGTCGAAATCGAACACCGGCCTGGCGCCGATGCCCCGAAATGCCATGCCGATGACGTCGTTGACCTGAACGTCGCGACAGGCGCGCACGCACAAGCCGCAGTCGATGCACGCGTCGAGATTGACCGCCATGGCGGGGTGCGACAGGTCGGGCTTGATAATGCCGTGCGCCGGGAAGCGCGAGGTCTCGATGTGCTGCGCCTCGGCCCAATGCCAAAACGGCGAAACACGATCCGGCGACTCCTCGCGCGGCGGCTGATCCGCCAGCAACAGCTCCATCACCATGCGTCGCGCTTTGACCGCACGCTCGGTCGCCGTCTTGACCACCATGTTCGGGGTCGGCTTCCTGATGCAGGAGGCAGTGAGGGTGCGCTCGCCTTCGACATCGACCATGCAGGCGCGGCAATTGCCGTCGGCGGCGTAACCGGGCTCCGGCAGCCAGCACAGATGCGGGATGTCGATTCCGTGGCGCTTCGCCACCTGCCAAATGGTCTCACCTGGCCTGGCGGAGACCATCTCTCCATCAAGCGTGAACAGCAACTGGTCCGTCATGGCGTCATCCAATCAATAGCTTGCCGGGCGGCCCGCGGCGCCCGGGCGCGCGGGCTCATCGAAGAAAAATTGCATCGCAGTGATGAAGGCATTTGGCGCGGCTTGGCCGAGACCGCAGATCGAGGCGTCGCGCATGGTCTGCGCCAGCTCGTTCAGCAGGTCATCGTCCCAATCGTCTCTTTCGAGCAGCGCCACCGCCTTGTCGCAACCCACGCGGCACGGCGTGCACTGGCCGCAGGACTCACTCTTGAAGAAGCGCAGCAGGTTGATCGCGACATCGGCGATGCGATCTTGCTGCGAGAACACGACGATGGCGTGGCTGCCGACGAACGAACCATATTTGTCCAGAGTGCCGAAATCGAGGGGAACGTCGCCGAGGTACGCCGGAAGAATCCCTCCCGATGCGCCGCCTGGAAGATAGGCCTTGAACTCCTGGCCATCCTCCATGCCGCCGGCGCGTTCGATCAGCTCGTTCACGGTCACCCCGGCCGGCGCGATAATGACGCCGGGCTTCCTCACGCGGCCCGACACCGACCAGGAGCGAAAGCCCTTGCCGCCGTTCATGCCATGATCGGCAAACCACTTGGCCCCCTTCTTCAGAATCTCAGGCACCCAGTAGAGCGTCTCGACGTTGTGGTTGAGAGTCGGGCGGCCGAACAGTCCGACCTCGGCGATATAAGGCGGCCGATTGCGCGGATAGCCGCGCTTGCCCTCGATCGATTCGATCATCGCCGACTCTTCGCCGCAAATATACGCGCCGGCGCCGCGACGAAGTTCGATATCGCCCTTGTCGATGAGGCCCGACTTTTCGAGCGCGGCGATCTCGTGCGCCAGGATATGCAGCACGGCGGGATATTCGTCGCGCATGTAGAGATAGATTCGCTCCGCTTCCACCGCCCAGGCCGCGATCAGCGCGCCTTCGAACATCTGATGCGGATTGCGCTCGAGGTAGTAGCGGTCCTTGAAGGTGCCGGGCTCGCCTTCGTCGCCGTTGATCGTCATCAGGCGCGGGCCGGGATAGGAGCGGACGATCTGCCACTTCTTGCCGGCGGGAAAGCCTGCGCCACCAAGCCCGCGCAGTCCCGCGTCGCCCATTTCGGTGATTACCTCCTGGACATCGCGCTCTCCAGAGCGGCACTCCTTCAGCATTGCGTAGCCGCCTTCGGCAAGATACGCGGCGAGTCCCTTGTAGTCCGGAATCTCGGTTTCGCGCCTGCCGCTCTCGACCACCTGCTCGACGGTCTCCGGCGTGGCGTGGTCGACGAAATAGTGTCCGACCTCGCAGACCGGCGCCGTATCGCAGCGTCCCATGCACGGAGCCGGCACAACGCGCACCTGCGCAGGATTAACGCCGGCCCGCAGGGATTCATAGAGCACATCGGCGCCTTTGATCGCGCAGGTAATCGAGTCACACACGCGAATGGTCGTCGGCGGGGGCGGCGTCTCCCCCTCCTTCACCACGTCGAAATGAGCGTAGAAGGTGGCAACCTCGTAGCCCGCAGCCTGCGGCAACTTCAGCTCATCGCACAGCGCGCGCAAGTGCCGGCTCGAGATGCAATGATAGCGATCTTGGATGAGATGGAGATACTCGATCAGCAGATCGTGGCGGCGCGGACGATCGCCCAGAAGCTCCCGCACCTGTTCCCGTGCCGCGAGGTCGAGCTGCCTGCCCTTGGGAAAGCCTCGCGCACGTTTACGAGATCCGACATTTCTCGCAGGCCGATCCGGCCCACCATTCAACGGGGTTTCCTGCTCCACACTTCTTACTTCCGTTTGCCCAGCGGGAATTTGAACGCTTCCAAACTTGGTGATACCAGTCCCTGACATATGTCGGCAAGCTAGCGGCGGCAACTCGCCTGCGGTTGACACCAAAGCGGTATACTTTTTCAGCTTGGACGATCGGAAAAACTGAACGTCCAATCGGAAAGTCTGATCAAACGGATCTGGACGGTTTCAATGACCGACTTTATCGAGGCATTTCGCAGGGCCATCGGCCTCATCGTCACGCTCGATCCGAGTCTGGTCGAGATTCTCGTCCTATCTCTCCAGGTCAGCTTGGCAGCCATCGCCATCGCCAGCGTGCTCGGCTTCGCCATTGGCGGCGCGCTCGCCGTCTACCGCTTCCCGGGACGGGGCGCGGTATCGGCCATTCTCAGCGCTCTAATGGGCTTGCCGCCGGTTGTCGCGGGGCTGGTGGTCTACCTCCTCCTGTCCAATGCGGGCCCACTCGGCGTCCTCCAGCTCCTCTACACGCCGACGGCCATGATCATCGCCCAGGTCGTGCTGGTGACGCCGATCATCGGCGCGCTGACCCGGCAGGCCTGCCAGGACCTTCTCGAGGAATATGACGAGCAGCTGCGCTCACTCGGCGCCTCACCCAGTGCTATCGTCGTCACGCTGCTTTGGGATGGCCGTTATCGCCTGATCACTGCGGTGCTGGCCGGCTTTGGCCGGGCGATCGCCGAAGTTGGCGCCGTCATGATCGTGGGCGGCAATATCGACCACGTGACCCGGACGATGACCACGGCCATCGCGCTGGAAACATCCAAGGGGAACATTGCCCTTGCCCTTGCCCTCGGCATCGTCCTCCTGGCTCTGGCATTCGCCATCAATGCCGCGCTGATCGGGGTCCAGCGCCTTGCCAACCGTCTCGCCTATGCTTGATCCCACCTCCCCGCTCTTGGGCTTAAGCGACCGCTTCGTCAGCCCGCCGCTCCCGCTCGAACTCAAGAACCTCGCCTACGAGACTGGCGGGAAACGCGTGATCGATGGCGTCGACGTGACGATCGACACGCGCCGCATCACGGCGATCATGGGGCCGAACGGCGCGGGCAAGAGCCTCCTGCTCAGATTGATGCATGGGCTGATCGCCCCTACGCAGGGCGAGATCTTGTGGGCTGGACGGCGGATGGACCGCATACTGGCACGCCGGCAGGCCATGGTCTTTCAACGCCCCGTCCTGCTCCGCCGCTCTGTCGCGGCGAATGTCTCACATGCCCTGGGCTTGCGCGGCGTCGACCGTGGCGAACGCGCCATCCGCGTCGACGAAGCTCTCAAGCTCGCCGGTCTCGAGCGGCATGCGTCCACACCGGCGCGCGTGCTGTCGGGCGGCGAGCAGCAGCGGCTCTGCCTCGCCAGGGCCATCAGCCTTGAGCCCGACGTGTTGTTTCTCGACGAGCCGACATCGAGCCTCGATCCCGCTTCGACCATGGCCATCGAGCGGTTGCTCCTCGATACGCAGCGTCGCGGCATAAAGGTCGTCCTCGTGACCCATGACGTCGGCCAGGCGCGGCGGCTCGCCCATGATGTCATCTTCATGCACCACGGCCGCGTTATCGAGCATCAGAGCGCCGAGGATTTCTTCGCGGAGCCGAGCAGCGAGAGCGCGAGGGCATTCCTGAGCGGCGGCCTCGTGCTGTGACTTGAGAGGAGACGCCGCCGTGGTTGCTTCCACTTTTCGACGCCTGGCCACACTCGTTCTCGGCACGCTACTGCTCGCTGGGGGCCCCTCCCTCGCGCACGCAGCCGACGACGATTTTATCATCGTCCAGTCGACCACATCGACGCAGAACTCCGGCCTGTTCGATCATATCCTGACGAAATTTATCGAGAAGACCGGCATCGCTGTGCGCGTGGTCGCCGTGGGCACCGGCCAGGCCCTCAAAAACGCGAGGAACGGCGACGGCGATGTTGTACTCGTTCACTCCAAGCCAGACGAAGAGAAGTTCGTCGCCGAAGGCTGGGGCGTGGACCGGCACGATGTCATGTATAATGACTATGTCATCGTCGGCCCGGCGGCGGATCTCGCAGGAATCACCGGCCTCAAGGACGCCCCCAAGGCATTCGAGAAGATTGCCGCCGCGCAGGCTCACTTCGTATCGCGCGGCGACGACTCCGGAACTCATCAGGCCGAGCTCGGCCTATGGAAGGAGGCCGGCGCCGATCCCCAAAAGGCGAGCGGAGACTGGTATCTCGAGACCGGCTCCGGCATGGGCGCGACGCTCGCCATTGCTGCCGGCAAAGAGGCCTATACCCTGACTGATCGTGGAACGTGGTTGAGCTTCGCCAACAAAGGCGGCCTCAAAGTGCTCGTCGAGGGCGATCCCAATCTCTTCAACCAATACGGCGTCATTCTCGTCAATCCGGAGAAGCACAAGCGGGTGAAGGCCGAGCAGGGACAGGCCTTCGTCGACTGGCTGATCAGCGGCGAAGGCCAGAACGCCATCGCCAGCTTCAAGATCGGCGGTGAGCAGCTCTTCTTTCCCAACGCGCGCCCGGGCTCGTAGGCGCGCGGGTCAGAACGCGGAGTTCTTAAGCTCCTAGAGCAGGTGCTGGAAGGTGAGGCCGGCGCCGTCGACTATGCGCACAATAGCTTCAGGGTTCACCTAAGAACGACCCCCAAATGGGTATGCCAGCCCATTATTAATCCAGTCGATCCATGCGGGGGGCCATCCACCGATGCTGGTCATCGGGGCGGTGGAATCAGGGTTCAATAAAATTATACTCAAATAACAACGACAATATTCTAACATCTTCTATGATTTGCCCAAAGCAGAGCAAATGTATTTCTATGATTTAGCCAAATACTACTCGGCATTCTGCATCCGCCCTCTCCGGGCGCGGAGAACAGCGAATGCCGACAATTTCCAAGTCGCCCGAAGAGGCCGCACTACAACTTACCCGGGAGAATATGACCTGGGCCGCCGAGTTCGGTGAGGCGGCGGGACCGATCACTTATGGGTTTAGGGCCACCCCGCCAGCTCATGAGAACAGCCGCGGGGTGAAAGCAACGTTCACTCCCTTTACAGAGAGCCAGATCGAAGCGGCAACACTTGCCATAAATCTTTGGGCAGACATAGCGAATATTACCTTCGAACAGGTCACTGACGGAGATAGCCCCTACGCAAATAGCGCGACGATATTGTTCGGAAACTACTACTCCCAGAGCGACGGAGCCGCGGCCTACTCGAACTATCCTTCTGCCGCGTTGACTGATCCGAAATATTCATCAGGGGACGTGTGGGTAAATCAATACTACCAGCCCTCGTCAGAAAGCTATAGCTTGATGATCTTGCTCCATGAGAGGAATATAACGCCGGACCGAACATTGTCATTACTTATAACAACCACGCCGAATATTTGGAGGACAGCCGCCAGTATACTGTGATGAGCTATTTCTCGGCCGGGAACACGGGCGCCTATCATGGCCTGGCCAAGCCAGAAACCCCGCTCATGCACGACATCGTGGCCCTGCAACACGCGTATGGCGCCAATCTTACGACCCGTACGGACGACACGGTCTATGGCTTCAACTCGAATGCCGATCGCGACGTTTTTCACTTCACGCATGCCAAAGACCAAGGCGTGTTCGCTATTTGGGATGCCGGGGGAATCGACACCCTCGACATGAGCGGGTTCCTTCAGGACCAAGTGATCGATTTGACCGCCGGCTCCTTCTCGAGTGTCGGCGGACTGAAACACAATGTCTCGATCGCCCCCGGGGTCACCATCGAGAATGCGCTTGGCGGCGCTGGGAGCGACATCATCTTCGGCAATGACGCGCCCAACGCGCTTTGGGGCCTTCGCGGCAGCGACGTCATGCGGGGCGGCGCCGAATCGGACTTCCTGAGCGGGGGAGCAGGAAGTGATGTGCTCTACGGCGACGAGGGGGCCGATGTGCTTCTCGGCAATAGCGGCAACGATCGAATGTACGGTTCGGTGGGGGATGACGTTCTCCTGGGCCACGGCGGCAAAGACAAGCTCATGGGCGGCCCCGGCAACGATTGGCTGACCGGAGGAGGCGGAAAGGACATTCTGGTCGGCGGTTCGGGTGCCGACGTTTTCGACTTTAATCGCATCACCAAATCCAAAGTCGGCGGCGCCAAACGCGACAAGATCACTGATTTCGAACGCGGCCAGGACGAAATCGACCTCAAGGGCATCGACGCCAAGAAGGGCACCGACGGCAATCAGAAGTTCAAGTGGATCGGCAACAGCGAGTTTCACCACAAGAAGGGCGAACTCCGCTACGAGGACAAAGGCTCCAAGGTTATCGTCCAGGGCGACGTGAACGGCGACGGCAAGACCGACTTCGAGATTTACGTGAAGGTTGGCTCATTGAATGCTCACGACTTCCTGCTTTGATGCAAGGGACATGCATGCTTCAGCTCGGCGATGACGCGGCGCATGCGAGTGCTTGGAGGCCCTAAGCAGAAGCTTCTTGCGCCCAAGCTGGTGCGCGAATTCGTGAGAGCCTTTTAGGAAGAAGTAAATCGCACCAACGCCGAACGCGAGCAACAATCTAGGGCGGACCGGCAACGACTCGAGTCCATCAAGCGAAAGATCGCGATGCATCACCGGCTGGCTGACTTGGAGACGCAGCTGAAGATGCTCGAGAGACGATTAAGTGAGGTTCCTCCCTCTGCCGTACGCCTCCATCCGCGGCTGGTGGAGGTCTATGCTGATAAGGTCCAGCAGCTTGAAGCCGCACTAATGATCCCGCCATCAGGCTCCGAGGCTACCCATGCGATCCGGTCGCTCATCGACCGGATTGACCTGCATCCAGGGGGCGGCGGCTAAGGGATCGCCGCCACTCTCTATGGCGATCTGGTTCATATCTTGGCACTTGGCGACGGTTCCCGCTGCAAACGAAAACTCCCCGAAGCTGTTGCTTCGGGGAGTCAAATAACGTTGGTTGCGGGGGCTCGCAGCCACCTATACCGAACACGGCTTCACTACACGCGAGAAGCAACATACCCGTGCCGCGGCTGACAACGGAAGCAGAACATTGCGCGTCGCTAGCCTTAGCTAGCTCGACCGGATCACGGGAGCGAGCCGATAACGCCCTCGATCAGATAATCGGTCTCTTGGAGCTCACCGGCATAGGGGCCGTACGTCGTGCCGGCCGGCACCACGAGCTTGCCGGTATTGTCCTTGATCGGGCCGACAAAGATCGCGTCCCCGTTCTTCATCGCCTGCATGGCAGTCTTGGCGGCGTTGATCGCCTCAGGGTTAGCTCCCGCGCCGAACGGACTCGAACGGACATAATCCCTGTCATAGCCGCCGATGACGAAATTCGGCAGGGCCTCCCCCTTCTGCACAGTCTCGACGAAGGTCTCGAACATGTCCGTCCAATGGTAATCAGAACCGGTGATGTAGCCCTTGGGGGCAAGTGGCGCCTGATCGAATGCATGACCGCATGTCTTCACGCCGCGGGCCTCGGCCGTCTCGATGACTACACGCGGAGCGTCCAGGTGACAGGTGATGACGTCGCAGTCCGCGTCGACGAGCGCGTTGGCTGCCGCGGCATCTTTCGCCTCGTCCTCCCACCCGCCGGTGAAGACGACCCGCACGGTCGCGTTTGGATTGGTCTGCCGAGCGCCGAGAAGAAATGAATTCACGTTCAGGAGCACGGCGCCGAACGGCAGACCGGCCACGAAGCCGAGCGTGTTCGTGGTCGTGCAGAGGCCGGCGGCGACGCCGTTCACATAGTGGCCCTGGTTGATCAACGCATTCTGGCTGCCGACATTTGGCGGGTTGCTGCTGCTCGCGCGCGCCGCGGCCTGGCGGAACAGGATATTCGGATATTTCTTCGCCATCGCCACAAGGAAGGGATCCTCGTCGAACGACGTCGAGAAGATCATCCCTGCGCCGTCGGCGATCATGTCCTCCATAGCCTTAGCATAAGCCTTGGTTTCCGGATCCTCCTTGCCGCTGCCGTAGTTGGTGCTCTCCGGAAGGTACCCCGCCTCGATGACCCCCACATGCGGAACGCCTCGCAGCGCCGCGGCAGCCACGGCATGCGACTCGTTCCAGCCCCAGTCCTTGCGCGGGCCGATATAGACGAAGCCGGCCTTGAGCTCCGCTGCGCGCGCGGGACGGAGCGGAACGATATTAGGAACGAGGCCGACAGCGCCGAGCAGCGCCATGCGCCTTAGCAAGTCGCGCCGCGTTTGGTCGAATTCGGACATACCCCCTCTCAAGTCAATGGTCACATCGGCTGCGTCGGGGGCCTCCCCAATTTCACTTCAACGGCCGGCAGTTGATGGCGACGATCTTCTGGGTCCGCCCGGCCTTACCATCGCAGCCTAGGCGATTGTGCTTGCCGTATATCGGGGGATCCAGAAAGTACTCAAAGTCGTCCGTGTCAGTAGCCTCGATAATTCTATAGAGCTTGTATGGGCCGCTTTCACAGAGCATTTGCTCGGCATCGACGAAGAGGGAGGCCGGCAACACCACAATGGTCTCGAGGTTCGAATCTGCCGCGCAGAATTTTTCGATAAGCTCGGCACGATCCCTGACCTGAATTATCACCGGCGGCCACTCAGGCTGAGACGCCGGCACCTCATCCTCGGAAAATCCCGGCCCAATCCCGGCCAACGCCAAGGCAAGCGCTATAGGGACGATAAATCGGTACACCTTACACCTCCCTCTCGAGCGACGACGATGGCATTAGATGGCATTACAAGGAGGACGCAATGTCTATCAATAGAGATTTCTATTTCCTGATGAATATTTTATGATCGCCGGGCGAGGCGCTAATCTAGTTTTATGGGCCGGGCTCATACGATAACTGAGCTTATGCGGAGGGATTCCTCATGGATGGAGTATTGCGGCCGTTCTTCATGCGCGGCACCGTCGTTATCCTTGCGCTTTTCGTTGCATCACAATGGTTGGTCGCCTCGGCGCAAGACTCCGCTTCCAAATTCGATCTATCCATACGGCCGGAACTCACCGAGCCCGTAGCGCTCTCGAGCAAGGACGGAATTCTCGAGGTGAGGCTGACCGTCCAGCAGGATGAGGCCCGCCTCGACACGGTGGCCAGGCCCGTCAAGAACTTCCTGCTCTTCGCCTATGAGCTGATACGCGGCACGGCATCGAACGGCCAGATGTCCGGCGAGAATCTCTATCCCGGACCCACGCTGCAAGTGATGCCTGGAGACACGTTGATCGTCCATCTGGACAACGCAATGACCGGTCTCACCATCAGCGATTTCTACGATCCGGCTTATACGCCGAAGGGCGAAGCGGTCGATATTTACCCGCGTCAGATGGGTTCGTCGCCATTCAACCTTCATACCCATGGCATGCATATCAGTCCGAAGGGCAACGCCGATAACGTGCTGCTCCACATTCCAGGCGGGATGTCGAATACCTATACGTTTGAACTTCCCAAGGACCTGCCGCATGGCGCCTACTGGTACCACAGCCACCTGCATATGTTGACGACGTCTCATGTCTATTACGGCTTGGCTGGCCAGCTGGCGATCGGACGCCTCGACGGAAACCTGCCGATCGTGACCGAGAACAAGATTCCGATCCGGAATATGCTGCTGCAATACAATTACGTCTTCGACCGGGCAGGAGGGCTCGCCCAGCTCAACAATCCGAACTGGGCGCAATATATCAGCACGCTAAAGGCGCCCGAGAGCGATCAGCTGGCAAAGGGCACCTACCGTCCGCTTCTGGTACCGACCACCTTCTTCGACTCGAAGAAGGGAACGAAGTACGCCACCATCTGGTACACGGGAACGGCGGATTGGAACCAAGGACCGGGCTCGATTCCCGATACCCGCGGGCAATTCCATTTCATCCCGGCCAATCTGCAGCGCTTTATCGCGCTACCCGGCAGGTCGACCGGCGACATCCCGGCCGATCCGTCGCTACCCGACCATCGGCGCGACATGCAGTTCACGGTGAACGGCCAGTTCCAACCGGTCGTCAAGAGCAAAGCCGGGCAAACCGAGATCTGGGTGCTCTCCAATATCAGCGACATGGCCTATTTCAATTTGCGGCTCACCGAGACGGCGACAGGCAAGCATCCCAAGATCGCCGTCGTCGGCCAGGACGGGCTTCCCTATAAGGAAGTGCATCATCCTATGTGGGACGACGGCACGCGTCTGGTTGTTCCGCCGGCCACTCGCTATGCCATCGCCGTCACCATCCCGGCAGAAGGCGAGCTCGTTCTGGAAATGGCGCCGAGGGGCGGCGACGTCAGGACGATGACCGCGCCGGGGATTCTTTACACCAATGACGGCACCGAGAATCCTCCAGCCGAACTCGGTTACTTGAGCGTCGAACCTTCGGCCTTAAGCTATCACGACGGATTTTTCGTTTTCCCCACGCAGATCTTGGCGAGAGCGGTGCCGTCCGAAGGGAAAGGCACCACGACCGAGTTTGCCGAGGGACAGCCCCTCAACGCCTATACCGTTTTCCAGGACCTCTCAAAGGTCACTCCCGACTTCAAAAGGGAGCTGACGATCGCCGGCATGTTCTTCAACGACCTTGCCAGCAAGGACGACCCCAAAGCCTTCGTCTATGCCTTCGACGGCACGGCGTTTCCCAATGTGCCGCTGCTCCAGCCGAGGCTCGACTCGATCGAAGAGTGGACGTTCATCAATCACAACAACGACGAGCACCCGATCCACATTCACGTCAACGACTTCCAGACCGTCGCTTCTTTCGATCCGTCCACGGGCATCAAAACTCCACCGGAACAATGGTTCATCGACAACACCAATGTCCCGGTGCCGATACTTGGCCCAGGAGAGGCGGTCGTCCAACCCGGCACTCTGTCTCTGCGCAGCAGTTTCGATCACTTTACCGGACTCTTCGTGATGCACTGCCATCGCCTCAACCACGAAGACAACGGGCTTATGACTTTGGTCAACGTCATCCCCGCTATATCGTCCTATGCCGTGGCGGTACCGGGATCGAAAGGACACGCGGCCGAGGTTAAGGTCTATGACGGCAATGGAGACAAACTCATTGCCACGGTCACGCCGTTCCCCGGATTTGAGGGAACGCCGAGCGTGGCTATCGGCGATATCAACGACGATAGCGTCTACGACCTGGTCGTCGGCGCCGGCAAGGACTACGCGCCGGAGGTCGTCGTCTATTCAGGAAAGGCGGTTGACGGCAAGGGACCGTTCGAGACCGAGCTTGCCCGATTCGAGGCCTTCGACTCTTCGGTGAAAGGCGGGGTAAGCGTAGCGGCGTCGCAGATCGACGGCAGCCAGGCCGACAACATCATCGTGGGCTCCGGGCCCGGTATCCTGAGCGAGGTCAAGGTCTTCCGCTCCAAGCTGCCGGAGCTGGGCAAAGCGCCTGAGCTGTTCTCGACGTTCAATCCCTATCTCGACGACCGCAACGGGGTAAGCGTCGCATCCGGCTTCGTCGATTTCACCACCGGCCGCTATAGCATCGTCACCGCGCCCGGCCCGGGCAGCGTGGCGCAGGTCAAAGTCTTCAATTTCTCGCTGATGAAGCCCATCGAGAAAGTGAGGAAGAAACTCGAAGGCTCCGAACAGTGCGAGCCAGGCGCAAACAAGCCCGCCGTGACGAACGCCTTTATGCCCTTTGGCATAGGTTATCGTGGCGGCTTGTCGCTCGCGACTGGCTGGCTGACCGGTCCGTATGGGGGAGCCGAAACGATCGCCGTAGGCCAATTGGCAGGCCCCGGCGAGGTCAAGGTCTATACGAGCGGCTCGCGGCTTCAGGGCGGCCCCAGTATCTACCTGGCCAGCGCCGAGCATACTCCGGTCCCGATTTTCTCCCAGATCGCAAACTTCCGGCCGTTCGAGGGAGGTTCAGGGGTGAGCGTGGCGACGACCAGCACGACGGTCGGCTCGGACTTGCTGGTCGGCGGCCTCTCCGAGGACAAGACCGTGGTGCGAAAATATGGACTCGCCAGACTTGAGCCCAATGCCACCACGCTTGTCGTCAGGCAGCTGAGCACGGTCGTTTCCGATGGAGGTTCCGCCCTGGTCGGTCTCGGTGGGGACTGAGGCGACGCTTACCGGCCTGCGCCGGGCTGATTGAGCCGCGCGAGGTCGGCCGGCGTATCGATGTCGTGGAAGATGCTGTCGGTGGCGACATCCACTTCGACGAGATGCGCCGCGTGCCGGGCCACCAGCGGTTTGGCGCCGCTATCGCCGGTCAGTTTCATCATCTCGGGGAAGTAATCGCGTCCCCACAGGACGGGATTGCCTCTTCGCCCGCGATGCACCGGCACACAGATCGCGCCGCGTCCTTTGAACTCCGCCATTAAAGCACGGATGACCGGAATTTCGATTTCCGGCATGTCGCCGAGGCTGATCAACGCGCCGTCGGCGTCAGGAGGGACCGCCTCAAGCCCGGTCCTGAGCGAGGCGCTCAAGCCATCGGCGTAATCGGGATTGGTGACGATGGCCACGTCAAGCCGGTTCAGCGCCTGGGTGATGCGGCCGGCTTCGAAACCTGTTACCGCGATGACTGGCCTGACGCCGCTCTCAAGAACAGTGGCAACAACGCGACGGATCATCGGCTCCCCACTGACCGGCTCGACAAGGACCGGCTCGACAAGCTTGTTGCGCGGGGCCATGCGCGCGGAGCGGCCGGCGGCAAGCACGATGCTCGCGATCTTTATCACGTGCGCGTTACGTCCTTGCCCCGCTGCACGGCAGCGATTTCGGTCATGATGGAGAGCGCGATCTCGGATACATCGAGTGCGCCGATATCGAGACCGATGGGCGCGTGGATGCGCGCGATGTCGGCGGGAGGCACGCCCGCCGCAAGCAGACGCTCCGCGCGCTTGGCGTGCGTCTTCTTGCTCCCCAGCGCGCCGACATAGAAGGCGTCGGAGCGGAGCGCGGAGATGAGCGCCGGATCGTCGATCTTCTTGTCGTGACTCAGCACCGCGACCGCGGTCGAAGCATCGAGGCCGAGCGCCGGCAACGCTTCCTCCGGCCATTCTTGCACGATCTTGGTGTCTCCAAAACGCTCTTCCGTGGCGAAGGCCTCGCGCGGATCGACGATCACGACTTCGACGCCGAGCGCGCGGGCCAATGGCACGAGAGGCTGCGCGATGTGCACGGCGCCGATAACGATGAGCCGCGTGGTGGGGTTGAACATCTTGATAAAGACTTCGTCGGTGCTTCCTTTCAGAACAGCACTTCGTCCCCGGCGAAAGGCGTCCGCGAGCGCCGGCGCAAGTTCCGGCCCGAGATCGTCCGGCGCATGCGCAAGGCGGCGAGCGCCGGTCGCGAGGTCGGTGACCAGCGCCACCTTCCGACGCGCCGCAATGTCCTCGACAATCCGGCGCAGCACGCCGTCCTCCTCGCTCTTTTGTGATTCAAGTGGCTCAAGGAACACGCGGATGGTGCCGCCGCAGGTCAAACCGACCTTCCATGCGGCGCCGTTCTCGACGCCGTACTCAAGCGTCTTCGACTTGGCGGAGGCAAGGACCTCGGGCGCTTCGGCGATGACCTCGCCCTCGACGCATCCCCCCGACACCGAGCCGAGAAAATTCCCGTCTCCGTCGACGATGAGCTAGCTGCCGACCGGTCGGGGCGCCGACCCCCAGGTTTGAATGACGGTGGCGACTGCCACGGGGCGGCCTTCGGCGCGCCACGCGAGCGCCGTGGGAAGAATGGTCGGATCGCTTAGGCTTATCACTCTAAGTGCACCTCATTGCTTGTCCTTGGCGTCTGCGCGTTCGAGCCACCGCTTCATGTTCTCGATTGGCTCGACGATGCAGCCGGGCGCCGAATGATCCTCGCAACAGCGCTGCAAATCTCTGATATGGGCGTCGTACTCCGCCCAAAGGCTACTTTGCACTTCTGGCAAACGTGCGCCCATCCAGCCGTGGGGGAGTAATCCGTAATCCGTGTAAACCGGATCCGGATTGTCGTATGCCGTTCCCTTCGGCGCGCCGAAGCGGCCGTGCGGTGCTTGGCCGATCGATTGCAGCATCTTGGCCGGCTGCTCGCCGAAATCCCCGACCATCTGCGTCTTGCAGGTGTTGAACGAGCCGATGCGGTGGCAGCCCGCACACGAGTTGCCCCGGGTTGATATGCTCATTGGCTTGGGCCAATTGACGAACGGGCCGCCGACGTCCACCGAGTGGAATCCCCAAGGGTCGGAGGGGACCTGGGCGGTTTGATCGATCCACGGCGTATGCATCCACGGATCGCTGTCGTGGCAATAAATGCAGCCATGATTGAAGACTTCCCGGGGGGAGGCCCAGAGTTCCTTCGCCGATATGAAACCCTCCGGCGGCGTTTCCTCGGTCGGAGGCGGCACGCGGCGGCCATCGTCTCCCCCGGGCTTCTCGCCGAAGTTCTTCGAGATGAAGAAGCAGGTGCTGCCCGTTTTGACATTGTGCATGATGGCTTCGATCGAGTCGAAGCGGGGGTCGTCGGGCGGTCGTATATACATTCGGCGGCAATAGAGGATCATCTGGATGTCATCATCACGTACAGTCCTCACCCGCGTATAGGGCGTGCATTGGCCGTCGGTCTCCTTCGGATAAGGCAGGTAAGCCGGCTTATCGCAGCGCATGTGACGCGAATAGGTCTCTGGCGCCTTGCCGTTTACCGTGATCGGGATGATTTCGCCGTTGAGACAGTTGAATGGAGGAATCTCAGCGATCAACTGCGCACATTCGCGCCCATAGTCATGGATGTCGTAGTCGTGCTTCTCGGGGGCGACCGTGTCGCCGGCAAGGATCAAGGCGGCCACTGCGACGATCGCCACACGTATCCTTTGGCCTTTCATTTATTTCTCCGACCCTCAGATCGCGAGACCGGGTGTGTCGAGAATGACTTCACGAATGGCCCGATGGTAGCGGACATAGCCGGTGCACCGGCAAATGTGCTGGCCAACCGCATCCTCGATGGCGGCATCTACGGCGCTTTTCGCTATCGGGCTGCGTTTTAGGCGATCGAGCAGACAGTAGGCGGCCATCAGGAAGCCCGGTGCCGAATAGCCGCACTGGAATGAGAAATTTTTCAGAAAGGCATGCTGGAGCGGATGAAGTTCGCCGCTCTTGCTGAGCCCCTCGACTGTCGTGATGATCTTGCCGTTTGCCGCGCTGAGCGGTGTGGTGCACGTCCGGGTCGGTACGAGGAGAGCGCCGGGGATACGTGCGGCGGCGACAGTGCAAACCCGGCAAACAGCGATACCACAGCAGAATTTGGTGCCGGTCAGGCCGATCTCGTTACGCAGGAAGTCGTTTAGCCACATGTCACCATCAATCGACTCGCGAACGATCAATTCGTCGTTGATGGTCAGACTGAGCGCGATATTGCCCATGTCAGTTCCAGACTGCCCGCACCTTGTCGGGCGTGATGGGCAGTGACCGGAAGCGATGGCCGATGGCGTGCATGACCGCATTGGAAATCGCCGGCCCTACTGTGATCATGACGAGTTCGGCAATGCCGCGTGGGATGGAATCTGCAGGATCTGGCGGGATGAAAATCTTCTCGACGTCATGGATCGCACAGTCCGCGGAGAGGGCAACGTGGTAGCGATCGAGATTCCATTTGCCATTTGCCGCGCCATCCGCATCTGTCGGCAACCCCTCCAACAAGGTATGCCCGATTCCCATCGCCCATCCGCCATCCATCTGACCTTCGACAAGGTCCCGCTGGATGATGGTTCCCGGAGCCAGAACATGCACACCCCTGATCAGGCGGACGACGCCGGTCTTGCGATTGACTTTGACCGCAGCGAGAGCGCCCCCGGCAGCGAAGCTCTGTCCGTTCTCCTCCCACATGCTCTCGGTGGTGAAGAGCAAGGGATTCTTACGATCGACTA
The DNA here is from genome assembly GCF_050726195.1 of Methyloceanibacter sp. Classification (GTDB taxonomy): domain Bacteria; phylum Pseudomonadota; class Alphaproteobacteria; order Rhizobiales; family Methyloligellaceae; genus Methyloceanibacter. The sequence goes on along the minus strand of NZ_JBOHJC010000020.1, from coordinate 4,528 downwards.
GTTCATAGGCCGGCATGTCGCCGCGCTGTATGGCCAAGGCATCGATTTTCCAGCGATTAGTGATGCCGTCGACGGTATAGTCGGCCTCGATCCAGCGACCGCTGAAAAACCCATGTACCATGGCGCTGGTCGCGAGTTTCTTCTCGTATAGTTTGGCCGCAATCGCCGAAAACGGGATCGGCGCGAACCCCGCGCTGGTCAACTGGCCCTCGCTCCACGAAACGTCAGCGATGTCGATCCGGTCGGCCATGGTGCCCCAGATCGAGCGGGCCGCGGGCAGGATCGAAGTCTTCAATAGAATGTCGGCCGCCTGTTCGGTGGCATGCAACCAACGACCGACTCCCGCCGTCGCTTTGGTCGAATTCCACACGATCGGGGTCCAGCGCGGGTTCTCGGGCTGCTTGTCGAAGCCGCCGACAAGCTGCAGCTCCCGGAATATATCCGTCCTCCCGGTGTCGACTTCGTCCGCGTTGCGTCCTATTGCCTTGCTCGTCGCCAAGGCATGCGCCGTTGCGGCGCCCTGGCCCATATCGACGTGATGGGTGATCACCGACAGACGGCCGTCGGGACCGATATGCACCTGCGACATGACCGCGTCCGCACCCGATCCGAAATTCTTCATGGCAAGAGCCGCGCCGACACCGTAGCGCTCGTCTTCACTCGAGAGCCGCTTCTGATCGGCGTTTCGGTTCGTCCATAGGGGATGAGCCAACGCCTTGTCGCAGATTTCGCCGAGCCCGGGCGGCGTGCGCGGTGCGCCCGTGACGATGGTATCACCGGGTCGGAGAAGGTTTATCTTCCGGAATTCGAGAGGATCGAGGCCGCGTGCGAGTGCGACTTCGTCAACCATCGATTCGACCGCGAATGTAGACTGGAACGATCCGAAGCCGCGCATGGAGCCTGCAACTTGCGAGACGGTACGTTGCGCCCGCGACCAGATGTCGGCGAGAGGGGCGCGATACACACCCGTTCCGAGGATCCCGGTCACATTGGCGACATAGACGCTGACATTGCGGCGTCCACCTCCGTCGAGGACCGAATGATTCCGGAATATCTCGATAAGGTTCGCGTTGCTTACACCGAGCGTCAGCTCGACCCTGGATGCGTGACGTTTGATCCCACTTTGAAACTGCTGGAACCGATCATTGGAGATACGGATCGGCTTATCCGAGTAGGCCGCGGCGAGAGCAAGATAAAGACATAGGATCGAGGTATCGCGTCCGCCAAACCCCCCACCGGGATAGGCGGCATAGAGGTGGACGTCGTCGATTTCGATCGGGCACTCATTCGGGGCGAACAACGCTCGCGCCGCGTCAACGTCGTAGCCGGGCGACTGCGTGCCGATCAGCATCCGCAATGTCTTTGCCTCGCGGTCGAACCAGGCGAGGCCCGTTTCGGGCTCCATAAACATCGGGTCAACCACGGGAGTTTCGTAAGTCTGATTGTAGACATCGAGATCGGGCGACTTGAGCGTTTCGCCGATCATATTCACGATCTCCATAGCCTTTTCGTTCGTCGCCCCCGGTTCGGCCGGATGGACCGGTCCCTCGATCGTCTGCGCGAAGCGTTGTTCGCCCTCTCTGGTGAGGGCATGAACGATACTGGTTTCCGGCTTGTAGCTGGTTGGCTCGGGTAGGGGCACGTCCTTGCCAACTCGGATGGCTTTGCCGTTCGATACGATCTGTTCCTTGGCCTCGTAATAGGCGGTCAACTCATCGTACAGAAGAATCGCCAGGGCCTGACCGAGATAGGACGGCGGCTTTCCGGCCTGCACGAGATACTCGCCTTCCGGATAATCCTCCTCGGCGATGCCGATCGAATCACGGGCCAGATCGGCGGCAGTTATCGTGACAATCGGCTGAAGCTCTTTGGGGAGCTGATCGAGATCGAGGCCATCGAAGATGTGACCGACGAAGGGTGCGTACACGACCAGCGCGTGACGGTATTTCGCCGGCCAATTGGGTAGATCGATCGGCTGGAAGTCGCGAGCGTAAATTCTCTGGCCGGTGACCTTCGCCAGTCCGTCGATACGATACCGGGCCTGTCCCGGTCCCCCACTCCACCCGCCTAGTGGATTCATCGTCGCTGCGTGAGAGACCGGCCATCGCCCGAGGTCGATAGTGGAGACGAGGAGGCCTGCCGTGCCGGCCGCCGCCTTCAGGAATTCGCGCCGGGTTAGCCAGCCGGTTCGCACGGGTTACTACTCCTTTCGAGACCGCCCAGTTCCGACTGGGTGCAGCCCATGCGCAGTATCGCTCCCACTAACCTTCTGAAAAAGGGTCTTCGAGCAGGTATTCAAAGGTTTATCGGCCAGTGTGCGGATTGTCGCAACCAAGAAGCCGGTGACGGAGGCGGTGATCATCGGGACCCGCATCGACATGGCGCCCGACGAGATGCCAACAAATGATCGCTCCTGTCACTCAGGTTCAAAGTGACGAGCCAGGCGTCTGCCGCTTCAAGACAGATCTCGTCACGGCTGGTCGTTGGCATTTCAGACTAGCCGCCAAAGTCCAGGGCGAACCCGAAACCCGTGAAACGCGAGGTCATCTGCACCGCCAAACCCTGATCTGCAGCATGAAACTACTGGGTAGTTTGGCTCTCTTCATACTTGGCGCCGCCCTCGGATCGGCAGGCGCGTTTATCTACACCCGGTGCTCGGACGAGCTTTCTCAGTCCTCTGTCCGGCTCCAAGCCCTCAGCGGAAGCTCCTCTACTATCGCGATCCGAGCGGCGCACCTTACTGGTCCGCCACGCCCAAAAAGGATGCAAGCGGGCGTGACTACCTCCCAGTTTATGAGGACGAGGATAGCTTGAATTTTGAGGGAGAGTCGGTCAGCCCGCCCGCTACAGATCAAAGGGCGCAAGCCCATAGAGAGCGGCGTCACGTAATGAGTTGTGCACGTACGCCAGTCGACTTTATCTCGGCCAAAATGCGGACCCGGCTAGCTTGGATCATCCGGAGTTATGCTTGTCCTCTGCCGCTGGAGGCCCGAGCACCAGTGGGTATAGCAGACGCTCACTCACACTTCGCTGTCCCTAAGGGTCGATGCTGTCGATAAAGTGGGCAGCGCGACCGGATCCGGAGCTCCGGTTTTGGAGCTGGTCACATTTATGCCGATGGCATCAATCCGCTGTTGGAGGGAATCCCGACCAGCGCGGACATGTGCTCTTTGGGCTGGTTTTGACCGATACTGTCGATAAAGTCGGCGGCGCGACCGGCTAGGCTCGCCCGCTGCCGCGAGGCTAGTTGAGGTTGTCTTGCCTTCATCGGCACCCCCAGCCGGGGCTGAGGGCTCGGCACCGACGCTACGGGACACCACTGCACCAACTCTCACGCAACTGACGCGGCCGCGAGGTCTGGCGGAGGCCAGACCATCCGCAGCGCCATGGTCTTGAGGTTCTGCACGATGGCCGCGAGATGGAACTCGTCGCGGGCACCGGAGAGGCCGCGCAGCCGTAGCCGCTCGAAGCCGTGGTGGGTCTTCAAGTGCGCGAAGCGCATCTCGACCCGCTTCCTCTCGTCACGCGATCTGGCGAACGCCTTGGTCTTCATCTTGCGGCGGGCCACATCGCGAGCGTCCTCGTGAACATCGCGGGGGATCTTGCGTGCTGCGCCCCGGGTGCAACACCTCGCCTTAAGAGGACAGACATCGCAATCTCGTTTCGAGGCGCGGTAGAGCAGCGTGCGCCCGTCATGCAGCACCTTCTCGGCACTAGCGGCCTGCGGGTGCATGTCGCGGCAACGATGCCACTGCCGAGGTGAATGCCCAATTTGGGCATAGGCTATTTCTTCGCCTCCCGGATGAGGTTCCGTGTCAAAGCTCTGCATGGTGCCACCTCCATAAAACACAGAGGGCCCAACCAGCCAAGAGTGGTTAAGTGCAGCACTGCACTTTCCTGTCGCACGAAATGGAGGTTGACCCGCCGGCCGGGCATGTCCATTCAGTGCCGATACCGGCTGCGGAGGGCACATCAGGACACACACATGGGCAAATACGCAGCAAGTTGTTGGGCAGCGAGGAGATCGCCCGCTTCACTTGCGCTTTTTCATTTCGAAAAGCCGGACGGGTTCTCGTTCACGCCGGGTGAATCGATCAACCTTTTGCTGCCGGAAGATTTTCCCGGAGTCGGCGACGATCGCCAGCGGGCCCTCTCTCTCGTCATCGCGCCGCACGAGGACCGGCTGACGATCGCCACCGCATGCGCAAGAGCGCCTACAAGTAGCCGCTCAAGGCCAGTCATCGCTACCTCCCTCTAGTGCGAGCCGCGACGAGTGTCGGGCCCGCGCGTTCGCATCTCCTGGATTAAACAGCTGATGAGCTTGAGCGTTCTCTCGAGCAGCTCACTAATGGCGTCGCGGGGCTGTGCGCTCCAGCTCCGGATTCCGGCAGCCCCCTACGTGCGGAATCGATGCGATTTTGTAGTTGTACGCGCTTTGCATTACTACCGGAATCGGTTGTGGCCCCACGAAACAATGCCGCACCGGCAGACACGACGACCTGCCTGAAGACTCTAGTGAAAATATTGT
>NZ_JBOHJC010000019.1:0-68303 GCF_050726195.1 Methyloceanibacter sp. | reverse complement strand
ACCAATGCTTGTGGCAGCCTGACCTGGTCAGATGCTGACCACGGAAAGAAGCGTGACCCACGCGGCGACGAAGCCAACGAGGCGGTAAAAGGAGCTTGACTCCCATGCCCGATTAAAGAAGCGGACAATAGGTGCGACAAGCGGTGAACCCATCGCTATGTTTGCCGCATGGCGTGGCAACACATTCGTATCGCTCGGTTCGGCGGCCCCGAGGTTCTAGAACTGGCGGAACAGCCGACAATTCCCGACCCCGACTCTAGCGAGGTCCGCATCAAGGTGCTCGCTGCCGGCACCGGCTTCACCGATACCTTCATCCGGCGCGGCCGCTACCTAGACTTCAAGGGGCCACTGCCGTTCACCCCGGGTTACGACCTTGTTGGCATCGTCGAGGAGACCGGACCCGGCGTGCCTGCCCAGCTCGCCGGACAGTTGGTTGCTGATCTCTGTGTCGTCGGTGGATACGCACAGTATGCCATCCGCCCCGCGCGCTTTCTCGTGCCGGTCCCCGATGGCGTCGATCCAGCCGAGGCCGTGTGCATCCCGCTGGCCTATCTCACCGCCTACCAAATGCTCACCCGCTACCGTCGCCTACCGCGCGGAGCAATTATCCTCGTAATTGGCGCCTCTGGCACGGTCGGCACGGCGCTGCTCGATCTGGCGCGCCATCTCGGCCTAAAGGCAATCGGCACCTGCTCGGCCACCAACGTGGCTATAGTCGAGCGCTTCGGCGCAACGGCGATCGACTATCGCGCTGGCGACTTCGTCGCGGCTGTGCGCGGGCTCACCGCAGGCCGCAAGGAAGGAGTTGGCGTCGATGCAGCCTTCGATGCGATTGGCGGCGCGCATTTCGCGCGGTCTTTCGCTTGCCTCGCGCCCGGCGGCCTACTCGTCGGCTACGGTGCCCAGACAATGGCGGTTGGCGGCGCAGGCTTGGCGTCAGCGGCACTCGGTTTGGCGCGGCTCAAGCTGTGGGACGTGCTGAGCGGCCTGTTCGGCGGCCGTCACGCCGTGTTCTATAGCATCACCACACGCCGAACGGCGCACCCGGAGGATTTCAAGGCCGACATGGTCACACTGTTCGACTTGCTCCGCGACCGCGCCATCCATCCCGTCGTGATCGACCGTCTCCCTCTCTCGGCCGCGCGCGACGTCCACGCCCGCATCGATCTCGGCGGCCTCGGCGGCAAGATCGTGCTTCTGCCCTGGCCCGAGGCCTGATTTCAGCATGATCGCCTTTGAGATTTTCCTCTCCAAGTGCCGACGTCTGAAATTGGCACATAGCGGACTTTATGAGCGGGCGGGGCGCTACCCGCTCGCCAGGCGCCGCTGGTCGTCGGAGAGGTCGGGGACGTCCTCCGGCGGCGCCTTCAGCGCTGGCTCGAGCGCCGCATCGACGGCGTCGTCGACGGTCTGCATCCACACGAAGTTGACTTCGCTCCGCGCGGCCTCCGGCACGTCCTCGTAGTCCTTCTTGTTGCGCTCGGGCAGCATCACCGTGGCGATGCCGGCGCGCACCGCCGCCAGCACCTTGTTCTTCACCCCGCCGATGGGCAGCACCAGCCCGCGGAGCGAGATCTCGCCGGTCATGGCGACGTCGTTCTTGACCGTGCGACCGGTCAACAGCGACACCAGCGCGATGAACATGGCGACGCCGGCGGAGGGCCCGTCCTTGGGGATGGCGCCGGCCGGCACGTGCAGATGGATGTCGGACTTCTCGAACAGGGCGGGATCGATGCCGAGCGCGCCCGCGCGCGCCTTGACCAGGCTTAGCGCGGCCTGCGCGCTCTCCTTCATCACGTCGCCGAGCTGGCCGGTGAGGATCAATTTGCCTCCGCCAGGCACCCGCGCGCATTCGACGAACAGGATGTCGCCGCCGGTCGGCGTCCAGGCCAGGCCGGTGGCGACGCCGGGCACGGAGGTGCGCATGGCGACCTCGCCCTCGAAGCGCCGCGCGCCGAGGATGGCGTGCAAATCCTTCTCCTCCACGCGCATCTTCGCCTCGTCGCCTTCGGCGATGCGCATGGCGACTCGGTGGCAGATGGCGCCGATCTCGCGCTCGAGATTGCGCACGCCCGCCTCGCGCGTATAGTCGCGGATCACGGCGCGGATCGCGCCCTCGGTGATGTCGCACTGCTCGGGGCTGAGGCCTGATGCTTCGAGCTGGCGCTTCAGCAGATAGCGCTTGGCGATCTCGACCTTCTCCTCCTCGGTATAGCCGGGGAGCTCGATCACCTCCATGCGGTCGCGCAACGGGCCGGGGATCTGGTCGAGCACATTCGCCGTGCCGATGAACATCACCTTCGACAGGTCGAAGGGGATGCCGAGATAATTGTCGCGGAAGGTCGAGTTTTGCTCGGGGTCGAGCACTTCCAGCAGCGCCGCGGACGGGTCGCCGTGGAAGCTCGCGCCGAGCTTGTCCATCTCGTCGAGCATGAACACGGGGTTCCGCGTCTCGGCCTTGCGCAGCGCCTGGAGGATGTTGCCAGGGAGCGCGCCGATATAAGTGCGCCGGTGGCCCCTGATCTCCGCCTCGTCGTGCACGCCGCCAAGGCTGATGCGGCCGAATTTGCGGCCCGTGGCGCGGGCGATGGACTGGCCGAGCGAGGTCTTGCCGACGCCGGGCGGGCCGACGAAGCACAGGATCGGGCTCTTGCCCTCCGGGTTCAGCTTGCGCACGGCGAGATATTCGAGAATGCGCTGCTTGACCTTGGGCAGGCCGTAATGGTCCTCGTCGAGGATGCGGCGCGCTTCGGCGATGTCGATGCGCTCGTCTGAGAGCTTCGACCAGGGCAGCTCGATCAGCCAGTCGAGATAGGTGCGGATCATGCCGTGCTCGGCGCTGGCCTCCGGCATGCGCTCGAGCCGCTTCAGCTCCTTCTTGGCCTGCTTCTCGCCCTCCTCGGACATGCCGGCCTGGTCGATCGCCTCGCGCAATTCGGCGATCTCGGCCTGGCCCTCGTCGCCTTCGCCGAGTTCCTTCTGAATCTGGCGGAGCTGTTCCCGCAAAATGTGCTCGCGCTGGCGGCCGGCGAGCGATTCTTGCGTCTGCTCGCCGATCTGCTTCGACAGGCGCAGCACCTCGATCTGCTTGGCGAGCTCGCGGAGCAGCTTGTCGATGCGCTCCGAGACGTCGAAGGTCTCGAGCAGGTCCTGCTTCTCGGCCGGGCTCATGTCGGAGACGTTGGCGATGAAATCGGCGAGCGCCGAGGGCGAATTGAGCTGCTCGACGGCGCCGGCGATCTCGGGCGGCGCGTTGGGAAGCAGCGAGATCGCCTCCCGCGCGCGCTCGCGGAGCTGGTGCACCCTGGCGGCAAGCTCGGTGGAATAGACCTCCGCCTCGCCGATCTCCTCCACCCTTGCGACGAGGTAGGGATAACCGGAGATGAACTCGAGCACCTTGAAGCGCCGCGTGCCGCGCACCACGGTGTGGTGGCTGCCGTCCGGCGCCGTCACGTAGCGCAGGATCTCGGCCACGGTGCCGACCCTGTGCAGATGCTTCGGGCCGGGCTGATCGGCGGACGGATCGCTCTGGAGGATGACGCCGATCGGCTTGTCGGCTTGCGCCGCGGCTTGCGCGCCGGCGATGGACTGCGGCCGCCCCAGAGTGAGCGGCGCGACGATGCCGGGAAACAGCACGGCGTTGCGGGTCGGCAGCAGAATGAGCGCGCCTTCGGGCAGCGCCGCTTGCGCGACCGCGTTCGGCGACGCGGCTTGCTCCGGCGACGCCGTTATCGGCGCGTTAGCAGCGTCCGTCTTCAATTGTTCTTGCTCGTTCATGGTCTGGACTTTTGTCTTAAGGTTAGCCGTCTTTTGAGAATGTAAGCACGAGGCAACCATGCTTCACCTCGCGCGACGCGGGCTTGAGCCGGCTCGACAGAGCGATGCGCCGCTCGAAGCGGCCGTAAGGAATCTCCAGCCGCAAAATCTGCGCCTTGCGGCCGGTGGTCGGCAGCGGCCGCAAGCCGGTGATGATCAGCGTGCCGTCCTCGATCTCGGCGCGCACCGCCTCTGGCGCCACGCCGGGCAACGCGGCGATGATGACAAGCTCGCCGTCCGTCTCGAACACGTCGACCGGCGGCTCCCAGCGGGCGCCTTCGCGCGACGGCTCGAAGAACTGGCGATGCAGCTGCTCGGCCTGCTTCAGCATGGCGCAGGCCTCGGCGAACATGTGGTTTTTCGGGTCACGCATCGCGCCTCGCGCCTCCGGCCCAAGCCGCTTGGGCCGGGCCCCCTATCTGGGCTTTTGTCCCCGCCCATGCAAGGGCAGGCGGCCAGCCTCAAGGAATGTGGGTGAGGGGCGGCCTGGTCGGGTTGTTCGGCGTATTGGGCGGCGGCGGCGGAGGCGGGGGCGGCGGCCTGTGGTCCACCACCGGCTTCTTGTCCACCACGTCCGGCACCTTGACGATCCTCGGCACCGGGTCGGGCACGCGGGTGAGCTTCGGCACGAAGGCGCCGTCGTAATAGAGCTCGCGGATGAACGGCTGGTCGGGATATTTGCCGGCGGGCTGGATGCCGTAATAGAACGGCCACGCCCCGCCCTTCACCTTATACACCTTGCCGCCGACCTGGATGGTTTTGCCGGACACCGCGGCGAGGATGATCTCGGTGTCGGCTTGGGTCGTGGCGCGCATCACCGGCTTACCGGGCCCGCCGATATAGAACAGATTGCCGGCGTGCCGCAGCGTGTAGCGCTTGCCGCCGCGGGCGAGCGACAGATCCCGGCCGAACACGAAGGCGAACACCGCCTGGTTGCCGCTCTGCACGAGGCCCTGGAAGATGCCGCCGCGCACGGTCAGGGTGCCGGCCGGCGTCTTCACCGTGACGCCGCGCTCGCCCTTGGACAGCTTGCCGCCGACGAAGCGGAGCGCGCCCTTGCCGAAGCTCGCGGCGAGCTCGCCGGTGCCGGTATTGGGGTTGTAGACGAACTTGTCGATGACGAGGCTCGATTTCGGGCCGACGGTGAAGGTCGAGCCGTCGAGCAGGAGCACCTGCACCACGCCGGTGTCTGAGGTGTCGATGCGCTCGTTGTAGACCACCGCCTTGCCGATCTTGAGGGTGCGCGTGTCGCCGCCGGGCGGCTGGCTGGTGGCTTGCGGGGTGACGGCGGCGGCGACGCCGACCCGGTCGGCCGCGTGGGCCTCGCCTGCACTCAACGCGACGAGAAGGAGAGCGGCGAAAGCCGGTGTTGCGATGACTGATCTTTGCATGAGACCCCCGTCCGCTCGACCAGATGGGTATATGGGGTCCGGGCAGGGGGCCGACAACCCCCCGGGAGCGGGCTTAAGCAGTTGGAGTTGCAGGAAGATTCAGAAAGGCGATGCCTACGGCCCGATGTCGGAATGCCGGCCGTGCACCTTGATCGGAGCAAACGCCGAGAGCAGATGAGCTTAGTTTGGACCTGGCCCAGGAATACCAGAGCCGATGAAAATGCCGCCAGCCTTGTAGTCGGTGGCCTTGAGATTGAAGTTACCACCCACGCCCTGCGCCACGCTTTGGGGTCCCTTGAAGAAGGAGCCGACGGCGCCACCGGTCAGGTTGGTCAGACTACGTCCCTGAAACTGGGTTAGCGAGCCCGCAAACTTGTTGATGTCGCGGCTGGGCTGCGTCAGTCCGCCTGGCTCGGTCCGAAACCCTCTGCCATCGAAATTGGTGATTGAGAGATCGCCGGCGCGCTGCGCGAAGTTCCAATTCATGGTCAGATCGCCGGCCGCAATATAAGTCTTCCAGTTGTCGCTGTTCAGTTTGCTGGCGACATCGCCGATCACGTGGCCGTTGTAGGTCGCGGAGGCGTTCTTGTCCCAAAGATCATTTAGTTCGGCCACGGAAGTCGGCGTACCGGCCACCCACCAGCCGAGATGGATGTTGTCGATGTAGTGGGGGCCAGTGTCACCATTGTTAAAGGCGACACGCGAGCCCCACGCGCCCCATTTCATGAACTCGCAGCCTTCGCAGAACGGCTGGCCGATCCCGTTTACCGGCTCGCCGAAGACGCTCGGGAAGTACTTCGTCACGTTGAGCTGCTCGCCACTGACGAAGTAAGAGGTCGCGGCGGCATTCTGATAGAGGACCTCATTGTTCTTATTGAGTTGATGAATGACCGACGTGCCGTCGGCGCTCTCGATCGCGGCGTAGTGCTGATCGTCGATATAGGCCGAACGGTTTTGCGGGTCCTGCGGGTCGTCGCCGAAAGCGAAATTGTAACCGTCGGTTGCATTGTCGGTATTGTGGACGTCATAGACCGTGATGCCGGCCTGGAGCGTGTTGGTGACGGGATCGAACGACAGGCTGAAATCGTCGAGCGATTCGCTCGCGACAACATTGGTGAAGCCGCCGGTCGGCACCTCGGATTCCACCATGCCCGCCGCATAGCCTTGGAACGTGCCGCCTTGCTGCGTGCCCGGCTGGACCGAACCGAGACCGACGCCGACATGGTAGGTCGAGCCCGATTGATTTTCGACCGAAGAGGACTCGGGATCGAGCGGAATGTCGCGGCCAATATTCTGGCTGCCGGTCGAATCGAAGCCAATCACGACGTTGGGGTCTTCTGTGCCGAGGAAATGGTCGCCGTCGGCGCTGGCGAGCGAGGCGATGTCGCCGGTGAAGGCATAGGTTTCGCGGCCCCGCTGAGGTATGTAGTAATCGTTGCTGTTGACGATGCATTCGCCGTCGCAGCCGTAGCCCCCGTCATATTGCGGGTACAGGTCCACTTGGGCACCGCCGCGCCGCGCGCCGACCAATCCACCACTCTCTATTCCGCCAAGCGCGATGTTGACGAACGACTGCTGATCGTAGCCGCCCTCGCCGGACGTGTCGCCGATATAGAAGCTGGTCTGAAGCCAGACGTCGCGGCTTTCGGGATTGGAGTCCTTTGTCAGCAGCATCAGCGGCGAAACGGAGGTTTGCCCGGGAATGAATCCTTGAGCGGGCATCGACTCGGCCGACGAGAAGGGCGCGGGGCTCATGGTCCGCACGTCGGGAGTCAATGCGAACAGGTAGAGCTTGCCGCTAGGCGTGCCGAAATTGTGCGCCGTACCGCCGAAGGCGAGGATTCTGTCGCTTGGATCTTCGATGACCTGTGCTGGCTCTTCGCCTTCAAAGTCGAAGTGGCCGGCGATGACGTTGTAGGCGAAGAAGCCCTTCTTGCCGACGAACTGGCCGATATAGTTGGTCGTCTCGCCGTCTTGGGTAATGGTGGCGTCGGTAACGACGCAAACGCCGTTGGCGCATTGCGTCCCCGGGAAACTGGCCGGGAAGTTCACGCTGGCGGGTGAACTGCCAACGACGACGGGTTCACCGTCGCCGGGGAAGCTGTCCGTTTGCCCGGTCACTGTGCCGACGAGGCGTCCATCAACGATGCTGAAGGTCCAGGTGAAGTCGTCAACTGTGGCATTGGGGTCGCCCCCGACAACGCCCTGATCGCCGCCATTGCCTGTGGTGTATTCGTCGTCGGTGTCGCGGAATGCCGTGAACGTGCCCGGCGCCGTCAACACCCGCGTCTCGACCAGAATGGGTGGGGGCGGCGGATTTCCGGTGTCATCAGGCGGCGGCGGATTGCCTGTGTTGTCAGGCGGGGGCGGATTGTTGCCGGTGTTGCCGGGCGGCGGGTTGTCGTCGCCCGTATTCGTCGGCTCGTTGGGCGCGACCTCGTTGGTCTCTTCCTTTTGGAGCGTGCTGTCGATCTGCGTCGCGGTCGCGTCGGAGATCAGGTCTTGGAGGCTGATGGTGTCGACCATCGATAGTTGATTGTTATTGCCACTGGGCTGATTGCCCTGGCCGCCAACAAAGACGGTGCCGCCGCCGGAGAAGGCCTTGGCGAAGAACTGCACGTCGTCTTGCGTGGTCGGGCGGACGACCGGCGTACCGCTGCTCAGGTCAAGCGTGTAACCCTGCTGGAAGACGTCCTTCCGCACACCGTTGTTGCCGCTGAAGCTCAGCGACACTCCATACAGGAAGGAGGCCTTGATCTTGGTGCCGTTGACGCTTGCCTGGAACATACCGCCACGGATAGCGAGCGCGCCGGCCGGCGTCTTGACGCTGACGCCGCCTTCGTTCTTGGAGATCTTGCCGCCGACGAAGCGCATGGCGCCCTTGGAGAAGGTGGCGACCACTTGGCCGGTCTTCTTGTTCGGGTCGTAGACGAATTTGTCGATCGTGAGATCGGAGTTGGGGCCGACGGTGAAGGTCGAGCCGTCGACCAGCAGCACCTGGACGAGCCCGCTATTCGTCGTGTTGATGCGCTCGTTGTAGAAGATCGACTTGCCGATATTGAGCTGCTTGTCGGGCGTGCCCGACAAGGACGAGAAGGCGTCGGGGTTGACGGCGGCGGCGACGCCGACCTTATCGGCCTGCGCGGGGCTCATCGCGAGACCAAGGCCGAGGCAAAGGCAAAGCGATAGCAGCGCGGCGCGGCAAACTCCCTCTCCCCTGTGGGGAGAGGGTTGGGGTGAGGGGGCTTTAGCGGTTCGAGGAAGACTCATGATCCCCCTCACCCGGTCGCGCAAAGCGCGGCCGATCTCTCCCCAACGGGGAGAGGTAAAGAGCAGCATGCCCCCAAGCGCGTAAGATGAGCGTGGCCCCGTCATCCCTCAGAACCTCTTCTGTACCCCGAGAAGAGTGAGCAAATCGTCGAACTCTCTTATATCATAGTTAGAACGTTGGTCGCGATATTCAACCTGTGGCACCAAAGCCCAGGTTTCCCCGATCGGCAGCACCAGCGCCGTCCGGCCCCACCACTGATCGTCGACCTCGGCCTCGACCGGGTTGATGGTCGGGTCGGGATCGTCGTAGTTCCGCCGGATGATTCCGCCGCCAACCTGCCAGGTCCAGGGATATTTGCCCTGCCATAGCGGGTTGTCGAAGGTCCAGGCGAAGCCGCCGGAGAAGGCCCACTCCCAGTCGGTGTAGAAGCCCACGTCCGCCTGTTCGCGCTGGGCGTAGCCCTGCACGGTGCCGACGAAGCCGGGCGTGAAGTAATAGGAGTAGGTCGCGCCGAAGCGGGTCTGGAAGCCGTCGCGCAAGGTGTTGGTGGGCAGGTCCGGCGTGTTGTTGAATTGCCGGTCGCGGGTCTCGACCCGCGCGTCGAGCACGCTGCGCTCGGCGGAGAAGCTGAGCAGGCGAATGCCAGCGCCCGGCGCGCCGAAATAATAATCGTAGCCGAGATAGGCGAGGTCGCCGATGCCGTAGACATAGAGCCGCGTCTTATCCCAGCCGATGCGCTTTAGGTTGAACGACGGGCCGAGGGTGAGCTCGAAGAAATCGAGATCGATGTCGCGCAAATCGTCGTCGAAATAAGCGGTCGAATAAGCGAGGAAGTCGAGCTCGACGCGGTCGCCCTGGTTCTTCAAGTCCCACTGATAGTGCAAGGTGCCGATATTGAGCGCGCTCCAGCCGGAGCGGCCGACCGACTGCTCGTCGATGGTGAAGTCGATGCCGTTCAACGTCACGCTTTGCGTGCCGGGGCCTGAGTTGGCGTTGCTCTCCCAACGGATGGCGCTGAAGATGGTGGCGGAGAACGGCGGCGGATCGGCCGAGAGCGCCACCTGATCCATATAGAGGCGCACTTGCCGCGCGACGTCGGGCGGCACACTCGGATTGGCGTAGACCTGCTGGAAGTAGCTCTGCGCCACTTCGGTGGCGCCGAGGCGATAATAGAGAATGCCGAGCTCGAGCTGGAGGCGCGGCGTGTTCGGCGCGTAGATGAGCATGCGCTCAAGGGTCGAGATGGCGGCCTCGTAGTCGCCGGCCTCGGAGGACAACTTGGCGTATTCGAAAGCGAGATCGAGATCGTTGGGGCGCGCGAGCATCTCGCGCAACAGAGCCTCGCGGCGGGCCTCGCTATCGGCGGCGAACGCAGGCGCGGCCTCGCCCATGACGAGACCGGCCATCGCAAGCGCGATCGCCCACTTCGCCCATGCCCTCATGATCAGACCGCTCGGCCTTTCTCGAGCGCGCCTCGCGGGTCGATTCCCGCCAACGCCCGCCCATCCGCGAAAAACGTTAGCCAGTTAACCTATCCGCGGCAAGTGGGCCGACGCGTTTTGTTAGGTTTTTCAATGTGTCTGTGGCCCCGCGGGCACGCAATTGCCATGCTATGGTTAACGATAGGGGGAGGCCGATTTGGACCAGGCTAAGGTGTTGGAATTCATGGGCCGGAAGGAGGCCTATGAGGGCCCGCCCGCAACCGTAGAGCGCATCGACACCCACGCCTCTATCGTCTTTCTGGCCGGGCCGTTCGCCTACAAGGTGAAGCGGGCGGTGACATACGCGTTTCTCGACTTTTCCACCCTGGAGAAGCGGTTGGCGGCCTGCCGCAACGAGCTCCGCATCAACCGGCGGACGGCGCCTCAGCTTTATCTCGAGGTGGCGCCCATAACCATCGGTGGTGATGGCCGTTTTCGGCTGCGCGGGGAGGGGGAGGCGGTCGAGTATGTGCTGGTGATGCGCCGATTCGACCAGGCCGGGCTCTACGACCGCATGGCGGAGGAGGGGCGTCTCGGACTGGCGCTCATGGCGCCGCTGGCGCGGGCCGTCGCCGCCTTCCACCAGAGCGCCGACCGGGTGCTGACCCAGGATCAGGCGGTGCTGCCGCTCGCGCGAATCATCGCCGAGCACGAGGACATGCTTGCGGCGAACGCCGATCTGTTTCCGCCGGCTGCGGCCGAGGACGTGATGCGGCGCACGCGCGGTGCATTCGAGAGACTCGTCGCGTTGTTGCGCGAGCGGGCGCGCGACGGATCGTTGCGCCACTGTCATGGCGATCTTCATCTGCGCAACATCGTCGAGATCGACGGCGCGCCAGTTCTGTTCGACGCGATCGAGTTCGACGATCGCCTCGCCACCATCGACGTGCTCTACGATCTTGCGTTCCTGCTGATGGATCTCGGCAAGCGCGGACTTCGCGCTCACGCCAATCTCGTGCTCAATGCCTATCTCGATGCGGACGGCAGGAGCGACACCTTGGTCGGGCTCGCGACCTTGCCGCTCTTCCTGTCGATGCGGGCGATGATCCGCGCCAAGGTCGAGCTGCTGCGGGCGGAAAGAGTGGCGGACGAGGCGGCGCGCCACAATGAGCAAATTGAGCGCCACGATGGGCGCCTTGAGCGCCACGATGGGCGCCTGGCGCGCCATAATGCCCGCCAATATTTCACCCTCGCGGGGGCGTTTTTGGCGCCGCCGGGGCCGCGTCTCGTCGCCATCGGCGGGCTGTCTGGGAGCGGGAAATCCGTTGTGTCGCAGATGCTTGCGCCGGAGCTCGGGGCCTTTCCCGGGGCGGTGATCGTGCGCAGCGACGTGATCCGCAAGCGCCTCTACGGAATGGCCCCGGAGGACCGCCTCCCGGCCTCCGCCTACACGCAGCAAGTCTCTGATGTGGTTTACAGAATTTGCCGAAAGCGCGCCGCGCTGGCGCTCCGCGCCGGCCATGCCGTGATCCTCGATGCGGTCCACGCCAAGCCGCAAGAGCGCGCCGCCGCCGCCGCCCTCGCCGCCGAATTTGGCATCGCGTTCAATGGCTTATGGCTCGACGCGCCGGCCGATGTGTTGGGCGCACGCGTGGCGAAACGCGCCGGCGACGTGTCGGATGCCACGCCCGAAGTCGTAAAAACCCAGCTTTCCTATGAACTTGGCGAAATGACCTTCGATCGCATCGACGCAAATCTTCCGCCCGACCAAGTCGCCGCGCTCTGCCTTGAAAGATTGGCGGCTAAGCCCTAACCGCCTCTGCATTCATCCTTTTCTAACGCGCCATGGCCGACAGTAGTCCTCGCGCCTGCGGAGGGACCCCGCTTAAGTTCCGCGTTCGAGGTCCCTCCCGGGCGCAGCGTTTTTGTAAGCCCTTGCGGGGGTCGGGTTGTTGCGTGGGGTGGGCAAACGCGCGCGCGCAAGGGATGCGGGCGGGCTTCGAGGGTGCATTGGCGCGTGCGCTTCGTTGCGCCTCGCCCTCATCCTCATCCTGGTTGCGAACTTGGTATCGGGACTCGTCGCTTGTGGCCGTAGCGGGCCCAAACTCGGCGAGCGGGTCATCCCCCTCGGCCAGCCCGTGCCCAAGGGCGGCGGCCGTTATCACGTGGGCGAGCCGTACCAAATCAGCGGTGTCTGGTACCGGCCGAAGGAAGAGCAGAACTATAATCGCGTGGGCCAAGCCTCGTGGTATGGCGAGCTGTTCCACGGCCGCTATACCGCCAACGGCGAAATCTACGATATGGACCGGCTGTCCGCCGCACACCCCACCTTGCCGCTGCCGATCTACGCCCAGGTCACCAATCTCAGCAATGGCCGCACCATCATCGTTCGCGTCAATGACCGCGGGCCGTTCGCCAACGACCGGATCATCGACCTGTCGCGCCGTTCGGCCGAGGTGCTCGGCTTCCGGCGGAACGGCACGGCGGTGGTGCGGGTGAAATATCTCGGGCGCGCGCCCTTGAGCGGCGACGACAGCTACGAGCGGCGATATCTCGCGAGCCGAGGTTTGCAGCAGTATGCGTGGAAGACGAAATCGAGTTCGGGCACGCAAGATCCGATCGTTACGGCGAGCATCCCGGGCGGGACTGCGTCTGCGCCAGTGGCTCCACCACCCCCGGTTCGGCGTGACTTTGCTGCCGTCTCGGCCGCACCGCCGCCGAAGTCGGACTCCATCGGCGGGGAGACGCCGCTACTGGCTTCGCCGGAGTCCACCGGGGCGATCGCGCCGCTGGCGGCGAAACCGCAAACGGCGCCTCCGCCCGGCGGTCCGGTGATCCAGGCGGGATCGTTCAAGGTCAAGGACAATGCGGACCGGGCGCGGACCGCGCTTGAGCCGGTCGCGCCGGTCGACGTTACGGAGATCGAGGTTGGCGGTGAGGTGTTCTACCGCGTTAGGGTAGGGCCCTTCTCCACAAGGGCGGAGGCGGCTTTGGCACTTCCACGGGTGACCGGCGCCGGCTATCGCGGCGCGAAAATCGTGATGCAAAACTGAGCCTTGATCCGGTCGCGGTTGATTTTTGAACGCCGCCGTCCGATAGTGGATGAGGCATGCCGCCGGCCTATCGGCGGCGTTTGAACCCAGCTCTATCGATCAGACCGCTCGTGTACGCGCCGCGTAGATTAATCAACATCGCCGTGGTCGGCGCCGCCCTCGCACTCGGCGGCGGCGCCGCGGCTTTCGCGCAGACGGCGCAAAAGGCGGCAGGCGGATACGAGACCAAGGCCCCGCGCGCTATCCTCATGGATTCCGGCGCGGACCTCGTGCTCTACGAGAAGGATGCCGACACGCAATTTATACCGGCGAGCATGAGCAAGCTCATGACGCTTGCCCTCGTGTTTCGCGAATTGAAGGCCGGGCGCATCAAGCTCGAAGACGGGTTCAATGTCAGCGAGTATGCATGGCGAACCGGAGGCGCGCCGTCGAAGACGTCGGCCATGTTCGCGCCGCTGAACACCGCGGTTCCTGTCGACGAATTGATCCAGGGCGTTACGGTCCAGTCCGGCAACGACGCTTGCATCATCCTGGCCGAGGGCATCGCCGGCAGCGAAGAAGCCTTCGTCAAAATGATGAATGACCATGCAAAGGAGATCGGGCTGACCCAGTCACACTTTGCGAACTCGAACGGATTGCCGGCGGAAGGGCATGTGATGTCGGCGCGTGATCTCGCGATCCTGGCCAAGCACCTCATCGATACCTATCCCGAGTACTACCACTATTTCGGCCAGAAGGAGTTCAAGTACCGGGAGAAGTTCACCTTCCGCAACCGGAACCCGCTGGTGTGGGCGGATATCGGTGTCGACGGCTTGAAGACCGGACACCTAAAGGAATCAGGATACGGGCTGGTGGCGAGCGGCAAGCGCGGCGACCAGCGGCTGATTGTGGTGGTCGCCGGCCTCGAGACGGCAAACGACCGTGAATCCGAAGCGCGCAAGATGCTGGAATGGGGATTCAAGAGCTTCAAGCCGTTCCGGCTGTTCAACGAAGGCGTTAAGGTGAGCGACGCGCTGGTTTGGGGTGGCACGCAGCATTATGTGCCGCTGGTCGGCAACGGCAATATCGACCTCTTGCTTCCCGCTTCGGCGACCGGCGCCGTGTCCGCTTCCATCATCTATGATGGGCCGATCAAGGCACCCATCCGCAAAGGCGACCAGATCGCAACCTTGCGGGTCAATGCGGCGGAGTCCTCCGCGACGAACGAAATTCCGCTCTACGCCGGGGAGGACATCGGGCAAAGCAACTTTGCCATGCGCGGTATCGATTCGCTGCTTGTCCTCGCCTTTGGCTGGCTGCTCTAGCGAAGACCATGCAACGCGGCGTCGAGCTTGGCAGGTTCATCACCTTCGAAGGCGGCGAGGGCTCCGGCAAGTCGACCCAGGCCGGCATCCTTGCCAACCGGCTGGCGCGGGCGGGCAGGCCGGTCTTCGCGACGCGGGAGCCGGGCGGTTCTCCCGCCGCGGAGGAGATCCGCGAGGCGCTGCTATCGGGCAAGGTCTGGCAGTTCGGGCCATTCGCCGAGGCGGTCATGTTCTCCGTGGCGCGGGCAGATCACATCGACTACGCAATTCGGGAAGCTCTCCAGCAGGGCAAATGGGTGGTGTGCGACCGGTTCATCGATTCCACGCGCGCCTATCAGGGCGCGACGGCGGGCGTGCCGCGCAGCCTCATCAGTGCGCTCGAGCGGATCACGGTCGGCGCGCTTTCTCCAGACATCACCTTCATCCTCGACATTCCGGCCCAAGAGGGACTTGCGCGCGCGCATGAACGGGCCGAGGGCACCACGCCGGACCGGTTTGAGGGTCAGGAGCTGATGCTGCACGAGCGCGTGCGCCGCGCCTTCCTCGACATCGCCGAGGAGGAACCCGAGCGCTGCATCGTCGTCGACGCGAGTCAGCCCGAAGCCATGGTGGCCGAGGACGTGTGGGAGGCGGTCCTTCAGCGTCTGAACCCATGAGTGTGGCCGCCGAGCGTGCGCGCGCGTCACTCGTCGAGCCGGACCGGCTCGACGGGTTTTCTTCGCCCCGCGAAGTCGACCGCGTGTTCGGCCATGGCGAGGCGATCGCCGAGTTCGCCGCCGCCTTGGTAAGCGGCCGCATGCACCACGCCTGGCTCCTGGTCGGCCCGGAGGGAGTGGGCAAGGCGACGCTTGCCTATGCATTCGCGCGGCGCATGCTGGCCCAATCGGGCGAGAGTGACATCCCGGTGGACCATCCCGTGTTCCGCAAAGTGGCGGGGCTCGCGCACCCAAATCTCCTCCTCATCAGGCGATCCTGGATCGAGAAGACGAAGCGCTATTCGCAATGGATCGGCGTGGACGAGGTGCGGCGCCTGCGCGCGTTTCTCGGACATTCGGCGGGCGAGAGCGGCTGGCGCGTGGTGATCGTCGACCGCGCCGACGAGCTCAACCAGAACGCGGCCAACGCGCTGCTCAAGGCGCTGGAGGAGCCCCCGCCGCAGACGCTGTTCCTTCTGATTTCGAGCGCCGAGGGGCGGCTGCCCGTCACCATCCGCTCGCGGACGCGCACGCTGCGCGTATCGGGCCTCGGCGAAGAGGATCTGGAACGCGCGGCGCGCGCGGCCTTGGAGCGCGACGGTCAAAAGGCCGACGCCAAGGCGCTGAAGCTTGCGCTCGCGCTCAGCCAGGGGAGTGTGCGGCGGGCGCTCGAGCTCGTCACGAGCGACGGCATCGCGCTTTATGAGGACATCGTGGCGACGTTCTCAGGCCTGCCTGATCTCGACGGCGCGCGCCTGCACAAACAGGTGGAGCGCCTGTCGGGCGCAGGCGACACGGAGCGGCTTGAACTTTATCTGTCGCTGATGATCGGCCTGATCGAGCGGCTGATCCGCCACGGCGCGACGGGAGAAGGCGCCGCCGGC
The DNA here is from genome assembly GCF_050726195.1 of Methyloceanibacter sp. GTDB lineage: Bacteria > Pseudomonadota > Alphaproteobacteria > Rhizobiales > Methyloligellaceae > Methyloceanibacter. The sequence goes on along the minus strand of NZ_JBOHJC010000019.1, from coordinate 52,468 downwards.
GAGACGGAGCGGGAGCTCGCCAAGCAACTGGTGTCAAAGGACAATCTCGCCCGGTGGGCGGAAGCTTGGGAGACCATTTCGGCGGAAAAGGCCGAGGCGTTCGCCCTCAACCTCGACCGCAGCCTGCTCGTGCTCGACGCCTGGTTCCGCCTCCAGCGGCTTGCGCGTGAGCATCCCGTTTATGGCACGCCTCGGTGAGCCTTGCCGGGGCGCGCGCGCGAGGCTATGTCAAGCGCCATGGCTGACAAGCGGCCCTACTACATCACCACGGCCATCTCCTATCCGAACGACGCGCCCCACATTGGCCATGCCTATGAGGCGGTCGCCACGGACGCGCTGGCGCGTTTCCGGCGCCTGCAAGGCATGGACGTGTTCTTTCTCACCGGCACCGACGAACACGGCATCAAGATGCTGCAAACGGCGCGGGCGCAAGGCATCACCGCCGCCGAGCTTGCCGACCGCAACACGCCGAAGTTTCGCGACATGGTGCGCGTGCTCAACTGCTCCAATGACGACTTCATCACCACGCGCGAGGCGCGGCACTCGCGCGCGAGCCAGGAGCTATGGCGGCGCATGCAGGCGGCGGGCGACATCTATCTCGACAAATATGCGGGCTGGTATTCGGTGCGCGACGAGGCCTATTACGACGAAAGCGAGCTGAAGGAAGGCGCCGACGGCAAGAAGCTGTCGCCGCAAGGGACCCCGGTCGAGTGGGTCGAGGAAGAGAGCTATTTTTTCCGCCTGTCGGCGTTCCAGGATCGGCTGCTCGCGCACTACGAGGAGCACCCGGATTTCATCGGACCCGAGACGCGCGCCAACGAGGTGAAGAGCTTTGTGCGTCGCGGGCTTCAGGACCTGTCCATCTCGCGCACGACGTTCGACTGGGGCATTCCCGTGCCGGGCGACCCGAAGCACATCATGTATGTGTGGGTGGATGCGCTGACGAACTACATTACCGGCGTCGGCTTTCCCGACGAGGACTCCGAGAGCTTCAGGCGCTATTGGCCGGCCGACGTGCACATCATCGGCAAGGACATCATCCGCTTCCATGCCGTGTACTGGCCGGCGTTCCTCATGTCGGCCGGTGTGGCGCTGCCAAAGCAGGTGTTCGGCCATGGCTTCCTCTACAATCGCGGGGAGAAGATGTCGAAATCGGTCGGCAACGTGGTCGATCCGTTCGTGCTGGCGAAGGATTACGGCGTCGATCAGATCCGATATTTTCTGCTCCGCGAGGTGCCGTTCGGCCAGGACGGCAATTACAGCCGCGAGGGCATCGTGCAACGCATCAACGCCGACCTCGCCAACGATCTCGGGAATCTCGCGCAGCGGTCGCTGTCGATGATCGCCAAGAATTGCGGGGGCAAGGTGCCTAAGCCCGGGGCATTGACTGCGGCCGACAAGGCGATCCTGGCGGCGGTCGATGGGATTCTGCCCAAGGTCGAGGAGGCCATCGACGCCTTCGCTATCCACCGGGCTCTCGAAATGATCTGGGCAGTAATCGCCGACGCCAATCGCTATTTCGCGGGCGAGGAGCCTTGGGCGCACAAGAAGACGAATCCTCAGCGCATGGAGACCATCCTCTATGTGACGGCGGAGGTCGTGCGCCAGATTGCCATCCTGGTGCAGCCGGTGATGCCCGAAAGCGCGTCGAAGTTGCTCGATCAGCTCGGCGTGCCGGAGGATCTGCGCGACTTCGATAGCCTCGGGATGGAGGGGCGGCTCGAGCCCGGTGCGGACTTGCCACCACCCGCGCCTGTGTTCCCACGGCATGTTGAAGAAGGCAACGAAGCCGCTGCGTCGTGAGGCTAGCGGCAGAGCTGCTTGATGCGCGCCTCATCGACGCCCTCGATAAGGACGCCGCCGATGATGGTCCGCGGCACCGCCGTGTCGCCGAAACGCTTGACCATGTCGGATTGGACCCGCGCGGTGGTGGCGTCGCGAATGGTGTATTTGATGTTGTGGCGTGCCAGGATCGCCCTGACCTGACGGCAATAGGGGCACCAAGAGGCGTCGTACAGGACAACGCGCTTGCTGCACGCGGCCGTGGCGGGGACTGCCGAGCCAACGACCAGTGCCAGTGTGACGGCCGCGGTCATGAGACACGCGCGTCGCGCAGTCGGGCTGCGTCTTGGCATTGGCAAATCCCTAACCCTATTCAGCGCGCCGGCCCTATTGTTTCCTCGACCCATATGCTGCACATAGGGGGACAGCCGAGCCGGTCACCTCAACCTAGCAGCTTGAAGCGTTTAGGAGATTTCATCTTTCCGTGATGTTGATCGATAGTCACTGCCATCTCGATTTTCCCGAGCTCAAGAGCGATCTCGCCGGCGTTCTGACACGCGCGCGCGATGCAGGGGTCGGCCTGGTCGTAACCATCTCGACGCGAGTCGGGCGGTTCAATGACCTGAAGGAGATCGTCGAGGCCAACGACAACGTCTATTGCTCGATCGGGACGCACCCGCACAACGTGGCCGAGGAGCCGGACATCACCGTCGAGGAACTGGTCGAGATTGCGCGCCACCCGAAAGTCGTGGCCATTGGCGAGGCTGGGCTCGACTATCACTACGATCACAGCCCGCGCGACATCCAGAAGAAGAGCTTCAGGACACATATCGCGGCGGCGCGGGAGACCAGCCTGCCGCTCGTCATTCATGCGCGCGAGGCGGATGACGACATCGCCCGCATCCTCGAGCAGGAGACGAAGAAGGGTGCGTTCCCTTTCGTGCTGCATTGCTTCACGAGCGAAGCCGAGCTTGCCCATCGCGGGCTTGCGCTCGGCGGCTATATCTCGTTCTCTGGCGTCGTCACCTTCAAGAAATCGGAGGCGTTGCGCGATATCGCGCTCGCCGTGCCCTATGACCGGCTCCTGGTCGAGACCGACGCGCCGTATCTCGCGCCCGAGCCATACCGCGGCAAGACCAACGAGCCGGCTTTCGTGGTTCATACCGCGAAGCGCTTGGCCGCCTTGCGGGGGATGAGCGAGGCCGAGATGGCGCGCGTCACCACGGACAATTTCTTCCGGCTGTTCAAGAAGGTGCCGCGTGCGGCGCGGAAAGCGCAGTCAAGCGCCGCATGAGCCTGAAAGCCACCATTCTCGGCTGCGGCACGTCGGGGGGCGTGCCACGCATCGGCAATGAATGGGGCGCCTGCGACCCAAGTAATCCGCGGAACCGGCGGCGGCGCTGCGCGCTCCTCGTAGAGCGCGATGGCGCGGACGGCGCGACGCGCGTGCTGGTGGACACGCCGCCCGACTTGCGCGAGCAGTTGATCGACGCGCGGGTCGGGCTCCTCGACGGCGTGCTCTATACGCACGAGCATGCCGATCACTGCCACGGCATCGATGACTTGCGTATCGTCGCTTATAACGGGCGGCGCCGGGTCGACGTCTATTTCGATCAAGTGACCGGCAAGCTCATGCGCGAGCGCTTCGCCTATTGCTTCGAGACGCCGCCCGGCAGCGAATACCCGGCCGTGCTGAGCGGCCATGAGATCCGCGCCGGCGAGACGGTGCATATCGGCGGCCCGGGCGGTGCCATCGAGGCGCTGCCGTTCCGCCAGCGCCACGGCACCGGCGAGACCTTGGGCTTCCGCTTCGGCGGCATCGCCTATTCGCCGGACGTGAGCGATATCCCCGAGGAATCGATCCCGATGCTTGAGGGCCTCGATGTGTGGATCGTCGATGCGCTCCGCTACACGGGCCATCCGAGCCATTTCTCCGTGGAGCAGGCGCTTGCCTGGATCGCGCGGCTCAAGCCGAAGCGCGCCGTGCTCACGCATATGCATGTGGACCTTGATTACGCGACCCTGGCGGCGCAACTGCCGGAGGGCGTCGAACCGGCCTATGACGGCATGGTGCTGACGACGGGGTAACGGCGCCTACACGTCAACGATCTGGCCGGTCTCCGTGTCGTCGGGCATGGCGAGGCGGACGATGACCTCGGCGACCTGTTCCGGCGTCTTCAACTTGGTCTGGTCCTCGCCCGGATAGGCCTCGGCGCGCATGGACGTGGCCGTCGCACCGGGATTGACCAGGTTCACTTTGATGGCGCTGTCCGCCGTCTCGTTGGCGTAGGTCATGGCCAAAGTCTCGAGCGCCGCCTTGGACACGGAGTAGGGCGCCCAATAAGCGGGTCCCTCGCGCGCGCCGCGCGAGGAGGTGACGAAGATGACGCGGCCTGCGTCGGAGCGGCGCAGCAAGGGATCGAGGGTGCGGATCAGCCGCCAATTGGCGGTGACGTTGACGGCCAGCACCCGCTCCCAGATCTCCGACGGGATGTGGGCGAGGGGGCGCAAGCCGCCGAGAATGCCGGCATTGCCGACGAAGATATCGAGCCGGCCGAAGCGCTCGTAGAGCGAAGGCCCGAGCGCATCAATTTTCTGCCCATCTTCCAGATCGAGCGGGATGAGGGAGGCCTTGCCGCCGCCGGCCTTGATCGCGTCATCGACCGGCTCCAATGACTTTTGCTTGCGCGCCAAGAGCAACACATGCGCGCCTTCGCATGCGAGCGCGATCGCCGTGGCGCGGCCGATGCCACGCGAGGCGCCGGTGACGAGCGCGATGCGGTTGTTGAGGCGGTGTGGGGCCATAGCTGATTACTGTCATTGCCTGCCAAGGCGGGCAATCCAGTAACCGCGGGGGGGACGATCAACTTCTGACAGTGGTTACTGGATCGTCCGGGCCTTTCACCCCGGGTGGTCAGAGCGGCACAAAGCACTGGAATTCGATAACGCATGTACCGTATTGCAATCTTGATTTGTTGGCCTTCACCGTAACCTCTATCATGAAAAACCATTACAACACGAGACGGGGCCGGTGCGGACAGGGGGCAGGTCCTGCGATGAACCGTCGCCTGACGACTGTGTGGCGTATCTATCTGAATTTGCCCGGCCATGGCGAGGATGGCACTGGCCCTGACAGAAGCCGCCTTCGGCCCGAACTACCGCCGGCTGGTCGAGATCAAGGCGAAATACGATCCCGCCAACATGTTTCGCTTCAATCAGAATATCGCACCGGAGAGATAAGATGCGGATGTTGTCACCCTTCCCGCCGGCCGGAACGGGAGAGATCTTCCTCACCGAAGCTGGGACCGAGACCGAAATTCTCTATCGCCACGGATTCGAATTGCCCGAATTCTCGATGCTACCGCTGCTCGATGATCCGCGCGCCATGTCTGTCCTGCGCGATATGTTCCGGTCGCAACTCAATGTCGCGGCGGAGTTCGGGCTTTCGGTCATGCTCACTGGGCTCGACTATCGTGCGAGCCCTGACTGGGGCGCCAAGCTGGGCTATTCGCCCGCGACGCTGGCAGAGGCCAACATGCGCGCCATCGCGTTTCTGCGGGAAGTGGCGGAGGGCTACGCGGGCCAGATCCCGCGCATCTTGATCGGCGGCATCGTCGGCCCGCGCGGGGATGCCTACGGGCTGAACTCCGACATCACGCCCGACAGCGCCGAGGCCTATCACGCGGTGCAACTGGAAACGCTCAAGGCGGCGGGGGTCGATTTCGCCTGTGCCATGACGTTCAACTCCGTCCCCGAGGCGGTCGGCACTGCCCGCGCCGCGGGGCGCATCGGGGTGCCGCTTTCGATTTCGCTGACGCTCGACAGCACGTCGCGGATGAAATCCGGCCCGGCTCTGGCGGACGCGATCACCGAGATCGACGCGCAGGCCGGCCTGGACGCCCCGGATTTCTACCTTCTGAATTGTTCGCACCCGGTGGAGTACGACCCCGCGCTAGAGCCGGGCGACTGGATATTTCGCCTGCGCGGGGTGCGGCCCAACGCCTCGAAGATGGAAAAGATCGCGCTCTGCAAGCTGGGGCACATCGAGGACGGCGATCCGGTCGAACTGGGGGAGCAGATCGGCGATCTGGCGCGCCACTATCCGCATATGGACATCTTTGGCGGCTGTTGCGGAACCGGGGCGACGCACCTGCGCGAGATGGCATCGGTGCTGTCTCGCATGCGGGCGGTCCAAAGTGACCCTGCCTGACGGTATCCGGGGACAAGACAGGATCGCCCGACCGCTAAGAAGCGGCTCTGAAGGCTGGGGAGGTCGGTGTGGGGACCGCCATGTGGGCGAGATGGGTTGACCAACAGGCCGTAAATGCTTGCGGAGCTGCTACCTATATCTCGGTTTCGAGCGAGTTATAACAAAAGTGGTTGTTGGGGCAGGAATTGAACCTACGTCAACCCACCTCGGCGAGGAAGGAGAGCTGCTTCTGCTGTGGCGGGCCTTCGCGGTCGCGAAGTCTGGTGGGATATTCGCCGGTGAAGCAGTGGTCGGTGAACTGGGGATTGTCGTCGTCGCGGCCATCATAGCCCATGGCCTTGTAGATGCCGTCGACGGAGAGGAAGGCGAGTGAATCGGCGCCGATGAAAGCGCGCATCTCTTCCAGGGTGCGCGTGGCGGCGAGCAGCTTATCCTGGTCCGGCGTGTCGATGCCGTAGAAATCCGGGTGAGTAATCGGCGGGCTCGAGATGCGCATATGCACCTCCTTGGCGCCCGCCTCGCGCATCATCTGCACGATCTTGACCGAGGTGGTGCCGCGCACCACGCTGTCGTCGATGAGCACGATGCGCCTGTCCTTGACCTGAAGCTCGTTGGCGCTGTGCTTCAGCTTCACGCCGAGCTGGCGGATGCGCTGCTCCGGCTCGATGAAGGTGCGGCCGACATAATGATTGCGGATGATGCCGAACTCGAAGGGCAGGCCGGATTCCTGTGCGTAGCCGATCGCCGCAGGCACGCCGCTATCGGGAATGGGGACGACCATATCGGCGTTAGCCGGCGCCTCGCACGCCAATTGCCGGCCCATCTCTTTCCGCACGTCGTAGACCGAACGCCCGCCGATGATGGAATCGGGGCGGGCGAAATAAATGTATTCGAAGATGCAAAGCCGCGCCGGGTGCTGGGGCACGAAGCGGTGACTCTCCAGCCCCTCGCGAGTGGCCACCACGACCTCGCCGTTCTCCACCTCGCGTACGAAGTCGGCGCCGATGATGTCGAGCGCGCAGGTCTCGGAGGCAAGGACCCAGGCCTCGCCGAGCCGGCCGAGAACCAGCGGGCGGATGCCAAATGGATCGCGGGCGCCAACCAGCTTCTTGTTGGTGATGCCGACAAGGGCGTAGGCGCCTTCGACCTGCAGCAGGGCCTCGATGAATCGCTCGACGAAGAGGCGCTTCTCGCTGCGGGCGACCAGGTGGAGGATGACTTCGGTGTCGGTGGTAGATTGGCAGATGGCGCCCTTCTTGATGAGGGACTCGCGCAAGGTCAGCGCATTGGTGAGGTTGCCGTTGTGGCCGAGGGAGAAGCCGCCGGATTCGAGATCGACGAACAGCGGCTGGACATTGCGCATGACCGGGTCGCCGCAGGTGGAATAGCGCACATGGCCGACGGCCATATCGCCTCTCAGGCGGTCGATGACGGGGCGGGAGGTGAAGTGGTCGCCGACGAGCCCGAGACGTCGCTCGGTGTGAAAGTGCTCGCCGTCGAAGGTGACGATGCCTGCGGCTTCTTGTCCGCGGTGCTGGAGGGCATGCAGGCCGAGGGCGGTGAGCGCCGCCGCGTCAGGATGATTGAAGATCCCGAACACGCCGCACTCCTCGTGCAGGCGGTCTTCCTCGAGCCAGCTCAAGACGGGATCGCCAACGTCGTCAGCCTGTTCGGTCACGGGCATAAGCCTCCTCCCCATAAATAGGCGCCCCTTCAAGGGCTTCAATGCCCCGCAACTCTTTACGTTACACAAGCACTTACGAAGGCTGGTCCGGCTGAGCCGGGGCGACTTCGCCAGGAGCGCCAGGCTGGCCCTCGGGCTGTCCTTCCGGCTCCATATCGCCGGGGAGGTATTGCTCCGGGTTCATCGGCAATAGGGATTCGATGGCCACCTGGGTCTGCTGAAGAATGGGATAGGAGCGCGCGTTGCGGACCCACTCCGGTTGGTCGCGGGCAAGCGCGGTGAAGAGAATAAAGACAATGGCGACGAGGAGAAACCCGCGTGCCAAGCCGAAAATGAACCCGAGGGTGCGATCCAGAGCGCCGACCCGACTGTCCAGCACCTTGTCGGAGATTCGGAAGGTGATCAGGCTCACGATGATCAAGGTGATGATGAACACGCCGGCGGCAAAGACGATCTGAGCAATGCTCGGATTATCGATGTAGGGGAGGAGAAGCTCGTAGTAGCGCGGGGTAAAATAGAGGGCGGCGACGGCTGCCATGGCCCAGGAGAATATCGACAGAACCTCGCGGGTGAAGCCGCGAACCATCGCCAGGAAGCCCGAGACGAGCATGATGACAATCAAAATGATATCGAGCCAGGAGATTGGCATGTCGCAACGCTCCCTCGGGAAAGGCGGCAGACTATCACGATTCCCAGCGATGAAGCACAAATGGCCCCTCTGGGCAATCTTCCAACGGGGCCTCCTGGCGCATTGTCGCAGGCAAAATCTCAGGCTTCCGGCAGGGCGAACCAGGCCACGAGCTCGTCCAGTTGGGAAAGCGGGTTCAGCGCGATGCCCTCGGCCTCGCGGTCGCTGCCCAGCGAGGCCCCTGGCAGGATGGCGCGCAGGAACCCGAGCTTTGCCGCCTCTTTCAGCCGCTGGTCCGTATGGCCCACCGCCCGTACCGCCCCGGTGAGGCTCACCTCGCCGAAATAGACAGCATCGCCGGGCGCAGGACGGCCGGCGAACGATGAAAGGAGTGCGGCGGCGGTGGCGAGGTCGGCGGCAGGCTCGGCGAGGCGCAAGCCCCCGGCCACATTTAGATACACGTCGTGGCTGCCGAGCCGGACGCCGCAGCGGGCCTCGAGCACGGCGAGCAGCATGGAGAGGCGGTTAGGGTCCCAGCCGACCACAGCGCGGCGCGGCGTTCCAAGCGACGATGGCGCGACCAGCGCCTGGATTTCGACAAGGATGGGCCTCGAGCCCTCCATGCCGGCAAGCACCGCGGTGCCCGGCGTGCCGCGATCGCTGTCATTCAAAAACAGCGCCGAGGGATTCTCCACCTCCGTCAGGCCCTCGTAGCGCATCTCGAACACGCCGATCTCGTCAGTGGGGCCGAAGCGGTTCTTCACGGCGCGCAAGATGCGGAACTGATGACCGCTCAAACTCTCGAAATAGAGAACCGTATCGACCATGTGCTCGATCACCTTCGGCCCGGCGATCTGGCCGTCCTTGGTGACATGGCCGACAAGCACGAGGGTGGCGCCGCTCGCCTTGGCGTAGCTGATGAGGGCGGCGGCGCAGCCGCGCAGCTGCGAGATGGTGCCGGGCGCGGCCTCCAAGCCCTCCGACCACAGTGTCTGCACCGAGTCGATCACGACAAGGGCCGGTGCCGCGGCGCTGCCCAAGGTGGCGATGATGTTGGCCACGTTGGTCTCGGTGCCGAGGGCAACCGGCGCCTCGGTGATGCCGAGCCGCGTCGCGCGCATGCGCACCTGAGGCGGCGCTTCCTCGCCGGAGAGATAAACCACCCGCGCGCCGCCTTGGGCGAGTTCGGCGGCGGCCTGGAGCAGGAGCGTCGACTTGCCAATGCCAGGGTCGCCACCGACAAGCACGGCGGAGCCCGGCACGAGGCCGCCGCCGAGCACGCGGTCCAGTTCGGCGATGCCGGTCTTAAGCCGCGGCGCATCGCGAGTCGCCGCCGCAAGGGTCTCGAAGGACGCAAGGCGTCCCTTGCCGCCCTTGATGGCGACGAGGGCAGGGGAGCTTGCCGCCGGCGCCTCCTCGATGACGGCGTTCCACTCGCCGCAAGACGGGCACTTGCCGGACCATTTTGAGGTCACCGCGCCGCATGCCTGGCAGACGAAGGCTTTGGAGGATTTCGCCATGGCCGAAGAAAGTCTCTACCCGCCGATATAGCGGCGCAGGGCACGCCGGCTGAGACTGGTGAGCACCTCGTAGTCGATGGTGCCGGCGTGCGCCGCAAGCTCGTGGGCGCTGACATTGGGCCCGAGGATCTCGACCCATGCGCCGCGGTGCGACAGGCTTTCCGGCACGCCAGTCACGTCCATGGTGATGAGGTCCATGGACACGCGGCCGAGAATGGGCACGGGATGGGCGCCGATATAACCGACAGGGCCCTCTTCGCCGTCCGCCCTCGACAGCGTGCGGAATAGCCCGTCGGCGTAACCCACGGAGACGACGGCGATGCGCGAGCGCCGCTTTAGCGTGCGTGTGGCGCCGTAGCCGACGGTCTCGCCTGGGGGTACGTCGCGCACTTGCAGGATACGTCCGTTGAGGTGGACGACGGCGCGGAACGGGTTCGGCCCGCGGCGCTGCGGGTGGCCGCCATAGAGCGCGATGCCGGGCCGCACCAGGTCATAGGCGAAGTCGGGACCGAGCAAGATGCCGGCGGAGTTGGCGAGGCTCGCCAGCGTTTGGGGCAGGCGCGCGCGAAGCGAATCGAACGTCATGCGTTGTGCGATGTTCTTCTGATGCTCCGGTTCGTCGGCGCAAGCGAGATGGCTCATGACGAGCGAGAGGGCCAGCCCCGGCCAGAGATCGGAAGCCTGTTCGACCGCGTCGACATCCGCGGCGGAGAGACCGAGCCGGTTCATGCCGCTGTCGATATGCACGGCGCAGGGCAGCTTCTCGCCAATGCGCGCGCAGAACTCCGCCCACTCTCTGATCTCATCGGCGCTATTGAGGACCGGGCGCACAGCGGAGGCGCGATAGGCGTCCGCCATGCCGGGCAAGAGGCCGGAGAACACATAGATGACGACGTCGGGCAGGAGTGCGCGCAAATCTTCCGCCTCGCCAAGGGTCGCCACGAAGAACGTCTTGCAGCCGGCGCGCCACAGCGCGGGCGCGGCCCGCGCCATGCCGAGGCCATAGGCGTCGGCCTTGACCACGGCGGCGCACTCTGCCGAACCGGCGAGGTCACGTAAGTGACGATAGTTGGCGACCAGCGCATCGAGGTCGATGGTGAGGACGGCGCTCTCATCCGCATCCACCGGACTGTTTGAGGTCTCCCCGCGCGGCCGCGCAGGGCTCACTCCCGGCGCTCCGGCAGGCGCTCCGACGCGGCGAGGTTGGAGAACCTCGTGAACTCCGGCGTGAACTGCAGCGTCACCGTGCCGGTCGGGCCGTGCCGCTGCTTGCCGATGATCACGTCGGCCTTGCCGACGACCGCCTCCATGTCTTGTTGCCACTGCCGGTGCTCTTCCGTGTTCTCGCGGGGTTGGCTGCGCTCCAGATAATATTCCTGGCGGAACACGAACAACACCACGTCGGCGTCCTGCTCGATCGAGCCGGATTCGCGCAAATCCGCCAATTGCGGGCGCTTGTCCTCCCGCTGCTCCACCTGGCGGGAGAGCTGGGACAGCGCCAGGATCGGCACGTGCAACTCCTTGGCGAGGGCCTTGAGGCCGGTGGTGATCTCAGAGACCTCCTGCACGCGGCCTTCTTGGGCGCGCCGCGAGGAGCCCGACAGGAGCTGCAAATAGTCCACGACGATGAAGCCGAGGCCGCGCTGGCGCTTCAGGCGCCGCGCGCGGGCGGCGAGCTGAGCTACGGTGATGCCGCCGGTCTGGTCGATGAACAGCGGCAGGTTCTGGAGCTCCTGCGACACCTCGACGATGCGGTCGAATTCGTCGGAATCGATGCGGCCGCGGCGGATGCGCTCCGACGGGATGTAGGACTGCTCGGCGATGATACGGGTGGCGAGCTGCTCCGCCGACATTTCGAGAGAGAAGAACCCAACCACCGCGCCGTCGAGCGGCGCCTCGGAATCGGCGTCGCGTATGTAGGTCTTCGCCACGTGATAGGCGATGTTGGTTGCAAGCGCCGTCTTCCCCATGGAGGGGCGCCCGGCGATGATGATGAGGTCGGATGGCTGGAGGCCGCCCATGCGCTGGTCGAGATCGGCGAAGCCGGTGGCCAGTCCCGAGAGGCCCCCGTCGCGCCGATAGGCGTTGGCCGCCATGTCGATGGCGTCAGTGAGCGCGGATGAGAACGGCTCGAAGCCCGAGCCGTATTTGCCGGTCTCGGCCAGCTCATAGAGTTGCTGCTCGGCGTCTTCGATCTGTGCCGACGGCGGCGCGTCGATGGGCGAATCGTAGGCGGTGTTGACCATATCCCCGCCGATCTCGATGAGCTGACGGCGCACGGCGAGGTCGTAGATGGTGCGGCCATAGTCCTCGGCGTTGATGATGGTCGTGGCGTTGGCGGCGAGGCGGCCGAGATATTGTGGCACGGTGAGATCGCCGACCGGCTCGTCGGCCTGGAAGAAGGTCTTCAAGGTGATCGGGGTGGCGCGCTTGCCGCCGAGAATGAGCTTGGCGGCGGTCTCGTAGATGCGCGCGTGCAGGGGATCGAAGAAGTGGGCGGGCTTTAAAAACCCGGACACCCGGTCCACCGCCTCGTTGTTGACGAGGATGGCGCCGAGCAAGGCCTGCTCCGCCTCAAGATTATGTGGAGCCTCGCGAAAAACCGGGGTTTCCGGGACTGGTGCTGGACGAATCAATGCGCTCATGCCCAACAGTAGCCAAAAGCAAGTGCCCGGCTAGATGTCGGATCTGTGAACATCGGGGAGATCGCAATGCGCCCACAGGAAGGGACAGTGGCTAGCGCCCGGTCCGGTGCTTCTGTGTCCGCGCCTGCTGGCCGTCGCGTGCGCGCAGTTCCCGCTCGTTGTCATGCATATAGTCGCGGGTCAGCGGCAGGGCGCTCTGGTCCTTGGTCAGCTGAAGCTGGAAGACCATGAGGTTCTGGTAGCGGAACGCCGTCTCCGAACCGGCAAGGTACATCTCCCACATGCGGCAGAAGCGCTCGCCGAATCTCTCCGCCGCCGTGTGCCAGGAGCCGCGGAAGCGCTGGCGCCAATGGCGCAAGGTCATGGCGTAGTGGAGCCTCAAGATCTCCAGGTCGGTGGCGAGTAGACCCTCGCGCTCGACCGCAGGCAACACTTCGCTAAGCGCGGGAATATAGCCGCCGGGAAAGATGTACTTGGCAATGAAGGGATTGGTCGCCGCGGGCCCGTCGAACCGGCCGATCGAGTGAATGAGAGCAACGCCGTCATCGGCGAGCAGCTTGCTCACCTGCTGAAAGAAGCTCCGATAGTGCGCGGTGCCGACATGCTCGAACATGCCGACCGACACGATGCGGTCGAACCGGCCATCGAGCTGGCGATAGTCGCAAAGCTCGAACTTGACGGCCTTCGAAAGCCCCTCGGCGCGGGCGCGCTCCTGCGCGATCTTGAGCTGCTCCTCGCTCAAGGTGATGCCGGTGACCTCGACATGGGCGGTCTTGGCCAGATAGAGCGCCAGCCCGCCCCAGCCCGAACCGATGTCGAGCACGCGCAGGCCGTCCTTGAGGTTGAGTTTGGCCGCCAGATGGCGCTTCTTTGCTTCTTGTGCCGCATCGAGCGACGTCCCTTCCTGTTCGAAATAGGCGCAGGAATATTGTCGGTCGCGGTCGAGGAAGAGGTCGTAGAGCGAGCCGTCGAGATCGTAATGGTGGGCGACGTTGCGCTTGGCGCGGCGGACCGGGTTGTAGTGTTGGAGACGCCGGCTAACGAAACGCAGGCAATCCATGAGATGGAGCCAGCGGGGCCAACGTCCCCGGGCGACGTTGGCCAATAGAAGTTCGAGAAAATCGTAGATCGTGCCCTGCTCGATGACGAGGCGGCCGTCCATGTAGGCCTCCCCGACGGCGAGCACCGGGTTGAGGGCGAGTCGCCACTCGGTACGCCTGTCGTTGATGCGGGCGACCACCGGGGTGCCGCTATGGTCGCCAAAGGCATAGGCGCGACCACCGGCATCGACCAGTCTCAGAAGCCCGGTCGTAACCGTCCGCTCAAGGATATAACGCAGCGGGCGAAACATCGTATCACGCGCGCCGAATCATGACCTCTGGCTCCCTCCATTCGCCGAAGCTGAGCCAAGGTTCATCTTAAGAACTGGAGGCAGGCAAAACAACAACCTACTGCGCCGGTTCCTTAAGACTTTGTCGCGTCTACGCCTCGTCCTCGCTCGCCGCCTTTTCCGGCTCCGCCTGATCCTCGGATTCGGCTGGGCCTGCGCCCGACTCGAACAGGTTCTCGGCGGCGATCCGGGCTGCTTCCGCGTCCTCTTCTTCGGGGGTCATGGCCCGCGTCACATCCTCGCCGCGGGCCAGGCGGGCAGCCTCGTCCGAGGACCGGGCCACATTGATAACGACATGCGGCTCGACTTCGCCATGGAGGGAGATGCGGACTTCATGGAGGCCGAGGGTCTTGATCGGCCGGTCGAGAAGGACCTGCCGCCGCTCGATAGAGAAACCGCCTTCGGTTACAGCCGTGGCGATGTCGCGGGTCGAGACGGAGCCATAGAGCTGGCCGGTGTCGCCTGCCTGGCGGATGACGATGAAGGTCTGGCCGCCGAGCTTGCCGGACACGCCCTCCGCCTCGGTCTTGAGCTCCAGATCGCGCGCCTCGAGCTGGGTTCGCTGCTGCTCAAAATGCTTGCGGTTGGCCTCCGTGGCACGGAGCGCCTTGCCTTGCGGCAGGAGGAAATTGCGGGCGTAGCCGTCCTTGACGGTGACGACGTCACCCATTTGTCCGAGACGGCCAATGCGCTCGAGCAGAATGACTTGCATGGTTCGAACTCCTATCGTTGTCAGTCCGTTTTGTCGTCTTTAGGGGGCGGTTGGCTCGCGGCGCCGCGCGCGCGCAAGCCGAACAAGGGCTCGCCGAGGCCAAGGATGGCGACCAGGATGGCGACCCACCCCAAAAGCAGAATGCCGAGATAAACCACCAAAAGGAGCAGCCAGCGCAGGGGCACGCCGCGGCTATAGACGTGGATCACCGCCAGGCCTTGCAGCACGTAGGCGAACAGCATCGCCCCGGCGAAGCCCGTGGCGAGAAGGCCGACGACCCCTGGCATGAACGACAAGATGAGTGCCACGGCGAAGATCGGCACGAACACATTGGGCACTTCGAGGTCGTGCAGGTTCGGCCAGGGGCGCAGCGACCGGCCTGAGGCCTCGACGATGATGCCGGCAAGCCACAGATTGAACAGGGTGATGGTAAGCCAGACGATGGCGAAGGCGGCGGGCAGCGCCTTGGCGAGCACGGCCGAGAGGCTTTCGATCGTTTCCGGAGTGAACACGGTGCCGTCGCGGTCGAGTTCCTTCAGCGCGCTGTGGTCGAGGATCTCGCGGATCGACTCGCGGTAGCTTTCCTGGTCATAGCCGAGCGCAAGCACGAGCAGCCCCGCCAGCGCGCCTGCGATCAATGCCGCCCAGCCGACGATGCGGCCGGGCGGATACCATTCGATCGCGCCGGCGGCGTTACCTTCCGGTGCAGCGGCGGGGCGCGACAAGAGAATGAGATGGGTGAGCAGGGCGATCGGGGCGGCGATGGTGAGGCCGAAGGCGAAGGCGGTGGTGGGCCCAAGGCTCGCGGCAATCACGATGGTGCCGGTGAGCGCGCCGATCAGCGCGGCGGCGCGGCCCCAGCCAAGTCCGGCGAGGCAGAGCGGCAGCGGCGATAGATAGAAGAGAAGTGCGGCAAGCGCGGCCGTGGTGGCGGCCGACGCAAACAGCGCCGCCGAAATGAGGCCTGAGCCTGCGCCGATGATGAGATGGACCGGTGGCATCGGTTTTCGCTGTCCCGCCTCCTTGAAGAGCGGTTAGGGGAGGGATGCCTCCCCAACTTCTGTCACGTCAGAGGCTCCCGTTGAGCCTCAAAAAGCCCAGTCTACTGAATGAGATACGGCAAGAGGCCGAGGAATCGTGCGCGCTTGATGGCGCGCGCAAGCTCGCGCTGCTTCTTGGCGGACACGGCGGTGATGCGGCTCGGCACCATCTTGCCGCGCTCCGACACGTAGCGCTGCAATAGCTTCACGTCCTTGTAGTCGATCTTCGGCGCCTTATCGCCGGAGAACGGGCAGGTCTTGCGCCGGCGGTAGAAGGGGCGGCGGGCCTGAACTTGGGTCATGCTCATTCGGAATCCTCCGTGCCACCGGGAACGTCGTCGGTGCCGGTCACCTCGATGGGAGCCTCGCGCGGTGCATAATCGCGGTCCCGGTCCCGGTCGCGCCTGCCGCCGCGGCGTCCGTCGCGGTCGCCACGGTCGCCACGATCCCCCCGGCCGTCGCGTTCGTCGCGGTCGGACCGGCGCATCATGGCCGAGGGTCCGGCCTCGTGCTCATCCACCCTAACGGTCAATAACCGGATGACGTCGGTCGATAGGCGCATTTGGCGCTCAAGCTCGGCCACCGCCGCGGGCGTCGCGTCGATATTCATCAACGCATAGTGGGCCTTGCGGTTCTTCTTGATGCGATAGGCGAGGGACTTGAGCCCCCAGTACTCGGTCTTGGCGACTGTGCCGCCGTTCTCCTCGAGCAGAGTGCGATAGCTCTGCAAGAGGCCTTCCACTTGCTGCGCCGAAATGTCCTGGCGCGCCAAGAATACGTGCTCGTAGAGAGGCATGAATTGCCTTTCCTTCTTCGTTCGTCCGGCGCGAAGCCTCGCATGGGCGCTTTAGAAGGAAAGGCCCAAGAGAAAGCCCTTGAGAGCGGAGACACGGGAGGCCGGCTTAACGCCTGCCGCTCGAAAGGAGCGGTCCTCCGTTCAGCCTCCGACCGGAGCGGTTGCTGGTGGCCGCTTTATAGGGATTTGCGGGCGCTTTGCAAGGCCGCCTTGCGGTTAGGGGACCTGCTGCGAGCCCGGCTTCATGGTGCATTCGACGGCCTTGTTGTCCTTGAGGGAGAAAGCCTGGCAGTTTTCCTGGGCATAAACCTCGACGACGCCGACCGAGACGAGCGGAACGTCACTGTACTCCGCATCAATCGTTACCGGGGTGAGCACCTGGGCGACAAAGTCCTGGGGCGTGCGGCCTCTCACGTCGAACGCAAAGATGAGGTCTTTGGGATCGCCGATCCGGGGGGTGAGTTGCAACTCGGTGAATTTCGGCGTGGGCGCTTGGGCCTCCACCGAAATCTTCAAGGTCTGGCCGGCCGGAGTCACGGTAAGCCCATCGACCCTGGAAAGAAGGGCGAGGGCCGGGTCGGGGGTCTTCAGGTCGATCCATGGCCACGGCTGGGTCTCTGCCGCGAGCGGAAGGATGCTGGCGAGAACTCCGATACACGCGGTCAGGGCGCCGACGATGGCGGGGACTCTCATGTGGCACACTCCGTCTGGAGGCTTATCAAGGACGGGTTTTAGCACTTGATGCCGCCGCGCGGTGGTTTGTTTTGGCTCTCGCGCGCCTATGGGCCCGGTTGTTCCGGCCAATGGCCGCCTCGCTTGACAGGCGAGGTTGAACCGGTGTCTTTGCCCCCTTCCATCAACCCCAATTCCTCCGGCATATGAGCATCGCTTTCATCTTCCCCGGCCAAGGAAGCCAAGCCGTCGGCATGGGCGCCGAGCTCGCCAAGGCCTATCCCGCCGCGAAGGCCGTTTTCACTGAGGTGGATGAAGCCCTTGGGCAGGACCTCTCCAAGTTGATGTGGGAGGGACCGGAAGCCGATCTGACGCTCACGGAGAATGCCCAGCCGGCGCTCATGGCGGTGTCGCTGGCGGCGATGGCGGTGTTGCGGGAGAAAGGGGTGGTGCTCAAGACCAGCGTCTCCTATGTCGCCGGCCACTCGCTCGGCGAATACTCGGCCCTTGCCGCCTCTGGAGCGCTCAGCCTCGCCGACACGGCACGGCTGCTCAAGACGCGCGGCCGTGCGATGCAGGAGGCGGTGCCGGTGGGCGAGGGGGCCATGGCGGCGCTGCTCGGCGCCGATTTGCCGCAAGCCCAGGAACTGGCCAAGGCGGCGAGCGAGGGCGACGTGTGTGAGGCGGCCAACGACAACGCGCCGGGCCAGGTCGTGATCTCGGGCGCCAAGGCGGCGATCGAGAGAGCTGTGGCGCTGGCGCCGAAATACGGCGCGCGGCGGGCCGTGCTCCTGCCGGTGAGCGCGCCGTTTCATTGCGCCCTGATGCAGCCCGCGGCGGAGGTCATGCGGAAGGCGCTGGCGGCTGTCGAGATCAAGGCGCCGGCCGTGCCGCTCGTCGCCAATGTGCTGGCCGAGCCCATCTCCGAGCCAGAGGCCATCAGGGCGCGCCTCGTCGACCAGGTGACGGGCATGGTGCGCTGGCGCGAGACCATGCTGTTCCTCGGCAGGAACGGCGCGAAGAGCGTCTACGAAATCGGCGCCGGCCGCGTCCTGACCGGTATCGCGAGGCGTTTCGATGGGATCGAGGCGCGCAGCGTGGGCACGCCCGAAGAGCTCGAGGGTGCGGCGGCGGCGCTTGCAGGCTGAGGCCTAATAAGGAGAGCAGACATGTTCGACCTCACAGGAAAGAACGCGCTCGTCACCGGCGCCACCGGCGGCATCGGTGGGGCGATCGCCAGGGCGCTGCACGCGCAAGGGGCGTCGGTGGCGATTTCCGGGACCAAAGCCGATAGACTCGAGGCGCTGGCCGCCGAGCTCGGTGAGCGGGTGTTCGTGCTGCCGTGCGATCTCCGCGACCGGCCGGCGGTGGGCGCGCTTGCCGACACGGCGGAGAAGACCCTCGGCCAGGTGGACATCCTGGTCAACAACGCCGGCATCACCCACGACAATCTCTTCATGCGCATGAAGGATGAGGAATGGGACGACGTGATCGCCGTCAATTTGACCTCGGTGTTCGTGCTCACCCGCGGCATTCTGCGCGGCATGATGCGCCGCCGCTACGGCCGCATCGTCAACATCGCCTCGATCTCGGGCGTGTTCGGCAATCCGGGGCAGGGCAACTATGCGGCCTCGAAGGCGGGGCTGGTCGGCATGACCAAGTCTCTCGCCCGCGAGGTGGCAAGCCGGGGCATCACGGCCAACTGCATCTCGCCCGGGTTTATCTCGACCCCGATGACCGATGCCTTGACGCCGAAGCAAGTCGAGGCTATTGCCGCCGCCATTCCGGCGCAGACCTTCGGCAAGCCTCAGGATATCGCCGCCGCGGCGGTGTTCTTCGCGAGCGACGAGGCGTCCTACGTCACGGGCGAGACCATGCACGTGAACGGCGGTATGATCATGGTCTAAAGTTCTGGTTTGACAAAGACTTGGAGTAACGGCTTGAGCAATTTTGGCAGGCCGTGTTCGCGGGTGAGGGCTTCTGGCAAAGTCTTATATAGTATGCTACCCAATCTGCCGCTCTGTGGGGGCTTGACAAAGGACAATCCCACCGCGATCAACCCTGCTGACTTGCCGCTCGGGGGTGCGTTAGGCCATGCGCCGCCGCTCGGGGGTACGCGAGGCCTAACGACTGACAGTAAGGGACGGTGAGGAGGACATGAGCGATATCTCGGAGCGCGTAAAGAAGATCGTGGTGGAACATCTCGGGGTAGAGGCCGACAAGGTCACCGAGAACGCGAGCTTCATCGACGACCTTGGAGCGGACAGCCTCGACACCGTCGAGCTGGTGATGGCGTTCGAGGAGGAGTTTGGCTGCGAGATCCCCGACGATGCCGCGGAGACCATTCTCACCGTCGGCGACGCCATCAAGTTCCTGGAGAAGAATACTGCCGCTTGACGCGACCGCATGCGGGCGCGTCGGCCGCCGCTCACGTCGTGACAAACGTAGCCCCTAACGGCTCGACAACAGATTCCCCTGAGGGTCACGCGAAGGCGCGATGCGACGTGTCGTCATCACAGGTTTGGGTTTGGTTTCGCCGCTCGGCTGCGGTCATGAAAACGCATGGCGGCGCTTGACTGCGGGCGAAAACGCGGCGCGGCGCATCGAGGACTTCGACGTCTCCGATCTCTCCTGCCAGGTCGCCTGCCAGGTTCCGCGCGGCGACGGCAGCGATGGGACCTTCAATCCCAGCGATTGGATGGAACCCAAGGAACAGCGCAAGGTCGACGACTTTATCATCTACGCCATGTCGGCCGCCACGCAGGCGCTGACCGACGCGGGATGGAAGCCGACGGCCTACGAGGATCAGATCCGTACCGGCGTGTTGATCGGCTCGGGCATCGGCGGCCTTCAGGGCATCGAGAAGACGTCGCTGCTGTTCGCCGAGAAGGGCCCGCGGCGCGTGAGCCCATTTTTTATTCCCGGCCGACTCATCAACCTCGCCTCCGGCTACGTATCGATCGAGCATGGGCTCAAGGGCCCGAACCACGCGGTGGTCACCGCCTGCTCGACCGGCGCGCACGCGATCGGCGATGCGTCGCGGCTCATCGCTTTCGGCGATGCCGACGTGATGCTCGCGGGCGGGACCGAATCGCCGGTGTGCCGGCTGGCGATCGCGGGCTTTGCCGCATGCCGGGCGTTGTCCACCAATTTCAACGATCAGCCACAGCGCGCCTCGCGCCCTTATGACCGGGACCGCGACGGCTTCGTCATGGGCGAAGGGGCCGGCATGGTAGTGGTCGAGGAGTTGGAGCACGCCAAGGCGCGCGGCGCCAAGATCTATGCCGAAATCATCGGCTACGGACTTTCCGGCGATGCCTTCCACATCACGGCGCCGGCTGAGGACGGCGACGGCGCGTTTCGCTGCATGACTGCCGCGGTAAAGCGGGCCAGCATCGATCCGGCCGACATCGACTACATCAACGCCCATGGGACCTCGACGCCGATGGGCGACGAGATCGAGCTTGCTGCGGTGGAGCGGCTGTTCGGCAACGCCGCCGGCAAAGTGTCCATGTCATCGACCAAGTCGGCGATCGGGCACTTGCTTGGCGCGGCAGGGGCGGTCGAGGCGATCTTTTCCGCGCTCGCCATTCGTGACAATTTGGCACCGCCGACCCTCAATCTCGACAACCCGTCGGTGGCGACGGCCATCGACCTCGTGCCGCATCAGGCGCGGCGCCGCACCATCGATACCGTGCTGTCGAATTCGTTCGGGTTCGGCGGGACCAACGCCTCGCTGATCATGCGCCGATACGCCGCCTGATCGCGCACCGTTTCGCTTGTCAGGCGAACCTCCCTTTCGCCATATTTCGTAGCAAAGTGGCTTGGGTTATCCGCGGGGCGCGCTGATCGGCCATGAATTTCACCAGGGATCATCCCTCGACGGCTAACACTGGCGGCGGCGCAATGGCCGGTCATGTCGCCGGCCGTCAGGTTGCCAATGTGCCTCCCCGCAGCCCGACGGAGGCCCTGGTGCCGCTGCGGCCGCCTGAGCCGCCTGAGCGCGACGAGCCCGAGGTAAACGATCATCCGTTCCTGCGGATGTTCGACGGGCTGTTCAACTTCATCTTCATCATGCTCTGCGCCGCCATGGCGGTATTCTATTTCGTGCGCGTGGAGTTCGACCGGCCGGGACCGCTCGCCGTGTCGACGGTGCTGGTCGTGCCGAAGGGAGAGGGTACGTCGGCCATCGCCGAGCGGCTGGAGCGCGACGGCATCATCGCCGACCGCCGCATCTTCATGACCAGCATCCTCTACTTTATGTATCTCAAGGGTCAGGGGAGCCTGAAGGCCGGCGAATACCAATTCGACAAGCACGCCACCATGCGGGAGGTCCTCGATACTTTGGTCGAGGGCAAATCCATCCAATACCGAGTGACCCTGCCGGAAGGCCTGACCAGCCAGCAGATCGTGGAGCGGCTGCTCGCGCATCCCGAGCTTGACGGCGCGATCCCGGAGGTTCCTGCGGAGGGGTCGCTGCTCCCGGATACCTACAGCTTCGGTACCAAGGATACGCGGCAGGATGTTATCCAGCGCATGCAGCACGCCCAGAAGAAATTCCTCAACAAGGTATGGCAGGAGCGGAACCCCGACATCATGGTCAACACGCCGGAGGAGGCGATGATCCTCGCCTCGATCGTGGAGAAGGAGACGGGTCGCGCCGAGGAGCGGCCGCATGTCGCGAGCGTGTTCCATAACAGGCTCAGGAAGCGCATGCGCCTGCAATCGGACCCGACCATCATCTACGGGTTGTTCGGTGGCGCAGGCATACGCGACCATCCCATCACGCAAGAGGAGCTTGAGCGCGAGAATCCCTGGAACACATACAAGATCGATGGCTTACCGCCGACGCCGATCGGCAATCCGGGCCGGGCGGCGATCGAAGCCGTGCTGAAGCCGGCCCAGACCAACGACCTCTATTTCGTTGCCGACGGCACGGGCGGTCACGTGTTTGCCCCCACCCTCGCCGAGCACAACAAGAACGTCGCCAACTGGCGCAAGATCGAGCGTGAGATCAGGGCAAAGCAGGAGGCGGAAGCCGCCGCCGCGGCTGCGGCTGCCGCTGCCGCAAGCGATCTTGGCGCCTTGCTGCCTGAGGGCGAAGTGGGCCTCATGGTCGCCGACGGGCCGGTGCCGCTGCCGCCACGCAAGCCGGCTCCCTAGGGCCATCCCCGGCCAGTTGTTCCATTTATCTCGTTTTGGCTTTCGGCCTGAAATACCTTCCGACTCGGCTATAAAGCCGGGCGTGGACGGCCCCGATTGACGCGAGGCAACAGAGCCCTATGGCCCTGAAAAGCATGACTGGGTTCGCCCGCGCCGACGGCGTGTACGGCGATACGAGCTGGTTCTGGGAGGCGCGAAGCGTCAATGGCCGCTCGCTCGATCTTCGCTTAAGGCTGCCCGCCGGGCTGGAACGCCTCGAGACCGAAGCGCGGAGCCTCTGTCAGGAGAAGCTCGCGCGCGGCAACTGCACGGTGAACCTCGGGGTCAAGCGCGAGACCGGGCAGATGGAGATCAGGCTGAACGAGGCCGCGCTTGCGCAGGCGCGCGCCGTGGCGGAGCGCGCGCAAAGCCTCACCGACCTCAAGGCGGCGCGCCTCGACACGCTGCTCGCCATGCGCGGCGTGGTGGAGACGGCGGAGCCCGAGGAGAGCGAAGAGGAGCAAGCAGCGCTGACGCGTGCGCTGCTCGGGGGGCTCGCCGCGGTGCTCGACCAATTGGTCAAGGCACGGGCGGCCGAAGGCGAGCGGCTGCAGCGCGTCATCGAAAAGCAGCTCGCGGCCATCGAGGATTTCGTCGCCCGCGCCGCCACCGCCGCCGCCAGGCAGCCCGAAGTTCTGGCGGCGCGGCTACGCGAGCAGATCGCACGGCTTACCGACACCGGCGCCGGGCTGGACCCCGAGCGGCTGCACCAGGAGGCCCTGCTGCTTGCCGCCAAGGCCGACATTCAGGAGGAGCTCGATCGCCTGCGCGCCCACCTTGCTGCCGCAAGCGAATTGATCACGGGCGGCGCGCCCGCCGGGCGCAAGTTCGAGTTCCTGGCGCAGGAGTTCAACCGCGAGGCGAACACGATCTGCTCCAAGGCCTCCGACATCGAGATCAGCCGCACCGGGCTCGAGCTCAAAACGGTGATCGACCAGTTGCGCGAGCAGGTCCAGAACATCGAGTGAGGCCGGCCATGGACACCATCGCCCGCAGGGGGCTCATGCTGGTGCTGTCGTCGCCGTCCGGGGCCGGCAAGACGACCATCGCCCGGCGCTTGCTTGACGAGGATGACGCCATCACGCTTTCGGTCTCCCATACGACGCGAAAGAAGCGAAAAGGGGAGACCGACGGCAAGGACTACCACTTCGTGGACCGGGATAATTTCGCCCAAATGCGCGATCGCGGGGCGTTCCTGGAATGGGCCGTGGTGTTCGACAATTACTATGGGACCACCCGCGCGCCTGTGGAACAGGCCTTGCGCGAGGGCCGGGACGTGCTGTTCGACGTGGATTGGCAGGGTGCCACCGCCTTGCGCGAGACGGCCAAGGACGACGTGGTGTCGGTGTTCGTCCTGCCGCCGTCGGCGGATGCGCTGGAAGAACGGCTCAAGACGCGGGCCGAGGACTCCAACGAGATCGTATCTCGGCGGATGCGCGGCGCGAGCAATGAGATCCAACATTGGGACGAGTACGACTACGTGGTCGTGAACTTCGATTTGGACCGGTCGGTCGAGGCAGTGCGCGCCATCCTCGCTGCGGAACGCCTGCGCCGAGCGCGGCTCACCGGCCTCGAGGCGTTCGTGCAGAACCTGCTGGCTACACTCTAGCCGCGCGGCCGCGACAGTGCGTTGGCGATGCGGCAGAAATCGGCGACGTCCAATTCCTCCGCGCGCGCTCTGGGGTCGATGCCGAGCGCTTCGAGCAACGCCTCGCTATCAGGGGTGACCTGGCGGAGGCTCGCCCGCAGCATCTTGCGTCTCTGACCGAAGCAGGCGGCGGTGACGCGCTCCAGCGCGGCGACGTCGCAAGGCGGCTCCGGCGATTCCTTCGGCACCAGCTTCACGACGGCGGAGTCGACTTTCGGCTTAGGGGTGAAGGCCTCAGCCGGCACGGTGAGCAGGATGCGGGCCTTCGTGCGCCACTGCGCTAGCACGGCGAGGCGCCCATAGTCCTTGGTCCTGGGCTTGGCGACGATGCGGTCGGCGACCTCGCGCTGGAACATGAGCACGAGCCGGTCGAACCAGGGCGGCCAGGGCTCGGTCTTGAGCCAGCCGACGAGGAGGGGCGTCCCTACGCTATAGGGCAAGTTGGCGACGATGCGCGCAGGGCCGCCAAGACCGAACGCGCCGTAGTCGATCTCGCGCGCGTCGGCGGCGGCGATGTGGAGCCGCCCGGCATAGACACCGGCGATCTCATGCAGGGCCGGCAGGCAGCGCTCGTCCCGTTCGATGGCGACGACACGTTTCGCGCCTTCGAGCAGAAGGGCACGAGTGAGGCCGCCGGGGCCCGGACCAACCTCGACCACGGTTACGCCGTGGAGGGGTCCCGCGGCGCGGGCGATGCGGCGGGTCAGATTAAGATCGAGCAGGAAATTCTGACCGAGGCTCTTCTTGGCAGAGAGACCTGCGGCGCGGATCACCTCGCGGAGCGGCGGCAGGCCGTCTGGCGTGCTCACGCCGTCAACCCTCGCCGGCGCGGCTCATGGCGTCGGCCAGGCGGAGCGCCTCGATGAGGCTCCGCGGATTTGCCGCGCCAGTGCCAGCGATATCGAAGGCGGTGCCATGGTCTGGCGAGGTGCGCACGAAGGGAAGCCCGAGCGTGACGTTCACGCCTTCCTCGAATGCCAAGGTCTTGAACGGCACCAGCGCCTGGTCGTGATACATGCAGATGGCGGCGTCATAGCGCTCGCGCGCGGCCGCATGGAACAAGGTGTCGGCCGGGTAGGGGCCGGTGACGTCGAGGCCCTGTTGCTGCGCCGCCTCGATGGCCGGAACGACGATCTCGATCTCCTCGCACCCCAGGCTACCGTCCTCGCCGGCGTGGGGGTTAAGGCCGGCAACCGCGAGCCGCGGCCGCACGAAGCCGAAGAACCGGCGAAGGTCCTTGTCCGTCGTCTCGATAGTGGCAAGCAGCAGCTCTCGGGTGAGCGCGGCTGGTACGTCTTTCAGGGGAATGTGGATGGTGACCGGCACCACCTTGAAGGGGCCTGCCACCAGCATCATCACCGGCAGAGGCGGCCGATCTTTTCCGGCGGCAAGCGCCGCGAGGTACTCCGTGTGACCGGGAAAGGCGAAGCCCGCCTGATAGAGCAGGGACTTCGCCACTGGGTTGGTGACCACGGCGCGCGCGTCGCCCCGTTGCACAAGCTCTACGGCCCGCTCGATAGACCGCTTGACAGCCGGTATGGCCGCCTGGCTCGGGCGCCCGGGCACAACCTCTCCGACGACCTCGATCGGCAGGACCGGCAGCGCCTCGGCAAACACACCGGGCGCCTCACGCGCCGAGACTATAGGGGCGACCTCGACGGAAAGATCGAGCGCCTCGGCACGGGCAGTTAGAACGCCGGGATCGCCAAGCAGGGCAAAAGGGGGGATGCGGTCCCTTTCGCGCGCCTGCCACGCGAGCAACGTGATGTCAGGTCCGATCCCGGCGGGATCGCCAATCGTGAGCGCCAGCGGTGGTTCGTTTTGTCCCATTGCGCTCGGCTAGCACGAAAATCCTGTTATGCGGTAGCAATCCTCCTCTATCGATATTCGATGAACGCGTCCTGGCGGAGATCGCGCAGCAATCGCTCCGCCTGAATCATCATTTCTTCATTCATGAGCTTGCGCTGCGTCTGTTCGCGCACCTTGGTGTCGCCCCTGATGGAGCGCTTGCCGCACACCGCGTACAGCTCGACGCCCGAAGTGGACAGCGTGGGGGGCGTCATCTGCCCGACCTTGGCGTTGGTGACGAGGAGTCGTGCCGGCTGGGCGATAGTGGCGGCCTGCTGGTCCTGGAGCGTCTTGATGGTCGCGCCGTCGACGCCCTTGGCAAGGTCGGCGACATTGGCGCAGCTGGTGAACTTCGCGCGCAAAACCTCGGCGGCGGCGAGGCGCGCGGCGATGGTCCTCTGATCGGCGTTGCTCGGCAGCGAGAACTTGACCTGGCGGAGTTGGATCGTGGTCTGGGTTTCGCCACCCGCGTCCGACTCGGCGGGGGAATCGGCCAAGGCCCGGTCAACGTCGATCTCGCCGATCTGGATCGTATGGGCGAACTTGCGGCGCACCACGTCCTGCCACACGAGCTGCGCCCTGATGCGATCCTTGAGCGTCTTGATGTTGACGCCGGCCTTGCCAAGCGCCGCGGCGAGGCCGTCGATGTCGAGTTTGTTCTTCTGCGCCATGTCGCCGAGGATCTTGTTGACTTCGTCCTCGTCCGGCGTGAAGCCGAGCTTGCGTCCTTCCTGCATCTGCAGCCGTTCGTCGATGAGAAGATCGGTCGCCTTCTTCTTTAGGGCGGGCCCGGGCTCTTCCTGCGTCGTGATGGCGAGGAAGCGTTCGCGCTGGTCGATGTCGTAATCCGAGATCGGGTCGTCGTTGACCAGAACCTTGATCGATACTTCCTGGGTGAGGGCAATGCCGGTGCCGATCACGAGGGCGGCGATCAGGCCCGCGCCGCGGGCAAGGCGCATGGCTGTCCTAGTCATTGGTGTCGGACCCCTCGGCGCCGAAGTCGCTAAACTCGGTCGCAAAATTGTAGGTGCCGAGATATTTCAGCGCGAAGTTCACGAGGAAGCGCTCATCCGGCTCGATGTCCTGATCGCGGATGAAGGACCGCTGATAGGTCACGTCGAGCCTGAAGCAATCGTCCTGATAGCGTAGGCCAAGGCCGTCGGTGATGGTTTGATCGCCGCTGAGGTCGTAACGAAGGTTGCCGAGGAGTGCCCAGGTATCGGTGATGGCGAGCGCGCCGGCCGCCAAAATCTCCTCCCGCGCGTCCGTGAACAGCGACGGGTGTCGCTCAATCGCGTTGGCACTTATCCCTGCGGGAATGACGTTTGGCACTTGGGCATAGTTCGCCCGCGCCTGCAACGGTCCGAATTTCACCCATGTGCCAAGGTCGGTGCGCTCGACGTCGAGATTATCCTCGTCGAAGCGCTGCTGCGCGGAGAAGGAGAGGTTCTGCGTTGCCTGCAAGTAGACGCCGGTCACGTAGTCCGACGTGTCGGTGGCAAGGCCGCTGGTTTGATAGAAGGCGGTATCGAACTCGTTCTCGCCGGCGAGCTGATAGCTTTGGCCGACCACAGTGCGGAGATAGGTGCCCGAGATGAACTGTGCCGTGTAGCGGAAGCCGACATTGGCGCGCGTGCCCGTCTCGATGCGGTCGTAGCCGGAGAACTTATCGATGTCGAACAGCAACGTGTCGTCGAACACGAGGCTCAAAGCGTCCTCGTTCGGAATCTCCTGCTGGTCGCCGACGGAGTTGGGCCGGGCGATGATCTGGCCGATGGGCTCCACCGTATGGGCGATGGTGCCGGTCGTGGTGATGAACGGATAGCGATACTCGATGCCGGCCACAGCGTTGCCGCGCAGGATTCCACCGTCCTCCGGATCCGGAGTCAGGATGTCTTCGCTGCCGCTCAGTTCAAGCTCGCTGGGTTCGGTGACGTCGTAGGCGTCGCCGCGCAGCCGGGCGAATGGCGTGTACACCTGACCGATGCCGTCGATCATCTGCCGCCGCCAATTGGCCTCGAGGATCAGCCGGTTGGAATCGGTGCCGTCCTCGCTCGAGAACACCATTGCGTTGGAATTAAAGCTGAGTTCGCCGCCGAGGATCGGCTTACCGACGATGTAGTCGTAGTCGATGATTGGGTAGACGGTGGCCTCGGAGAATTCCTCGTCCTCGAACAGCAGGCTCTGGGTGTTGTAGAAGCGCGTCGACAAGTAGTTCCGGTCGTGCAGCCCCTCGAGGTAGATCTGGGAAATGCGGTCGGTCTTCAGCCTGGAGTCGAGGTTGTAGAACCGGCGGAAGGTGTCGTCCGACTCCAGCAGAATGTCCCACCCCCAGGCGTAATACGGGTCGAGGGCGAACTTGCCTTTCGTCTTGATGCTGCCGCGGAAATCGCCGTCGGTTACACTTTCCTCCGTGCCGAGCGGGCTGAGGAAGGTGTCGCTATCGTTCCACACGCCGGCGAGTTCGACCTCGTAGCCGCCGGTTGCTGTGCGTTGCCGCCAGTTGCCGAGCAGAAGGGTTCCCTCCTTCTCGGTCCACATCGGCGCGAAGGTGAAGTCATAGTGCGGGGATAGGGCGAAGTAGTAGGGGACCTGCACCGTGCTGCCCAGCTCGTTGGAGTGGCTGTAGCTCGGCATCAGGAAGCCCGACTTGCGCTCCACCGTCGGATCGGCGATCTGGAAATACGGCACCCACACGATCGGTACGCCGAAGAAATCGAACGCCGCATTATTGAAAGTGATGATGGCCTGGTCGCGCTTATGGGTGATCTTGCCCGCGCGAATGCGCCAGGTCGGCGGCTTGGATGGCTTGTCTTCGCAAATCTTACAGGGCGTGAACCAGCCCTTCTGGAACACGGTGACGTTGCCGGCCTCGCGCGAGGCGGATTGGGCGACGATGCGGGTATCGTCTTTGGTGACGAGCTTCAAGGCATCGACGAAGCCGTCGCGGAAGTCGTCGGTAAGGGTGAGCTGATCGGCGGTAATGACGGCGCCGTCGGGGTCCTTCATGCGGACGTTGCCCTCGGCGGCGAGCGTGTTGGCGTTGCGGTTGTAGACCACCTTGTCGGCGAGCAAGGTGTAGTCGCCGTAGTAGATCTCAACGTTGCCTTTGGCCGTGATCCGCGCGTTTTCATTGTCGTAGATCATCTCGTCGGCTTGCAACAGCATGGGCTCGCCGGTGGGGATCTTGGGCGGTTCGACGATCTGCTCAAGTTGGGTCTGCGCTTGCGCAAAAGCCTCCTGCGCGGGAGCTAACAGCACCGCGAGGAGGGCGAAAATCCAGAGCGAGCGAGTGCCGCGGGCGACCGAAACCGGCGGCCCGTTAGACGCAGTGAGGCCGGGCAGGGCCCGGCGCATCCTCCACATGTTGGCTAGCGCCCGTGTCATCACCCGTCCTCTTTGTACAAGAGCACGGTGAGCGCGAGCGATGCCGCGGTGATCACCGGGACCCAGGCTGCCGCCGCGGCGGACGTCAGCCCCGCCATGGCGAAATTGCGCGATATCTCCGAGAACACGAAGAAGCCGAAGCCTGCCGCGAGCCCGAAGATCGCGTTGATCTGGACATTGCCGAAGCGGAAGCCCTTGAGCGAGCACGTCGCGGCAATGAGCACCATGGTCACGAGCAGGAACGGCCGCGACAGGAGGAGATGGTATTGCACGCGGTACTGGGTGGCGGGAAGGCCCGCTCGCTCGGCGATCTGGATGAAATTCGGCAGTTCCCAGAAGGAGATCGAGAACACGGTGCCGAGGCTGTCGCGAACCTGCGTCGGCGTGAGGTAGGTGCTGATCAGGTAGCGATTGTAAAGCGCGGGCTCCTGTCCCACGGCGCTGACCCAAGCATCCTCGAGTTCCCAGCGGCCGTCCTTGAGCCGGGCGCGCTTCGCCTCGATCCGCTCGATGAGGGTGTGATCAGGCGCGTACTGGAACACGGTAACGCCGTTGAGCTCGAGACCCTGGTTCAGCACCTGGAGCGCATGCACGACGGAAGGCCCGTCCGTACCGTCTTCGCGCAGCCAAGCTCCGGCCTTCGCGCTCGTCTTGAGCAGTGACTCGTCCTTGCCGAACGCGACGGCGTAGAGCCGCTCGGCCTCGCCGCGCGCCACCGCGGCGATGGGATTGTAGAGCAGCACGAAGAGGACCCCGAGGAGGAAGGCGACGATCATCGCTGGGAGTGTGAACTGCCATACCGACACTCCGGCGGCGCGCAGCACGACGAGTTCCGACGAGCGGCTCAGCATCAGGAAGATCACGATAGTGCCGATGAGAACGGCGAAGGGCAGGGTGAGCTCGGAGAATGACGGCAAACGCAGGAGTGTCATCCACGCGAGAAGAATTCCCGGGACGTCGCCGGAGAAATTTCCGGCGCGGCGCAACATCTCGATCATGTCGACGAAGAAGATGAGGACGCAACAGATCAGGAACATCGCCACCATGGCGACGAAAAACCGCGCCGAAAAATAGCGCGCAAGAGTTCCTCGGGCACTGATGCCGAGCATCTGCGCTTTCACTCCGTCTGCATCCCTCTTCCGGCCCAAAACATTATCTTTTTTGGCTGAAGCTTGAGCTCGAAGTTCAGCTTGGACCGCAGTTCTGGCGACATTCTAACGTGCGCCGTCCACGCCGCAATTAGAATCGCCCCCACTGGAATAGCATACACAAGCACCACGGCCCACGCACTCAGCGCCACCAGGTTGCCGGCGGTGAGGCCTGCAACCCGCAAGGCGACGGCGATGGCGAAAGCGGCCAGAATCTGCCCCCAACGGCTTTCGCGCGTGGTCCGCGCGTGCCCCATCAAGGCGATGGCGACAAAGACGAAAACCAGCGGGTAGAGGGGCGTGACGAGGCGGTCGTGTAATTCGGACCGTAACTGGCCGTAATTACTTATCGCGAGCTTGTCATTGGGGTCTGGGCTAATGAGGGCCCCAATAGGGCGCTCGCGCGGGCGCAGTTCCTTCCCAGCATCTCCTTTTGGGCTGAACTCGGTCAAATCGAGCATATTCTGGTCAAAAGCCACGATCTGTACGGCTTTATCCTTATCTTCCCCATCGAAGCGATGCACGTAACCTTCGAACATCACGAGATATGATCCCTCGTCGTTCGAGAAGATGCGGCCACGCTCGGCGAGATAGCTCATGACTTGCTTGGTGTCGCGCTCGTCATGGACGAGCAGCCCGAGGAGCTCGCCGGCTGGGCTGCGGTCGCGAATGTGGAAGGTAAGCCCGGCCTCTGGGCTGGAAAATCGGCCTGGCTGAAGGACTTGTGAGATCAGGTCGGCTCGGACCTGGGTGATGAAGCCGCGCAGCGCCCGCATGCAGGCCGGGTTGAGGAAGACATTCGCGAGGAGAATCAACACGCTGACGATTGCGGCAAGGCCGATCAGGGGGGCCGCAAGGCGCCAAACCGGCGCGCCGGCCGCCGTCATGACGATCGACTCGCTGTCGCCGTTCATCCGGTCGAGGGTATAGAGCACGGCCATGAGCACGGCGTTCGGCGCGATCAGGGCCACGAGGCTCGGCAGGGTGAGGGCCGTCATCTGCATGAAGAGCCAGAAGCCCTGCCCTTGCGAGGTGATAAGATCCAGCTCTTTCAAGGCGGTAGCGAGCCAGACCACGGAGGTCAGGGTGAGCACGATGACGAGGAATGCATTCGTCACCTGCCGGAACATGTAGCGGCTGAAGAGCGACATGACCGTGTTCGCGAGCCCCCGTGCGGTCCCGCCGCCGGCCCCCTCAGCGCCCCTCGGGGAGGCGTCAACCGGCTGGTACCAAAGATGATTTCCATCAGTCCAAGATGGCGGAATTTCGGCCTTTTGGAATGGCTTGCTTTCGCCTCACACTGGACTTAGGTAGGTCCGCTGTTATTCCCTGCCGCTGTTGCATAACTGCACCAGGGAGCGCGCGGGCGGCTCCGGGGCCGGCGCGCTTTTGGTCGGCTATTGCGGGCGGCACGACCACCGATGGAGCCTGCCTTGACCGATCAGACCGCCTTGTCGTTCGCCAGCATGAGCGCCCCCGCCGACGGCGTTGCCGTGGTGTTCGCCGAGGAAGGACCGAAGCTCACGCAAGCGGCGCAGGATCTCGACAAGAAGACGAAGGGTCAGCTGACGAAGGCGGCGCAGATTACCGGGTTCAACGGCAAGAAGGGGTCCTCCGTCGATCTCCTCGCGCCGCAAGGCGTGAAGTTCTCGCGCATCGTGCTCGTCGGCACCGGCAAGCCGTCGAGCTTCACGCAAGAGGATTGGCTCAATCTCGGCGGCACCGTGCGCGGACTGTTGTCGGGGAGGGAGAGCGCCGCGGCGCATCTCTATCTCGATACGGCAAAAGGTGACCTTGCCGCGGACGACATCGCAAGCTTCGCGCTCGGCGCGCAGCTGCGCGGCTACACCTTCAAGAAGTACAAGTCGAAGACGCCGAAGAAGAACGGCAATGCGGATGAGACAGACGACAAGACGTTGAAGAAGATCGTCGTGCATTGCGCCGACCCGCGCGCCGCGAGCCACGCGTTCGCACCGAACCGCGCCATCGTCGATGGCGTCACCTTGGCGCGCGATCTCGTCAACGAGCCGGCCAACGTGCTCGGGCCGGCCGAGTTCGCCGGCCGTGCCAAAGCGCTCACCAAAGCTGGCGTGAAGATTGAGGTGTTGGGCGATGCGGCGCTGAAGAAGCTCGGCATGGGCGCGCTGCTCGCCGTGGGCCAAGGCAGCGAGCGGCCGAGCCATGTGGTGGTGATGCAGTGGAAGGGCGCTGGGGCGAAAGGCGGCGCGCCCATCGCCTTCGTCGGCAAGGGCGTGACGTTCGACACCGGCGGCATCTCGCTCAAGCCTGCGGCAGGCATGGAGGACATGAAGGGCGACATGGCGGGCGCCGCATGCGTCGTCGGCCTGATGCAGGCGCTCGCCGAGCGCAAGGCCAAGGTGAACGCTGTCGGGATCGTCGGCCTCGTGGAGAACATGCCGAGCGGTAAGGCGCAGCGGCCCGGCGACGTGGTCACCGCCATGTCGGGATCGACTATCGAGGTGCTTAACACCGACGCCGAGGGACGCATGGTGCTCGCCGACTGCCTGTGGTACGCGCAGGAGAAGTTCAAGCCGAAGGCCGTCGTCAACCTCGCAACGTTGACCGGTGCGGTCATGGTGGCGCTCGGCAAGGAGCATGCGGGCATCTTCAGCAACAACGACGAACTCGCCGACCGGCTCATCGCCGCCGGCAAGGAGACGGGGGAGAAGCTCTGGCGCCTGCCGCTCGGGCCGAAATACGACAAGATGATCGATTCCAAGGTCGCCGACGTGAAGAACACCGGCGGCAAATGGGGCGGGTCGATCTCGGCGGCGCAATTCCTTCAGCGCTTCATCAAGGAAGGCACGCCGTGGGCGCATCTCGACATCGCCGGCACGGCGATGTCGTCGGTCGACAGCGACATCAATCGGAGCTGGGGCTCGGGCTTCGGCGTGAGACTGCTCGACCAGCTGGTCAAGGATCACTACGAGCGGCGCTGAGGCTGGAGGATGCGGCGACCCTGCAGTCCCATCGCATCATATATTTTCCATAATATACCTTATGCGAATCGAGGATTTCGGGCAGGACATGGCAATTTCGCGCTATCGTATTGAAATTGCGTACAATTTTAGAGCTCCTGCTCGGGCCCGCGGATGCGGCCAACATGGCTGACGCGCCGGCCAGACGCTACACGCTGGACGATCTTCTTGCCGTCATGGCGCGGCTGCGCGATCCGAAAAGCGGGTGTCCGTGGGACGTGAAGCAAGACTTTGCGACCATCGCGCCCTACACCATCGAAGAGGCTTACGAGGTCGCCGACGCGATCGCGCGGAACGATCTCGACGGGCTCAAGGACGAGCTCGGCGATCTCCTCCTCCAGGTGGTCTATCACGCGCAGATGGCATCGGAGCAGTCGCGCTTCGCCTTCGATGACGTCGTGGACGCTATCACGCGCAAGATGATCCGCCGCCACCCGCATGTATTCGAGGATCCATCCCGCCGCGACGAGTTCATGTCGACGGACCTATGGGGCCGTATCAAGGCCGAGGAGAAAGCCGAGCGCGGACATGAGGGCGGTTCGCGCCTCGACGGTGTGCCCGCCGCGTTGCCGGCGCTCACCCGTGCCGTGAAGCTCCAGAAGCGCGCGGCGAAAGTGGGATTCGACTGGCCGAGCCTCGCCCCGGTGCTGGCCAAGATCGAAGAAGAGATCGCCGAGCTCAAGACGGCGATTGCGCAGGACGGTGACACCGAGGCCAAAACGCGCATCGCCGAGGAATTCGGCGACCTGCTGTTCGTCATGGCCAATGTGGCGCGGCATCTTGGCGTCGACCCGGAAGGCGCGCTGCGCGCCGCGAACGGGAAGTTTGTGCGCCGCTTTCAGAGCATCGAGAAGGCGTTGGCCGCCGAAGGCCGAAGGCCGGAAGACGCGACGCTCGAAGAAATGGACGCGCTCTGGGACGAAGCCAAGGCGGCCGAGGAGAAGGACTAAAGGCCCCTACTCCGGTGTGCTATCATGGCGACCATGAAACCGAACCTGATCGAAGAGTTGATCGAGCGTGTAAAGGCCTGGCCGGAAAGCGCGCAGGGCGACCTCGCCCAGGCCGTACTCGAGATTGAGGCCGATATCGAGCGCGGCATGTATGGTGCGACGTATACGCCCACGCCTGAGGAGGCCGAAGAGTTGAGGCGGCGTATAAAGGAGCTGGACGACGGGACGGTCGAGCCTGTTAGCTACGACGAGATCAAGGCGGTCTTTGCCAAGTATCGCCGCTGATGAGGGTTGTGTTTCACCCCGAATTTGGTCGCGACCTTAATTCGATCTTTGATTGGTTGTCCACGGAACGGCCTACCTCCATTGAACCACTTCAGCGGCAAATCACTAAGGCAATTGCGGCTGTGATTGTGTGGCCGCGGCTTGCCCCGGTCGTTCTTGAAATGGAGAATGAGATCCGCGCCGTAACGTTGACGCGCTATCCCTACCGCATCTTCTACCGCGTGCGCGGCGACATGATCGAGATTCTGCATATCCGACACGCGGCGCGCGTGCCATGGGAAGGTGGTCGGTAATACCCCCTACCCGGCGGCCCGCAGCCGGTCCGGGCCGGCGAGGCGCGCGAGCGTGTGCCGCTTCTCGGGCGCCACGCGGATACGCAACGATGTGATGCCCTCGCCGAGATCGGACCGGGCAACCACCTCGCAGTTCTCGTAGATCCAGTTCGACAGCGAGCCTTCCTCCGGCTTGAGCGCGATCTCCACCGTCTCGCGGCGGCGGTTAAGTCTCTTTTCGATCTCGGCGCGCAGCGCATCGAGACCGTAGCCCGACACGGCGGAGACGAGCACGGCGCCGTGGCGCTCCGCCTCGTTGCGCGCGCGCCGCAAGGCGGACGCGTCGAGCAGATCGGCCTTGTTCCACACTTCGAGCAGCCGGTCGGGCTCGGCCTCCGCGTCGATGCCGAGGTCGGTGAGAACGGTGTTAACGTCGGCGCGCTGGCTTGCGCTCGCGTCGTCGGCGATATCGCGCACATGCAGGATGAGGTCGGCGAGCTGCACCTCTTCGAGCGTGGCGCGGAAGGCGGCGACAAGGGTCGTGGGCAGGTCGGATATGAAGCCCACGGTGTCCGACACGACGGCCTTGGAGCCGCCGGGCAGGCGCAGGGCCCTGATGGTCGGGTCGAGGGTGGCGAACAAGATATCTTCCGCGACCACGTCGGCGCCGGTCAGGGCATTAAACAAGGTCGACTTGCCGGCATTGGTGTAGCCGACGAGCGCCACGGCGGGATACGGCACGCGCTGGCGCGACTTGCGGTGGAGCGCGCGCGTTTGCCGCACATGTTCGAGCTCCTTTTTGAGGACGTCGATGCGTTCGCTCAGGAGGCGCCGGTCGGTCTCGATCTGCGTTTCGCCGGGGCCGCCGAGAAAGCCGAAGCCGCCGCGCTGACGCTCGAGGTGGGTCCAGGAGCGCACCAGGCGGCTCTTCTGATAGACGAGATGGGCGAGTTCGACCTGCAGGCGCCCTTCCCGCGTCCGCGCTCGCTCGCCGAAGATTTCGAGAATGAGCCCGGTGCGGTCGAGCACCTTGGCGTTCCATGCGGTCTCGAGATTGCGCTGCTGCACGGGCGTCAACGCGTGGTCGACGATGACAAGCTCGGCGTCTTCAGCACGGACGAGACCGGCAAGCTCTTCGACCTTGCCCGAGCCGAACAGGGTCGCAGGCGTGGCGCGCGGCAGAGGCACGACGCCGCTCGCGCGTACGTCGAGATCGATGGCGGCGGCAAGGCCGACCGCCTCATCGAGACGGGCTTGCGGCGAACGGGTGGCGGCATCGCGGCTCAGCCCGCGCGCGGCCTTCGCCGGTCTCCTTTGGAGGATGGGCGCAAACACCACTGCCTTGGCGCGCCCCGGACGCCGCGGGCCGCGCGCTTGGCGATCCGCCCGCCCCTTTTTTCGCTTCAGCTCTCTCGAGTCGGTTGGACGCAATTACTCAGCGGCACCTTCCGCGTCGGTGATCTCGGCCAGCTGGATGGGCTGGCCTGGCATGATGGTCGAGATCGCGTGCTTATAGACCAGTTGCGAATGACCGTCCCGGCGCAGGAGAACGCAAAAATTGTCGAACCACGTGACCACGCCTTGCAGCTTCACGCCATTCACGAGAAATATGGTTAGCGGCGTCTTGTTCTTGCGAACATGATTGAGAAACGTGTCTTGAAGGCTTTGCGTGCGTTCTGTCGCCATGGGCTTCCCCGTCCCTTTTGGTCCACGCTTACGCTTGTTGATGGGCGCCGGTTTCTCGCTCTCCCCGGCTGCCCGAGAGCATTAGACGCGATTGCAAGGCAATTTCGCAAGGGTCCTGATGCGGAATAGCTTTTGCCAGCGTGTCCCCCCACGAGACGAGCGAGTCGGCGGCCATGCTAGCGCATGGCGGAGCTTCTTTCATTCGAATTGACGCCTAGAGCCCGGAGTTTCCGGTGGAGCGCCGAGCGCTCCATGCCTACGAACTCGGCCGTGCGCGAGATGTTCCCGCCAAAGCGGTTGACCTGGGCGAGGAGGTACTCCCGCTCGAATATCTCGCGGGCGTCCCGCAAGGGGAGCGACATCAGGTGCTCGCCCCCGGCGCCGTTGGGCGACAGAGGCACCGGCGATACGATCTCGTCGGGCAGCATATCGGCCGTGATGATCGTGTCGGCGTCGCCGCCCACCAGGATCATCAGGCGCTCGATGTTGTTGCGCAGCTGGCGGACATTGCCTGGCCATTCGTGGGATTGAAGCACGGCCATGGCGTCCTCGCCGATGCGGCGCGGCGGCAGGCCGGAGGCGACGGAAATCGTCTGCACAAAAAAGCGGACCAGTTCGGGCACGTCCTCGCGGCGCTCGGAGAGCCCCGGCACGCGGATCGGTACCACGTTGAGGCGATGGTAAAGGTCCTCGCGCAGGCGCCCTGCCGACATCTCCTTCTGCAGATCGTGGCTCGTGGAGGACACCACGCGCACATCCACATGCACCTTGGGTCCGCCACCAAGGCGCTGGAACCGCTGCTCGACGAGCACACGCAAGATCTTGGCTTGCGTTTCGAGCGGCATGTCGGCGACCTCGTCGATATAGAGCGTGCCGTTGTGGGCTTCCTCGAGCGCGCCGACTTTGCGCGCTCCCGATCCCGCCCCCTCCTCCGTGCCGAACAGTTCGAGCTCCATGCGGTCCGGAA
Organism: Methyloceanibacter sp.; assembly: GCF_050726195.1. Taxonomy (GTDB): domain Bacteria; phylum Pseudomonadota; class Alphaproteobacteria; order Rhizobiales; family Methyloligellaceae; genus Methyloceanibacter. The sequence continues at coordinate 14,997 of NZ_JBOHJC010000019.1, read as the reverse complement.
CCATCGCGGCGGCGTTCAGGACGACGAAAGGACCGTCGGCCCGGCCCGACTTTGCGTGCATTACCCGCGCACCCAGCTCCTTGCCGCAGCCTGACGGCCCGGTGATCAGCACGCGGCTATTGGTGGGGGCGACCTTGTCGATGGCCTGGCGCAGCTGATTGATGGCGGCCGACTTGCCGATCATCTCGAAAGAGTACGCGCTCCGCTCGCGCAGCTCGCGGTTCTCGCGCTTCAACCGGGACGCTTCGAGCGCGCGCGCGGTGATGAGGACCAGCCGGTCGGCCTTGAACGGCTTCTCGATATAGTCGTAGGCGCCGCGCTGGATCGCCGCGACCGCAGTCTCGATATTGCCGTGGCCGCTGATGATGATGACCGGAAGATCGGGATGGGCCTGCTTGATGCAATCGAGCAGCTCTAGCCCGTCGAGCTTCGAGCCCTGCAGCCAAATGTCGAGGATGACGAGCGAGGGCCGTCGCTCCTCGATTGCCCTTAACGTCTCGTCGCTGTCTTTGGCGAGCCGGGTTCCGTGACCCTCGTCCTCGAGAATGCCGGAAATCAACTCCCTGATATCGGCCTCGTCATCGACGATCAGGATGTCAGACGCCATGGGTTACTCCCTCTTCCTCCTCGGCCGGCTCAGACCCGCCGGCGCGGACGGACGCGGCGGGCGCTGCTTCGTCCGTCTCCGCCTCTTCCCGGTCCACGATCGGCAGATCTATTCGCACTGACGCCCCTTCGATCTTTCCATTGCGTTTCGGCGCATCGGCAAGCACCAACCTGCCGCCATGCTGCTCGGTGATCCGCTGCACGATGGCGAGCCCGAGGCCGGTGCCCTTGGTGCGCGTGGTCATGTAGGGCTCCACCAGGCGCTCCCGGTTCTCCTTGGGCAGCCCGCAGCCGTTGTCGACGACGGTGATGTGGACCCGGTCGCTCTTGGTGTTGACCTTGGCCACAATGTGACCGGTCCCGGCCCGGGCCGGGTCGGCCTCCACCGCCGCATCGATCGCTTCGCTCGCGTTCTTGACGAGGTTGGTCACGGCCTGGGTCAGAAGGCGTTGATCCGACATGGTCACGACCGGCTTCTCCGGCAAATCGAGCTCGAACTTGATCTCCGGCCGGCTCACCTGGAACAGGAACACCGCCTCGCGCACGATCTCGCGCACATCGTGCAGCTCCATCACCGGCTTCGGCATGCGCGCAAATGCGGAGAACTCATCGACCATCCGCCCGATGTCGGACACCTGGCGAATGATGGTGTCGGTGCATTGGTCGAAGATGTCGCGATCCTTGGTGATGGCGGCGCCGTATTTGCGGCGGATACGCTCGGCGGAGAGCTGGATTGGGGTGAGCGGGTTCTTGATCTCGTGGGCAATGCGCCGCGCCACGTCGGCCCAGGCGGTCGAGCGCTGGGCGCTGACCAGCTCGGTGATGTCGTCGAAGGTGACGACGTAGCCTTTGCCTGGTCCCTCGCTGGTGACGCGGACGGCGAAATTGCGCTCCGATCCACCGCGGCGCAGGGTCACCTGATCGGTGGCGAGGCGCCTCCCCTGCTTCTGCGCGCGCTTCAGATGCGGACCGAATTCGGGCACGGCGTCCGACAGCTTTTTGCCGGTGAGCTTCTCCTCCTTGATGCCGAGCAAGGTTTCTGCCGAGCGGCTGACGAGATTGATCGTGCCATCGGCACCGACGCCCACGACGCCGGCGGTCACGCCCGACAGCACCGCCTCCATGAAGCGGTTGCGCTCGTCGAGCGTGGCGTTGGCGCCGACCAGCTCGTCGCGCTGGCTCTTCAGCTCGGAGGTCATGGTGTTGAAGGTGGAGCCCAGTACGGCAAGATCGCCGTCCTTGGGATCGACGTTAACGGCGACGCCGAGATTGCCTTGGCTGATCTCCTCAGCGGCGCCCATGAGCTGGCGGATCGGCGCGACCAGGCGATTGGCGAACCACATGCCGATCCAGATGGCCGACAGGAGCAGCGTGAGCGCGATGGCCACGTACATCAGGCCGAAGGCCACTTGCACGCCGGCGCGCCGTTGCTCGAGCAACTGATATTCGGCGACGCTGGCGCGGGTCGCGCGAAGCTGCTGGAGCACGCGCGCGTTCACCGGGCGGATCACATAAAGATAGGTATCGTTGAAGTTGGAGAGGCTCTTGATGGCGCCGACCATGCTGGTCTGACCGGGGGCGATGACGATCACCTGCCCCTTCTTGGCAAGCTCCATCGCCTCCTTGGGGGGCGCCCGGTATGGCAAGTCGGCAACGGACGCGGCGGTGGCGAGCAGTTTGCCGTTGCCGTCGATGAGATAAGCGGCTGGAAGTGCCCTAATGGCGGCCTGGGCGCTCAAGAAAGTGCCAAAGCCCTGCGGCTGCGACCGCACCAATTCGACCGCCTCGTCGATGTCCTTGGCCATGCCGACGGTGTCGGAGCGGATCACCTGGCCGTGCTCCTGGAGGTAGGCGGTGGCGACGTCGATCGAGTTCTGGATGATCGATTTGGTGCGGACCGAGAACCAGTGATCGAGGCCGCGATCCAATGACACGCTGGCGAACACGGCGAGCAGGATGGCCGGCACCACGGCGATCACACTGAACAGGCTGACGATGCGGACATGGAGCTGGGCGCCCGCCACGTGCCTGCGCCGCGCAAGCCACAGCCCGGTCACTTGCCAGGCGATGATCCCCACCATGGCGAGGACGAGCACCAGGTTGATGAGCAGCACGCCCACGACCACGGTGTGGGTGGGTGTGATGGGGGTCAGTCCGGTAAGGACGAGATAGGTGGCGAGCCCCGAACAGAGCGACAGCACCATGGTGATGAGGCCGAGGGTGAAGGGCAGCCGGCGCCCCGCACGCGGACCCGGGGGCGCCTTCTCGGCTTGTGCGGAGGCTGTCGCGGAGCCTTGCCCGGGCGAGAATGATCCCGTGCGCTTGGCCGGCTCTTGCGAGGTTTGGACGACGCTGCGCAACCGCTTTCCCCTGGCTTCCCCCTTGAATCCCGGGCCATGCCGGGTCTTTAAGGAGCGTCCGCCTCAAGCTATGGTGCAATAAAATCACAATGTGGCGCTTTGGCGACATTGTGACTTGGCGGGCTCAGTGGTGGCGCGGGCGCCACCAGCTGGCAGAGCATATGGGGCCTCAGATGCGGATTAACCAGATCATGTATTTGGCGTCCGGATCACCTTGATGCCGAGATCTCGGATCTTCTTACGCAAGGTATTGCGGTTGAGGCCGAGGAGATCGGCGGCGCGGATCTGGTTGCCCCGCGTGGCGGCGAGCGCCGCGGTGATGAGCGGGAACTCCACCTTGCGGAGAATGCGTGTATAGAGCCCAGCCGGTGGCAGGTCCTGGCCGAAGCCCATGAAATAGTCGGCGAGATGGCGCTCGACCGACTCCGACAGATCGCCGTTCGCTTCGGCCGTGTCGGGGAACGGCGCGCGTGCCGCCGTGGCGAGCTCGCTCTCCACCATGTCCGCGGTGACGATGTCTTGGGCGTAGATCGCCGACAGGCGCCGCACGAGGTTCTCCAGCTCGCGCACGTTGCCAGGCCAGTGGTAGCGCTTGAGGCGCTCGATGGCCGGCGGCTCGAAGCCTTTCGGCGGCAGCCCTTCCTTCTCGGCGATCGACAGGAAATGGCGCACGAGATCGGGAATGTCCTCCAGGCGCTCGCGCAACGGCGGCAGCCGGAGCGGCACCACGTTCAGCCGGTAGAACAGATCCTCGCGAAACAAGCCTTGATCGATCTGCTGCTGAAGATCGCGATTGGTGGCGGCGATGATCCTGACATTGGTGCGGATGGGCGTCCGGCCGCCGACGGTGGTGTATTCGCCCTCTTGCAGCACGCGGAGGAGCCGCGTTTGCGCCTCCATGGGCATGTCGCCGATCTCGTCGAGAAAAAGGGTGCCCCCTTCGGCCTGCTCGAAGCGGCCGACATGGCGCGCCTGGGCGCCGGTGAAAGCGCCCTTCTCGTGGCCGAATAGTTCGGACTCGATGAGCTCGCGAGGGATGGCGGCCATGTTGATGGCGACGAACGGCCCATTGCGGCGCTTGCCGTATTCATGGAGTGCGCGGGCGACCAGTTCCTTGCCGGTGCCCGACTCGCCGGTGATCATCACAGTGAGGTCGGTCTGGGTGAGCCTCGCGAGCACGCGATAAATTTCCTGCATCGCCGGGCAGCGGCCGATCAGCGGCAAGCCCTCGCTCGTCTCGGCGGACAGGCGCTGCGCCTTCCGGCGCGGCTCGGCGAGTGCGCGGCCGACCACGGCGATCAGCTCGTTGAGGTCGAAGGGCTTCGGCAGATATTCGTAGGCGCCGCGCTCGGCCGCGGTGATTGCGGTCATGAAGGTGTTCTGCGCGCTCATGACGATGATCGGCAGGTCCGGCCTCAGCTTCTTGACCCGCGGGATGAGATCGAAGGCGCTTTCGTCCGGCATGATCACGTCGGTGATCACGAGGTCCCCCTCCCCTTGCGAAATCCAGCGCCACAGGGTCGCGGCATTGCCGGTGGCACGCGGCGCGTAGCCGGCGCGCGCCAGGGCCTGGTTGAGGACGGTGCGGATCGCGGCGTCGTCGTCGGCGATCAGGATATTGCCTTTGCCCATTCTGTTTATGCCTGCGTTGTTTCCATCGTTTGGGCTGCTTCGCTTTCGGCCATCGGCATCAGCGCGCGAAAGACCGTGTACCGGGGGCGTGAGTCGCATTCGATAATCCCGCCATGGTCGCCAACGATCTTTGCCACCAAGGCGAGCCCGAGCCCGGTGCCGGACGGCTTGGTGGATACGAACGGGTCGAAGAGATGCGGCATGAGATCGGCGGGCACGCCGCCGCCGTTATCCTCGACGGCGATTTCCAGCGGCAGGCTGACGCGCGCCTGGCTGCCGGGCACCGACAGGCGCACGCCTGGCCGGAACGAAGTACTGAGCGTGATCTGGCCGTCGGCCCGATCCTCGCCGATCGCCTCGGCGGCGTTCTTGATGAGATTGAGAAACGCTTGGATGAGCTTGTCGCGGCTTCCAGGCACCGGCGGCAGCGACGGGTCGTAGTTCTCGACGATCTTGATGTGCCGCGCGAAGCCGGTGCGGGCGATCTGCTTCACATGATCGAGCACGTCGTGAATGTTGACCGGCTCGCGCTGTAAGGGCCGCTCGTCGCCGAAAATTTCCATGCGGTCGACGAGTTTGCAGATGCGGTCGGACTCCGCGCAGATGAGCTGGGTCAAGGTGCGGTCGGAATCGGTGCGGTCGCCCTCGAGGAGCTGTGCCGCGCCCCTGATGCCGGACAGCGGGTTCTTTATCTCGTGGGCGAGCACGGCGGCAAGGCCGGACACCGAGCGCGCGGCGCCGCGATGGGTGAGCTGGCGCTCGATCATTTGCGCCATGCTGCGCTGCTGGAGCATCACCATGACCCGGCCCGGCGCTTCCGGCACGGGGCCGCCGTAGAGGTCGACGAGCTTGGCCGCCTCGAAGCGGAACGAGCCAAGCTCGACGCCATACTCGTTGACCGTGGTGCCGTTGCGCTGCACCTGCTCGACAAGGGCGATCAGCGGGCTGCCGAACGCCACGACGTCAGGGAGGGTGTGGCGGCACAGCACGCCGGCGCTCATCTGGAAGAAATCTTCGGCGGCGGTATTGGCGTATTCGATGGCGTGCGCCTTGCCGATGACGAGGAGCGGGTGCGGTAGGGCGTCCATCAGCGCGTCGCAGGGGATCGGCAGAGGCTCGGCCTTGCGCCGCGGGCTAGGCGTTTTGGTCGAGACGCTCAAAGCGTGTATACCCTCGCGACGGAAAGAGCCATTGTGCATAAAAATTATGCATGACCACCCTATGATCTATTATTGGGCAAGATACGAGGGTTTTCGCAAGGGGGCAACATTCCTTTTGCCGCAGTGCAACAATAAAGTTCGCCAAAGGCTTAACGGCGGCGGCTCGCGAGATTTCCACAGTTTGCGGGAGCGGCGGCGATGAAAGTGGCGGCCCTCATCGTGGCTGGCGGCCGAGGGGTCAGGGCGGCGCAGGGCGATCCTCGTCCCAAGCAGTATTGCCTCTTGGGCGGCCAATCCATGCTGACGCGGGCGATCGGCGCCTTTGCCGGCCATCCGCGGATCGACACCACGCTCGTCGTCATCAACCCCGACGATTCGGCCCTTTATGATGCCGCGAGCAGCCCGCTTGCGGGGCGCCTGTTGCCGCCGGTCGCTGGCGGCGCCCGGCGGCAGGACAGCGTGCGCGCAGGCCTCGAGGCGCTCGAGCCCGAGCGCCCCGACGCCGTGCTGATTCATGACGCGGCCCGCCCGTTCGCTGATTCCGACCTCATCGCGCGCGTCATCGCCGGCCTCGACGGTCATGCCGGCGCCCTGCCCTGCCTGCCGGTCGCCGACACCCTGAAGCGCGCCGAAGCCGGCCGCATCACCGGCACGATCGCGCGCGAGGATCTATGGCGGGCGCAGACCCCGCAGGGTTTCAAGTTCGAATCGATCCTCGCCGCGCACCGCGCCGCGGCGCAAGATTCCACGCTTCACTTCACCGACGATGCCGCGGTCGCCGAATGGTTCGGCCTCGATGTGGCGCTGGTCGAGGGCTCGGAGCATAATCGCAAGCTCACCACGGCGGAGGATCTCATCATCGCCAATGAACTGTTGCGCGCGCGGGGCGCGGTCCGCGTCGCCTCCGGCTATGACGTGCACGCGCTTGGGCCAGGCGATGCGGTGATGCTGTGCGGCGTGCGCATTCCCCACAGCAAGAGGCTGGTGGGCCACAGCGATGCCGATGTCGGTCTGCACGCGCTGACCGACGCGCTGCTCGGCACGATCGCCGATGGCGACATCGGCACCCACTTCCCGCCGTCCGACGACCGCTGGCGGGGCGTTGCCTCGGAGATTTTCCTCAAAGAAGCCGCGGCCAGGATCAAAGCGCGCAGCGGCGAGATCGTGCATGTCGACGTCACGCTGCTATGCGAGGCGCCGCGCATCGGACCTTATCGCGACGCCATGCGTTCCCGCATCGCGGAGATTCTTGGACTGGATGTCAGCCAAGTGAGCATCAAGGCGACGACCAATGAAGGCCTCGGCTTCGTCGGCCGGGGCGAAGGCATCGCCGCCATGGCCACGGCGACGGTGAGGCTGCCATGACGGAAACGCTCGAGATCGACGCCTCGATCCTGGCGCACGCGGCGGACGTGTTGGAGGTTGCGCGCTCGAAGGGGGAGCTCATTGCGACCGCGGAGTCTTGTACCGCAGGACTGCTCGCCGCGACGCTGACAGCCATCCCGGGCTGCTCCGACGTGTTCGAACGCGGCTTTGTCACCTACTCCAACGCTTCGAAGAGCGAGATGCTGGGCGTGCCGTTCTGGCTCATCGAGAAGCACGGCGCGGTGAGCGAGGATGTCGCCCGCGCCATGGCCGGCGGCGCGCTCACCCATAGCCGCGCCACCCTTGCGGTCGCGGTCACCGGCATCGCCGGGCCCGACGGCGGCACGCCGGAGAAGCCCGTCGGTCTCGTGCATTTCGCCGCCGGCCGGCCCGATGGTCCCATGCACCACGAGCGGGTGATGTTCGGCGATGTTGGTCGCGCCGAGGTCAGGCGGCGGAGCGTCGAGCGGGCGCTCGTGCTGCTGCGCTCATTGTTGTAGGGCAACACCCACGGTCTTGCAGCCATAGACCTCGTCGGCGCGCGCTTCGAAGGCGTCGGTGTATTTTCGCACCGCCTTATCGAACAGGCCGCCGACCAGCCGCTCGAACAGATGCGAGCGGAAGCTATAGGCGATGTAGAAGTCGATATCGGAGCCGCCGCCGGCGCGCGGGACGAACTTCCATCGGTTCTCGAGATGCGAGAACGGGCCGTCGAGATACTCGACGAAGATCATGCGCGCTTCCCTGTCGAGCTCGACCTTGGTGGTGAAGCTCTCGCGGATGAGCCTGTAGCCCACCGTCATGGTCGCGATGAGAGTTTCCTTGTCCCCGACCTTAGTGCGCCGCTTGACCTTCAGCGCTTCCACGAGCGGCAAGAACTGAGGATAGTCCTCGACATGGGCCACCAGCGCGTACATCTCGTCCGCCGAGTGAGCGACGGGGTGCTTGATTTCAAAGATGTGCATGGAGCGCGGACCGGCGCTTCAAGCGCCGAGGGACGCGTGGCGCGCGGCCTTGAGCCGCGCGAAGTCCTCGGCGGCGTGATAGGAGGAGCGGGTCAGAGGGCTCGCGGCCACGAGCAGGAAGCCTTTCTCGCCGGCGATCCGCCTATACGAGTGGAACTCCTCGGGCGTGACAAAGCGGTCAATGGCCGCATGCTTCCGCGTCGGCTGGAGATATTGGCCGATGGTGAGGAAATCGACGTCCGACCCGCGCAGGTCGTCCATCACTCTGGCGACCTCGTCATGCGTCTCGCCGAGCCCCACCATGATGCCGGACTTGGTGAAGAGGTGCGGGTCGAGCCGCTTCGCTTCGGCAAGCACCGTCAGCGAGTGACGATAGTCGGCCCCCGGACGGATGCGCCGGTAGAGCGAGGGTACCGTCTCGACATTGTGGTTGAACACGTCCGGCCGCGCCGCGATCACGATCTCCACCGCGCCCTCTTTCCGTAGGAAGTCCGGGGTCAGCACCTCGATGCTGGTCTCGGGCGCCGCCTGCCTGATGGCGGCGATGGTCGCGGCGAAATGGCTGGCGCCGCCGTCGGCGAGGTCATCGCGGTCGACGGATGTCACCACGACGTGAGTCAGCGCGAGCGCGGCGATCGCATCGCCGACACGCCGCGGCTCATCCAGATCGAGAGCGCCGGGCTTGCCGGTGATCACATTGCAGAAGGCGCAAGCCCGCGTGCATGTGTCACCCATGATCATCACGGTTGCGTGGCGCTTGCCCCAGCACTCGCCGATATTGGGACACGCCGCCTCCTCGCACACCGTGTGCAGGCGATGCTCACGCAATACCTGGCGCGTCGCCGCGAAGGCGTGCGCGCCGGGCGCCTTGACACGGATCCACGGCGGCTTGGGCAGGACGGGAGTGTCGGGCAGCCGCGCCTTCTCGGGATGGCGCGGCCGCGCCGTCACCGCACCGACCGTATCGATCACTGTCACCATAAGCGTTTAACTCAGGCCGTTTCGTGCCCCCTGAAGCGCCGCCACACCCACAACACGAGCACGGCGCCGATCGACGCCACGATCAAATTGCCGAGCCAGCCGTAGAACTCGATGTTGAGCAGCCCGGCGAGGGTGCCGCCGACGAACGAGCCGGCGATACCGACCAAGAGATTGGTGAACAGACCGTGATCGCTCGCCGTCACCTTCTCGGCGATGTAGCCGGCGATGATGCCGATGATCAGCATGCCGAAGAAGCCGACCCCTGGCATGAATAGAAATCGTTGTGCTTCACCTTCCATTGCGCCACCTCCTCCTTCGTCTGGACGTCCGCTACCGCATGCGCTGCCACACCCAGATGCACAGAATGGCGCCCAAGGTGGCGATGATGATCTCGCCGATCAACCCATAGGCGCCGATGCCGACCAGGCCCGCGAGCAGGCCGCCGACCACGGCGCCGATAATGCCGATCAGCAGGTTCACCAAGAGGTCCTGCTGCCGCCCCATAATGTATGACGCCAACGCGCCGGCGATCAGGCCGACAATCAGAAAAATGATCAGGCTCATTGTCTGTCTCCCATTGTTAGTCGGGCCCGGTCGCGCTCCGCGACAACGGGACTAGATGTGGAGAGCACGCCCGAAGGCGTCGAGCACCGATTCGTGCATCATCTCCGACAAAGTGGGATGGGGGAAGATGGTGGCGATCAATTCGGCTTCGGTGGTTTCGAGGGTCTTGCCGATGGCGAAGCCTTGGATCAGCTCGGTGACCTCGGCGCCGATCATGTGCGCGCCGAGCAACGCCCCGGTTTTCGCGTCGAAAATCGTCTTCACCAGACCCTCCGGCTCACCAAGCGCGATGGCCTTGCCGTTGGCGTAATAGGGGTAGCGGCCGACCTTCAGGTCGTGGCCGGCGGCGCGGGCGGCGGCCTCGGTCAAGCCAAGGCTTGCCACTTGCGGGGCGCTATAGGTGCAGGCCGGGACGTTGGTCTTGTCGAGGGGATGGACGCCGTCGAGCCCTGCGATCTTCTCCACGCAGAGCACGCCCTCGTGCATCGCCTTGTGGGCGAGCCAGGGCGGTCCGATCACGTCGCCGATGGCGTAGAGGCCCGGCACGCCGGGGCGGCACCATTCGTCCACCACGATGTGTCCCTTGTCGACTCTAACCCCCTGCTCGTCCAGGCCGAGCCCCTCGACATTGCCGATGATGCCGATGGCGAGGATGACGCGGTCGACCGAGCCCTCCAGCCTGCCGTCCGGCGTCTTCAAGGTCGCGGTGACGCCGTCGCCACTAGTGACGAGCCGTTCCACCGTGGTGCCGGTGCGAATGGCGATCCCCTGCTTGGCGAAGGACTTCTCGGCGAGCCGCGAGATCTCCTCGTCTTCGGCCGGAAGGATGCGGTCGAGGATCTCGACCACGGTCACCTCGGCGCCGAGCGTGCGGTAGAAGCTCGCGAACTCGATGCCGATGGCGCCCGAGCCGACGACGAGCAGAGACTTGGGAAAAGTCTCCGGCACCATCGCCTCCTTGTAGGTCCAGATCACCCTGTCGTCGGGCTCGAGCCCCGGCAGGGTCTTCGCCCGCGCGCCGGTGGCGAGGATGATGTGCTTGGCGGCGATCATGGGCAGCTTTTGGCCGTCCTTGCCGGTGACGGCGATGCGGCCCTGCCCTTCAAGTTTCGCGTGGCCTTCGATCACGGCGATCTTGTTCTTTTTCATCAGATACGCGACGCCGTTGGACAGCTTCTCGGCGACTTTCCGGCTGCGTGCGATCACCTGCGCGAAGTCGAAGCCGACATTGTCGGCGCGCAGGCCGAACTCGGAGGCGTTCTGCATCAGATGATAGATCTCGGAGGTGCGGAGCAGCGCCTTAGTGGGGATGCAGCCCCAGTTGAGGCAGATGCCGCCAAGCCGGTCGCGCTCGACAATGGCCGTCTTCATGCCGAGCTGCGCGGCGCGGATGGCGGCGACATAGCCCCCCGGCCCGGCGCCGATGACGGCAAGATCGAATTCCATGTCGCTCATGGCAGGCAGGCTAACCCATCACCGCGCGCAAGCGTGCGAAAACTCATGCGACGGGGACGGCCGCAGGTGCCGCGTGCGGAACCACGAGCCGCAGGATCAGGTACTGCACGACCACCGCCAGAACCGGCGGGAGCAGCATGACGGCGAAAGTTCGTGCGTCACTGTGGGGCGCGAAGCCGACATAGTACCAATGCTCGCCTTCGCCGAGCAGGTAGAAGGCGAGAAGCGGCAGCAGAAGCACGATCGTGGCGCCGAGCAGCGCTGTGCGATTGCGGGCGACGAGGAGGGTCACGCCGAAGACGAGCGGCCCGAGCACGGCCCAGATGATGACGCCATAGCCGCCGACGGCCGCATCGATGTTGCAGGCAAGCCGTTCGCCGCTGCAGGGGAGGCGCGCGACGAGTTCGACGAAGCCGAGTCCGAGGAGAAACGACGCAAGTCCCGCGGCGAGCAGGCCCAGGACAAGTCTGACCACGGGCCTTCCCATTGCCTTCCCCTTAAGCCGCTCCCGAGAGCGATCGTACCATGAGGACCCAGTCGCCCTCATGGAGAAAGCCCGGCGGCAGGATCGCGCGCTCGCGCGCTTGCGCCGCATAGCCGGCGCGCGCGTAGAGCCGCGCGGCAGGCTCGTTCCATGAGCCGACGATGACGCTCAAGGCTGACGCACGCGCCTCGCGTCCCTTCTCTTCGGCAATCTCGAGGAGCTTCGCGCCAATCCCCTGCCCGCGAAATTCGGGGAACGTCGCCAGCACGTTGACATACCACGAGCCCGGCGCCTGCGCCTCGAGGCGCACGAGCGGCCGCACGTTCTCCGGCAATTCGCCGAGGCCGGTGAGGTCATAAGGATCGTCGAGGCGATAGCCGACCAGGCTCGCGGCGATCTCGCCGCCGATCTCGGCGACGACGGCGTTGCGGTAGGAGAAGCCGCCCGCCTCGCGCCGCGCCCGCTCGCGCCCGACCTCCAAGGTCGACTGCCCGGGCTTGGCCATGCCGCGCCACATATGGTTGGGCATGCCCTCACCGGCGATGTCGACCAGCACGGCGAGCGCTGATACGTCGGCGATGGTGGCGGGACGGAAGTTCGGCTTAGGCTGCACCAGAGCAGGCTACACGACCGGCGACCGCTAGCACACCCACGCCCTAGAGAAGGAAGTCGCCCTTGGACAGACTGCCGACATTCACGAAGATCTCGAAGTCGGCCTTGCCGTCGCCGTTGACGTCGCCCTGCACGATGACTGTCGAGCCCTTGTCGGTGTAGCGCAACTCGCCCTTCTCGTCGCTGAAGTCCTGCTTGCCGATGAACTTGAACTTCTGATCGCCCGAGACCCCCTTCTTGGCGTCGATGTCGCGCAGATCGATGTCATCCTTTTTGCGCTCGAACCCCATGATCTTGTCGCGCTGGCCGCCTTTCTTGCTCTCGGAGATCTTGTTGAAGTCGAAATCGTCGCTGCCGGCGTCACCGAACATGATGTCGCGTCCGGCACCCCCGGCCAGCGTATCGTTGCGGCCGCCGCCGCGGATTGTGTCGTTCCCTGAATTGCCGCGGAGATCGTCGCCAAAACTGGAACCGACAAGCGTGTCACCGCCGCCCTTGGCATCGATGAAGGCTGCCTGATTCACTTGAAGGGCGGCGAAGTTGAACACATTGGCAGCGCCGGTGCCGAACACACCCCCACCGTTGGCCGCCCATTGCTCGATGCCTTGCGCGGTGGCGTTGAAGCCGGCAAGCGTCACCGTGCCAAATGCGAGAAACCCGTCCGTGCCAGGGCCGCCAATGATGGTGTCGTTGAGAGACTCGTTGCCGAGGATGAAGAACGTGTCATCGCCCTCGCCGCCAAGCAGGGTGTCGGCGCCGGCGCCCCCATTGAACACGTCGGACCCCTCGCCGCCGACGAGGAGGTCATTGCCTTCTCCGCCGTTCAGCGTGTCGACCCCAGCCTCGCCGAACAGCGCATCGTTGTTGCCCAAGCCGTTGATGGTGTCAGCGCCGCCCGCGCCGAACAGAGTGTCCGCTCCGGGATTTCCATTGATAGTCTGGTCGCTCGTGTCGGTGGAAAAGATGAAGTCGCCGGCCAATAGCTGACTTTCGAGGATGCCGGTGATCTTGGTTTGCGAAATCACGCTATTGTCGCGGGTTTCGAGCGTGGCACTGCCGGCAATATCGGTGATCAGAATTTGAATCGTTTCGAACGTGCCGATGTTGAAGGCGCTGACATCGATCTTGTCGCGCACGCCGCTTTCCAGGAAATCGCCGATCTCGTCGATGCCCCTGCTGAGCCTGAACGTGTCGACGAACCCGCTACCGATGTCGTCGCCGAACAATCTGTCATCGCCCAAATTGCCATCGAGAATGTCCAGTCCCTGGCCGCCGAGAACAAGGTCATTTCCCGCGTTGCCGTTCAGGACGTCATTGTCAGCTTCCCCGGCCAGCGTGTCGTTGGTGATGCCGGCCAAGATGAAGTCGTCGCCGGCGCCGGCGCGGAACGTGTCGTTTTCGCCATCCTGGAGCAAGGCAAAATCGGCGGGGGAGACCGCTATGCCGCTGATCGTCCAGCCAGCATCCAGGAACGGTGTGGCGGCATTGGCGAAGTCACCGCCGCCGGAACCGACAAAATCGGTCAAAAGATTCCCTCCCTGGTCGCGCGGTCCAGGTCATCGCGTGCTGTGACTGCCGCCCGGGATGGACGCTACGCATGGCCGCCTAGCATTGGCAAAGCAAATCGTGATGAACTTCGGTGCTGCTTAACGATGCGCCTAAATATTCAGCGTTTGCCCGTTGAATAGGCAGGGTGTCACACCAGCATCGTCACAGGATCTTCAAGAAACGCCTTGAAGGCGGCGAGCAGCTCGGCGCCGAGCGCGCCGTCGATGACGCGGTGATCGACCGACAAGGTCACGCTCATCATGGTGGCGATCTTGACCGCATCGTCCTTGATGACGGGGCGTTTCTCGGCGCGGCCCACCGCGAGGATTGAGGCCTGCGGCGGGTTAATCACCGCATCGAAGCGGTCGATGCCGTACATGCCGAGATTGGAGATGGTGGTCGAGCCGCCTTGATATTCGTGCGGCGCGAGGCGCTTGGAGCGGGCGCGGGCGGCGAGGTCGCGCATCTCGTTGGAGATTTCCGAGAGGCTTTTTACCTCGGCATCCCTGATCACCGGCGTGTGCAGACCGCCGCCTTCGAGCGCCACGGCGACGGCGATGTCGGAGGCGCGATGGCGCAACAGCCCTGCTTCCGTCCAGGTGGCGTTGGCGGCGGGCACGGTCTGCAAGGCCATGGCCATCGCCTTGATGATGAAATCGTTGACCGAGAGCTTGAAGCTCCGCGGGCCGTCATGCGGCGCCATGGAGTTGAGCCGCGTCCTGGCGGCGAGCAGCGCGTCGAGGTCGCAGTCGATGGCGAGATAGAAATGCGGGATCGTCTGCTTCGACAGAGTGAGCCGCTCGGCGATGAAGCGGCGCATGGTGTCGTGCGGCACGATCTCGTAAGTGCCGGGCTCATAGAGCGCGAGGACCTGCTTGTCGGTCATGCCGCGCGGCTCGGGCGACTCGTGCCGCACAAGATCGCGCCGCGCCGGCTCCGGCGCTTCCTCCGAGACCTCGGCATAGGCGGCTTCGCTCGGCTTCGGCGCGGGCCGCGCTTCGGCGTGCGCCACGTCGCGCATGACGATACGGCCGCGCGGACCGGAGCCGCGCAAGCCGGCAAGGTCGATGCCGCGTTCGCGGGCGAGCCGCCGCGCCAAGGGCGAAGCGAACACCCGGCCGCTGCCCTTCGCGTGGCCGTTCGCCCTGATCTGTTCGGCGATCTTGTGCAGCACCTGCTCCGCAGTGGCCGCCTCCCCCTCTCCCCTGTGGGGAGAGGGCGAGGGGGGTAAAGCCTCGGAGGCAAGAGCCCCCTCTCCCCTGTGG
>NZ_JBOHJC010000018.1:0-72918 GCF_050726195.1 Methyloceanibacter sp. | reverse complement strand
GGACACGCCGGGTGAGGGGGTTCTGGGCTCTATCTCCTGGGGAGCGCCGTCCTCGAAGTCCAACGTCTCGATCTTGCGTCCCCGCGCCGTGATCTTCTCCGACGAGGTGAGGATCTTCTCGATGTCGGCGTTGGCCTGGCCGAAGTGCCGTTGCAGGTCGAGCACCCGATCGCGGAACCGGCCCATGTCCTCCATCAGCCGCGCCACCTCGCCCTGGATGAGATGCGCCTGCTCGCGCATCTTCACGTCCTTGAGGATCGCCTGCATGGTCTGCACCGCGAGCATCAGCATGTTCGGCGCGCAGATGGCGATGCGCGCCCGGTGCGCCTTCTGCACGAGGTCGGGGAAATGCTCGGCGAGGTCGGCGTAGATCGATTCCGACGGCACGAACAGGATCGCCGTGTCCTGCGTCTCGCCGGCGATGAAATAGCGCTCGGCCATCGCGTCGATGTGCCGGGCGACGTCGATGCGCACCCGCCGTGCCGCCTCCTTTTTCTCGTCGTCGCGCCGCGCCGTGCGGAACGCCTCGAAGCCCTCCAGCGGAAACTTGGCGTCGATCACGACCCCCGCCGCTGAGTTCGGCATGTGCAAGAGGCAGTCGGGGCGCTTGCCGTTGGAGAGCGTCGCCTGGAACGTGTACGCGCCCATCGGCAGCCCGTCCTTGACGATGGTTTCCATGCGCATCTGGCCGAACGCACCGCGCGCCTGCTTGTTGGCGAGAATCTCTTGCAAGGAGACCATGTTGGTGGAGAGGTCGGTCAGGTTCTTCTGCGCCGTGTCGATCACCGCCAGTCGCTCGTTGAGCTTCGAGATCGACTCGTGCGTCTTGCGCGCGGTTTCGTTGAGGTCGGTGCCGACCTTGTGGGTCATGCGGTCGAGCCGCTCGTTGACCGCGCGCGCCAGCTCGCCGTGGCGGGTGACGCTGATCTCGGCCAAGGTCTGGAGCCGCACCCGCAATTCGCCGAGGTGGGCCTCGTGGGCGGTGGCGTCGCGCCGCCGCCGGCTCATATGCACGATGAGGACAACTGCGAGCACGACGAGCGCCAACACGCCAAGGCCCGCCAGTGCAAGCACGGCGACGACGGGATCGAGCGTGACGCTCCCCATCTGCAAGGGCTCAAGGGCCATGGCGAGAACCTATAGCCCGATTCGTTCCTTTAGACCAAAACAGGAACATGTTGACCCCGCGCGACCCCGTCCTTATGTCAGCGCCTCAATGACCATCTATCCGATCATCACCATTCCCGATCCCGTGCTGCGCAAGCAGGCTGCCGCCGTCGAGCGCGTCGATGCGGAGTTGCGCCGGCTCATGGACGACATGCTGGCCACCATGTACGACGCGCCGGGCATCGGCCTTGCCGCACCACAGATCGGCGTTTCAAGGCGCCTCATCGTCATGGACCCCGCCAAGGAGGATGCGCCCAAGACGCCTTTGGTCATGCTCAACCCGGAAATTCTCGAGCGCTCGGATGAGTTGCGCGTGCACGAGGAAGGCTGCCTCTCGATCCCCGAAGTGACCGCCGAGATCGAGCGGCCGGCCAAGGTCAAGGTGGCTTTCCTCGATCGCCAGGGCAAGCCGCAAGAGGCCGATCTCGAAGGTATCTGGGCGACCATCGTCCAGCACGAGATCGACCACCTCAACGGCGTCCTGTTCATCGACTACCTGTCGCGGCTGAAACGCGACATGATCGTCAAGAAGATGACCAAGCAGAAGCGCGCCGAGGCGCTGTAGGCCGAAGAAGAATTTGCCAACTGGCCTCGAATTTGATATCGTTGATATCAAATGACTGATCTGCTGATCCGCAATATCGACCCCAAGCTAAAGCGGCGCCTTGAGACCCGGGCGCGCCGCAGCGGCCGCAGCCTGTCCGAGGAGGCCAAGTCCTTACTTGGCAGGGCGCTGGCCGAGAGCCCACCGCCGACTCGAGGGCTCGGCACGGCGCTGGTGGAGCTTTTTAGGTCTGCTCCGGTCGAGCTCGACATCGAGCGACGGGAGATGCCGCGGCGTCCGCCCGACTTCGAATGATCGTCCTTGATACGAATGTCGTCTCGGAGATGATGCGCCCGAAGCCGGACGACACGGTGGTGGCCTGGCTGAATGACCAAATGGCTAACGACCTCTACGTCTGTGCTCCGGTTCTCGCCGAAGTCCACTATGGGATTGTTCGGATGAAGGACTCTAAGCGCAAGACAACTCTGTTGGACCTCGCTCAGAAAATGATCAGGCTTTTTGAGGGACGCATCTTGTCCTTCGATGGCCCTGCGGCTGAAAGCTACGGAAGCCTTGTTGCCAGTAGAGAGAAGATCGGGAAACCGATTAGCGTCATGGATGCGCTTATCGCCGCCATCGCCAAGTCGAACCGAGCGGCTTTAGCGACGCGCAACGTCGGTCATTTTCAAGGAATCGGTCTCACGCTGATCAATCCCTTCGGTCCGGATTGACCATGCGCATCGTCTTCATGGGCACGCCGGACTTCGCCGTGCCGGCGCTCCACGCGCTCCTCGAAGCGGGCCACGAGATCGCGGCGGTCTATACCCAGCCGCCCCGCGCTGGCGGCCGCGGCATGGCCTTGCGCCAGTCGCCGGTGCATGAGGCGGCGGAAGGGGCGGGGCTCGTGGTGCGCACGCCCGAGCGGCTGAAAAGTTCCGAGGAGCAAGAGCGCTTCCGCGTCCTCCAAGCCGACGCTGGCGTCGTCGTCGCCTATGGCATCATCCTGCCGAAGCCGATCCTCGACGGCACGAAGGCGGGGCTCTTCAACATCCACGCCTCTCTGTTGCCGCGCTGGCGTGGCGCCGCCCCTATCAACCGCGCCGTCATGGCGGGTGACCTGGAGACTGGCGTCTCCTTCATGCGCGTGATCGAGGGTCTAGACGCAGGCCCCGTCTGCCTCGCAGAGCGCGTGCCAATCGGCCGCGATATGACGGCGGGCGAGCTGCATGACGCCCTGGCCGGCAAGGGTGCGGCCCTGATGGTCGAGGCGCTTGCACGACTTGAGCGGAGCGAGCTTGACTGCACGCCGCAGCCGGACGAGGGCGTGACCTACGCCCGCAAGATCGAGACCGCCGAGACCCGTATCGACTGGTCACGCCCCGCGCCCGAAGTACACGATCATATTCGCGGCCTGTCGCCCTATCCCGGCGCGTGGCTCGAGGCCGAGATTGCCGGCAAGCGCGAGCGCATCAAGGTGTTGCACTCCACCTTGGCCGAAGTGTCGGATGCGCCGGGCACCGTGCTTGACGCGCACCTGACGATCGCTTGCGGCGAGGGCGCGGTGCGGCTCACCGAGGTCCAGCGTGCCGGCAAGAAGCCCATGCGCGCCGAGGCGTTTCTGCGCGGCGTGGACCTGCAGCCTGGCACGGTGCTCGACTAGCATGCCCCGCTACAAGCTCATCCTCGAATATGATGGCACGCCCTTTGTCGGCTGGCAGCTCCAGGAAAACGGCGCCTCGGTGCAAGGTCGCCTCGCGCAAGCCATCAAGGACTTCTCCGGCGAGGAGGCGATCCCGCGCGGCGCCGGCCGCACCGACGCAGGCGTCCATGCGCTAGGCCAGGTCGCCCATTTCGATCTCGCCAAGGACTGGGCGCCCGACAAAGTGCGCGATGCGTTGAACGCACAAGTGCGGCCGGAGCCCATCAGCGTGCTCGCCTGCGAGATCGTGCCCGAGAGCTTCGATGCGCGCTTCTCGGCAAAGGCGCGCAATTATCTCTATCGCATCGTCGACCGCCGCAGCCCCCTGGCCCTGGAGCGCGACCGCGCCTGGGGCGTGTTCCGCAAGCTCGACGCCAAGGCCATGCACGAGGCGGCGCAAACCCTGGTCGGCCATCACGACTTCACCACGTTCCGCTCCACCGAGTGCCAGGCCGCCTCGCCGGAGAAAACGCTCGACCGGCTCGACGTGTCGCGCCACGGCGAGGTCATCAGGGTCGAGGCGAGCGCCCGCTCGTTTCTGCACAATCAGGTACGCTCCATGGTCGGCTCGCTGAAGCTCGTCGGCGAGGGGCGCTGGACCAAGGCCGATCTGGAAAGTGCATTAAACGCCCGCGATCGCAACGCCTGCGGCCCCGTGGCGCCTTCTTGCGGCCTTTACCTCGTCAAGGTCGACTACTGAGGCGGGCTAGCAAGCGCGACTCCATGGACTTCTCTCTCGCGGAGGGGGTGCCGCGCCTGTGGATCCCTTTACGCGTAGATCAGCCAAAGGGCGATAACGACGGCGAGCGCCAGACTAGTCATGCCCACCGCGATCCAGGCCTGCCACATCACGCGCGCAGCCAACGATTCTTCACTTCCGTCCAGTGCACGAGGCTGGTCGCGATAGTCTGCGACTCGTTGAGCGGCGGCTGGCGCATCCAGTCCACGCCTGTGATTGAGATCCATCCGAAGCTGGTTGAGCTCGTCCGAGGCCGGGTGCGCCTCTTCGACCGCTGAGCCTGATGATTCTTCGACGGCTGCGGCTGGTAGGAGTCCGCCGCTTTCTATGGGGCTGTTCTTCGCCTTGGCGACTGCCG
Source organism: Methyloceanibacter sp. (assembly GCF_050726195.1). GTDB lineage: Bacteria > Pseudomonadota > Alphaproteobacteria > Rhizobiales > Methyloligellaceae > Methyloceanibacter. The sequence goes on along the minus strand of NZ_JBOHJC010000018.1, from coordinate 68,411 downwards.
CCCCAAGCTGGCGTCTCAGCTTCAGGTTCTGCCGAAGCGCCTGTTCAATATCGTTGGCTTCTGAGACCATCCCAACCACCACAAGCCACCCAACCCAAAGAGCTTACTTGCGGTTCCTCCCAACCGCTCGGGGCAGTCAACAATATCTGCGGCCATGGGCCGATTTCATCGAAGCTTAGCACCTTTGTCCCCGGGGCATGGCCAAGCTGCTGAAATTCATATACCTCTCCGCCCGCGAGCGGGGAGGGCGCATGAGGGCCCGCGATAAGGCATGATCAGGCGCATCGCCACCGTCGGCGGGCTCACGCTCGTCTCGCGCCTCACCGGCTTCGTCCGCGACGTGGTCATGGCTGCCATTCTCGGCGCCGGGCCCCTCGCCGACGCCTTCTTCGTCGCCTTCCGCCTGCCCAATCACTTCCGCGCCATCTTCGCCGAAGGCGCCTTTGCCGCCGCCTTCGTGCCGGCCTATGCCCGCACCTTGGAGCAGGCCGGGCTCCCAGCCGCCAAGCTGTTCGCCGACCAGATCGCCGCGGCGCTGGTCGCCATCAATCTTGTGCTGCTCGCCATTGCGCTCCTGTTCACCCCCGAGGTGGTCGGCCTTCTCGCGCCGGGCCTCTCGGACGATCCCGAGCGCTACGATCTCGCTGTCGCGCTCACCCGCATCACCTTCCCCTATCTCGCGCTTGTGTCGCTCGAGACCTTGTTCGCCGGCATCCTCAACGCCAACAACCGCTTCGCCGCCGCTGCCGGCGCGCCGGTGCTGCTCAACCTTTCGGTCATCGCCAACCTTCTGCTCACGCCCTACTTTGCCGACGCGGGTCACGCCGCCGCCTGGGGCGTGCTCATTGCCGGCGTGGTGCAGGTGCTGTTCGTCGGCATCGACGCGGAGGCGCACGGTTACGGCATCAGGTTCCGCCTGCCCAAGCTCGACGAGCCGACCCGGCGTTTCCTGAAAGCCTTGGGGCCGGCCATCATCGGCGCCGGCGGCGTGCAGCTTGCGCTCTTCGCCGACACAGTGATCGCCACCTTCCTGCCGACCGGCGCACTGTCGGCCCTCTACTACGCCGACCGCATCAACCAGCTTCCCATCGGCGTCGTCGGCATCGCCGTCGGCACCGTCCTGCTCCCCGAGATGTCGCGGCGGTTGGCGGCGGGCGACGACAAGGGCGCCGCCTCCGCGCAAGCCCGCGGCATCCAGCTCGCGCTGCTGCTCACCGTGCCGTGCGCGGCGGCGGCGCTCGCCATCCCCGACCTCATCATGCGCGCCCTGTTCGCCCGCGGCGCGTTCACGAGCGCCGATGCCCTCGCTGCCGGCTCCACGCTTGCCGCCTACTCGGTCGGGCTCTTGCCCTTCGTTCTGCTGCGAAGCTTCACCGCGCCGTTCTACGCCCGCGGCGATACCGCGACCCCGGTCAAAGCGGCACTGCTCGCCGCCGCCATCAACGTCGCGCTCAAGATCGTGCTCATGGGGCCGCTGGCGCAAGTGGGGCTGGCGCTCGCTACCTCGATCGGCGCCTGGATCAATCTGAGCCTGCTTGCCTATCTCGCCCGCCGCCAAGGCTTCGCCATCTCAGGCGGCGCCATCGGCAAGCCGGCGGCCAAGATGATCGCCATTGGCGTCGTGCTCGCCGCCGCGCTGTTCGCCGGCGCCTATTGGCTCAATCACGCGCTATCCGGGCTGATGCGCTTCCATGACGAGACGATCCTCGCCATCCTCATCGTGTTCGGCGGGATTCTGTACTTCGCATTGGTGTTCGCACTGCTTGGCCGCAATTGGTTCATGGGCCTGCTGCGCGAGGTGTCCACCGCCGCTGACGCGCCTGCGCCCTCGGAGCTTGCGCCCCCCGATCCGATCGAAGATTCCGCCGCGCTGCCGGACGGCGAGCCACCGCCGAGAGGCTAAGCCTTGCGCAAGTCGACCAGCTCGACTGCGCCTTCATCGATCTCCCGCCCAAGAAAGATGGCGCCGACCCGGGCGAAGCGCTCCGGCGCGTCGGTGGCGAAGAAGCGAATCGCCGGACCTTGGACAGGCTGCTCAGGTCCAAGAGCGAGGCCGTTTGCGGCGAGCGCCTCTTCCACGGCGGCGGCAGTCGTCTCGGCCGAGTCCACGAGGGCGATCGCCGCGCCCACGGTCCGCCTGATAGTGCTCGCCAGCACTGGAAAATGCGTGCAGCCCAGCACCAGCGTGTCCGGGGCGTCGGCCCCGTCGAATAGTGGCTCAAGATAATGCTTGGCCGCGGCGAGCGTGGCCGGGCTCTCGGCCCAGCCCTCCTCGGCGAGTGCCACGAACACTTGGCAGGGCTGCTGCACCACGTGCGCGTCTCCCATCAGCCGGCGGATGGCGCGCGCATAGGCGCCGCCCTTCACCGTGCCCTCCGTGGCGATCACGGCGATGCGCCGGTTCTTCGTCGCCGCCACGCCGGCGCGCGCGCCGGGCTCGATCACGCCGATCACCGGCACCGGGTCCCACGCCTCTTGCAGGACGTAGAGCGCGACGGCGGAAGCGGTGTTGCAGGCGACCACCACCATCTTCACCCCCTCGCCGACAAGGAGGCGCGTCGCCTGCAGTGCATAGGCCTGCACCGTCTCGGCGCTCTTGGTGCCGTAGGGGAGACGGGCCGTATCGCCGAGATAGACGAAACGCTCGCGCGGCAGCCGCGCCGCGAGCGCGCGGAGCACTGTCAGGCCGCCCATGCCGGAGTCGAACACCCCGATCGGCCGGCCGTCACCGCTCATCGGCGCCCCCGAAGGTCTTGAAATAGAGCTCGATGAAGCGGCAATAGATCGCGGTCAACTGCTCGAGGTCGCTCACTTTGACGCTCTCGTCGACCTTGTGAATCGTCTCGGTAGTGAGGCCGAACTCGACCACCGGGCAATAGTCCTTGATGAAGCGGGCGTCCGATGTGCCGCCGTCGGTGGAGAGCGACGGCGTCAGCCCCGTGATCTCGTTCACCGCCTCGCTGAGCAGCCCATCGAGTGGCCCGGGCTCGGTGAAGAAGGCATGGCCAGGCGGCTCAAACTCAAGCGTGAAGGACAGCGCGCTGCCCGCAAGCGCCGCCGTCACCTGCTCGCGCAGCAGCGCCTGAAGCGAGTCAGGCTTGTGCTGGTCGTTATAGCGGACATTGAACCGCGCTTCCGCGCTTGCCGGGATCACGTTGGTGGTGGGATTGCCGACATCGATGCTCGTCACCTCGAGATTGGACGGCGAGAAATGCGCGCTGCCGTAGTCGAGCGGCGTGTCGTAGAGGCGCGCCAGAGCCTGAACGATGCCTTTGACCGGATTGGCCGCAAGATGCGGGTAGGCGACGTGGCCTTGGATGCCGGTGACTTTTAGCCGCCCATTCAGGGTGCCGCGCCGGCCGATCTTGATGGTCTCGCCGAGACGCGTCGCGTTCGACGGCTCGCCGACGATGCAGTGGTCAGGCTTGAGGCCCCTCTCCTCCATCCATTTGAGCACCTTGGGTGTGCCATTGATGGACGGGCCCTCTTCGTCGCCGGTGATGAGCAGGCTTATCGTGCCGTCGATCTCCCGGCCGCGCGATCTAGCGTAGTCGAGCGCCGCCACGGCGAAGCAGGCGATCGCCCCCTTCATGTCGGAGGCGCCGCGCCCGAAGAGCACGCCGTCGGCGATCTCCGCGGCAAATGGCGGGTGTGCCCACAATGCCTCGTCGCCCGGCGGCACGACGTCGGTGTGCCCGGCAAAGCAAAGATGCGGCGGCCCGTCGCCGATGCGGGCGACGAGATTGTCGACCGGCGCCGTGCCCTCCTCGGTGAAGGTGAGCCGGTCGCACGCAAAACGCGCCCGCTGCAGCGGCTCGGTAAGGGCCGCGAGCGCACCCTCGTCGCGCGGCGTGACGCTGGCGCAGCGAATCAAGCCTTTCGCAAGCGCGATCGCCTTCTCGCCGAGCGTAGACATGGAGTTAGAACCTAGAGTCTCGCGTGGCGGAACGCCACGAGGCCGCAAGATGACGGCCACCGGCCTCGCTGGCAAGCGTGACAAGGTCCACGAGCCATTAGCCTTGATGATTTGCCCAGCGGAGCCCGCCTAATTGATCGCCGCCAGCGGGTCGCCGCCATAATGGTTCGGCCCCGGCGTCCCTTTGAGCATGCCGAGCTCGATCACGAACCACAGCAGGACGCCCACATTGATCAACGTGCACAGCCAGCCGATGGCGTTCGGCTCCTGCGGCGTCCCGGTCCAGCCGAACGCCTGGAAGAAGCTGGCAATCAGCATCGGCACCAGGCCGTACAGCGCGGTCCTCCCCGGCTTGTCGCGATCCTGGAAGCGCTTCGCGCACACTGCATAGGTTGGATAGAACAGGACGAGCGTCACCAGCATCACGAGGATCGTGCCGAAGGTCCCGACCCCGAAAATCACGCCGATGAGGAAGCCCAACAGCATACTGGCAATGGTGAGGATGACGATGCCCGCCCACCATTTGGCCCTGTTGATGCGGCCATCGAACGACGCAAAAAGATCTTGCAGGTCCATTCGCTTCCCCCCAGCCTGGGCCTTGTTGCTTGCTCAAGTTGTAAGGCCGAACGGCCGCCTTGCGAAGAGGGATGTGTGATCGCAACGGCGTGATGCTCCGCCCTCAGCCCAATTTTGCGTCCGCCTGAAGGCCGCCCAAAGGATCCGGGCCGTAGCGGTTGGGCCCTAGCGTTCCCTTAAGTAGGCCGAGCTCGACCAGGAACCACAGGAAGATCCCGGCGGTGATGAGGTCGAGGCCCTGGGCCACTGCGCTCGACGCGACCGGATCGAAGACGCCGAACGTGTAGAGCAGGTTGACGGCATAGACCGGCACGAAGCCGACAAGGGCGAGCACGCCCGGCTTGTCGCGGTCCTGGAAGCGCTTCGCGCACACGGCGTAGGAGGGATAGGCGAGCGCGAGCGCCACCGCCGCAGCGAAGGCGACGGCCGCTTGGGATAACCCAACCAGCGCGATGATCGCGTAGGTGGCGGCGAAGCTGACGACGGCCAGGATCACGGTTCCAAGCCAGAACTTCGCCCGGCCGATGCGCGCGTCGAGCGAGAAGAACAGGTCGACGAGGTTCATGCCGCGCTCTCGGGGGCTTTGAGGCCGGCGTCCGGCTTACCGCGCACGTCCGGGCCGAACCGGTTCGGCCCCATTGTACCCGGCATCAAGCCGAGCTCGACAATCGCCCAGAGCCACAAGCCGAGCGACAACAACCAAAAGCCCTGCTGCGCGGGACTGAGCACGTTCGAGATGTTGCTGGAGAATTCCTCGCCGAGCCAATAGGCGATGAGGGGTCCGAGCCCGAACAGCGGATACCACAGCGCCGACTTTCCGCGGTCATGCAGACGCTTGACGATCAGCGCCACCGAGACCCAAAACGCGACGAGTAGCAATGCGTATACAACGAAAAGCTCAACCTGCGTGGCGCCGGTCGGCCGCATCAGCCCGGCGAAGCCGAACATCCCGGCGATCAAGATGAGCATCAGGATGAGCATGCCGATCCAAAACGTACCGCGCCCGATGCGCCCGCTAAATCCCGTCAGAACGTGAACCCACCGCATGGCGCGGGGCCTTTCCACAATTGTTGGGGTTGGATCCTCAGGCACTAGGGCTGCGCACCCTTCGGACTTCCGCCGAGCGGATCGGGTCCGTAGCGGTTCGGACCGGCCGTGCCGTTTGGCAGGCCCAACGCAAACAGCACGCAGGCGGCCACGGACGTACCCCCGAAGAGGATCAAGGTTCCAAGATTTGTCACGATACCGAGCATGCTCGGAACAAATAGGCCGATCACGATCGGAAGCGCCAGCCAATAGCCGCTCCAATCGAAATCGTGCAGCGGCTTGACGCCGATCGCGGTAAGCACCCAAGTCCACGCCAACGGAGAAAGCCCCGCCAAAGGAGATATGTCGCTGCTGGCGCCGCCGGCGAGTTCCGCGAGAACGCCAAGAAGGACCGTCAGGCCGAACATAGCCACGTAGCTTGCGATTAGAACGGCCCAGAACTTCTTCCGCTCCAAGCGTCCGCCAAGCGAGAAAAAGGTGTCTCTGAGACTGGCCGATTGCGCGCGCGCGATGGGTGCCGGAGCTGCGACCTGACTAGTCGTTGCGCCGGTAGCTTTCTTTGCGGGCGAGCTAGCCTCTGACTTTACTTTCGCGCGCGTGGGCCGGAGGGGAGCCTCGGCGGACTTGACTTCAGGTTGGCGCGCCCGCGCCAGGAGTTGATCCATCACGCCGATCAGCCGGTCCATATGCGGGTGGAAGTCGCGACCCGCGTCGATGTCGGCCGCCTGCCGGAACACGATATCGCGCACGCCTTCAGGCAGGTCGCGCGCCGGTGGCACGCGGGTGCCGTCGATTAGCACGGGGATGACAGGAATTTTCTTGGCCAGGGCTGCTTCGATCTCGATCCGCACCCAATCGGTATCGTCGAAGATTCTCGCTTGGCCGTCGTCTTTGGGAGCCGTCCAATCAGGACCAATAATGGCGAGCAGAATGTCGCAATTCTCCAGCGACTCTTGAATGTGCTCGCGGAAATCGAGTCCGAACGGGATCGAGTCGATGTCCATAAAGACACTGTCGTTGCCATAATGGCTTTTCAGCCGGTCGTGGATACGGCCGGCAATCCACGATGTGTCTTCGCGCCGATAGGACAGGATGATGGTCGTCATGACGAAGAGAAGCCGTACTGTGCCGCGGCAACTCTAGCCGAACCCTGGTTGCAGGGGAACAACGCGAAACGTCAGGCGATCGCATGGCTCCTAGGCGCATAGGGGGCGCTGCCTTAGTCCCGAAGTAGCTCGTTGATGGAGGTCTTGGCGCGCGTGCGCTCGTCCACCGTCTTGACGATCACCGCACAGTAGAGCGAGGGCCCGGCCGAGCCATCCGGCAGCTTCTTGCCCGGCATCGTCCCTGACACCACGACGGAGAAAGGCGGCACGCGCCCCTGATGCACGAAGCCCGTGGCCCGGTCGATGATCTTGGTCGACTGGCCGATATAGACGCCCATGGACAGCACCGAGCCCTCGCCGACGATCACGCCTTCGGCCACTTCGGCGCGGGCGCCGATGAAGCAATTGTCCTCGATGATCACCGGGTTCGCCTGCAGCGGCTCGAGCACGCCGCCAATGCCGGCGCCGCCGGAGAGATGCACGTTCTTGCCGATCTGGGCGCAGGAGCCGACGGTCGCCCAGGTGTCGATCATCGTGCCGCTTTCGACCCGCGCCCCGAGGTTGACGAAGCACGGCATCAGCACCACGCCGGGCGCGATATAGGCGGAGCGGCGCACCACGCAGCCAGGCACGGCGCGGAAGCCCGCCTCCTTGAAGTCCTTGGCCTTCCACTTGTCGAACTTGACCGGAACCTTGTCCCACCACGACGAGCCGTCGGGACCGCCCCCGATCCGCTTCGGGTCGTTCAGGCGGAAGGAGAGCAGGATCGCCTTCTTCAGCCATTGATGCACGACCCACTCGCCGCCCACCTTCTCGGCGACCCTGAGCTCGCCCTTGTCGAGCAGGCTCAGCACCTCGTCCACTGCGTCGCGCACCACGCCCTTGGTGTCCGGCGTAATCTCCGCGGCGTGGTCGAACGCGCCGTCGATGAAGGTCTTGAGGTGTTCGTAGGTCATTGGGCCCCGTCAGGTCAGGCAGAACTGCGCTTGGAAGGCGGTCGTCTCGGTGCGGTCCGTGTCCCCGACAAGGGCGGCGCCGATGGCGGCGAGAAACGGCGCGAGCGCCTCGGTGCGGTGGTGAATATGCGCGGGCAGCTCGGTCCAGCCTGCGCTCGTCTGATGCTCGGGCCGGTCGGTCGACCGGCAGTCCACCAGGACCGTGGTCATGCCAAGCGTGTGCGCGGTTTCCAGATTGTGCGGCAGATCGTCGAACATGGCAGCGCGCGGCGCGGCAATGCCGTGCGCTCTAACGAAGCGGTCATAGGCCTCGCGCGTCGGCTTCGGGTGAATGTAGTCAAGCGCATGGATATCGAAAATGTCGGCGAAGTGGTTGATGAGCCCGAGCCGGCTCACCACGGCCTCCGCGTGCTTGCGCGAACCGTTGGTGAACACAAATTTGCGGCCTGGCAGCGCGTCGATTGCGGCGGCAAGCTCCGGCGCCGAGGTCACCGGGTCGAGGTCGATATCGTGTACGTAGTCGAGGAACGCGTCGGGGCTGATGTCGTGGAGCCGCACCAGCCCGGCGAGCGTCGTGCCATGCTCGGCATAATAGCGTTGGCGGAGCGCATGCGCCGCATCGAACGATAGTCCGAAGCTCTGCGCGATGAACTCACCCATGCGCCGGTCGATCTGGGCGAACAGATCGCAATCGGCCGGGTAGAGCGTATTGTCGAGATCGAACACCCAGGTCTCGACGTGGCCGAAGCCGGCGCTGAGGTTGGGAGCCTTGCTCATCGTGCGCCCCTCGCGCCGCCCTTGCGGCGGCGCTCGATCAAGGTGCCGGCGCCGTGCTCGGTGAAGAGTTCGAGCAGGACGGCGTGCGGCACCTTGCCATTGATGATCACCACCGCCTCGACCCCTTCGGCGATCACGTCCATGCAGCTTTCGATCTTGGGGATCATGCCGCCTGAGATGGTGCCGTCCTCGATCAGGCGTTGCGCCTCCGCCGTAGTCATCGACCGGATCAAATCACCCGACTTGTCGAGTACGCCGTCGACGTCGGTGAGCATCAGCAGCCGCTTCGCCTTGAGCGCGACGGCGAGCGCCGCGGCGAACGTGTCGGCGTTGATGTTGAGCGTCTCGCCCTCCGGCCCGACGCCGATTGGCGCCACCACCGGTATGAGGTCCGAATTGATGATGACGTCGATGATGTGGGGCTCGACCAGCGCTGGCTCGCCGACGAAACCCAGATCGACGACTTGCTCGATATTGGAGTCCGGATCGCGCCAGCGCCGCTCGAGCCGCTTGGCCCGCATCAGATTGGCGTCCTTGCCGGAGATGCCGACCGCCTTGCCCCCCTGATCGTTTATGGCCGAAACGATCTCTTTGTTGACCGAGCCAGCGAGCACCATCTCGACCACATCGACTGTCTCCCGGTCGGTGACCCTGAGGCCGCCCTTGAACTCGGATCTGATGTTGAGCCGCTCCAACAGCGCGCCGATTTGTGGCCCGCCGCCATGCACCACCACGGGATTCACGCCGGCCTGCTTGATCAGCACGATGTCGCGGGCGAAGTCGCGGGCAAGTTCGGGGTCGCCCATGGCGTGGCCGCCATATTTCACCACCACCGTCTTGCGGTCGTAGCGCTGCATGTAGGGCAGCGCCTCGGACAGCACCTTGGCCTTGGCATGCACGGAGGCGAGCACGGCGGCGAGAGGGCCTGGGTCCTTGGCCGGCGCGGGATCCTTGGGTTTGGCGGGGGATGTCTTGGTCTTGCTCACATCGCGCTTATAGCTGCGGGAAGCCTTGGCGCACAACGCTGATTGCAAGGGAATGCTCACCCACAATGCGTCATGCCCGGGCTTGTCCCGGGCATCCAATAGGGCCGATCGGCCTGCTCGGAGTCGATGAAGAGTCCCTATTGGCGGGACGAGCCCGGCGATGACGAGTAAAGGAGACTCAGGGCGTATCCGCAAGCGCGGCAATCGCCGCACGAAGTTCGGGGATACCCATCCCGGTGCGCGCCGACGTAACCAGCACCTGGGGATAAGCCGCTGGGCGCTTGGCAAGCTCCGCCGTTACCTCGGAGGAAACCTCCTCAAGCTCGGAGGCCTTCGGCTTGTCCGCCTTGGTCAGCACCGCCTGGTAGGACACCGCCGCCTCGTCCAGGAGGGTCATGGTTTCGCGGTCGTTAGGCTTGATGCCGTGGCGCGCGTCGATGAGGAGGAACACCCGCTTCAGGGCGCGCCTTCCCCTCAGATAGTCGCCGATCAGCCGGGTCCAGCCCTTCACCGCCGACTTTGGCGCTTTGGCGTAGCCATAGCCCGGCATGTCCACGAGGACGAGTTCGCCCTTGTGGCCGAGCGTGAAAAAGTTGAGTTCGCGGGTCCGCCCCGGCGTCACCGACACGCGGGCCAAGGTCTTGCGGCCCGTGAGCGCGTTGATCAGACTCGACTTGCCGACATTGGAACGTCCAGCGAAGGCGATCTCGGGTCTGCCCTCCGCCGGCAGCCCATCGATGGACGCGACGCCTCTCAGGAACACGCAAGGGCCTTTGAACAGCGCCTCACCCTTGGCGATGTCCTCAGCCGAAAGCTCAGATGTATCGGTAGCGCTCATACGGGCCCACTCTCATCGTCATGCCCGGCCGAAGTGCCGGGCATCCACGAATCTCGGTGGGCGACATTAAAGACGTGGATGGCCGGGACAAGCCCGGCCATGACGAAAGAAGCGCGGCCCTCGACTCGCCGCTACTCGCCGGGCTCGCTCTGCGGCGTCTCGCGCGCCTGATCCGCCGCCTTCGCGGCTTGCGCCCGCTTCTCCGCGCGGGACTTGCGCTTCGAGCTGGCAGTAGCAGGCTTCGCGTCGGCGTTGTCATTCGCCGGCGCTTCCGCCTCCGGCTCCACCGGTTCCGGCTTGGCAGGCTTCGGCGGCCTGATGCCGAGATTCTCCAGAAGCGGGATGTCCACGCCCTGCCGCCACATGATGAAGGACTGCTGCAACACCGACAGGAAATTGTTCCACGCCCAGTAGATCACGAGCCCGGCCGGGAACGAGGCGAGCAGGTAGGTGAAGAACACCGGCATCCAGGTGAAGATCTTCTGCTGGATGGGGTCCGGCGGCGCCGGGTTCAGCTTCATCTGCACCCACATGGTGATACCCATGATGATCGGCCACGCGCCGATCATGAGGAACAGCGGCGGCTCCCACGGGATCAGGCCGAACAGGTTGAAGATGCTGGTCGGGTCCGGCGCCGACAGGTCCTTGATCCAGCCGAAGAATGGCGCATGCCGCATCTCGATGGTGACGAACAGCACCTTATAGAGCGCGAAGAATACCGGGATCTGCACGAGGATCGGCAAGCAGCCCGACGCCGGGTTGACCTTCTCCTTCTTGTACATCTCCATCATCGCCTGCTGCTGGCGCATGCGGTCGTCCGGAAAGCGCTCCTTGATCCTCTGCATCTCGGGCGCGAGCTTCTTCATCCGGCTCATCGACACGTAGGACTTGTTGGCGAGCGGGAACAGCACGAGCTTGATCAGCACCGTGACGATGAGGATCGACACGCCGAAATTGCCGACCAGCTTGTAGAAATAGTCGAGCGCGTAGAACAGCGGCTTGGTGAGAAAGTAGAACCAGCCCCAGTCGATCAGGAGATCGAACTTGGGGATCGCATACTTCTCGGCATAGCCGTCGACGACGTTGACCTCCTTGGCGCCGGCGAACACCTGGCCTTTCACCTGCGCGCTGCCGCCCGCCTCGATGGTCAGCGGGCCCATCAGGTAGTCGGTCTGGAAGCGGGTGCGGTCGCCCTTGACCGAACCTGCGAACTTCGCCTCGAAGCTCTTGCCCTGCTCGGGGATCACCACCGTCGCCCAATATTTATCGGTGATGCCAAGCCAGCCATGGTCGCTCTTGAACGTGGCTGGGGGGTCCTCGACCGCGCTCGAATAACTGATCTCTTCGAGCCCGTTGTCGACAACGCCGATCAGGCCCTCGTGCAGAATGTAGAAGCCTTGCACGTTGGGCAGTTCGTGCCGCGACACGAGCGCGTAAGGGTAGAGCGTGACGGCCTCCGAGCCGGCGTTGGTCACCTTGTCGTCGATCGTGAACATGTATTTGTCGTCGATCGAGATGGTGCGGGTGAAGCTGAGCCCCTTGCCGTTGTCATAGGTGAGGGTGATGGGCGACTGCAGGGTGAGCGGCCCCTGGCTTTGCGCCGTCCACAGCGTGTCACCGGCGGGAGGGGCGAGGTCGCCTCCGCTCGCGCCGACATAGCCGCGCTCCGCGTAGTAGGCGTGCGGGTCGCCGGCCGGCGACAACAGCACGACCAGCGGACTGTTGGGCTCGACGGTTACGCGGTAGTCCTTGAGCGTCAGATCGTCGATGCGTGCGCCTTTGAGCGCGATCGAGCCTTTGACGCTCGGCGTATCGATGGGCACGCGCGGCGAGGCGCCGAGCGCCTGCTCGCGGGTGAGGCTCGTGGCGGCGCCGGGCGGCTGCGGCAGGTCCCCTGGCGCAGGCGTGACCCCTGGCTGTGGCGCTTCGCTTTCAGGCTGCGGCGGGCCTTGCTCGGTCTGCTGCTGCGCCTGTTGCTCCTCGGGCGGTGGCGTCGGCACGAAGAAGAACTGCCAGGCGAACAGCACGACCATCGACAGCACGATGGCGAGGATGAAATTGCGATTGTTCTCGTCCATGTCGCTTTCAGCTCAACGGCCGTTTGTCCGCAACGCGTGGGGAAGAAGCTAATCGGTATTCGGCTTTCGGCGCGTCTTTGCCGCAGAGGGCTCGTGCACCCTAGAAAGCGCGCGTTCAAGGTCCTTGATCAGCTCGGTGAAGGGCCGTTGTACCGTGCCTCCCCGCGCGATCAAGACATAATCATAGCCCGGGACCGCATGGGCCGGGCCGGTCAGCCGCACGGCCTCCTTGAGGCGCCTGCGCGCCCGGTTGCGGAGAACGGCGCCCCCGAGGCTTTTGGTCGCGGTGAAGCCGAAGCGGGCAAGCTCCGGCGTCTCGCGCGACGAGGCGGCGCGGGGGCGCGCCTGGAGCACGAGCGAGGGTGTCGTGAAGCGCGTCCCGCCCTTCACGAAGAGGAATTCGGCACGGGTCTTGAGACGTCCGATGGCCGTCACCGGTTAAGAGGCGGCTTGCCGCATTAGGCCGAAAGGCGCTTGCGCCCCTTGGCTCTGCGCCGAGCGAGCACCTTGCGGCCTGCTTTCGTCGCCATCCGGGCGCGAAAACCGTGACGCCGCTTGCGGACGAGCCGCGATGGTTGGTAGGTGCGTTTCAAGGACTAATCTCCCGCCTTCCGTTCACGCCCCGCGAATGGTTGGGGGCGGGCGCCATAAGGCCAAGCTCGGGCGGCTTATAGGTGCCACACCCACGCAAGTCAATCAGCGCCGCGGTCTTGCGGGTCAGGGGAGGCAGCCGGAAAAGCGGTCGATTGCCCCGTCCGGGAGTATGGCGATGACGGCCCCGCCACTGCCCGCCCAGGCTTGCAGATCCGCCACGGTCGCCTCGGGCGCCGCGACGCAGCCGACCGTGCCTTGTCCCCGGCCCCGCCAAATATGAACGAAGATGCAGGAGCCGGACTTGGCCCCTCCGCTCGTCGGGTAGTCGACCACGATCCCGCGCTTATAGAGCGGGATGGCGCCCATACTCTCGCCGCTCACGCCCTTTCCCGCCTCCTCCTGCGTGACGATCTGGCTGTAATGGGGCGAGGTGGGATCGTCGACGCAGATCTGCACGCCCCTCTCGATCTCGAGATAGCCTGGCAAATCCGACGGTGCGAAGCCAAAGGCCGGGCCTAGCGCGAAGATGCCGGCTGGCGACCGGCCATCGCCTTCTATCTTGATTGGTTCGCCGGCCTTTGCTTCGCCGCGATAAGTGAGCCCCCAGCCGAGCCCCGTCTTGCCGACCACAGCCGCCTGCGGTCCGCTTCGCTGCCGCCAGGAGTCGGCCAGCGAAGTGCGCTCGAAAGTCTGCAAGGTGGCGTCAGCGCCGTTCATCGTCGCGGTGGTGACGAGGATGAGGCGCGTGGCGTCGGCAAGCGGCGTTGGGCATGCCGCACTCGCTGGTCCGGCGAGGAGGACCGCGCCTGCGTAAGCGACCAGAGCCCAGCCAGTCATTGCGTCCCTTCGCCTCATCTTGCACTCCCCTCCCGCCCGGCTGTTGTCCCGGCGGGCAAAAGTCGGTTAATCAGTATAAGCTCCCTCCCGACGCTGGGCGATGACGTCGCCCAGGCTAAGCCAGTCCGCAACGCATGCCAGACCGCCCAGCTGCGCCAACAGGCACCTTTTGCATCACGTTGAGTGACGGCGCATCACATTGGCGCGAAAAACCGTTCCCGGCGGCGAGGGCGGCTGCCTATGTGTTGGCACCAGGCAGTCAGGGAGGACCCTTGAGCATGGATACCGTGTCGGACATAGCGCGCGGCGCCGCAATCTGGCTCAAGCGGCTCTGGCCCCTCCTTCTGCTCTTCGCCGTTGCCGGCTTCGTCGTCGCCATGGGCTGGCACCGCTACCTCACTCTGGAGCAGCTGGCGACACACCGCTTCGCCCTGCGTGCCCAAATCGAAGGCAACCTGCTGCTCGCGCTTTCGGTCTTCATCGCGCTCTACGCCGCCATCGTGGCGCTGTCATTGCCGGGGGGCGCCGTCCTCACCATTGCCGGTGGCTTTCTGTTCGGCTGGCTCATTGGCGGCGCGGCTTCGCTCATCGGAGCCACGATCGGCGCCACGGTGGTGTTCCTCATCGCCAGGAGCGCCTTGCGGGACGTGCTAGTCGCGCGCGCCGGTCCCGCCTTGAAGCGCTTCGCCGAGGGCTTTCGCGAGAATGCCTTCAGCTATCTCCTGTTCCTGCGTCTCGTGCCGATTTTTCCATTCTGGCTCGTCAACCTTGCGCCGGGTCTGCTCGGCGTGCCGTTCGCGACCTATGTCCTGGCCACCGTCCTTGGCATCATTCCGGGAACCTTTGCCTTCTCCTTGGCGGGAAGCGGGCTCGACAGCGTGATCGAAGCGCAGCAAGCTGCCCACCAATCCTGCCTTGCCAAGGCGGGAGAGGGGGGCCAAGAGTCGTGCCCATATGGGCTCGATCCCAGCCTGTTGCTGACGCCGGAGCTTATTGCCGGGCTGGTGGCGCTTGGGCTCGTCGCGCTCATTCCGGTCGCGGTAAAATGGTTCAGGCGGCGGCCGGCCTGAGGCGGTTATGGGGGACTAGGCGATCATGGAAGAGGTGCTGAAGCCCGACCTCTGCGTCATCGGTGGGGGCTCAGGCGGCCTTTCGGTTGCCGCGGCGGCGGCGCAGTTCGGCGTGCCCGTGGTGCTCATCGAGAAGGGCCTGATGGGCGGCGATTGCCTCAACTATGGCTGCGTCCCGTCCAAGGCGCTACTCGCCGCGGGCAAGCGCGCCGACGCCGTCCGTACCGCCTCCACTTTCGGCATCGAGGTGCTCGAGGCGCAGATCGATCATCGCGGCGTCCACGATCACGTCCACCGCGCCATCGCCGCCATCGCCCCCAACGATTCCATCGAGCGCTTCACCGGGCTCGGCGTCCGCGTGATCCAGGCGCAGGCGAGCTTTCTCGACAAATTCACCGTGGAGGCCGGCCGCGTCTTGGTTCGCGCCCGCCGCTTCGTCATCGCCACCGGCTCCTCGCCGACG
This sequence comes from Methyloceanibacter sp., assembly GCF_050726195.1. Classification (GTDB taxonomy): domain Bacteria; phylum Pseudomonadota; class Alphaproteobacteria; order Rhizobiales; family Methyloligellaceae; genus Methyloceanibacter. The sequence continues at coordinate 53,167 of NZ_JBOHJC010000018.1, read as the reverse complement.
ATCCCGCCCGTCCCCGGCCTCGACGAGGTGCCCTATTTCACCAACGAGACCATCTTCGACGTCAGCGAGCGCATCCAGCACCTGATCGTCTTGGGCGGCGGCCCGATCGGGCTCGAGCTCGGCCAGGCCCATCGCATGCTCGGCGCCCACGTCACCATCTTCGACATGGCCAATTTCCTCGCCAAGGAGGATCAAGAGGCCGCCAGGGTCCTGCTCAAGCGCCTGGAGGATACCGAGGTCGTTCTCTACCCCAACACGCGGGTCGAGCGCATCGAGCCGTCGGTGCAGGGCGTCGCCGTGCACTTCCACAAGGACGGCGAGAGCGTCATTATCAAGGGCACGCACCTCCTGGTGGCCACGGGCCGCAAGCCGAACCTGAAGCAGCTCAGTCTCGACCGCGCCGGCATCGCCCATACCGACGACGGCATCAAGGTCAACGAGCAGCTCAAGACCACCAACCGCCGCGTCTACGCCATCGGCGATTCGATCGGCGGCCAGCAATTCACCCATCTCGCCAACTATCACGCCGGCATCGTCATCAGGAACGCGCTGTTCCGCCTGAAGCCCGACGTCAGCGCCGCCACTATTCCGCGCGTTATCTACACCTCGCCGGAGCTCGCTCAGATCGGCCTCACCGAGGACGAGGCGCACAAGCGGTATCGCCGCATCCGCATCTTCCGCTGGCCCTACGCCGACAACGACCGCGCCCAATGCGAGCGCGAGACCGACGGCTTCATCAAGGTCATCACCAAGAAGGACGGCACCATTCTCGGCTGTACCATTGTGGGGGCCGAGGCGGGCGAACTGCTTCAGCTCTGGGTCATGGCCATGGCCAAGGACATCAAGATCGGCGACCTCATCTCGCTGGTCCTGCCCTATCCGACCCTGTCGGAACTCTCGAAGCGGGTGGCCTACGCCTACTATCAGCCCACCCTGGCGAAGGGTTGGCTCCGCACTATCATCGGCTTGTTGCGCCGCCTGGGTTGACGGCCTCGGCCTTCGGAAATTTGCCCGCTTTTCTGGTAAGATGCGCCCGGATGCATCCGCGGGCATAGCTCCGCCGTAACTATTGCTTGGCAATGGACAAAGATCCAGAGATGACGCCTGAGAGGGAGCAGCTCTCCCGCTACATGCCGGGGCTGTCGGCCAAGCTCCTGCTGCTCACCATCCTCTTCGTCATGGTGGCCGAGGTGCTCGTGTTCGTGCCGTCGGTTTCCAATTTCCGCCGCCAATGGTTGATGGAGCGACTGGCTGCGGCGCAAATTGCTTCGCTCGCGGCAGAAGCCGCGCCCGGCGGCCAACTGCCCGCCATGCTGCGCGACGAGCTTCTCGACAGCGCCAAGGTGAAGGCCATCGCCGTGAAGCGGGCCGACGCCCGCGTGCTCGTCATCGAGATGGACATGCCGGCCGAGATCGACGCGGCCTACGATTTGCGCGACGCGTCGTGGCCGAAGCTCATCGCCGACGCGCTCATGGTCTATGTCGCGCCGGACGGCCGCGTCATCCGCGTCATCGGCGAGCCCGGCTTCCACCACGGCGAAATGATCGACGTGGTCATGGAGGAGGGGCCGTTGAAGGCCGCCATGATCCGCTACGGCCTCGACATCCTGGGGCTGTCGATCCTCATCTCCATCATCACCGCGACCCTCGTCTATCTCTCGCTCGACGCGCTGCTGGTGAAGCCCATGACCAAGCTAACCTGGAACATGGTGCGCTTCGCCGAGAAGCCGGAGGATCCAACCAGGGTCATCACGCCCTCGGCACGACGCGACGAGATCGGCACCGCCGAGCGCGAGCTGTCCGCCATGCAGCAGGAGCTGTCGGAGACCTTGTCGCAGAAGACGCGGCTTGCGGCGCTCGGCCTCGCCGTGAGCAAGATCAGTCATGATTTGCGCAACATGCTGTCGAGCGCGCAGCTCCTGTCCGACCGCTTGGCTGCCGTCAAGGATCCCACCGTGCAGCGCCTCGTGCCGAAGCTGATCGCCTCGCTCGATCGCGCCATCAGGCTGTGCGTCGAGACGCTCGATTTCGGCCAAGCCAAAGAGAGCCCGCCGCGGCGCATGCGCTTCGAGCTTGCGCCGCTGGTGACGGAGGTCGGTGATAGCCTCGGCCTGCCGCGCGACGATGCCATCGGCTGGCGCCTCGACATCGAGGATCAGCTCGAGGTCGACGCCGACCGCGACCAGCTCTACCGCGTGCTGAGCAATCTGTGCCGTAACGCCGTGCAGGCGCTGGAGAGTGAGAGCCGCGCCGGCAAGATTATGGTGATTGCCCGCCGCGAGGGCGCAGTCGCCATCATCGACGTCGCCGACGACGGCCCTGGCGTGCCGGAAAAGGCGCGGGCGCGCCTGTTCCAGGCGTTTCAGAGCGTGGCGCGCAAGGGCGGCTCAGGCCTTGGCCTTGCCATCGCCGCCGAGCTCGTTCAGGCCCATGGCGGCCAGATCGCGCTCGTGAGCAATGAGGGCGGCGCCACCTTCCGCGTCACCATTCCCGACATCGTCGTGGACCTGGAGCGGGCACGGCGGCGCCGCGCTTGAGAGGGCCGGCTACTCGACTTTCTCCGCCTCAGATTTGGTGGCCTCGTCCTTCTTGCCCTTCTGGTAGGCGACCTTGAAGTACTTATCGCCGTCCTTGCTGAGCTTGGTGATCCAGCCCTCCTGCCCCGCCCATTTGATCACCGCTGTGCCCTTCTTGTTCTCCTTCCACTTGCCTTCCAGGATCTCGCCCTCGCGCGTCCCTGCGGCAGCGCCGTCTTCGGAGAGGGTGATCTCCATCGGCTTGCCTTGCGTATCCTCGGTCTTGTACTTGCCGACATAATCGCTGGCGGCGAAGCCGGCGCCGGTTGACATGGCGACGGCGAGGACGGCAGCCCCTAATGCGGCGGCTGCCTTGTGAACAATATGGTCTAGAGTCATGGCGTGCTTCTCCCAGGTTGATGCTGTTATATATAGATGAAACCCGGGCAAAAGCAGGGGAGTTCCCGAGTCTTGCCTTGGGCCCCTTGAGGCATTAGGTAGTCGGGACCGAGTTGCCGCAACATCCGGCGTGCCTCGTTTCCGCCAATCCCGCCCCACGCTTGGCGGGGTTTTGGCTTAAGCGCCCGTAGCTCAGTTGGATAGAGCACCAGACTACGAATCTGGGGGTCAGAGGTTCGAATCCTTTCGGGCGCGCCATTAAATCAACGACTTAGCTATCAAGCGCTTCCCGGCGATCATCCGCCCTCCGGGAGCTTCGCGCCGGCAAGGGGCGGGCCCGCCGGCGAGCAGCTACCGGCTGCCGGAAAATCAGATGGCATCTCCTCGCCGCCGCCCAGACCTATCGCGCGTCAGAAAAGATGCAGCAAGCTCCGGACGGGGCGCTAAGATGAGCGAGGCTAGCGAGAGACACCCCGGAAGGGCTTGAAGGAATGGCGCGCCGGCGAAGGAGCGCAATAGCCGCCACCAGCACGGTCCACCTGGCGGGATCGGCGTTGGTCTGTCCTTGCCACGTATGCGCTTTCTATAGCAGCGCCGAAGAGCAATACGCGGCGCTCGTGCCATTTCTCAGCGAAGGGCTGGAAGCCGGTGAGCGCGTCGTGTCGCTGGTCGATGCAAACGAGCGCGCCGATCGGATCAAGAGATTGAAGCTTGCGGGTGTCAACGTGGAGGCCGCGCAGCGGAGCGGCCAACTCGAAATCGAGATCTGGGAAAACACTTATCTGCGCGACGGACGGTTCGACGCCGAAGAGATGCTTGTTTACTTGCAGGAAGCCATCAACACCGGACTCCAGCGCGGCTTCGCGCGGACAAGAGGCTGGGCGAACATGGAATGGGCGCTTACCGGAGCGCCCGGCGCCGAGGAGTTGGCACTCTACGAGAGCCGCGCCAACTTTATCCTGCCGCTTTATAGCGATGCCGCGGTCTGCGCCTACGACGTCTCGCGCTTCCCCGCGTCCGTGCTCGAGGATGTCGCCCGCGCCCATCCATACATCCTGGCCGACGGCTTCGTGCAGGAAAACCCGCACTACGTGCCGCCCGAGGAGCTGGTGCCGGAGTTCGAGCGCCGGCGCCATTAGCTCCGCGCGTCACTCGCCGGTGCCCGTATGAGCACCGCATCCACGACGACTAGCCGATGCTCAGCGTGGCACGGTCAATCACCGCCCAGTCGCAGCGAAGCCTTGCCAGCCCGCGAACGGACTGACAAGGCTCGCCAGCGCGGAGGGGTACGCTTCCGCTATTTCGCGAGCTTCTTGTAGGCCTCGTCCTCGTGCATGGTCGCCATGACGATCGTTCCGAACGTCACGATGACCGCAGCCGCAAGGATAGCGTAAAGAATGGCCGGCTTGTCGGCGAAGGTGAAGTAGGCGGCCGCCCCTTCCCAGGTCGTGATCGGACTACCCATCTTTGTCTCCTTTCCAAGTCGTCGCCGGGTTGAAACGGCCGTCTATTCCGCCGGCTGAGGCATTGGCATGCTCTTGCTGCCGACCGCAGCCTCCGGATAGGCCTTGGCGGGGATCTCGGCCGCGTCGAGGCCGATCTCCTGCGCCTTGTCCGGTACTCTGAGGAGCCCGAAGGACTTCAGCGCGAACGAGGCGAGATAGCCGGGGATGAAGCCACACAGCAGCATGACGATGAGGCCGACGAACTGGCCGATGAACGAGGTCGGCGGCGCGTCGCCCACATTGGGGTAGCCGGTGGCGAGGATGCCCACCGCCAGGACGCCGATGATGCCGGAGAAGCCGTGCACCGAGACGGCGCCCACCGAGTCGTCCACGCCCATGCGCGCCAGGAAATCGTTGCCTGGCTTGATGATGACGCCGCCGACAATGCCGAGCAGGAAGGCGAGCGGCGGGTACCACACGTCGAGGCCCGCGGCGGCGACGAAAATGCCGGCAAGCGCGCCGGACATCATCCAGAACGGGTCACGCGTCATCGCCCAGGCGCCGATGATGCCCCCGGAGAAGCACATCAGCGTGTTGAACGCGTAGGACGACAGGGTCGCGGGCTGGCCGTAGATGTTGGTCCACTGGGCGCCCGGGTTGAAGATCAGGCACGCGCCGAGGAACCCGAAGAAGCCGACGATGATCAGCATCAGCCCGATCAGCACCATCGGCACGTTGTGCGGCAGCAATTCGTTGAGCGAGCCGTCGGCGTTGTAGCGGCCGATACGCGGTCCGAGATTGAGCAGCACGCCGAGCGCGAAGAAGCCGGCGACCACGTGGATCAGGCCGGCGCAGCCAACGTCGTGATAGCCCCAGTCCTTTACCAGCCACCCGTCGGGGTGCCAGCCCCATGACGCGGCGAGGATCCAGGCCACCGAGCCGAGCAGGATCGCCAAGATCACGAAGGCCGACACTCGGATGCGTTCGATGACGGCGCCGGAGAAGATCGATGCCGTGGTCGCGGCGAACAGCACGAACGCCGCCCAGAACACGCCGCTTGCATTGTCGGCGAGGTTCGGGCCCATCTCCACCGCCCAGGGCAGGCCGGCATTGCCGGATTCGCCGGGAATGATGCCGCTCGGAAAGGCAAGATAGATCCACCAGCCGAAGAAGAAGAAGGTCGGAACGATGAAGGCGAAGGCGAGAATGTTCTTCACGCCGGAGGCGAGGACGTTTTTCGCGCGGGAGGCGCCCATCTCGTAGGCGAGAAAGCCCGCGTGAATGCAAATCATGATGGCCGTGCACCACCAGTAAAAGATTTCCACGTCGACGGTGCCAAGCATGCCGCCCGTCTTGGTGAGTTCTGCGATTTGTTCTTCCATGGATCAGCTCCCCATCCGACAGACCATGGTCGGCCGGCGCTGCCGGACGCCACGCTCCGAGCTGGAATTGTCGTTTCCCCACAGGAAACTAACTTTACCGTCGCAAGAGCCGTGCCATGCGCGGAGAGTCCGCTGAATCAAGCGTTTGCTTGTGCGGTGCAGCGAAAGCCACGGGGAGTCTGCCTAATTGCGCGGCGAACTGCTATGGAGCGGCGCTTCGAGCGCGCCGCGCTCAGAAGAATTTCAGATAGCGCGCACGCTCCCAATCGGAGACGGCGTTGTGATAGGCGTCCCACTCGCTCCGGCGGAAGCTCGCATAGGCCTTGAACATGCTCTCGCCTATCACCTCGCGGGAAAGCGGATCCGCCTCGAAGGCGTCGATCGCCTCTTCAAGGTTCCGCGGCAGGAGCTTGATGCCCATCGCCTTCAGCTCGGCGTCCGGCTTGGTGTACATGTTCTCGGTGTGCGGCTCGCCAGGATCGAGCCCCTCGCGAATGCCTTCCAGCCCCGCACTCAGCACCATGGCCGCGCCGAGATAGGGATTGTTCGCAGAGTCCGCGGCGCGGAGCTCGACGCGCCCTCCGCCGAGCGGAATGCGTAAGGCGTTGGTCCGGTTGTTATTGCCGTAGCATATGAACACCGGCGCCCAGGTGGAGCCCGACATCGAGCCTTGCTTGATGAGCCGCTTGTAGCTGTTCACCGTGGGCGACACCACGGCGCTGATCGCCGGCAAATGTCTTAGAACGCCCGCGACGAACTGATAACCGAGCTTGGACAGGCCGCAGCCGCGCGGGTCGTTGCGGTCGACGAAGAGATTGTCCCCGGTGTCGAGGCTCGCGAGCGACATGTTGTAATGAGCGCCGGAGCCGGTGCGGTTGGCGAACGGCTTCGGCATCCACGAGGCGAAATAGCCGTGCTTCCTGGCGATGGCGTTGGCCATCATCCGGAGGAACACGAAGCGGTCGGCCATGGTCATGGCGTCGGCGTAGCGGAAGTCGAGCTCGAACTGGCCGTTGCCGTCCTCATGGTCGAACGAATAGACGTCCCAGCCGAGCGCATCGAGGGCGTCGACCAGCTCGCCGAGCCAGTGCAGATTGTCGAGCGCGCCGTAACCGTCGTAGCAGGGCTTGTCCAGCGTATCGCGGTCGGAGACTGGTTGGGGGCCCGCTTCGGTGTCCTTCAGCACATAGAACTCGGGTTCGAGCCCGAGATTCATGAAATAGCCTAGGTCGGCGGCCCTTTTGGTTGCGCGCGCCAGGATGTTGCGGCTGCACGCCTCGAACGGCTTGCCCTCGCACCACAGATTGCTGGCAAACCAGGCGACGTTCTTCTGCCAGGGCAGCACGATGCAGGAGGCGGGATCTGGCCGCGCCGAGACCTCCTCGTCGCTCACGTCCTGCGGCACGCCGTCGAGCGCGGCGCCGGTATAGAGCTCCGAGCCGGCCATCATGTGATCGAGATGAGCGAGCGGCACCATCTTGGTCTTCGACACGCCATGCATGTCGGAGAAGCTCGCCATGAGGAACTCGACGCCCGCCGCTTGGAGCTGCTCGCGGAGTGTGTTGAGGTCTTTGGTCGGCTTGAGCATAGCGGCACCCGGATACTGACAGCCTTCACTGCGTGAGGATGCTAGCCCAGCCGCTTGCGCCGTTAAATATTTTTTCCCGCAGATAAAGTCGCAGCCTCAAGCCTAGGGGCTGTTCGCCTTGACGAGATCGTCGCGCGCCTTTTCCAGGTGCTCGGTGATCAGGGTCTGGGCGAGCTGCGCGTCGCGCACATGCAGCGCGGTGAAGATGCCGCGATGCTGCCGGTTGTAGTCGGCAATCACGTCGGGGGTCAGGATTTTCTCCTTCATCGCGTCCCATTGCGCGTGCAGCCGCACGTGATTGATCTGACGATAGATGTTGAGCAGGAGCGGATTGGCCGAGGCGCGGGCGATGAGCAGATGAAACTCGCCGTCCCACTTGGAGAAAGTGTCCTTGTCGTTGGTCGAGGCTTCCGCATGCGCCAGCACCGATTCCATCTCGTCCAAGGTTCGCCGCGTGGCGTGCAGCACCGCGAGCCTGGTGGTGAAGGGCTCGACCGCGAGCCGCGCCTCGATGAGTTGCAGCGGGCTAACCTGATCGGCGAGGTCGGCGCTGCGCTGCCCGGCCGCCAAGGTCGAGCCGACGAAGGTCCCGCTGCCAAGGCGCCGCGACACCAGCCCCGCCTTTTCCAGTTGGTCGAGCGCGCGCCGCACGGTGCTCCGCGCCGCCTTGAACGTCGCGGCAAGCTGCCGCTCAGGCGGCAGCCGTTCGCCTTCGCTGTAGGCGCCGGTCTCGATGGCGCGCTGGAGATAGGCGGAGATCGCGCCGACGCCCCGGCTCGGCTTCTCCAGAGCTGCCAGAACGGAGTCGGCTGCGTCGTTGCGTTGCTGCTGCGTCAAGGTTTCGCTCATCGATGTGAGCCCACTTTGGGCCCGATTGGAGAAATTGGTTTACAATCGGTCCGCAATTTGCTCTTAATGGCCTCGGTTGAGACTGGGTAAGGGCCAATGTCCACGATTCCACCGCAAAAGTCTACCATTGCGGACCACTTTGGGACCAATTCCCTATACCAAATGGGTCCCAAATGACAATCCCTCATGCTGCCAAATACGCCATCATCGGCGCCGGTGTTCACGGCCTAAGCACCGCCTACCACCTTGCACAAATGCTCCGGGCGAGCGGGCGGGGCTCCGGCGCGGACATCATAGTTGTGGATAAGACGGCGGTGGGTGCCGGCGCATCGGGCATCGCCTGCGGCGTCGTCCGCAACAACTATTTCCAGCCGGCCATGCGCGAACTCATGGCCCACTCCGTCGAGGTCTGGGAGAGCGACCCCAAGGCCTACGCCTATCATCCCGTCGGCTACATGCAGATCAGCCCCGAATGCATGCAGCGGGACGTCGCCTCCATCTACGAGCAGCAAAAGGCCATCGGCTACGAGTCGGTGTTTGTCGAGGGCGCCGAGGACTCCGCCAAATACATGAAGGGCCTGTTCGACGATTGGCAGGCACAAGGCATCACCTCGGTGCTGCACGAGAAGCGCGGCGGCTACGCCAACAACATGGCGAGCATGCTGGGGCTGGCCGCCAAGGCCGAGGCCGAAGGCGTGCGCATCCTGCCTGCCGTCGAGGTGCTCGACTTCGAGTTTGGCTCGAACTCGGGCGCCATCACCGGGCTCAATACCAATCAGGGCCACATCGCCTGCGAGACCGTGGTGGTCGGCGTCGGCCCCTGGGTGAACAGGATCTGGAACCTGCTCGAACTGCCGAAGGCGATCACTGTCAAGGACCTGACCGGCAAGGTGCATCCCAACGTGCCGATGTGGAAATTCTGGTGCCTCGAAGAGGGCACGCTCGGCGTCGACCCCAACCTCCATCGGACCAATGACGGCCGCTTCCCCCCGGTGCTGCACGTGGACACCGACGCGCCGCTCTACTCGAACCGCGACGGGCGGCTGATCACCGACAAGCTCTGGGGCATCTACTACAAGCCGGACTTCAATTTCGGGGGGATTCAGGGCGGAGCCTCTCCCTACAAGATCGACCAGGACCCGGACCGGGTGGCTGTCGACCCCTATGGCCCTGAATCCCCCGACTTTGTCGTCGGAGAGGATTTCATCGACATGTGGTGCTCGGCGCTTGCCCACTGCCAGAAGCGCTTCGAGGGCCAAATGCCCAACTACCGGAAAGACGAGAAATCAGGCGGTCTCGGCTGCTTCACGCCCGACAATTTCCCGGTTTTCGATACCTTCCGCGAGAACGTTTATATGATTGCGGATTCCAATCATGGGTACAAAATGATCGGTGTCGGCAAGCTCGTGGCCCAAGAGTTGATGGGAGAGAAGAGCGCGCTGCTCGAGCCGTTCCGCTTCGCGCGGTTCGAGAAGGGCGAGCTGCATCCGACCTCCCACAGCCCGTTTCCATGGAGCTGACAGTAAAAGGGGTATGACATGAACTACGCCGCATCCGCTGACAGTAAACCTATGGACATCGAACGCTTCGTCGACGATCCGCAGCGGCAGGAGCTGGTCAAAGAGGTCCGCCGCAAGATCGACGAGCTCGGCATCGACTATCTCTATTTGCAGTTCGTGTCGGTCACCGGCCGCATCATGGGCAAGGGCATTCCGGCCGACCACTGGGAGAGCGTGGCCAAGAAGGGCTTCCAGCTTGTCTACGGCGCCACCATGAACCTGTTTCTCAACCGGCACGGAGACTATCTCGGCTACGGCCCCGAGGCGGCCGAGCTCGTCGGCATTCCCGAGCCTGAGACCTTCATGCAGCTCCCGTGGGACAGGCGAGTGGCGCGACTTTGGTGCACCTTGTTCCGCAATCGCGAGGAGCGCAAAGAGCCGGGCGCCTTCCTCTCCGCGGACGCGCGCGGCAATCTCCGCCGCATCCACGACCAGTTCAAGCAGGACCACGGGCTCGAGCTTCGGCACGGCACCGAGCCGGAGATGATGTGGCTCAAAAAGGACGCCAGCGGCCAGCCTGACGGCGGCTATTCCAATCCTTACTGCTACCATATCGACCAGTTCGAGAGCTTGCGGCCCGTCTACTTGCGCGTCATCGACTATTGCCGCGAGATGGGCCTCGACATGATCCAGGGCGACCACGAGGATTCGCCCGGCCAGCTCGAGCTCAACTTCACCTACGACGACGCGCTACGCACCGCCGACCGGCTCGCCACCTACCGGCAGATTTGCGCCCAAGTGGCGCGCGAGTTCGGCATCATCGCCTGCTTCATGTGCAAGCCGTTCATGAGCGTGTCCGCCAACGGCTGCCACCACAACATTTCGCTGTGGCGTGGCGGCGACGAAGAGGTGAAGACCCTCGGCAACGATCCCGACCGGCTGCCTGGCATGCCGCAGAATTACATGTACCGCCGCGGCGGCGACAATACCTTCATGCCGGACACCGACGACGTGCAGCTGCCCGGCAAGCTCGGTCTCCAAGCCATCGGCGGCATCGTCAAGCATCTCGGCGCGCTGACCGCTATCGGCTGCTCGACGGTGAACTCCTACCGCCGCCTGTGGGATACGGGCTTCTGGGCGCCGGTGTTCTCCGACTGGGGCTTCCAGAACCGCACCACGGGCTTGCGCGTCTCGGCCCCGGGCCGCTTCGAATACCGCGCCGTGGACTCCATGGTGAACCCGCATCTCATGGCCGCAGCCCTGCTCAAGGCCATGGACGACGGCCTCAGGAACAATCTCGACCCCGGCGCGCCGGAAGAGCGTAACATCTATCAGGCCATGGAGGCCGGCAAGCAGGTGAAGAAGCTGCCGATGACCTTGGGCGACGCCCTCAACGCGCTCGAGAAGGACGACGTCATTCGCGCGGCAATGCCCGGCGAGATGTATCGCCTTTACGACGAGTATAAGCGGGACGAGTGGGAGCGCTTCAACCACACCGTCACCGAATGGGACCTCAAGACCTATCTCGACTGCCTGCCGTAAACGGCGGCACCAAGGAGGAAGCGAACAATATGTGCGGGATTGCCGGAGTGATTCATCGTGGCGGCGCCACCAGCGTCGGCCAGGAGATGACGGCGATGCTCAAGAGCTTGAGGCATCGGGGTCCGGACTCGACCGGGTTCGCCATGTATGGCGTCTCGACCCCGGACTACTACGTCATGCGCCTCAAGCTCGCCGAGCAGGAGGATTTCGCCAAGGACCCCCACATCCGCCCGAAGATCAGGGAACGCCAGGCGCAAGTCGACGAGAAGCTCGCCGAGATCGGCGCCGTGACCATCAAGGTCAACGAGGCGACACCTTACGCGTTCCGCTACCAGCTTCGCTATGCCGGCGACACCAAGCGTCTCGCCGCCGATATCGAGCAGATCGACGGCGCCGAGGTCCTGTCCTTCGGCAGCGCGCTCGAGCTGATCAAGGATCTCGGTGACGCGAGCCGTGTCGCCGAGCAATACGGCCTCGCCGCCTTCAAGGGTACCCACGGCATTGGCCACACTCGCATGGCGACCGAGTCCGACGTCGACATCCGCTCGGCGCATCCTTATTGGGCCTATCCCTACAACGACATCGCCGTTGTCCATAACGGCCAGATCACCAATTACTGGATCATGCGCCGTGAGATGGAGCGCCTTGGCCACCGGTTCATGTCGAACTGCGATTCCGAGCTGCTTGCCGTCTACACCGCCAACAATCTTGAGCAGGGCGCGACCTTGGAGGATTCGCTGAAATCTTCGATCAAGGAGATCGACGGCGTGTTCACCTACCTCGTCGCCACCGACAAGGAGCTGGGGCTCGCCAAGGACACCATGGCGGCAAAGCCCATGGTGCTCTACGAAAGCGACGATCTCGTCGCGCTTGCCTCCGAGGAGGTGGCCATCCGCGCCATCGTGCCGCGAGAGATCGACACGTCGGACCCCTATGACGAGGAGGTGCGCGTATGGCAGCGCTGACGCGATCCGCCCCATCCGAGCAGGAGCGCCTCTCCTACGAGATGGGGCTGCATAACGAGCAGCTCAAAGGTCGCTCGATCCAGAAGTTTTTCGACATCAACCTCGATGAGGCGCATCACGGCTTCCTGCTGCCGGACGCCTTCGACGTCGACTTCAACAAGCGGGCCGAGATCGACGCCTCAAACATGCCGGCGAAGGAGGTCAATCTCCGCATTCGCGAATTGATGGCCGACGGTTACGGCACCATCGTCATCAAGAACCCCGGCGCCAAGCACTCGCTCGCCGTCGGCATTCTCAACCGGCTCAATCTCATCATCGACGGCTCGCTCGGCTATTTCGGCTGCGGCCTAATCGACGGCCCCAATGTCCGCATCTCCGGCCGCGTCGGCTGGTCCTGCGCAGAGAACATGATGAGCGGCACCATCCTCATCGAGAAGAACGCCGGCTCGCAGTTCGGCGCGGCGATCAGAGGTGGCGACCTCGTCTGCAAGGGCGACGTCGGCTCGCGCACCGGCATCGACATGAAGGGCGGCAACATCATCGTCGGCGGCAACACCGGCGCCTTCACCGGCTTCATGATGCAGCGCGGGCGCATGGTGATCTGCGGCAACGCCGGCAAGAATCTCGGCGACTCCATGTATGACGGCACCATCTACATCGCCGGCGAGCCGCAGAGCCTGGGCGTCGATGCGGTGTGGGGCGAGGTGACCGACCTCGACCGCAAATGGCTCGAGAACAAGCTCCGCATGTACGATGTCATGCCCAAGGGCGGCATCGGCGCGTTCCGCAAGATCGTCGCCGGCAAGCAATTGTGGAACTACGACAATCTGGAGCCGACCGAAAAGAAAATGGTGCTCTAGGAGAGATGAGGCTGGGCTGATGGCAAAGAAGACCAAGAACGGCGGAAACGGGATCAAGGCGCCGGCCGAGGCGAGCCGCTTCATCCTCGGCAAGAGCCGGATCTTCACCCCGGATGTCATCAACGACATCCATGTGAAGTCCGAGCTTGGCCGCTACCGCATGCGCGGCTTCTCGCTGTTCAAGAAGATTCCCCATTGGGACGATCTCACCTTCCTACCGGGCACCCTGACCCGCTTCGTCATCGAGGGCTATCGCGAGAAATGCGACACCAAGACGGTGATCGGCCCCAAGGCCAAGCGGCCCATGGTGCTCGACATCCCGGTCTATGTGACCGGCATGAGCTTCGGCGCGCTGTCCTATGAGGCCAAGATCGCGCTTGCCCGCGGCGCCACCATGGCCGGCTCCGCCACCTGCTCCGGCGAAGGCGGCATGATCCCCGACGAGCGCCGCTACTCCATCAAGTGGTTCTATCAGTGCATCCAGTCGCGGTACGGCTTCAACCCGCACCATCTGCGCCTCGCCGATGCCTGCGAGTTCTTCATCGGTCAGGGCTGCAAGGTGGGCCTAGGTGGCCATCTCATGGGCCAGAAGGTCACCGACCAGGTCGCCGAGATGCGCTCGCTCCCGGCCGGGATCGACCAGCGCTCGCCGGCGCGTCATCCCGACTGGCTCGGTCCCGACGATCTCGCTCTCAAGATCGAGGAGGTCCGCGAGGCGACGAACTGGGAGATCCCCATCCAGCTCAAGCTCGGCGCCGCCCGCGTCTATGACGACGTGCGCATGGCCGTGAAGTGCGGGCCTGATTCCATCTATATCGACGGCATGGAGGGCGGCACCGGCGCCGGTCCGCATATCGCCACGGAGGATACCGGCGTCCCCGGCATCGCCGCCATCCGCCAGGCGCGCCGCGCCATCGACGAGCTCGGCAAGCGCGGCGAGATCACCCTTGTCTATGCCGGCGGCATCAGGAACGGGGGCGACGTGGCCAAGGCGCTTGCCCTTGGCGCCGACGCCATTGCCATCGGCCATTCGGTACTGATGGCGCTCAACTGCAACAAGGAAATCCCGGAGTCCGACTTCGAGGCGGAGATGGGCGTGCCGGCAGGCTATTGCTATCACTGCCACACGGGCCGCTGTCCTGTCGGCGTCGCCACGCAAGACCCCGAGCTCCGGAAGCGCCTCGATCCCGACGAGGCGGCGGAGCGCGTCTACAACTTCCTGCATACCCTGACCTTGGAGGCGCAGATGCTGGCCCGCGCCTGCGGGAAGACTGACATCCACAGCCTCGAGCCGGAAGACCTCGCGGCGCTGACCATGGAAGCCTCGGCCATGGCGCAAGTGCCGCTCGCTGGCACCGACGTCACCATCGGCGTCGAGAACTATCACAAGCTCGGGTGAGGGAGCGAGACGATGATGAAGAGCGGCAAGAACGGCAAGGACCCACGAAAGCCGAAAGCCAGCGACGACGTCGATAAGTACATCAAGGATGCCGCCGGCCTCGACACCGCGCGCGAGCAGGCGATCGGCCAGCACATCGGCTATCGTTACGACGTCAATCTGTTGCCCGACTACAACCGGCTGACTCCGTTCCTGAAGGATTATTTGGAGTTCATGGGCTGGGACGACCTCAACTGGCTCGAGGACGTGCATATGGGCTACGAGGCGGGCCAGCCCGCCATCTTCGACCGCAACATCAATGGCTGGGTGCGCATTCCGAAGACGATGAAGCTCCCGGACAACCAACAAGACCGTGACATGCTGGCGCGAGAGCTGCTGGTCCGCTTCCAGACCTCGCCCAACCACCCGCTCAAGGAGCTGAACAAGGCCTATCGCAAGTTCTAGGGAGACATCGTTTCTTCGCGTCCGTGCTCGGCACGGGCCGAAGCCCAATCGGGTTCAAAGGCAACGACATGCACCGCATCGGGCAGTGCAGGATTGAACACCCGGTTATGCCAGATCGCGGCCTCGCGGGCCGCGTCGTCCTCCTTGAGCGCCTTGGCCTTGCACGGCACGCGATAGCCGTGCCGCCCTTGCGCAAAGACAAGAGTGCAGCGCTTGGCGGTGAGAATCTGCGTGGCGAGCGGCGCGTCGTGCGACAGGGTCGCCACCATCACGTCGCTGAACCCCTCGGGCTCCTGGAAGTAGTCGGCCTGCAAATAGTGCAGCGCCTTCTCGTAGCGCTCCCGCGGGTCGGGAGACTTCATCAACTGGAAGCGGAAGAAGGCGGTGCTCTCCGCGGGCGCCTTGGGCAGGATGAGCACGATAATCCGCGGCGCGAGCTCGGCGCCGGAAGCGTCCAGAACACGCGGACACATGCCCGGAGCGGGGCGGCCACCGTCCTCGCGCATGGCGATCTGCCGAAGCCGGCATTGCCAGAGCAGGAATTTGTCCCTGAGTTTCTTGCGTTCAGCCTTGCTCATCACCTTTCACTGCCCCGTCGCGGGGCCGTTCGTCAAATTCGGGCCGCGAAAACCGGTTCAGGGGCTGCGGGCGCGGGGGTGCGGCCTCAAGCCGCCCGGCACGGGTTAGTTGGACCAGAAATTTCCTTAGAGGAAAACGGATTTCATGTCGGTTGACGACACCAGGGGCACCGCCTAGCATCCGGGTACGATGGGAGAAATTTCGGCAAGGACGCTGTGGCGATAGCCGCGAGGGCCTCGGGTCCCCGCGTTGGCAAGAAGGGAAGCGACGACGTAGCTGAATCGTCCATCGCGCCGCGGGGAGCTGCATCCCACCGGCATTGAGAATAGGGGGGTTATCTAATGGGCGACAACTTAACCGCACTAACGACGGTCTTCACCGAGTTCTACTACTGGGTGACGGTCGTCATCATGTTCCTCATCCATGTGGGATTCTGCATGTATGAGGTCGGCGCCAGCCGGCGCCGCAATCATCTCCACACCCTGATGAAGAACACGATGCTGATCCCCTTGGTCACCATCACCTTCTTCTTCTTCGGCTGGTGGATCTATTGGGCATTCCCGAACGGGCCGTTCATCTACGAGGGCAAGGGCCTCATTCTCGATGGGGCGACCGGCGCCAACCAATACGCGCCTTGGTCTCCGAAGATGGCGACCAATCTCAGCGACCGCATCACCGGGGTATTCTGGGCGGCCTTCCTGCTGTTCTCATGGACGGCGGCGTCGATCGTCTCCGGCGCGGTGATCGAGCGTATCCGCTCGGGCGCGTTCTGGATCATCGCCGTGATGATCGGGTCGGTGACCTGGATCATCGACGCGGCCTGGGGTTGGCACTTTGATGGTTGGATGGTGAAGCTGCTCGGCTATCACGACGCGTACGCTTCGGGCGTCATCCATGCCATCGCCGGCGGCACCGCGCTTGGCGTGCTCGTCGTGCTCGGACCACGGCTCGGCC
Organism: Methyloceanibacter sp.; assembly: GCF_050726195.1. Classification (GTDB taxonomy): domain Bacteria; phylum Pseudomonadota; class Alphaproteobacteria; order Rhizobiales; family Methyloligellaceae; genus Methyloceanibacter. Next base: position 36,746 of record NZ_JBOHJC010000018.1, on the reverse strand, counting down.
GCTTCGCGGCGGACGGTACGCCGCGCGTGTTTGTTCCGCACAATCCCTGGCTGGTGACGATCGGGTTGTTCCTCATCTATACCGGCTTCTGGGGCTTCTACGCAGCGTGTAACGTGCCGATCATCTCGCCCGAGACCATCGCGGGGGAGATCACGGGTACCACCTGGACGGCGACGACCATCTATCTCACGCCGACGACATTGGGCGCCATCACGGTCAACTTCCTGATGTCGCTGTCGGGCGGCTTGATGGTCGGCTACATCGTCTCCAAGGGCGATCCGTTCTGGACCTATTCGGGCGGACTTGCCGGCCTCATCACGGCATCGGCCGGTAATGACCTCTACCATCCGATCCAGGCCTTCATCATCGGCGGCCTCGGCACCTGGCTGATCTATAAGCTGCACTACTGGGTGGAGCGCCAGTTCAAGATCGACGATGCGGTCGGCGCCGTGGCCGTTCACGGCTATGCCGGCATCATCGGCCTGATCGTCGCCGGCTTCGTACTGTGGGGCTATCCGTCCTCACCGTATGAAGGCTACGCCGAGGTGAATCCGCTCGGCAACACGATCGGTGCGTTCATCATGTTCTTCGTCCTCGGCTTCGTGCCAGCGTGGATCGTCTCCAAGATCCTCGACGGCGCCGGGCTCCTGCGCGTGCCGCGGGAGGTTGAGCTCATGGGTCTCGACTTCAAGACTCTGCACGAGGAGGAGGAAGCGCGTGAGGACGTCCGGCGTGCCGAGAAGGCGCTGGTCTAGGGCTTAACGAGATCGCATGAAGGAGAATGAAAATGGGTAACACTTGGGCAGTTGATCTGGCCGATGTCGGCCCGGTCTATCCCTGGATGGGGCTCGAGGTCATCATGGTTCTCGTGGCCATCGCGCTCTGGATCCTCTGGCATATCGTGCAGATCCGCGAGGAGAACGCCGACTACGCCGATGACATCAAGAAATTCGGCAGCAAAGAGGCCATCAAGAAGGCTCTCGACGATCATCCGGTCTGACCTTCAAAGTCTGACCCTCCAGAGGGGCGCCGGCGTTTGAGCCGGCGCCTCTTTTGCTTCAGGTCAGGCGCACAGGATCGCGAATGGTGAGCCCGACGGCCGGGCGGCCGCCTAGCAGTCGAGCGTGGTGGCCCGCTCCCAGGGAGTCAGCTGGCGCGAATATTCGTCCCAGTCCTTCGTCTTGAGCTTGACGTAGGAGTCCACGAACTCGTCGCCGAGCTCCCGCCGCAGCAGCTCCGACTTCGCCGTGAGCCGCAGCGCGTCGAGCAAATTAAGCGGCAGCTTTTTGGTGCCGGGGGGCGCCTTGTGCCCTTCCGCGTACATGTTGATGTCAAGCGGCTTGCCAGGATCGGTGCCCTTGGAGAGGCCGTCGAGCCCGGCGGCGAGCACGGCGGCCGGCAGGAGGTAGGGGTTGGTCGCGCCATCGGCGAGACGAAATTCGAACCGGCCACTGCCGGGGATGCGGATCATGTGCGTGCGGTTGTTGCCGGCATAGGTCACCGTGTTCGGTGACCAGGTGGCGCCCGACAAGGTCACCGGCGCGTTGATGCGCTTATAGGAATTGACCGTCGGGTTGGTGATCGAGCAGATATCGCTCGCCGCGTTCATCAGGCCGCCGATGAAGTTGTAGGCCTCCTTCGACAGGCCCAACGCATCCTTGCCGTCGTCGAACAAGTTCTTGTTCCCCTTCCACAGCGACACATGGACGTGGCAGCCGTTGCCGGTGAGATGGGCGAACGGCTTCGGCATGAACGTCGCGCGCAAACCATGCTTCTCGGCGATCGCCTTCACCATGTATTTGAAGAATGCCATGCGGTCGGCCGTCTTGAGCGCGTCGTCGAATGCCCAATTCATCTCGAACTGGCCGTTGGCGTCCTCGTGGTCGTTCTGGTAGGGGCCCCAGCCGAGCTCGAGCATGGAATCGCAAATCTCACTGATCACGTCGTAGCGGCGCATCAGCGCCGTCTGGTCGTAGCAGGGCTTGGCTTGGATATCGGCGGGATCGCTGATCTCCGACCCGTCGGGACTGACGAGAAAATACTCGCATTCGACCCCGGTCTTCAGCGTGTAGCCGGCGTCCTCGGCTCTCTTCAGCACCTTCTTCAGGATGTTTCGTGGCGCCTGGCCGACCAGCTTGCCGCCCATGTAGGGATCGGCGGCGAGCCAGCCCACTTCCGGCTTCCAGGGGATCTGGATCAGGCTGTCGGGATCGGGGATGGCGAGCACGTCGGGATCGGCCGGGGTCATGTCGAGCCAGCTGGCGAAGCCGGCGAAGCCCGCGCCTTCCTTGGCCATGTCGCGGATCGCGGCGGCCGGCGCAAGCTTGGCCCGGAGCGTGCCGAACAGGTCGACATAGGAAATCAGGAAATACTTGATCCCGCGCTCGCGGGCCTCGACTGCAAGATCAACCGCCATGGTGCTCCCCTTCGCTAAGCTTACCTTCCAAGCCTCGCCCTATCCGTCAGACTTCGACCCGGGAATCCAGTCGGTGCCGGCGAGCGGCACGCGGGCCATCGCCGCCGCCTCCACCGTCAGCGCGACGAGATCCTCCGGCTCGAGATTGAGCACGTGGCTCTTGCCGCAGGCGCGCGCGATGGTCTGCGCCTCGAGCGTCATCACCGAGAGATAATTGGCGAGCCGCCGTCCGGCGAGCACCGGGTCGAGCCGCGCGGCGAGCACCGGGTCCTGCGTGGTGATGCCGGCCGGATCGCGGCCCTCGTGCCAGTCGTCGTAGCAGCCGGCCGTGGTGCCGAGCTTCTGATACTCCTCCTCGAGCGCCGGGTCGTTGTCGCCGAGCGCCACGAGCGCCGCCGTGCCGATCGACACGGCGTCGGCGCCGAGCGCGATCGCCTTGGCGACGTCGGCGCCGTTCCTGATGCCGCCGGAGACGATGAGCTGCACCTTGCGATGCATGCCGAGCTCCTGCAGCGCCTGCACCGCCGGGCGGATGGCGCCGAGAATGGGCAGCCCGACATGCTCGATGAATACTTCCTGCGTCGCCGCCGTGCCGCCTTGCATGCCGTCGAGCACGATGACGTCGGCGCCGGCCTTCACCGCGAGCGCCGTGTCGTAATAGGGCCGCGACGCGCCGATCTTGATGTAGATCGGCTTCTGCCAATCGGTGATTTCGCGCAGTTCCTCGATCTTGATCTCGAGGTCGTCCGGCCCGGTCCAGTCGGGATGACGGCAGGCCGAGCGCTGGTCGATGCCCTTGGGCAGCGTGCGCATCTCGGCCACCCGGTCGGAAATCTTTTGCCCAAGCAGCATGCCGCCGCCGCCGGGCTTGGCGCCTTGGCCGACCACGATCTCGATCGCGTCGGCGCGCCTGAGGTCGTCGGGGTTCATGCCGTAGCGCGACGGGAGCAGTTGGTAGACGAGGATGGTCGAATGGTGCCGTTCCTCTTCGGTCATGCCGCCGTCGCCGGTCGTGGTCGACGTGCCGACCTTGGAAGCGCCGCGCCCCAAGGCTTCCTTGGCCTGCGCCGACAGCGAGCCGAAGCTCATGCCGGCGATGGTGATGGGAATCTTGAGATGGATCGGCTTCTCGGCGAACCGCGTGCCGAGCCACACGTCCGTGGCGCATTTCTCACGATAGCCTTCCAGCGGATAGCGGCTCACGGAGGCGCCGAGGAACAGCAGATCGTCGAAATGCGGCAACCTCCGCTTCGCGCCGGCGCCGCGGATATCGTAGATGCCGCTCGCCGCGGCGCGTCTGATCTCCGAAAGGCTGTATTCGTCGAATGTCGCGGATGAACGTGGCGTGGTTCGTGGCGTCGCGTCCATCAATAGTCCCCCGCATGATCGACGTTAAAATTGTAGAGCTTCCGGGCCGAACCGTATCGCTTGAACTCACGCGGATCGACCTCCCCGTCGAACCCCGCGCGAGATAGCACGTGATGGACGGCGCGCCGGTGCTCGTCGCGCATCTCCTTCTCGATACAGTCGGCGCCGAGACTTTTAACGCTGCCGCGCACGAACAGGCGCGCCTCGTAGATCGAATCGCCGAGCGAGTCGCCGGCGTCGCCGAACACGACGAGGTTGCCGGCCTGCGCCATGAACGCGCTCATATGGCCGACCGAGCCCCTCACCACGATGTCGATGCCCTTCATGGAGATGCCGCAGCGCGACGAAGCGTTGCCGTCGATGCGGAGTAGCCCGCCGCGGCCCGTCGCGCCGGCCGACTGGCTGGCGTCGCCGGACACATGCACGAAGCCGCTCATCATGTTTTCGGCCACGCCGACGCCGGCGCTGCCATGGACGAGAACCGTGGCGAGCTTGTTCATGCCGGCGCAGTAATAGCCGACGGGGCCGTTGACCTCGACGGTGACCGGCACGTCGAGGCCCGCGGCGATCGCATGGCGGCCGGCTGGATTGTCGATGATCCAGTGGCTCTCATTGGTCTCGGGCGTGAGGCGGTGCAGCGCCGCATTGAGCTCCCTGAGCGGCGTGGCGCCGAGATCGATCTCGGGCATGTCTAGCGTTCCCAGAAATAGACGGTGGCGGGCTCCGGCTCCCACACGCGCGCCGTCTCGATGCCGGGAAGGCCGGCGAGCACGCGATACTCGGAGCCGAAGGCCACGTACTGGTCGGTCTCGGCCATCACCGCCGGCTTGCAGGCGATGCCGTCGCGCAGCACGCCGAAGCCGTTCTCGGTGCCGACCACGAAGGTGTAGAAGCCGTCGAGGTCGTCGAGGCTCACCTTCAGCGCGTCGCCGAGCGACAGGCCCTCGCGCATGCGCCAGGTGAGATAGCCGGCCGCCACCTCCGTGTCGTTCTCGGTCTCGAACTTGAGGCCCTCGCGCTTCAGCGTCCTGCGCAGATTGTTGTGATTCGACAGCGAGCCGTTATGCACGAGGCACTGATCCTTGCCCGTCGAGTAGGGATGGGCGCCGTCGGTGGTCACGGCCGACTCCGTCGCCATGCGGGTATGGCCGATGGCGTGCGTGCCGCGCATCGCGGCGAGGTCGAAGCGCTCGGCCACGGTCGTGGGCAGGCCCACCTCCTTGTAGAGCTCCATGCGCTTGCCGCGACCGACGATCTCGGTCCCTGGCGCTTCGCGCTCGAGCCATTTGATCAGGGCCTCGACCTCCTGGTCCGGCAGGGCGATCACTGCATGGGTGTCGTGCAAGGTGACCCGCACGCCGGGGAATGCGCCCTCGATCTCGGCCACCGTGTCCTCGATGGCCGAGGCTGAAGTCCCGCGCAAGGTGAGCTTGGTCTGGCCTCTCTCGCCGGCGCCATAGACGGCGAAGCCCGCGCTGTCGGGCCCGCGGTCCGACATGGTGGCAAGCATGGCGGCGGTCAGCCGCCCAAGCTCTGGTTCGAGCGCAGGGTCTTTGAGAAACAGTCCAACGATGCCGCACATGGCTGAAAAAACTCCGGTTCAGGCGCCGTTCACCATGCTACGGCGCCGTGGGTCTCGTCAACCCACGTGAAATAAAGTTTCCTATAGGGAAAATCTAGGGGCGGGGGTAAATAATGATGGAGAGATAGGTCATGGGCCGCTTGATCAGCTCTTCCGGCCCATGCGGCGCGCCCGCGTCGAAGAACAGCGCGTCCCCCGGCGCCATCGGATAGAGCTTGTCGGCGTGCCGGTAAATGACCTTGCCCGACAGCATGTAGATGAACTCCACGCCGTCATGCTGGAACTGCGCGTAGGGTTCCGCGTCCTCGCTCAAGGTGATCAGATACGGCTCCACCACGATATCGCCGGAGATCGAATGACCGAGCAGCTCGTAGCGGTGACCCGCCTTGCTGCCGCGGCGCTCGATCAACACGCCTTGCCCGGCGACCACGTAGGAGCAATCGCGCCGCTCTTCGAAATCGGCGAAGAAGCTCGTCATCGGCACGTTGAGGGCGCGGGCGAGCGCGCGCAAGGTCGATAGCGACGGCGAGGTGCCGCCGTTCTCGATCTTCGACAACATGCCGGGGGAGAGACCCGCCTCTGCCGCAAGCTCGGTCGCCGTGAGCTGCAAGCGCTGGCGCAGGAGCCGCACGCGCCGGCCGATGGAGATTTCGAGGTTGAGCTCACCGGTGGTCGGCGCGTTGGACCCGGTGGCGTAGACCTCCGGCCGCGGCGCGCGGCCGTCCTTGTTCGGCTTGGCGCGCGTCGCGGTTGAGCGCTGCCGTTCTTTGGCGCGCGCCCGAAGTTCCTTGGAAGTGAGCCGCGTCGTCGCCATCGAGCCTCCTTATGGGCAAATCTTCGCCGAAAGCGCAAGCAACCTATCACGATCCGTCCGGCCTACCGAGGTCCAGTAACCCCGCCTAAGCGCTGAGCCGCGTGCGGCTCGGCGGCTCGCCGAACGCCGTGCGATAGGCGCGCGCGAACTGGCTCGATGAGGCAAAGCCGGTGGCGAGCGCCACGTCGAGCACCGGCAACGTCGTCTCCCGCAACAGCTGGCGCGCGCGCTCCAGCCTCAGCCAGCGGTAATGCTGGTGAATGCCGTGCCCGACATGGCGGTGGAACAGCCGCTCGAGCTGGCGGAGTGAGATGCCGGCTTGGCGGGCCAGCGTCGCCCGCGGCAGTGGACTTTCCAGGCTCATCTCCATGGCGCCGAGCACCCGCAACAGCTTCTCGTCGGCGACGCCGAGCCGGTAACGCAGATCCATGCGCTGCGGTCCGAAGCCTTCGCGGATATGCGTGTGCAGGAACCAGTCGCCGACCGCGGCGGCGAGCTGGCGCCCGTGGTCGCGCTCGATCAGCGCCACCATCATGTCGAGCGCCGAAATGCCGCCGGAGCAGGTGATGCGGTTGCCGTCGATTTCGAATAGCGACGGCACCACGGCGACGTCGGGGAACGCTTCGCGGAACGCCGGCAGATGCTCCCAGTGGAGCGTGGCGCGGCGCTCATCGAGCAGGCCTGCGCGCGCCAGGATATAAGGTCCGCCGGAAATGCCGCCGATGGTCGTGCCCTTCCGTGCAAGCCGTCTGAGCCACGCAAAGCTGCGCTTGTCGTTGAAGGTCGCCGGATTTCCCCCGGCGCACACGAATACCATGTCGGCGGCGCGCTCGGTGCCAGTGCCGCAATCGGGAATGATGGCGACCCCGTTCGAGGCCGTCACCGGCTCGCCGGTCGGCCCCGCGTGCCACCAGCGATAGAGCGTCTTGCCTGACAAGAGATTGGCGGCGCGCAGCGGCTCCATCGCCGCGGCGTAGGACATCAGCGCGAAGCCGGGCACGAGCAGGAAGCCGACGGTCCGGGGATGTTCCATGACGCAAAATGTCAAGTAGGCGGCGTGGAATGTCAATCCATGACGGACATCCGGCGCACAATGCCCCCATGCGCTATTCCGCCGTAAGTCTCCTCGCCAACGCGCTCACCGGCAACCGCAACTGGAAGCCGGTGTGGCGCGAGCCCGAGCCCAAGCCGCGCTACGACGTGGTCATCGTCGGCGGCGGCGGCCACGGCCTCGCCACCGCGCACTACCTCGCCAAGCAGCACGGCATCACCAACGTCGCCGTGATCGAGAAGTCCTATCTCGGCTCCGGCAATGTCGGGCGCAACACCACCATCGTCCGCTCCAACTACCTGCTTCCCGGCAACCTACCGTTCTACGAATGGTCGATGAAGCTGTGGGAGGGGCTCGAGCAGGACCTCAACTACAATGCCATGGTCAGCCAGCGCGGCGTGCTCAACGTGTTCCACTCCGATCCCCAGCGCGACGCCTATGCGCGGCGCGGCAACGCCATGCGGCTCCACGGGGTCGATGCCGAGCTGCTCGATCGCGAGCAGGTGACGGCGCTCGTGCCCTTCGTCGATTTCGACAATGCGCGCTTCCCCGTGCGCGGCGGCCTGTTCCAGGCGCGCGGCGGCACCGTGCGCCACGACGCCGTCGCCTGGGGTTATGCGCGCGCAGCCGACTCTCGCGGCGTCGATATCATCCAGAATTGCGCCGCCACCGGCTTCCGCATCGAGGGCGGCCGCGTCGTGGGCGTCGAGACCGAGAAGGGCTTCATCGGCGCCAAGAAGGTGGCGCTGTCGGTCGCCGGCAATTCGACCCGGGTCGCGCAGATGGCCGGCTTGCGCCTCCCCATCGAGAGCCACGCCGTGCAGGCCTTCGTCACCGAGGGCGTCAAGCCGTTCATCGACGTGGTCATGACCTTCGGCGCCGGGCATTTCTATGTCAGCCAGTCCGACAAAGGCGGCCTCGTCTTCGGCGGCGACATCGAGGGCTACAACTCCTACGCCCAGCGCGGCAATTTGCCGGTCATCGAGGACGTCGCTGAGGGCGGCATGGCGCTGATGCCGGTGATCGGCCGCCTGCGCATCCTGCGCTCCTGGGGCGGGCTCCTCGACATGACCATGGACGGCTCGCCGATCATCGACACAACCTCCATCGACGGGCTCTATCTCAACGCCGGCTGGTGCTATGGCGGCTTCAAGGCGACGCCCGCTGCCGGCTGGTGCTTCGCCCATCTCATCGCCACCGGCGAGGCCCACCCTTACGCCGCCGCCTACCGTCTCGATCGCTTCGCGCAAGGCCGCGTCATCGACGAGAAGGGCATGGGCGCGCAACCGAACCTGCACTGAGGCAAACGCATGCGGATCAAATGCCCCTATTGCGGCGAGCGCGCGCTTGAAGAGTTCACCTATCGCGGCGACGCCACGGTGACGCGGCCCGAAAGCCTCGACGCGTCGGCGGCGGAGGCCTGGGCCGACTACGTCTATTTCCGCGACAATCCCGCCGGCCTCCACAAGGAGCACTGGTATCACGGTGCCGGCTGTCACTCCTGGCTCGTTGTGACGCGCGACACGCGCACCCACGAGATCGTCGCCGTCGAGTTCGCGCGCGAGGGGGCTTGACCATGGCGCCCCCGCAAGTGAACCGGCTCCGCGACAAGGGCCTCGTCGACCGCAAGAAGGTCGTCGGCTTCAATTTCGATGGCGTGCGCTACACCGGCCACCCCGGCGACACACTCGCCTCGGCGCTGCTCGCCAATGGCATCAGGCTCGTCGGCCGCTCGTTCAAATATCATCGCCCGCGCGGCATCCTCACCGCGGGCTCCGAGGAGCCCAATGCCCTGGTCGAGCTCAGAACCGGCGCGCGCCGCGAGCCCAACACCCGCGCCACCACGATCGAGCTCTACGAGGGCCTCAACGCCGCGAGCCAGAACCGCTGGCCGTCGCTGAAATACGATCTCCTCGCCGTCAATCAGCTCGCATCGCCGATCTTCGGCGCCGGCTTCTACTACAAGACCTTCATGTGGCCGCCCTCCTTCTGGGAGAAGGTCTACGAGCCGATGATCCGCCGCGCCGCCGGCCTCGGCCGTACCGCCTCCGGGCGCGATCCCGACCATTACGAGAAGGCGAACGCCTTCTGCGACGTGCTGGCGATCGGTGGCGGCGCCGCCGGCCTCTCCGCCGCGCTTGCTGCGGGCAGGGCCGGCGCACGGGTGATCCTCTGCGAGGAAGACTTCCGCCTCGGCGGCCGGCTTCTCGCAGAGCGCGACGAGGTCGACGGCACGCCCGCCGCCGAGTGGGCCAAGGCAGCCGAGGCCGAGCTTGAGAGCCTTCCCGACTGCCGCATCATGCGCCGCACCACCGTGTTCGGCGTCTATGACGGCGGCACCTATGCCGCGCTCGAGCGGGTCAACGACCATGTGCCGGTACCGCCGCCGCACGAGCCGCGCCAGCGCCTGTGGCGCATCGTGGCGAAGCGCGCCGTGCTGTGCGCCGGCGCGCATGAGCGGCCTCTATTGTTCGGCGACAACGACCGCCCCGGCGTGATGCTGGCCGGCGCCGTGCGCGCTTACGTCAACCGCTTTGGCGCCGCGCCCGGCCATCACGCGGTGATCTTCGCCGACAACGACGATGCGTTCCGCGCTGCCGCCGATCTCGGCGCCGCCGGCATTGAGGTCAAGGCCCTTGTCGATCCGCGCCGCGATGGCTCGAAGGCCGCGCAAGCGGCCGCTGAGGAGGCCAAGGCGCGCTACTTCGCCGGCGCGGTCATCGACGGCGTGCGCGGTGCTCACGGCATCAAGGCTGTCGCCGTCAGGGACATGAGCGGCGCGACCGTGAAGCTCGATTGCAGCGTTCTCGCCATGTCGGGCGGCTGGAACCCGGCCATTAATCTCACCACGCACCTCAACGGCAAACCGGTCTGGGACCATGCGCTGTCGGCGCTCGTCCCCGGCGATCTCCCCCCCGGCATGAGCGTGGCTGGCGCCGCGGCCGGCAAGTTCGATCTCGACGCGTGCCTTGCGAGAGGAGAGGTCGCCGGCGCCGAGGCCGCCAAAGCCTGCGGCTTCTCGCCGAAGAAGAGGAAGACACGCGCAGTACCTACAGAGACGCCCGCACCGGCGACCCCGCTCTGGCAGGTGGAGGAGAGCCGCGGCAAGGCCTTCGTCGATTTCCAGAACGACGTCACTGCCTCCGATGTCAAGCTCGCCGCGCGCGAGGGCTTCCGCATTCCGGAGCACGTCAAGCGCTACACCACCCTCGGCATGGCCACCGACCAGGGCAAGACCTCGAACCTCAACGGCGCGGCGGTGCTTGCCAATTTCACCGGGCGCTATATCGGCGCCGTGGGCACCACCACCTTCCGCCCGCCTTACACGCCGGTCGCCATCGCCGCGCTCGCCGGCCATCATGTCGGGCCCGATTTCCGCCCCTCGCGCCTGGCGCCGTCTCATGCCTGGGCGGTCGAGCAGGGCGCAGTGTTCGTCGAGACCGGCGCCTGGATGCGCGCGCTCTATTACCCGCGCCCGGGCGAGAGCCCGCAAGATGCGGTGAACCGCGAGGTGGCGACGGTGCGGACCAAGGTCGGCGTGTGCGACGTGTCGACCTTGGGCAAGATCGACGTGCAGGGGCCGGACGCGGGCGTCTTCCTCGATCGCGTCTACGCCAACACCTTCTCGACCTTGCCCGTCGGCAAGGCCCGCTATGGCATCATGCTGCGCGAGGACGGCTTCGCCATGGACGACGGCACCACCGCGCGCCTCGCCGAGGATCGCTATTTCATGACCACCACCACCGTGAACGCGGTCAAGGTGATGCAGCACCTCGAGTTCTGCCAGCAGGTGCTGTGGCCAGAGCTCGACGTGCAGACCGTCTCGGTCACCGAGCAATGGGCGCAATATGCCGTCGCCGGCCCGAACGCGCGCAAGGTCATCGAAGCGCTGCTCGCCCCCGGGCAGGATATTTCCAACGAAGCATTCCCCTACATGTCTTGCGGGGAGTTCATCGTGTGCGGCGGCGTTCCGGCGCGGCTTTATCGCCTCTCCTTCTCCGGCGAGCTTGCCTACGAGATCGGCGTGCCGGCGCGCTTCGGCGACGCCATGATCCGCGCCATCATGGAAGCGGGGGCGCCGCATGGCATCGCGCCCTACGGCACCGAGCCGCTCGGCGTGCTCCGCATCGAGAAGGGCCACCCCGCGGGCCCCGAGTTGAATGGCCAGACCACGGCGCACGATCTCGGCATGGGCCGGATGGTGTCGAAGAAGAAGGACTTCATCGGCCGGTTCATGGGCGAGCGCGCCGCGCTGAACGAGCCGTCGCGCCCGTCGCTGGTCGGCTTGCGGCCCATCGAGGCGGGCGCCCGCGTCCGTGCCGGCGCGCATCTCGTGCCGAAGGACGCCGACCCGGTCGCCGCCAACGATCAGGGCTACGTGACCTCCATGGCCTATTCGCCCGAGCATGGCCGCTGGATCGCGCTGGCGACGCTGTCGCGCGGGCCAGAGCGCCACGGCGAGGTGGTCAAAGCGTGCGATCCTTTGCGGAACACCGAAGTTCTGGTCGAGGTCTGCCCGCCCTGCTTCATCGATCCTGAAGGAGCGCGCCTCCGTGTCTAGCCCGCTTCCCGCCATGTCCGCGCTGCACGGGCTTGCACTTCCCGGCCGTTACGGTCGGACCGACGGCGAGCCGGGGGTCGTCATCGGCGAACGTGTTGGCCTCGGCGTCGCCACCGTCGCCTGCCGGAAAGGCCAGGACGACGGCTTGAAGGCGAGCGTACGCGAGGCCTATGGCGTCGAGCTGCCGCTGACCTCTACCGTGACGCGAGGCAAGGACGTGAGCTTCATCGGCACGGGCCCTGGCCAATGGCTCGCCGTGTCCGAAACGCTTGGCAACGAAACCCTCGCCGAGGATCTTGCCGCGAAGCTCGCGGGCCTCGCATCGATCTCCGATCAGAGCGGCGGGAGAGCAGTGATCGGATTAAGCGGGCCGCGCGCGCGCGACGTGCTCGCCAAGGGGCTCGCCATCGACCTCGACCCACGCGCCTTTCCGCCCGGTAGCGCCGCCACCAGCACCATCTCGCATATGGGCGTGCAGATCTGGCAGCTGGACGACACGCAAAGCTATGACATCGCCATCTTCCGCAGTGTCGCGCCGAGCTTCTGGCGCTGGCTCACATCGTCAGCGGCGGAATTCGGTTACCAAGTCGCGTCGCGCAACTCGACTTAACCACAGCGCCGCATCTCCTCATGCCCAGTTCATCGGGCAACGCGCAACCTTTACGACCCTGCCGCGTTTGGTAGCAGGCCCGCAAGTTTTGCGACGGGCCATTAGCAGGAAGTTCCTGAGCGGCGCCGGTCTGTCGTTCAGACACGCATCAATCAGAGCGCGGGCCGGTGCGCACTCAGGAACATGGGGCGTCGCCATGATACGTCCGTTGCTTGCCGCATTTGCCGTCGCCGGATTGTCACTTCCGTCGTGGGCCGTGGATCGAGTCGCCCACAAGGAATGGAGTTCTGGCGGCGACGGGTCGACCTATCTGCAGATTATTATCAAGGCTTGCCCGCAAGCAGAGGTGCCGCTCGAGCCTACCAACCAGGGAAAAATCTATAACGACGAGGCGCCCAAGACACTTGAGGAGCGCAAAGCGGCTCTCACTGAGATGGGCTGCATCGACGTCCCAATTCCCATGGAGCATGTCGCGGACATGAGCGAGACGGCGTGCCGCGGGCACGCCGGCTATGTCGCCGCCATGCGCTTCTTGCAGGGGCGGCAGGATCTCGCCGACTTCCCCGCCGTCGGCGCATGGCAGTGCATGGTGACCGACTATGAGGTGGTCGGCGCGGCGACGATGTAGCTCTGCCACGAGGGTCACAAGCGCGTGAACACGCCCGATTCAGCGGGAGCTGGCCCTGTCGCGCCAAAACGCGCCGGTCGCGGCGCTTCGCAAAGCTGTATAGGATTGTTGGTACCTGATGGCGGCCCCGGCCGGCCGCTTGTTGAAGGCAACGAGGAGCGCGGCCGGCTCGCTCTTGGAATGTGGGACGCCGCCATGACTCGCAATTCGATCGCCGCCCTCGCGCTGAGCTTCGCGATTTGTGCCCCTGCCGCCGCTGGCGACCCGTCGCAGCCGACCAGGATGGGCGAAGACAAGGACAAGACCGTTTACGTGCAGCTCATCGTCAAGGCTTGCCATCGCGCCGAGATTCCGCTCGAGCCCACCGGTCACGGCAAGGTCTACGACAACGAGAAGGCCTTGACGCTCGATGAGCGCAAGGCGGCGCTCATCGCCCTGGGCTGCATCGACGTGCCTGTGCCCATGGAGTTTCTCGCCGACCTCATGTCGCCAAGCGCCTGCATGGGCCATGGCGGCTATCTCGCGGCCATGCAGTTCCTCGAGCAGCGTCAGGATCTGCGCGACTTCCCGACGGTCGGCGCCTGGCAATGCGTCATCACCGACCACGAGGTGGTTGGCGCTTCGACGATGTAGTTCTGAGAATTGTTGAACGGCAAGCTATGAGGGCAGGAGGACGACTCCTGCCCTCGCTTATTGCGACGAAAGCAAATTCCGCTAGGCGCGCTTCACCTGGATGTTGACGACGACGGCGCGCGTCACCTCGAGCACCACCATGTCGCCGACTTCGAGCGAGTCGAAGCCAGGCACGTTCGGCGGGACCACGATGGTGCGGGTCTTGCCGCCGGTGCCGGCGAACGTCACGGTGCGCTTGTTGCGGTTGATGGCGCTGATCGTGTCGGTGACCTCGATGGTAGTCAGCTCGCTCGCGCCGCCCGAGGGGGTGAGTTCGGTCCAGTCCTGCTCGGCGACGGTCGGCGCGTTCATGTCCATGCCGGACTCTTCCGCCGCGACCAGGTCTTGCTCTTTGGTCTGGGGCGGGCCGTCTGCCTTGCGCAGCGCCACGGCAACTTCCTGGGTGTAGCTGATGGTGACCGTCTCCTTGAGCTTGATGACCTTGATGTCCTTCACGTCGGGGCTGATTACGGCGACGATGGTGTTGCCGCCGGGACCGACCACGGTGATCAAGCGTTCAGGGATTTCGATGGCCTCGACCGTGCCGGTCATTTGGATGACCCCGGCCTCTTCCTCGATCGGAATCTGAGCCCTTGCCTCGTCGGCGAAGATCATCGCCACGCCTAACGCCAACATCCCCTTCACGGCGGCGAAGAGAACCTGCATGTACCTACCTCCCAGGACAGAGTTGATTTGAATACGGAGCCGCCGCATGGGGCGGTGGCCACACTATAGTCGACGCCGGGCGCAAGGGAACTGGCCGCCCGAACGTCGCGGAAGGGTACATTCCGGCAACGGATTACGGCACTTCGCGCTTGGGAGGGGTGTCTAGCCGGCGCTGGGTCGGGGCCTGCGCGACCGGGCAATCGACTTGATCCGGCCTCGGGCGCTCCCGGACATTTCGGCGATCTTGCGGTCCTGGATCTCGACGAAGGTGCGGGCGGGCGCATCGCCATCCAAGCCGCCAAGCTCGGTTACGGGCACCTTCCGGTTGGATGTCTGCGTGCCGTCCTCGTAGATCACATCGAACAACACGAAGCCGCTCGGTCGGGCCTGTTGCTTCTTAGCCATAACGCTTCAACCTTCGGCTAGGCATCGTCGGAACTCTTATCGGCGGCAGGCGAGCCGCTGGCGTCGGGTTCGTCGCCGCGCGCTGCCTTGCGCTTGGCGGTCTCCTCTTGGAGACGCTGCAGCTTTTCCTGCTTCTTCTGGGCCTTGGCCCGGTTCCGCTCGGCCTTCTGGAAGTTGTAGTTGGGTTTGAACGCCATTTGCGCTCTCCTCTCTCCTTGGCGATCCTAAGGCTAGGTTTGCTTGGATCGCCGCGGCTTGCGGGTCTTCGGGGTGACCGGCGCGGATGCGGCGGCTTCCCTGTCGGCGGCCTCCTTGGCCAGGCGAAGCTCGCGCAAACGTGCCGTCTTCTGCATCATGGCGTCGTGCGCAAGCTTCTGCTCAAGCTTGAAGCTCTCTTGCCGCTTCTGGCCTTGATTGAGGATGGTCTCGGCGTTGCGCCGCGCTGCGGAAACACGTGAGGTCGTCTTGCTCATTGGCGCGCCTCCAGGTGATCGAGGATCTCGCGAAAGGAATTGGACGTAGCTGCCCGGGCCGGCCGCCGGCTACGCTGCCGTCTCCGCCGCTTGTCGGCAGGACGGGCGGGGGCAATTCGTGCCGGCGCCCGCGCCACAGGCTCGTCGAGCGTTTCAGCAAGGCGGTGCTCGGCTACATCCACCCGGGCGCGCATTAGGCGCTCGATCGCCGTAAGGTAGGCTCGCTCGCTGTTATCGCAGAGAGATAAGGCGGCTCCTCCCGCGCCGGCGCGGGCGGTGCGCCCGATCCGGTGCACATAGCTCTCCGGCTCGTTCGGCAGCTCGTAGTTGATGACGTGAGAAATGCCGGGAACATCGATACCCCGCGCGGCGATGTCGGTAGCGACGAGCGCGCGCACCTTGCCGTTACGGAAGCCGTCAAGGGCCCGCACGCGTGCGTTCTGCGCCTTGTTGCCGTGCAGCGCATCGGCGGCGATGCCGGCCTGGACGAGAAACCGGCAGACGCGGTCGGCGCCCCGCTTGGTGCGCGTGAACACGAGCACCCGTCCCATGGCGGGGTCCTTGATCAGCTCGGTGAGTAATGTCCGCTTGTCCTTGGCGCCGACGAAGTAGACGCGCTGCTCGATGCGTTCGACCGCGACCTTGACGGGAGACACGTCGATGCGCACCGGCTCGCGCAGGATGTCGTGGGCGAGCTTGGCGATCGGCGGCGGCATGGTCGCCGAGAACAGGAGGGTTTGGCGCTCCTTGCCGCACAGCCCGACGATCTTCCGCACGTCGTGGATGAACCCCATGTCGAGCATGCGGTCGGCCTCGTCCAGCACGAGGATGGAAACCTTGTCCAATCGGACGTGGCGCTGGCCGCAGAGGTCGAGCAGCCGGCCTGGTGTCGCGACCAGAATGTCCACGCCCGCCCTGAGCGCCTTGACCTGCTGTCCTTGGCCGACGCCGCCGAAGATCACGGCCCCGCGCAGGCTGAGGTGGCGCCCGTAGGCGTCGATGCGCTCGCCGATCTGGCGGGCCAGCTCGCGGGTCGGCGCCAGGATCAAGGCGCGCGGCGCGCCGGGGACGCGCGGCCCGGGCTGGCGCGACAGGCGGTGCAGGAGGGGGAGCGAGAACGCCGCCGTCTTGCCGGTGCCGGTCTCGGCCACGCCGAGCAGGTCGTTGCCCTCGAGGAGGACGGGAATGGCCTGCACCTGGATGGGGGTAGGCTTGAGGTACTTCTCGGCGTTAAGCGCACGCCGCAGCGGCTCGACGAGGCCGAGCGAATCGAAAGAAGAGGTCACTTATTAATGTTCCTTACCGCCGGACACGGGGCGCGCACGCATGGCACGCGCGAATCGTGAGGACGTTTGCCTCACCCCACGCGCTGTCTGGGGGCAGACGAAAATCGGGAAATTGTCTCGGATGAGAGGTGCCGCTTCTTGCGGCAGCTACGCGCGATCGCGAGCAATCGATGTGCCCGCAACATGGAGACTGGGTCCCCGGCTGTCAAGGAAAGATACCGAACGGCGTAAACGCCCTATGGCGCCGCCGTGCCCTCAGGGCGCCCTTCAGGCGGTCGCGACCACGTTTCGCTATCCCTGGTGGCACGGAGGGATTGTCGGCGCGACAATTCATTGTCACGGTAGAGGTCGCGGACCTCCGAGCGTCCGTGCCGGACTCTAGCCGAGGCTTCCAAATGCTGCACGTACCGCCGCTCGTTTCCACCCTGACGATTGGCCTCGTGCTCGCCTTCAGCCTCGGCGTCGTCGCGCACCGCCTCAAGCTGCCGCCGCTCGTCGGCTATCTGGTCGCAGGCATTCTCATTGGGCCGTTTACCCCCGGCTTCATCGCCGACCAGAACATCGCCAACCAGCTGGCCGAAGTCGGTGTCATCCTCCTCCTGTTCGGCGTCGGCCTGCATTTCTCGCTCAAGGACCTGTTGTCGGTCAGGGCCATCGCCATCCCTGGCGCCGTGGCGCAAGGCCTCGTGGCAACCCCCCTCGGCATGGCAGTCGGCTGGGGGCTCGGCTGGAGCCCCGGCGCCGGCTTCATCTTCGGCCTGGCCTTGTCGGTGGCCAGCACCGTCGTGCTCTTGCGCCTTCTGCAGGAGCGCCGGCTGGTGGAGACCGAACGCGGGCGCATCACCGTCGGCTGGCTGATCGTGCAGGACATCGCCATGGTGCTCGCCCTCGTCGTCCTGCCGGGGCTCACCGGACTGTTCCGCGAGGGCGCGCCCGCGCCCGACGCTATGGAGATCGTACGCCAGGTGGCGAGTGTGCTCGGCAAGTTCGCCATCTTCGTCGCCGCCATGCTGCTTATCGGCAAGAAGCTGATCCCCATGCTGCTGCACTATGTGGCGCACACCGGGAGCCGCGAGCTGTTCCGCCTGGCCGTGCTCTCCATCGCCCTTGGCTTCGCCTTCCTCGCCGCCGAGCTGTTCGGCGTGTCGCTGGCGCTCGGCGCCTTCTTCGCCGGCATGATGCTGAGCGAGTCGCAACTGAGCCAGCAGGCGGCGACCGAGTCGCTGCCGTTGCGCGACGCCTTCGCCGTGCTGTTCTTCGTTTCGGTCGGCATGTTGTTCGACCCGACGATCATTCCCGAGGCGCCGCTGGCAGTGCTCGCCACCGTGTTCATCATCGTCATCGCCAAATCGGCCGCCGCCTATGTCGTCGTGCGCCTGTTCGGCCACGGGCGCACCACGGCGCTCACCATCGCCGCCTCGCTGGCGCAGATCGGCGAGTTCTCCTTCATCCTCGCCAATCTCGGCATGCGGCTCGGCATACTTCCGGGCGAGGGCCGCGACCTTATCCTCGCCGGTGCCATCATCTCCATCCTGCTCAACCCGCTGCTGTTCGCCGCCCTTGATGCCTATTACGCCTGGCGTGAACGAGCCGCCGCCGAAGCCGCCGAGGCGGCGTCGCCGAGCGTGGCCGAGAAGGAGGAAGAGGAGGAAATGCCGGCGCGCGAGCCGATCCGCCCGACGGCGCTGAAGGATCACGTCGTCCTCATCGGCCATGGCCGCGTCGGCAAGTTCATCAGCAATGCGCTGCGCGAGCGTGGCACGCCGGTCTTCATCATCGAGGACAACGCCGACGACGTGGCGCAACTGCGGGAGCAGGGCATCGAAGCGGTGAGCGGCAACGCCGCCGATCCCGAGATTATTCAGGCCGCGAACGTGGGCGAAGCCCGCTGCCTGCTGGTGGCCATCCCCAACGCGTTCGAGGGCGGGCAGGTGGTCGAGCAGACACGCGCGCTCAACCCGACCTTGCCGATCATTGCCCGGGCGCATTCGGAAGCGGAGATCGACCATCTCATCAAGCTCGGCGCCAACCTTGTGGTCATGGGCGAGCATGAGATCGCCAAGGCGATGATCGAGGACGTGGGGTCGGTGCGCTCGCCCACCAAGCCGGGCGCCGGCGAGCATGTTCCGGCTTTGGAACCCGACGCGTGAGAGTTAGGCCTGGAACGCATTTGGCGAATCGGCGTTGATTTGGGGGTGGAGGACCCATCGCTAGCCAGCCCTTCGCAGGAGGGAATCATGCGCAACCAGACCGGCCCAACCCTCGGGCTCCTCGTGTCCGCCGCGTCGGTGCTTGCCTTCGCGCCGTCGGTCGCAGCGGTTGAGGGCGAGGAAGCCAAGACCGAGAGCATCGGCCCATGGGAAATCGAGGCGACCTACAAGGCCGACAATTTCGATCGCTGCACTATCAGCCGCAAGCTCGATGACGACGTCGTCGTGACATTCGTGCGCAAAGGGGAGGGGCTTACGCTCCTGCTCACCTCGCCGAACTGGAAGCTCGAATCCGGCAAGCAATATCCGGTGACCATGAAACTCGGCCCGAGGAATTTCGACATGGAGGTCGCGGCCGAGGCAAGCTCCGTCTCCACCGAGATCGGCGACGACAAGTTTGCCTCGGGCCTGCGCGCGGCAAGCGCCCTCGATGTGGTTGCGGCGGGCGCCACCATCCGCGTGCCGCTCGACAAGAGCGGGGCGGCGCTCGACCGTCTCGAGGAATGTGTTGCCAAGAACGAAAGGGCCGTTGAAACCAACCCTTTTGTGGCCCCGGCACGCCGTCCGTAGAGGACGGGGTGCCGGAGGGCGAAGCCTGCAAGCAACACTCCGAAACCGCCGCCGCGGACCCTGAAGCGACGGGCTCGACCACGCCGGCGACCGAGACGGTGCCGGCGCCCGATCCGAAGCCAGACCTGTCCGCGGCCAAGCCCGGCCCCCAGCCGGCAAAAGCTACATCGCGGACGAAATCGGCGAAGCGCGCGTTTCAGCGCGAGGTGGGCCGCCTGCGCCGCTTCTTCACCGACTAGCCGCGGCTAAAAGGCCTTGGCACGTTCGTGCGGCGAAGGGCTAGCCGAAGGTGGACCTGGGCGTTGTGCTGGGCCTGCGGCGCAGTGGCACGTACTGCCCGATCACATCGGCTAGCGCGGCAACGTTTATAGGCTTGGTGAGGAAGGCTGCGGCTTGGCCTCGCCCCTTGAGGTCACGCTGGATAGAGTGGCGCAGCCCTTCCGTTAATGCCTCAGCTGTGAACACGATCACGGGGATATGCCGTGTCGAAGGCGTGCTCTTGATCCGGCTGAGAAGGTAGTGTCCGCTGCCCTGCTCCATGTTGTGATCCGTGATTACCAAATCTGGCCGTTCCTTTAGGGTCAACCAGTAGCCTTGCATTCCGCTCGATGCCTGCACGATGTCGAGCTCGTACTTCTCCAGTCCGCTGGTGAGGGCCTTCAGTACGGTCCGGGAGTCGTCGACCAGAAGAATGCGGGGCGTCCGGGCGGGCAACTCGTCCCTGATTGTATCGGGGACATTGTCCACGACCTTCTTCTGGTCGAAGATCTGCTGGATCGCCGAAAGAAGTGCTGGCCAGACATCCGCGTCCTTGTGAACGTAGAGAACGCCAAGGTCCTCACACCGCTGAATCGCCGCGTCGTCTTCCGTCCCGGTGAGCACTATGACCGGAAGAGGCGGAAATTTGGTGTCTGTAAGGCGTTCGACCACTCTGAAGCCGTCGACATCCGGCAGATTGAGGTCGAGGATCAGAAGATCAGGCTTTCCCTTCGCGACCGCAAGCAGCGTACGGAGGCCATCGCCCGTGGTTTCGACCCGCAGACCGAGTGAACGGAAACGATTCTCCAGTGCCCGCAGCAAGACCGGGTCATCGTCGGCGATCAGTACGGACTTACCTGCGAGCGCTTGCGGACTTTGCCGCGGATTGGCAGGCGTGGGGGCCGTCGGCATCGGATGGCTATCGATTTGATTTCTGTGTCAAAATTCTATGCGGGAATTGCTAACACGGTGCTGCCAAAGCCGCTTAAGGGTTCGTTAATTCTGAGTGGCGGCCGCCAGTTCGTCGACCTCCTCGTCGGTGAACACGCGGCTGCGCGTGAGGAAGCGCAGGCCCTCGGGCGCCTCCAGGGTGAAGCCGTGGCCGCGGCCCGGCACCACGTCGATGGTGAGCTGCGTGTGCTTCCAATATTCGAACTGGTCGGCGTCCATGTACATCGGGCAGCCGCCGATGTCGCCGAGATAGACGTCGTTGCCGCCGACCTTGAACTCGCCATGGACGTAGCACATCGGCGCCGAGCCGTCGCAGCAGCCGCCAGACTGATGGAACATCAGCGGCCCATGCTTCTCTTTCAGCCGCTCGATCAATTCGAGCGTCGCCTCCGTCGCCAGCACTCGCTCAACCATCAAGGCCTCCATAGCGGACCAACGCCACAGCATACTCCAGCTTGTTCATCGCTATCTAGGCTATGCCGAAGATATCTATCTTAAGCTGCTCATAAACGCCTGTGCCCGGCTTCACTAAGGGCGCCAACGTGCTACGAGCAAACGCCATCTGATCGTTACCGACAGCTGTCAGCTTTAAGATTCGCCTCGCCTCCGAATAGATTGTCCGGCGGCGGATTTGATGTCGTCGGGTGCATTGCCTCGCCCGACGCTTGCGGTAATCGCCCTTTGCTTCTCCGCGATCAGGGTTGCAGCTTCGCTTGCTTTTCCCACCGAGGTGCACAACGCGTTCAAAACTTCATCGTCATAGAGATAAGACTCGATATTGCGGCGGCTTAACGTAGTGATCCCCTCGGAAGCCATCTTGGAAACGTCTGCTGGAGCGTGATCATCTCGATCAATCAATCTCCGCACTCTAATCCCAGAGGCCATTTTGGGTAGCGCGGCCACGAATCCTAACCTATCGGCCGCTACATCCTTGGCGTTTCCGCCGGCTATGAATTTCACATCCGGCATCTCTTCCCCGAATATCGTGTTGAAGACGGTCGCATCGTGTTCAGCGTTTTTGCCGGGTATTGCCCCTCCGGGATTGCCTTCGCAGATCACGACTTCTCTGGGCGCTACTAGGTTGGCGAGGTCATCCAATGCAACGGCCAGCACCCGCTCCCAAAATTGGCGTGTTGGCCGCGAGGGAGTAATAATTACCGGTTTGTCGAAGTCGTGATCACCAAAATCCAGAAAGGCTACGGTTCCGGGAAATTTCGCGTAAAGGTCTCGAGCCTTGCTCATCATGCCAATGGAGTGGGTGGCTACCCACAACTGCGAAGCGCCAGGAACGAGGTTATAGAGTTCTTCAAGTAGGGCTCCTTGAAGTCGGCTGTTCATGTGAGCGTCAGGTTCATCGATGCAATAGACTGCATCCCCGTAAACATCCCTTTTTACAATGACGTCGAGGATTAGGTCGAAGGCAGCCTTTTCCCCTCCAGATAGGTTCTTATACTCAAAAGCCTTCGAGCCGCCTTTGTCGAACCTGAATGTTCCGTGATCGAGCGGATTGCCTAGGCTGTTTAAAATTAGATCAGGAAAGAGTCTCTTGATCGAATCCCTGATGTTGCCGACCACGCGCTCGCGAAAGTCCCCGATGGTGGTTGTGGGCGACTCCCGGTCAAAAACGTCTTCAAAAGCTTGAGAGGCAAGTCGCTGATAATTTTGAGTTACCGTTGCGTCCCCTTCGATCATGCGACGAAAGCGAAACTCATCGACGGCGGGTCCCACTCGGTCCAGACGGTTCAGCGTAAACTCGGGATCATTGCGGTATGCCGTGCGAAAATAGAAGGCCTCCTTCCGCAGGGGGTCCGAACCTGGATAAACCGCAACTTTTGTTCGCTTCTGGATTTCAAGTTGCAGGTTCGAAAGTTTGGAATAATAGCTGAGGTCGCCCTTCCAGCTGTGGTGCGCGTTAATTTGGTGCCAGAGGGCGAACGCATCAAATAAAGACGATTTCCCCGAGCCATTTGGTCCAGCAAGCACCACGAGTCGAACCGTGTCCGGGATATCTCTTATCTCCAGTTGGGTGAAACGTCGAAAGTGATCCAGGCGGACCAGCAAAATCCTCAACTCTCGTTCCTCCATTTTTGCTCTGTGGCGAGCAAGTCTCTGTACGCGAGCATCGCAAGCTAAAAGACAGGAAGAAGAAGAATAGGAACGTCGACGTGGGGATCGTGAGGATTGCAGGTTCCATCACTCAGGGATGCCCCAGAGGTAATGGTCCCTATGCCGCGTTCATGTCAAGAGCACGCGCCGGGTGGGGGCTCAGCTTATCCTCCTCGCCATGCCGGGTCGAGCCCGGCGATGACGAGGTCAAACAGTTTAAGACGCCGCGCCTAGAAGAAGCCCATCGCCTTCGGGCTATAGCTCACCAGCACGTTCTTGGTCTGCTGGTAGTGGTCGAGCATCATCTTGTGGTTTTCACGCCCGATGCCCGACTTCTTATAACCGCCGAACGCCGCGTGAGCCGGATAGAGGTGGTAGCAGTTGGTCCACACTCGGCCGGCCTGGATGCCGCGGCCGAACCGGTAGGCCCGGTTGATGTCGCGAGTCCACACGCCGGCGCCGAGGCCGTACAGCGTGTCGTTGGCGATCTCGAGCGCCTCGTCCTCGTCCTCGAAGGTGGTGACCGACAGCACCGGGCCGAAGATTTCCTCCTGGAAGATGCGCATCTTGTTGTGGCCCTGGAACACCGTGGGCTGCATGTAGTAGCCCTCGGCGAGGTCGCCGTTCAGCTTGTTGCGCTCGCCGCCAGTCAAGAGCTTGGCGCCTTCCTTCTGGCCGATGTCGACATACGACAGGATCTTCTCCAGCTGATCGTTGGAGGCCTGCGCCCCGATCATGGTGTCGGCGTCAAGCGGGTTGCCCTGCTTCACCTTCTCGACGCGCTTGATCGCCTTCTCCATGAAGCGGTCGTAGATCGACTTCTGCACCAGCGCCCGCGACGGGCAGGTGCAGACCTCGCCCTGATTCAGCGCGAACATGGTGAAGCCTTCGAGCGTCTTGTCGAAGAAGTCGTCGTCCTCTTGCATGACGTCGGCGAAGAAGATGTTCGGCGACTTGCCGCCGAGCTCCAGCGTCACTGGGATCAGGTTCTCAGTAGCATATTGCATGATCAGACGGCCGGTCGTGGTCTCTCCGGTAAAGGCGATCTTGGCGATGCGCTTGTTCTGGGCGAGCGGCTTGCCGGCTTCCACGCCGAAGCCGTTGACGATGTTGAGCACGCCGGGCGGCAGCAGATCGCCGACGAGATCCATCAGCACCATGATCGACATGGGCGTCTGCTCGGCCGGCTTCAGCACCACGCAGTTGCCGGCCGCAAGTGCCGGTGCAAGCTTCCACGCCGCCATCAGGATCGGGAAGTTCCACGGGATGATCTGACCGACCACGCCGAGCGGCTCGTGATAGTGATAGGCGACCGTGTCGTGATCGAGCTCGCCAAGCGTGCCTTCCTGGGCGCGCACGCACGCGGCGAAATAGCGGAAGTGGTCGATGGCGAGGGGGATGTCGGCGAGCCGCGTCTCGCGGATCGGCTTGCCGTTGTCGATGGTCTCGACCGCGGCGATCAGCTCGAGATTTTCCTCCATGCGGTCGGCGATCTTGTTGAGGATGGCGGCGCGCTGGGCTGGCGCCATCTTGCCCCACCCCTCGCGCGCCTTATGCGCGGCGTCGAGCGCAAGCTCGACGTCGGCCGCCTGCGAGCGGGCGATCTGGCACACCGGCTTGCCGGTGATGGGGCTGATATTGTCGAAATATCGTCCGTCCACCGGGGCGACCCAGTCGCCGCCGATGAAGTTGTCGTAGCGGGGCCGCAAGGCCGCCCGCGAATTCAGGGTCTCGATGACCTGGTGCAGCATGGAACTCCTCCCTTAGGGACTGTCACTTATGGTTATTTCTCATCAATCTGATCCCCGGCATTGACCTGGGTCAAGGGGGACTTGCCGCCCCTGGAACCGGACCGGCGCGAGGGCGTTCATTTCCAGGCAATTACCTGGGAGGAGTTGTCATGGCTGGTGAACGCACACAGAGCGGGCCCAACGCGGTGCTCGTCGTTCTGCTCGCCATCGCCCTGATCGGCCTTGGTGTTCTCGGCTATCTCTACTACCGCCAGCAGCAGGAGGTGGTGAAGATCGACGTGCCCGGCTTCTCCGGCGAGATCACCAAGGACAAGGGCGTCGACATCGAGATCGGCAAGGACCGGGACCAGCCCCGGCCTTAGCCGTCACGGGATGAGAACCGCCGCGCCGGTCAATTCACCTTTGCGCAAGCGCTGTAGCGCTTCATTGGCGTCCGCAAGCTTCATCGGCACCACCCGCGTCAATATCCCCGGAGGGTCGACATGGCTCAAAGCTCGATTTGATCGTCGGGTTCAATGCGCGCGGGCAGCGGCTCTCGAGGAAGTTTTCGTTCGGGGGCAGGCGGATCGTCGTTAGTCTTTTCCTCACCGCTGGTCCCGTCTTCCCCCGGAACCTTTGCCCCTGGTGCGCCGTGTGCATCGAGCACAGCCCGCACGAAATAGAATCTGAGGGGCACGAAGTAGGTAGCTCCGTGGGAGTAGTCAAAGCGTTTGCGGTCAGGCCGACCCTGCTGCTTCGGCTCCACGATACCTTTCTCGCTATTGCTGGTTGCTACCAAGATCGCCAGTATCGCTGGTTCTGTAACATTTGTATCGAGCAACGCGCCACCAGAGGCTCCCGCCGAAGCATCGCAGTCCGTGCCCCAAAGGAGAGGATGTGCAGTTCTATTAAAGATATTACATTCGGCAATAACCTTCTCGCGTCCGGCGCTAAACTCCTCAGCTAAGGCAAACACTGCCCATCCTCGCGGGGCAGACTCATTCTCCGCCTGTTGGCAATTTGGTAGGGCTTTACATCCTCGACGGCTTGCTCAAGTTTCAAGACTAGCCAATCGTCCGTTCGATAGAATTTGTCGGGACATCGCAACCCTGTCGCAATCAATTCAGAGACGCGCACCGGCTTTCGCCCGCTGAGCTGAAACGTACATTGCTCTGGCTCAGATAGTCTCTGACACTCGTCATTCCACAGGGCATGTCCGGCGGCGGTTATTACGTCGTTCCATACAGTGAGCTGAGCCGTGGATAATGTTTTTCCGTTGCATTCGAGTTTCCCAGTAGCGGCAAAGAGCCGCTGAACCTCTTCCAAACTTAACCCGTGTTCTTCGGCGAACTGCTGTTCGGTGCGACTGTCGGCTCCATCAACGATATGAGCAGTCAAGGGAACGATCGGGGTCGAACCGATGGCAAGGCCAAGGGCAGCAACTCGAAGTAAGCCGCTGGGTAGCCGAGGGATGGTTATTGCCGGAAAACGGCTGCACCCTGTCATGCGGTCTGGCTCCAATTCACTCATTGATCGATGCGATGTCATCGGCGCGCCCCGCAGACGGTGTCGGCGCTCCCAATGATGGACAGCGGATCTCTGGCAGTTGGGAGGTACCGATACATCAGCCCCATAACTCAGTCTAAGGCCGCGTTGGTCGGCCAACCCAAAGCTCCAGCGGTCCCGTAATATCACTCACCGGAAATAATCTCGAATGTCTGCGAGTGACCGCGCCGCGCGTACGATTGTTCTCTGGTCAAGATGGATTTCAAACTGAGTATCTCCACCAACTTCCTTGAGAATTAACATTCCATCATTGCTAGCCATTTCCGCGAAATGGCCTTTTCCGTTGTGGAGCCAGCCGGAACTGGTCTTTTCCAAGATCCCTGACTGTATGGTGTCACCCCGGACACTATATTCGATGAACTCGCCTTCTGCTCCTGAGGCCGCCTTCACCGCTTGTAGAAACTCGCCGTGCAGCATGACCCAATAGGTCTTACGTAGAATCGAAAACGGCCACTTCGCGCAGTTATCGGGATTTACAAAAATATGCGCGGCCGTCGTCACGACGTCACCCCACGCGGTCAACTGCGCTGATCCAACAGCTTTTCCCCCGCACTCAACGACGCCCGTCGCGGCGTAGCGCCCGCGTACCTCGTCGAGGCTGAGCCCGTGCTCCTTGGCGTATTCCTCCTCGGTGCGGTAGTCGAGCTCGCCGATCACGAGTGCATTTATGGGCCATACCGCCAAAACCAAGAATCCCAACGCCGCCGCAATCGATGTGAGACCGTATCGCATCGCTATTCAATCGGTGTTGGTGATGACAAAGGTCCAGCGCCACTCACTGGACATGATCTCAAATGCCTCGAGCTGTTGTGGCCTTCGTGCGAACCTCTCATATCTTAATCCTATGGTAGCCCCTTAGTTCATCGGGGTTATGTCATAGAGAACTTCCCAGCCGCTACCGGTGGCCTTGAAGATGCGATTTTCGTTCGTGTCGATCTTCAGTTTTGTTCCGATGCTTTCTTCGGTGAGAATGATTGAGCCGGAGTCGATGCTCTCCTTGTATCGCTTGTTTTGTCCCGGATCCCACCACGAGCTTTTGTCCGTCTTTACGATGCGTCCGACCTCCGGAGGATTCCCTGGACCGCGGTAGTCGATGATCATCTGAGAGATCGAAAACGCGGGGTGAGGTGATTCGGAAACCGCGGCGGCGGAGGTGTCCGGGATGGCACTACGGATAGGACGGCCCATGACCAAGTCGAGAAAGTCAAAGTCGATCGCCACGAAGGCAGTGCCGCTGCCCCGCTCCTCGCTGTAATCCTCGCCATCGACGTCTGCCGGACCGCCTCTGCTAACGACGGCCTTCGGGTAACGGCGTCCACCCATATCAGCAAACAGAAGCCCTCCGGAAGCGCCATTGCCACCGTCGCAATCCGTATAGTAGACTGTGGGCTTCGGATTGGATGGCCTTATAGCCCTCTTTATGTGACACAGTTGGGCCACCGGCAGATCGTACCTCGGGGCAATCGGCAAGCCGTCCTCACCCAACATGCCTTCCGGATAAGCGGAGATGACCAAGACCTCCTGGCCGGGCTCGAGCACCGTTTCGGTCTCGTCTAGAGGATAGGGCTTCGTACAACCCTTGGGCCGCTTCTTCGGCGTCGCCGAGAGGCCGTCCTGCGTTGCATCCGCCTTCCAGCTTTTTCTCAGCGCCAGTTCGGCCGCATCGACCGAGACCTCGATGAACTCCCTTGGATATTTGAAATTGTAGATGCGGCAACCCGCTCGGTGAGGATACGGCTTGCCCTCGCGGTTCATGAAGAGATGACTCGTGGTCGCGATCTTGCCCGCCTCGCCGGCGATGGTGCCTGACAATGGGCGTACTTTGTCGGGGCAATCGACCACGACGTTACAGGCGAGAGCTTGCTCGTATTCCTCCGGCGTCAGGCCGAGCTCGGCGGCGACCTCGGGCGTGAGATAGCGCCGGCTCTCCTCGCCGACGATGTTGGCCGCCACCGGCAGAACGCCGACCACCATCAGAGCCGCAGCGAGAACGTAGCGGGTCGGCATAAAAGCCAACGCCGCTGAGCCACTCGCTGACATGACCTCAAATACTTGCGAGCTGTTGTGGCCTTCGTGCGAACCTCTCATATCTTAATCCTATGGTAGCCCCTTAGTTCATCGGGGTTATGTCATAGAGAACTTCCCAGCCGCTACCGGTGGCCTTGAAGATGCGATTTTCGTTCGTGTCGATCTTCAGTTTTGTTCCGATGCTTTCTTCGGTGAGAATGATTGAGCCGGAGTCGATGCTCTCCTTGTATCGCTTGTTTTGTCCCGGATCCCACCACGAGCTTTTGTCCGTCTTTACGATGCGTCCGACCTCCGGAGGATTCCCTGGACCGCGGTAGTCGATGATCATCTGAGAGATCGAAAACGCGGGGTGAGGTGATTCGGAAACCGCGGCGGCGGAGGTGTCCGGGATGGCACTACGGATAGGACGGCCCATGACCAAGTCGAGAAAGTCAAAGTCGATCGCCACGAAGGCAGTGCCGCTGCCCCGCTCCTCGCTGTAATCCTCGCCATCGACGTCTGCCGGACCGCCTCTGCTAACGACGGCCTTCGGGTAACGGCGTCCACCCATATCAGCAAACAGAAGCCCTCCGGAAGCGCCATTGCCACCGTCGCAATCCGTATAGTAGACTGTGGGCTTCGGATTGGATGGCCTTATAGCCCTCTTTATGTGACACAGTTGGGCCACCGGCAGATCGTACCTCGGGGCAATCGGCAAGCCGTCCTCACCCAACATGCCTTCCGGATGAGCGGAGATGACCAAGACCTCATGGCCGGGCTCGAGCACCGTTTCGGTCTCGTCTAGAGGATAGGGCTTCGTACAGCCCTTGGGCCGCTTCTTCGGCGTCGCAGAGAGGCCATCCTGCGTCATATCCGCCTTCCAGCTTTTTCTCAGCGCCAGTTCGGCAGCGTCGACCGAGACCTCGATGAAATCCCTTGGATATTTGAAATTGTGGATGCGGCAACCCGCTCGGTGAGGATGCGGCTTGCCCTCGGGGTTCATGAAGAGATGACTCCCGGTCGCGATCTTGCCCGCCTCGCCGGCGATGGCGCCTGACGTTGGGTTTTTTTTGTCGGGGCAATCGACCACGACGTTACAGGCGAGCGCCTGCTCGTATTCCTCCGGCGTCAGGCCGAGCTCGGCCGCCACCTCGGGCGTGAGATAGCGCCGGTTCTCCTCGCCAACGATGTTGGCCGTTGCGGGAAGTATGGCGAGTGTGCCGATGAGTGGGAATAAGGTGAGGCGCCACAGGCGGTGCCAGAGACCAAGAGGGCGTCGAGGGTGGACCATGGGCCGCGTAGCTCACGACGGGCTGTTGTGGTGCAAGACTATCCTACACAACCGCGCTTCGCTCAAGACGGATCGTGGCGGCGGTTAGCCTGCGAGGCGGTTGTAGGCGACGCGCCTTCGACCGTCGGCCTCGCGCGCTGCTACTGATTCTGGGGGCCCTGCCGATTTGACCGCGTTCAGGAAATCTCCTTGAAGAACGACGTAATAGCTCGCCCACTTGCCCTCGAGGTAAGGCTTTGCCTTGCGACGCCCTGATTGGATCGCGACGTTCGTTCCTATGGTAGCCCCTTAGTTCATCGGGGTTATGTCATAGAGAACTTCCCGGGACGAGCCCCGGCCTTAGCCGTCACGGGATCAGCACCGCCGCGCCGGTCAATTCGCCCCGGCGCAAGCGCTGAAGCGCTTCGTTCGCCTCGGATAGCTTCATCCGCACCACCCGCGTCTCTACTGGGATGGTGGGCGCCAGCGCCAGGAATTCGCGCGCGTCGTCGCGGGTGAGATTGGCCACAGAGCGCAGCACCCGCTCCTCCCACAGGATGTCGTAGGGGAAGGCCGGGATGTCGCTCATATGGATGCCGCCGCATACCACGACTCCGCCTTTGCGTGACGCGCGGAGCGCCGCCGGCACGAGCGTCCCCACCGGCGCGAAGATGATGGCGGCGTCGAGCTCTTGTGGCGGCATCTCGTCGGACCCTCCGGCCCACACCGCCCCGAGCTCGCGGGCAAACTCCTGCGCCGCCGTGTCACCGGGGCTGGTAAAGGCAAAGACCTCATACCCTTTTGCCCGCGCTACCTGTGCCACAATGTGTGCCGCCGCGCCGAAGCCATAAATGCCGAGCCGCTTGGTCTCGCCTGTGAGAGCCTCCTCCGCCATCTTCAGTGAGCGATAGCCGATCAGCCCAGCGCACAAGAGCGGCGCGGCCTCGGCGTCCGAATAGCCCTCCGGCAGCGTGAAGCAATAGCGTGCGTCGGCCACCGTCCAGCCCGCATAGCCGCCGTCGATCTGGTAGCCGGTGAAGCGCGGGTGATCGCAGAGATTCTCGTGCTCCTCGCGGCAATGGCGGCAGGTGCCGTCGGTATAGCCGAGCCACGGCACGCCCACCCGGTCGCCAACAGCGAAGCCTTCCACGTTCGCGCCCAGTGCCTCCACCCGCCCGACGATCTCGTGCCCTAGCACGAGCGGCAGCTTCGGATCGGACAGCTCGCCGTCGACGATGTGCAGGTCCGTGCGGCACACGCCGCAGGCCAGTACCTTGAGGAGGATTTGGTCTGGTCCCGGCTCTGGCACCTTCAGCTCCACCGCCTTGAGGGGCCGCCCCGCCGCTTCCAGCACCATGGCCTGCATGGTCAAAGGCGGCATCGTCAGGCCGCGCCGGCGAGCTTGGCCGCGCGGTCGAGCAGCGTCTTTTCCAATTTGCCGATCCAGCCGGCGTCCTCGCCGCGGCCTTCCCGCATCTCGCGGATCAGGCCGAGATTGCGTGAAGTGGTCTCGAGCTCCCACGGCGCCCGCGCCACCGCGAGCGCCTCGCCGAGCTTCTCCCCCGCGTCGTCGGCGTCGCGCGCCAGCACGGCAAGTTCGAGCAGGGTCGCATGGTCCCAATAGTCCGGATCGCGGGCGATCTTGCGGCGCGCCGAGTAGCGCACCACCGGCAGGATCGCCGCCTGGCGCGGGTCCGGCTTCGCCATCATCTCCATCAAGGTCACGGCGTTGACGCCGGGATAGGCGTCACGCCAATCGGCCTCGAAGCCGGCGAGATAGGTGTCGACGGCGCTTCTG
Organism: Methyloceanibacter sp.; assembly: GCF_050726195.1. Taxonomy (GTDB): domain Bacteria; phylum Pseudomonadota; class Alphaproteobacteria; order Rhizobiales; family Methyloligellaceae; genus Methyloceanibacter. Next base: position 5,748 of record NZ_JBOHJC010000018.1, on the reverse strand, counting down.
AGCAGGGCGGGCGCCTCAGGCAGGTCGTCCTTTTTGGCCTTGTCCCAGCGGTCCTTGTACACCCGGCCAAGCAGCCCGTTGGTCTCGCTCGACGCCCCGAATTCGGCGATCACCTCGCGCAGGACGGTCTCCGCCTCGGCCGAGCGGCCCTCGCGGTTCAGGGCGAAGGCGAGCTGCTCGCGCATCATCTTGGCGCGTTGCAGTGGCGCCGGCATGCGCCCGTAAAGCGCGATCATCGCGCCGTGGGCTTTGACCTCGCGCAGCGACAGGAACAGATCGACCATGACCCCGGTCTCGATCTCAAGCAGATTGGCCGAGGATAGCTCCACCGCGATCTTCTGGACCTCGCCGGCCGCCTTATCCTTCTGCGCCCGCGCCACCGCCAGCCGGTCCTTGTACTTCTTCGTGTAATCGTGGCTCTTGCGGAAAATGTCAGTGCTGGCGTGGTCCACTTCCCAGCGCGGCACGCCGTCGACCAGCTGGAAGATCGGGCTGTCGTCGAGCGGGTTGCCGCGCGCCGCGATCAATTGCTTGGCGATCGCCGCGATGGTCGTCTCCGCGTCGACCGGCTCGCCGCTCTGGTCGGTCCTGTAGGCGATGCCGCGCACCAGCGCGATGTCGAACGGCAGCACCGTTCCCTCGGCGAACACGATCACCGTGGAACGCGGCCGCATCGCGTGGCGAATGCCAAGCTCGTAGAACACGTTGGGATTGGCGCCGGTGATGTCGGCGACGGCGTAGTGGCACAGCATCAGCCGCTCGAACATCGGCTTGTGGATGGTGCCGCCGATCTTCTCCTCGTCGGCGCGGATCGGCTCAAGCCCCGCGCGGTCGATCGCCGGCGCGATGACTTGGCTATATACGGAATCGAAATTGGTCAGCCGCGCCGCCGCGTCGAGCTTCTTGCCGAACGGCATCAGCACGAAGCAGAGCGGCGCGAGCTGATCCGTGTCGTCCATCGTCATTTACTGCACGCCGCTCAGGATCGCCGCTTGTACGGCGGCGTCGGGATTGCCGAGCCACTGGCGCTGATCGCCGCCGCTGATCAAAAGCCCCCAGGCCTGCCGCCCGGCCGGCGCGAACAGCACGTAGAGCTGGTTGTCGCCGCAATCATGCGCCTTGCACACCCAGGCGAGCGTGTAGGGTTCCCCGCCGACGCTGACCTTGGTCGACGGCGACGACGGGCCGTCGAAATCCTCGGCGTAGGCCGCGACCCAATCGGGCACCGCCTCGCCGTTGAGCATGCCGTTCCACGCGGCGCGATAGGCGCCGTCGCCGAGGAGATCGAAGAGATAAGGACCTTCATTCTGCGCCAGCGCCGGCGCGGCGCCAAAAATCACAAAAGCAAGCAGCAATCTGGCGAGCATTGACGTGACTCCGTCGTCGAAGTGAGGACAGGACGGTATCACAAGCGCCGTTCCGGCGACGGCCGAAGTGCGAACCTATTCGAGGACGCTCAGGATGGCCTGTTGGATGCGCTCGTCCGGCTTGCCGAGCCAGATGAGGCCGCCGCCGCCGACCAGGAGTCCCCAGGCATCCCGCGCCCCGGGCCCGAACAGCACATAGAGCTGATCGGTCTCGCATGCGTTGGCTTTGCAGGTGAACCCGAGCGTGTAGGTCTCGCCGTCGAGCGGCACCGAGATCGTCGGGATCGGCGGCCCGTCCAGGGTCTTGACGTAGTCGCCGACCCATTGCGGCAGGGTCTCTCCCGCCACCATGCTTTGCCAGGCGTAGACATAGCCCGACTGCTTCATCAGCTCGGCGAGAACCGGGCCCTTTGGCTTCTCAGCGGCAGCTTCCGGCGCCTTCGCCTGCTCCCCGGCGGGGACCGGCTCCTTTGGTGGCTCCTCGGCGAGGGCAGGCGCCGCCGCGGCCAGCAGCAGGACGAGCAACGATCTGGCGAGCATCCAAAAAACTCCGTCAGTCTTGGGCGAGGCGAACGTCTCGCATCCCCAGGCTGCGCCGGCTTCGCCTAGGCGAGCAAGATGACGATATTATAACGGCTGCGCCTAGTGGCGGACGAGGGGCCAGCCCTGAAAGCTCCGGCGGAGCGCCGCCACAGGCGCCTCTGGCGCCTGCTCATAGGCGCCCGACGGCTTGGCGTGCGCGCGCGCCACGAGGTGCCGCGCCGGCACTGGCGCCGAGACGCCCCACAGCGCCTGGAACGACAGCCGCGCCAGCTCTGCCGCGTCGGCCGACTCCAGATCGAACAGCACGAGCGGGTTGCGCTTGTCGGCGTCGCGCCGCATGGCGTCGCCCGACCAGCACATGGAGCTGCCATAGGTCGCTTGCTCATGGGCGTTGAGCAGGCGGGGGTTGCGCGCCCAGCGGATCAGCCGGCTCGCGGGCTCCTCCGGCGAAAGCTCCGACAACGCGGCGAACAACTGGCGGAGGTCGTCCTGTGGCTCGAGCTTGGCGAGGATCGCTTGTGCGCCGACCCGCGCGCCAACCAGCGTATCCTTCATGGCGATCAGAGCGCGCGCCGGTGCCGAGTCTGCCGCGCGCAGGATCATGGTGCAGCGCCGCGCGCCGCACTCTTGGCCGCTCGCGCGCTCGACGAACAACGACATCGCTTCGAGATGCCGGTCCAACTCTGCCTGTCTGGAATCCCTCGAAACGTCCGAACCGACCGCAACGCGCATGCTTCCCCCTTGCATCTCGTGGAAGTGGCTGCCGGGCAGACGCTAGTGGCGCTTGGCCCTGTCCAGGTCATGCATAGCCCGGGCCGGGTTAAAGAAGGCTTGACCGCCGTCCATTTTCGCGACGCCAAAGGTTAACGTCTGCCCGGATGCAAAGTCCGAGCTGGTCCTTTCCTTTGGGGGTCGGTGGGCGAGGAAGAGAGGCGCGCGCCCGTCCTCGATCGTGGAACGGCCGCCGCTCCCATGCGCCCATCCGGGAATGAGTGAAGCGGCGAAATGTGTCCCCCTCGCGACGGGCAAATCTGCCAACGCGACTTGCCGCGGTCTTGTTGCAAATCTGTCACGAGAAGCCGCTAGCGTGCCGGCTCCTGATAATGCCCTGCCAAGCCCTGGTCCCCGATCGGTGACCGGGGCTTCTTTCTAGGGGCTGGCAGGCAGGATCTATCGTTGCACCGCCGGCGGAACAATCGCCGTCGCGTCACGTTAAGACCCTCGGCACCGGGAAAAGTCCCCCCCAACCCCCCCTTACCGGTGCTTGTCTGGAAATGAGTGCGGAAGCCCGGCTCCTCCCCCCGTGGGCCGGGCTTCCTTCCAAGCGTTCCGCTTGCCGTGACGGCGGGGCGGGGGAAAACCGGGGGTTGCGCCCGGAACCATCCGCATCGCCCGGCGTTCGGTTTTCTGGCAGCGGCGCCAGCGCTCATCCCATCCCTCCGACCTGCGCCGAGGCCTTAAGAGTAGCCTTAAGGAGTATCCTTGCGAGCCCGGCGCCCCCGCCGGGCTCCCTTTTTTGTGTAGCCCGGATAAGCGCAGCGCAATCCGGGTCCGCCAGCGGCGGGATAGGTAAGGAAAATTGACCTATTCTTAATAAACGGGTAATCGCAAATCAGGCAGACAGCCAGTAGGCATTGCTTGAGGAGAGATCACCAATGGAATTGGCGCGTGGAACGACATGAGTCGTTACGCTCTACGAGAGGTCGGAATAAAGGCCGCTCTAATCGACGATCTGTTTGAGACTGGTGCGGTTGACGACGCGTCGGTCATCGTGAATGAGATGCTGGTACCGGGCTGGCGCCGTCGCGCGGACCTGGTGCATGCGAACGGGCAACTTGTTGCATACGAGATCAAGTCGGAGGCCGATAGCTTGGCCCGGCTGCCTGGACAAATCGACAGCTTCACCCGTTGGTTTGAAGGTGTTGCTGTTGTTGTGGCTCCTAAGCACGTGCAAAACGTCTTGGCCAGCATCGAAGATGGCGTTGGCGTATTCACTGCGTCTGTAGAAGAGGGAGCTGTCTCTATTCGCCGGGTTCGTCCGATCAGGCTTGCTTCACTCGGGAGAGAGGCCGCGCTGCGGCACATGTCAACTGCTGACTTGGGGCGCGTAGCGAAGTCTCAGGGATTGACCAGCCGCGCATGCGGCCACCGCCAAACCTTGGAGGTTATTGTTTCCGAGCTACCGCTTGCATCTCTACGAATTGCGGCGATAGAGGCGATCAAGCGGCGACACTCCCGTACTTATGACCGCTTTTTATCGGCGAGATCGTGTGTCGGCACGAGTATAGCAATGGCGAGTCTGCGAAAGTCAGCTTGGGGTAGCTACTCGTCCTGATCTTCATCATTCGGAATGCCAGGATCAAAATCGAGTTGACGTAAAATGTGCATGTTCACGCGTGCCGCAATCCAAGGTCCCGGTGCTCCCATACCTGTGAGGTCACCTGCTTTCGCGGCCGCGATTTTTTGTGCACCCCACGACTGTTCCACTAAAGCTTTATCCCACTGAGGCAGGTCTGTTATCTCCTGAGCGCACTTCTTCCATCCACCGTCATCGTCGCGGTAGCGCCTGAACGTCCAGGTTGTAGCCGTGGGATAGTCGATGCGTGGGACGTAAAGGCTTTTCTGCGGCGCGAAGGCAATTGGATGAATAGAGGCATAATCGCCATAGATCACGTCTGTCGTTGACGCGACAGACGCATGAAAGCTTCGCTCGTAAATTTCGAGCGTTGCCCCAGCGTCACCGTAAGACGCCGCCGCCTGAGGATAGCTGGACCCTATTAGTGCTATAACCGCGTCGTTATTAACTTCCCGAAGGCCGGCGATCAGGTTGGTCGCCTTGTCGGCTAGCTCAGACGAGGCTCCACGCACGTACTGATAGTCCAGTATGACAAGCAGATTTTTCGCATCATCTATCGATGAAAGAACGTTCGATAAGACCTCGAGATCGCTGCTGGGGTTACGTGATCTGATCGCGATTTGGCCGAAGCTCTGCTCCAACTTAAGTGCTTGTTGGATAATGGGACGCTTGCCACCACTCGCTCTTACCAGGACGGATGGGATGACATTGGGTATGCTAGCAACGTGTTTCCTCCAAGCACCGTAGTCTTGATCAGGATCATACAGCGTTTGGGCGTCGTCGCACCGGTAATATACCGAAGGTTCGACATCTAAAATGAATGGGCCGCCATCAAGTAGCTTGGCTACAGTTTCAATTACGGCTGCTGCAGTGGTTGTTTTCTGGTACTTTGCTAAAGCGATTATTGGAATGATTTTTGACTTTGTTTCTTTATCGAGCTCCGTGTGGCCACGCATCTCCCATAGTCTGGAGCGTAGGGCTGGATAGTATTGATAGTCGGTGAAATTCTTCGGCATCCTGAACCCCCGTTCACGAAATGCTCCGGCGCATATGTTCATGATACGTTCTAAAATGGCTGCTCATAGGCTCCTTGTCAACCACCCAATACTTAGAAAATAGGCCTCGCCTCCTATCGGGAAAATATTCCTAGACCTCCGCCTCTCTCCCCGCTACAATGCTCCCACCTCGTCCTTCTGAAGGGGCGTTGCTCTAGAGGCGTCTTGAGTGGCGGGACGGGGTGCGGCGCCTGCGGGCCTCGTACGCTGCGAGGCACTCGGGCCGCATCGGGGCTCCCCCCGGGGCCACCACGGGCCCCTGTCAGGAGCTGACTGACCGCCCGGAGCCCATCGCCGGCCAACGGAAAGCGGGGCCCGATGCCGAGTAAGACGCCGCGAGTGGCGCGCCGGAAGGCGCCCGCGTGTCCTCGCAAGGACACGACACCATTACGGACTGCGCCGTTCGGCGCGCCACCCCCCTCTGGAA
>NZ_JBOHJC010000017.1:0-76663 GCF_050726195.1 Methyloceanibacter sp. | reverse complement strand
GGTGAGGGGGGCCTAAGGCTTCTGGCTGCTCACCCCCTCACCCTTCCCGCCATGCGACTTGCGCAAGAGCTTCGCTCGCGCAAGCTCGCGGCGGAAAGCCCTCTCCCCAGCGGGGAGAGGGGTGGCTCATTCACTCGAGGAAGTTACGCGAGCGTGCGGTAGATCGCGACCTCGTAAGGGCTGAACAGCCGCACCTTGAGCCGCTCCTGCTGCGGCAGCTCAATCCGCATGAACACGCCGCTTGAGTCGATGAGATCGGTCGCCACCGGATCGACGAGGATGAGGTAGAGCCGCCGCGGCTTCTTGCGGTACGACACCACGAGATTTTGCAGCACCTCGGCGAACACCTCGCGCGAGAACGGGTTGAAGAAATAGTGGACGGCCTCGCCGTCGGGCGGCCCGACCTGGCTCGCGTCCTCCAGCACGCATTCGACGTTGCGGCAGCGCATGCGCGAGCGCGGATATTGCGCGATGTTCATCGCCGCGTTGTCGTGCAGCTCCTCGGCGAACTCGATGCCGCCGACCGCGGCGAAGGGATGCTCGGAGGCGAGCAGCATGACGCGCCCCTGTCCCGCGCCATAGTCGACGAAAGTGAGCTTCGAGAAGTCGTAGTCGATGGCGGCGAGCGTCCACTCGAAGAGCTGGCACGGGGTCGGCCGGTAATCGTGACCGTGTTCGCGATTGCTGCCGCGGATCGTAAGCCCGGCAAGCGCGATCTTGTCCTTGGTCGGGATGAAGAACAACTGCTCCTTCGGCGGGTCGAGCACGCGCGCGTGCAGCCAATGGAGAAAATTGTTGTAGTCCTTCTTAAGTTGCTCGGGGCGCGCATGCTCTTTGATCTTGGTGCGCGCATGCTCGAACTCCGGCAGCACGTTCTCGCGGCCGTATTCTGCCGCGCGCGCCAAGCCGACCTTGGTCGCGGACTTGGTTTGGCTCGACGTCTTGTCGGCGATTGCGGCGATGCGTCCAGCGAGACGCCGCCGCCACGCGCTTTGACCCGGTGCGGCCACATCGTTGGTTTGGGGAATCGCGCTCGCAGACATCCCATTGCCGGGCCGACGCGATGGGCCGACGACTTGCGACTCCGTCTGATCCGAGCCGTGGGGTACGACCGTCATAGGTATTTCCCCTCTTGCGCAAAGATTGGGCACCTTGGCGCATGAAGCAAGCGCTTTTTGGGCAAGTAACCGGGTTCTGATCGGCTTTCGTGTCCGCCGAATGTGCTAAACTATTGATTCGCGAGGGGGACCCGCGCAAGGCCGGCTCTGACCCAAGCGGCGGGGAACGAGGCGTGCAGGCAGAAGAATTTCACCATTCGCTACGGCCAGGCCTCATTGCCATCTTGCCGAGGCTCAAGCGCTTTGCCGACATGCTGGTCGGCGCGCGCGACGACGGCAAGGCTCTGCTCGGCCGAGCTCTCTCCGCCATGCTCGCCGAGCAACATCGCTATCAACGCGGCACGGCGCTCGACGTGTGGGCGTTCGGCGAGATCTACCAGCACTGGCTGCATGAGCTGCGCGCCCATGCCGATCCCGTGGCGCAAACCAGGGTCGACGAGGCAAGTTTTGGCGAACTGTTCTACCCGGAGGTGGACTGCTACTTCGATGCGCCGATCGTCGAGTTCCTCGGCAATCTTCCCGCGCAACAGCGGCTCACTCTGCTGCTCGTCTACGGCGAAGGCTTCGACTACGAAGACGCGGGCCGCGTTCTCGATGTCCACCCCGACACCATCGCCGCGCGGCTCGTCCGCATCACCGCGGCGCTCGCCGACCGCTTGAGCGCCCGCCCGCCGGCGCCGGCCGCAGCTATCGTCGAAACCCTCTATCCCGAAGGGCTCAGAGGTTCACCATGACCGAACTCAGCGACGAACTCCTCGTGGCGTATGTCGATGGACAGCTCGCGCGCAAGCAGACGCGCGCGGTGGAGAAGGTGCTCGATCAGGACGACGTGATTGCCGCGCGCGTCGAGGCGTTGAAGCACGCGCATGATCGTCTCGAGGCCGCATTCGAGGCGATCCTCGCCGGCGAGGAGGTGGACGTCTCGGCTGCGTCGGCGCCGCCGCGCGACGGCATCTTCATCGAGTGGCGCATCGTCAAGAGGACGCTCGCCGCCCTCGGCATCGCCGCCGCGCTGCTCCTCGCCGCGATTGGCTATGGCTGGCCGCTGTCGCTGCAGGGCTTTTCGCCCGTCTCTTCGACCGCGACGCACACGCTGCCCATACTAAGCTGGCAGGAAGAGGCGGCGCGCGCGCATGCGCTTCTCAGCCGGGCGAGCGTGGAGGTCGGTCTCGAAGGCCAGGGCAATCCTGACTTCGTCCGGTTCCAGCTCGCCGAGATCCTCGGCTCCGATCTCAAGCTTCCCAATCTCGAGCCGCAAGGCTTCCGCTTCGCGCGCGCACAAGTGTTGCGCATAGGCGGCGCGCCGTTCACGCAGATCCTTTATCTCGGCTCTGAGGGCGCGCCGCTCGCGCTCTACGCGAGGAAAGGCGATGGCGCCGAGACGCTGAGCTCGGAGCGCTATGGGCCGATCAACGGCGTGACCTGGACCGAGGGCGGCACCGCCTATCTGCTCGCCGGCGAGGCGGAGGACGCACTGCTCATGCGCATCGCCACCAGGGTCAAGCTCGAGCCGGTGGCGCCGCTCAACACCGCACGGAAACCCCACACGCCCGTCAACAGCGCCCTCGACGACCGTTAGCGCGCCATGCGCGCGGTCGGCGTGTAGTCGCCCGCGAGATAGCGGTTGAGGTCCTTCCTGATCGCGTCGGTCCGCTCCTTGTTGCAATACTGCAGATCGCCCTCGATGGTCGCGAGCACGGATTCGCGCGTATAGTCGTAGGCCTTCTCGATCTTGCGCATCTCGGCTTCGCTGCGCCCAACGGCCATCTCGGCAGCCAGGTAGTTTGCGCGCAGTTGCTCGGGACTGAAGATGAAGCCGCAGCGGGTTGCCCGCGCCGAGGTCCAGCCCACTTGGGTCGGCCGCGCCAGGGGATCGTCGGGTGCGACGTCGCGGGCGTCCTTCTCGGTCGAGGCGCCGTTTTCGGGGCCTTTGAGGCGGTTCACGGTGCCGCACGCTGGCAGCACGGCGAGCAGCGCCGCCGCGATGATCGCAAGCGCGCCGCGAGAGAAGAGGCTGGGGGTCCCCATGGCGGCGCGATCTTATCGGCCGAACCTGGACATCTAAAGGGCGCGAAGGAGGGTTGAGGACCGGGCAAAAGGAAAGGCGGAGCTTTGGGGCCCCGCCTCCCTGTTGCGATGTCGGCCTCACGCCCGTTCGGGACGATCAGTCGGCGCCGCGGGACCTTTCGGCCCCTGATCACGCGCACGGCCCCATGGTTGCCCATAAAGCGGCGCCGTGATCTGACCACGGCCCTTGTTTAACGTCGCGTTGCTACGACGCGGCTCTTGCCCTGGCCGGGCTCGAACCGGGACAGCGGTGGAATTCGTGGCGCAAAATACCCTGCCGGTATCACCGCACGGTACTGCGGCAACGCCGCCAGACCGTGGCACCTTGCGGTCACTTCTCCCGCCGCCTTCAGCCGCCCATGGCACTGGACGACCTCGGGCTTGCCTTGCCCTCGTGAGTCCTTCCGGCCATTTCCCGACACCTTCGGATTTCTCCGCCGGCACCTTCCACAACCAGCCAACTCACAGATGGAAGGATACACGGGCGGCCGGAAGCCGCATCCGAAACCAAACGCTTATCCCCGCTATCCACCGCAGCGTGCAAAGCGCCGGTTCTGCCCATGCGACATGGCATCTCGCGCGCCTATCTACCTTGAAACGGCAACGTCTTTCCGCGCCGTTTCACTGACCGGCCGCGTCGGGCTATGATAAGGTGACGGGTGAGGGGACTTTCGAGTGATGCGGGTTCTTGTCAGTAGGCTGGTGCCGGTCGTGGAGATGTCCCGCGGCGCGCGCACGGCCGGTCTTGGCGTGCTTGCCGGGCTCGTCGTTGCGCTCGCGGCGATCGTCTCGCTCGATGGCCCTTCGAGTTCCGACCCCCAGTCCGCCTCGGAACCAAACACCGCCTCGCGTGCCGAGGCCGATCCTGGCGGCGAGACCGTGGTTGCCAAGATCGCCCGCGCCGTGGCCAAACCGATGACCCGTCCGGTCCCCAGCCGCAAGCCGGCTGTGACGGCCGCGCTGGCCCCACCTATAGCCCCGCCCCGCGACGAGGAGCCCAACCTTGCCGGCTTGGGCGAAATCCCCCGCGATCTGCTGTGGAACCGGCCGGCGGACTCAGGGGACAAGCCGGAGCCGAAGGCCTTTGCCGTCTTCTCCAAAGGCGGGGGTCCCGAGCTTCCCTGGGACGCGGTCGAGCCGGTCCCCTTCACGCCCCCGGCGCCCGCCGCAGGCACCGCGCACCCGACCGAAGAAGCATCCGCAGGAGACGCGCCTTCCGCCGCGACGCTGAGCCTGCCGGACGGCGGTGACGTCGGGGCTTGGATCAAGTCCAAAGTCACCGAAGTCCAAGGGACGGATCGGCGGCGGCCGCTCTATCATTTCGAGCTCTGGCTCGAGCCGCCTGCCGCACTAAAACGCCGCCTGGTCGGCGTCGCCTACAACTTCAACTCGCCCGCGGTCATGCCGCAGCAGCAAGCCTCGAGCGATCAGGCGAGCGGCTTCCGCATCAGCGCCGGCGGCCTCGCCTGCGCCGACAAGATCACGGTGACTCTGAGATTCGACGACGGCCGCTCCCAGACGGTGGCCCTGGACGGGTGCAAGCTTCTAGGCTGACCCGCGCATGCCCGCCACTTCGGCGACGAGTTCGCGGAAGCGCGGCCGACGCTGCTCGAGATAGGGCAGGGGACGGCACACGTCGATGGCGGCGATGCCGATGCGCGTGGTGAGCGCGCCGTTGAACAGGCCTTCGCCGAGCCGCGCCGACAGCTTGGCCGTAAGCCCGTGGCCGATCACCTGCTGGATCACGTCGTCGCCAAGCGCGATGCCGCCGGTCAAGACAATGTGGGTCACGACCATGCGAGCGAGCCTGAGCAGGGATAAGGTGCCGGGCCGCGCGCCGTAGAGCGTGGCGAGCTTGCGCAGCATGCGCAGGTTCTGCGCGGCGACGAACATCATGTCGATGACGGCGTTGGGACTGATGGCGGTGACCACCGACACGCGCTTGGCTGAGGCCGCGACGATGCTGCGCGCCACGGGGTCGAGCGGCGCGATGAGCGTGCGCTCGTCGAGACGGAGCAACTCCTCCGCATTCATGATGTCGTGCTCGTGCTCGGCGAGGCGTTGCAGGCCCCAAGCGAGGTCCTGGCGTCCGGCATAGAAGCGTTTCAAGCGGCGCGTGACGTCGATCGCCAACGTCTTGTCGTTCTGCCGCGCGGCGCTGTCCGCCTCGTGCCTGATCTTGCCGAGGCGTCCGAGGCGGAGCAGCCCCGTCGCCTCGCGGAGGATGATCATCGCAAGCGCAAGAAGGACGACGCCGAGCAGGCCGACCGCCGCCCAGCCGATCCAGTCGTCGCGGGCGATGAGTGCGAGCGCCCAGTCGTAGAGCCAGAGCGAGGCGACAAGGCCAACCAGCGCGCCGAGCGCACCGAGGAAGAGGCTGCCCCAGCGCAGGCCCCGGCTGAGCGCGGGAAGCATGCGCGCCTGCGGCGCAGGGAGCGTTGCGGGTTCGGCGACCACGGGCACCGTCTCCGGCGGCACGAACACCTCAACCTCTTCGACACGAAACGCCGTGGGCTTGCGGCGCGAGCTCTTGGTCATTCGAGGCGGTCTCCGATCAGGGCCTGAATGGCGCGGTCAAGGCGGATATTTGGGAACGGCGCGAAGCCGCCGGAAGGGAGCGCGACCGGGTCGGGCGGGCGGAACCGCACGAAGCGCATGTCGCCGTCCTCGGTGTGCCAGCCGGACAGCGCCTTTTTCGGGTCGGCCGGCAGATCGCCTGGAAAAATGGCGAACGGCTCGTTGCCGTCGAAGGTGCGCCGGCCGATGGTCTCGCCCGGCAAGGGATAGCCGACAATACATGGCAAGGTCTCGCCGTTCCGCTTGGCTTCGCCCTCGCGCGTGGCGCGCACCGCGGCGAGCGCCAGCACCTTGACCTCGGCGCCGGCATAGCGGGCTTGGCTCATCGCCTTCTCGGAAAGGAGCGCGAGGATCGCCTCGAGCCGGTCATGGCTCTCGTGATGCAGATGGTCGGCCTTGGTGGCGGCGAGCACGATGCGGTCGATGCGCGGGCTGAACAGGCTCGACCACAGGCTGTTCGCGCCGGTGCGGAAGCACTCCATGATCTCGGTCATGGCGCGTTCGAGATCGGCGACCGCTTCCGGTCCGCCGTTCAGCGCCGCAAGAACGTCGATCAGCACGATCTGGCGGTCGAGCCGCGCGAAATGATCGCGGAAGAACGGCCGCACCACGTAGCTCTTATAGGCTTCGTAGCGCCGCGCCATCAGCGCCCACAAGGAGCCGCGCGGAAAGCGCGTCTCGCCTTGCGCATCGAGCGGCGCGAAGGTCAGCGCCGGCGAGCCTTCGAGATCGCCAGGCATGAGGAAACGTCCCGGCGGCAACGTCGACAGCGCGTGCTGATCGGAGCGCGCCTCGCGCAAATAGGCCTTGAACAGGTCGGAGAGCGTTGCGGCGAGCGCTTCGTCCGCGGGCGCGCTCGGGTCAATTGCGGCAAGTGCCTTGTGCCAATCCTTCGCCGCCTTTTTTCGGTCCGGCGTGCGGCTCTGTTCGATCGCGGTCCTGGCCCAATTCTCATAGTCGAGCTGCAACAGCGGCAGATCGAGCAGCCATTCGCCGGGATAATCGACGATGTCGATATGCAGGCGCTCGCGCCCCAATTGCCGCTTCCAAAATCTGGTCGAGGCATATTCAAGCGTGAGCCTGAGCTGGCTGATGCGGCGCGTGCTCTCCGGCCAGTGCGGCGGGTCTCCGGTGAGATCGGCGAGATGCTTCTCGTATTCGAAGCGCGGCACGATCTCGTCGGGCTGCGGCTCAAGATAAGCGCGCAACAGGCGCCGGTCGGCGGCCGCGTCGAAGAACGGCAGGCGTCCGCCGGCGATGAGATTATGCACGAGCGCGGTGAGGAACACGGTCTTGCCGGAGCGGGCGAGCCCGGTCACCCCGAGCCTGACCGTCGGCGTGACGAGGCTTGCGGCAAAGTCGCCGATATTGCGGACGGCATCGCCTGCGGCGTGCGTGTAGCTGGAGATCGGCACGCTTCAAGACGTCCTTTGCGCTAATGCCCCCGTGCCATGCGCCTCATAGCGCGCGCGAGCCCGCGAAGGAAGGGCAGCGCTAGAGGCCCGGCCCTGGGACCCAAGTGCACTGCACAAGAAATATGCTCTGCGGAATGTGGCGCTGCGGCAAAATATGACGGATTTGCAATGTTCGCGGAGATGGTGCTTCGCGGATTTGTCAAGCCCGAGTGCTGTCTTGACTTGTCGACTCGCTTCCGTAATACGGGGCTGCCCGGCGGGGGTCTCCCATCAGAGAACGCCGGTCACGGGGAGCAGGCTAAAGAGCCCAACGACCAACTGGAAGCGCCCGGACATGATTCTCATGGCGACTGCGAAGAAGAAAATTCTCCCCGAGGATTACCGGCCGTCGGAAGACGAGCCGTTCATGAGCGACCTGCAGCGGGCCTATTTCCGTCGCAAGCTCCTCAATTGGCGCGACGAGATCATGCGCTCCACCAAGGAGACGTTGCAGCATCTGCAAGACGATTCGGCGCAGCACGCCGACATCGCCGACCGCGCGACGAGCGAGTCCGAGCGCGCGCTCGAGCTGCGAGCCCGCGACCGCCAGCGCAAGCTGATCGCCAAGATCGACTCGGCGCTGGAACGCATCGACGACGGCACCTACGGTTACTGCGAGGAGACCGGCGAGCCGATCAGCCTGAAGCGGCTCGATGCGCGCCCCATCGCCACCTTGAGCGTCGAGGCGCAGGAGCGCCACGAACGCCGCGAGCGCGTCTACCGCGACGAATAACAGTATCGGTCGCTGATCGCGGGGAAGACCCATGCCCAAGATCGACATCACTGCCGTGCCGGAACGCCAAGGCTCGGGCTATCCGCCGCCGTTCGACGCACCCTGTGCCGAACGCGTGCGGCAGCGGCTGGGCAATGCCGGCGGGCTCACTGATTTTGGCGTCAATCTCATGCATCTGCCGCCGGGCAATTGGTCGAGCCAGCGCCATTGGCATTCGCACGAAGACGAATTCGTTTATGTGCTCGAGGGCGAGCTGACGCTGATCGAAGATGCCGGCGAGACGATGCTGCGCGCCGGCGATTGCGCGGCCTTTCCGAAGGGCTCGGGCAACGGCCATCACCTGATCAACAAATCGAGCGCGATGGCGGTTTATCTCGAAGTTGGTTCGCGCTCGCCCGCCGACGTGACCGCCTGCTCCGACGTCGACATGATGAGCGCCAACACCGACGGCCGGTTCGTACACAAGGACGGTACGCCCTATCCCGACTAGACTAGTCCGTCGCCGACCGCGCCACCTCCGAGACCGAGCGCGCTCGAGCTCAGGGCCCGCTCCTGGAAAGTCGGCATGGGCCCACATCCTGCCCACTCCCGACATTCCATCTCCCGGCACCCTAGCGCAAAAGTAGCACGTTTAGTATATGCTCCTCCCGAGCGTGGATGGTCCACACCCCGAAACGGAGGATACGTCGCAAGGAGGCGTGTCCAGAGTGACGCTCTAATCCGTCCGGCGCCGCCTACGGAAGGAGAAGAGCGATGACGATCGTTCCAGTCGTTGACACCGATATCGACTCCACGTTCGACGCGGCCAACAACGCGGTCGAATATGGCGCCGCCAATATAACCCTCACGATCCTTGCCGGCGCGCTCGTGAGATCCGGCGCCCAGTCCGGCGTCTTCAGCGACACGAGCGGAAGCACGTTGATCAACAACGGAAACATCGTGTCTGATGACGATGTTGCTGTGTTCTTCGAAAGCGACGACGGCGTGATCGTCAACAATGCAGGCCGCAATATCATCGGGGGCACCGATGGAATTGTCCTCAACAGCAGCGACCCAACCATCACCAACCACGGCAAGGTGATCGGCTTGCAGTCGGACGGCATCGCATTTGCCGCGTCGTCCTCTGGTTCCGAGCTGAACAATACCGGCGAGGTTTATGGCCAAGATTCCGGGGTCCATGCGGTTTTCTCTCTTAGTTCCACTATTGTTGATGCGGGGACCATCAATAATTCCGGCTTGATCCACTCGGACGGTGTGGGCGTGCTGAGCTCCACTGGACATTTTTCTCTCCTGACGATCAACAACGAGGCCGGCGGCACGATCATGGGAACCGTGGCCGCGATTCAGAACTCCGCAGGCCGGCTCTCTGTCACCAACCATGGCACGCTGACTGGCAATGTCGACTGCAACTCTGCAACCGGAAACACGATCGTCAACTTCGGCACGATTGACGGCGAAGTCCAACTGGGCGGCGGCAACGATGTCTTCACCAGCGTCGGCGGCACCTCGGGCAAGGTGTTCGGCGAGAACGGCGCGGACATTTTCACCAGCGGCTCCAAAATCGACCAGTTCGACGGCGGCAACGACGCGGACACGTTTCGCATCGCGGGCAGCGCCGGGATCGGCGACAGTTTCGACGGCGGCGATGGCACCGATACGCTTCAAGTGCTGGGATCAGGCGTGGCGAGACTGGCGGCCTTCGACGCCACAGGCTCGTCCATCGAGATTTGGCAGGGCAATGGCGCGGGGCTTCACGGCACAAAGGGCGCCAACACTTTCGACTTCTCCGGCCTTACCAGCAAAACCGGGCTTCCTTTTGTCGATGGCCGCGGCGGCAACGATTCCATCATCGGCTCGGATTTCGCCGATACTCTGGCCGGCGGCCGCGGGACGGACATGTTGACCGGAAATTCCGGCGGCGACCTGTTCGACTTCAATTCGATTAAGGACAGCATGCCCGGCGCGAAGCGCGACAAGATCCTCGATTTCGACCGCAGCGAAGCCGACAGGATCGATCTGCGGGACATCGACGCGAAGAAGGGCCTCCCCGGCAATCAGAAGTTCACGTGGATCGGCGAGCGGGACTTCCACGACGCGAAGGGCGAGCTGCGCTACGAGGTCAAGGGCAACAAGGTGATTGTCCAAGGCGACGTCAATGGCGACGGCAAGGCCGACTTCGAAATTCTGGTGTTGGCCGGCTCTCTCATCAAAGGCGACTTCCTCCTTTGAGATCAGTTGGAAGCATCTCGTGGTCGAGGCACGGGTTTATCTCGAAGGAGGCGTCCACCCGGTCGTGCACAAGGAGAGCACTTAGCCTGCTCGACTAGTCCGCCGCCGATAACGGTGTGGCGACGTGCTCGAGCGACCTCCGCTCGGCGGCGACCCCGTAGCGCGCGGCGATGACGCCCGCGGCCAGCATCAGTGCGGCGCCGAGCAGATAGCCGCCGAACAGGCTCAGTCGCGAGCCGGTGTCGATCAGCGCGCCGAACAGCCATGGTGCCGCCACGCCGCCGATGCCCGTGCCCACGGCATAGAAGAAGGCGATGGCGAGCGCCCTGATCTCGAGCGGAAAGGTCTCGCTCACGGTGAGATAGGCTGAGCTTGCCGCCGCCGAGGCGAAGAAGAAGATCACCGTCCAGGCGGCGGTCTGCGCCGTCGCTGAGAGAACGCCGGCGGCGAACAGCGCGCCGGTGAGCGCAAGCAGCAGCCCCGACAGCGCGTAGGTGAGGGCGATCATGGGCCTCCGCCCGATCGTATCGAACAGACGCCCGAGGATGAGCGGCCCGAGGAAATTGCCGAGCGCGAACGGCAGCAGATACCAGCCGACCTTGCTCGCATCGACGCCATAGAAGTCGGTGAGCACGAGGGCGTAAGTGAAAAAGATCGCGTTGTAGAAGAAGGCCTGCGCCGTCATCAGCGCGAGTCCGACAAGGGTGCGGCGGCGGTGAGCGTGGAACAGCGTCTGCCACACCTCGGCAAGCGGCGTGTAGCGGCGCGACTTGAGGCGGAAGGTGACAGGCATCTCGTCCGGCACGTGATGACCCCGGGCGCGATGGTGGTCCTCGATCTGGTCGAGGATGGCGTGCGCCTCGTCCGGGCGGCCGTGAGTCATCAGCCAGCGCGGCGATTCGGGGATCCACCGCCGCATCAGCAGGATGCCCAGACCGAGCACCGAGCCGATGAAGAACGCGGCGCGCCAGCCATAGTCCGGCGGCAGGAACGACGGGTCGAGCAGCACGATCGAGCCGCCAGCGCCGAGTGCCGCGCCAATCCAGAAACTGCCGTTGATGATGAGGTCGGTATGTCCGCGATAGCGTGCCGGCACGAACTCCTGGATGGTCGAGGCGATCGCCGTGTACTCGCCGCCGATGCCGGCGCCGGTGAGGAATCGGAACAGGGCGAAGCTCGCGAAGTTCCACGAGAACGCCGTCGCCGCCGTGGCCACGAGATAGACCGCGAGCGTGATGAAGAACAGGCGCTTGCGCCCGAGCCGGTCGGTGAGCCAGCCGAACAGGAGCGCGCCGAGCACGGCGCCCGCGAGATAGAAGCTCGACGCGAGCCCCACCTCGGCGTTGGTGAGTTGGAGGACGGGACTTTCTTTGAGCGCGCCGGCGACGGCGCCGGCCACCGTCACTTCGAGGCCGTCCAGCACCCAGGTGATGCCAAGCGCGACGACGATGAGGGTGTGGAACCGGCCCCATCGCAAGCGGTCGAGCCGCGCCGGCACGGCCGTCTCGACCAGGGTGTCCTGCCGGTCCTCCGTCACCCACCCTCGCCGCTTGGCCGTGGCACGATCGGAAAGTCGAAATAGGTGTCGGGGTAGGGCTCGGGCTCGAACGTAAAGTGCCACCATTCGAATGGGTAGTCCTTGAAGCCCCGCGCGTGCATGGCCTCGAGCAGGGTGGCGCGGTTCTGCATCTCCTCCGAGGTCAGCCCTCCGGTCTCGGTGTTCGCTTTCACGTCGAAGCAATCAAACGTGGTGCCCATGGCGAGGCTGCCGTCTGGCGCCAAGCCTTCTTGCGGCGCGGTGCAGGACGCGGGCGCAGTGCTATTCTGCGAGGGCGCATCGCCGCCGAGCGGCACGAGGGTGACGTCGACCGCGGCGCCGCGCGAATGGCCCGAGCGCGTGGCGATATAGTCGGGGAACAGCGCGCTCTTGCTCAGGGCCGGATGGTACGCCGCCTTTGCCTCGGCGCTCTCCGGCTCGTTGGCCCAGGCCGAGAAAGCGGCGACGGCGGTCGTCGGCCGATAGCAATCGTAGACCCTGAGAGTCAGCCCCTTGGGCTCGAGGTCGGCCTGAACCTGCTTCAGCGCCTCCGCCGCCTGACGCACCAAGACGCACTCGGCCGCGCCGTAGCCCGGCACCTTCTTGCCGGTGAAATTGTCGCTCCGCGCATAGCGGATGTCCTGCTCGATGGTTGGATCAACGTCGCGCAGATACACGAAGCCCTCCGGCATGTCTGCGGCACGCGCCGCTGCAAGCAAGGCGGCGAGGGCGAGAATCAGCGTGAGGATTGCAGTCCGGTCGTGATTCATCGGCGCACCTTAGCCAGGAGCGCGCGCAGCGACAAAAAAACTCCCCGCTGGAGGGCGGGGAGTGGAGAGGTTTGGGGGACTGACATGACTGGCTAGGCCAGTCGGTGTCGGACCATTAGCAGGGAACTGCCGGCGTTCTTACGATACGAGCGGTTGAAAGTACCGGCGTCGCTTCATCCGCCTGCCCCGAAGGGCGACCGTAAGACCGTGTTCACTATTTACCGCAACTTGCCCCCCATCACAAGTGAAACCGGGCGTGGCAATTATGCCACAGTCAACTTGAATCGCTCTAAAGTCCGATCACGTTTTGCCATAATCGGGAGCCGGGCGGGACTCGGCTTTGGCGATGATCACGTCGTCCAGCGGCGGCCCGAGATGCGGCCGCCCCTTGATGCCGGTCTCGACCACCATGTCGATGGGGCCGCCGATGATGAGGAGGTGCTCCACATCGTCGCGGCGCACCAGGAGCAATTTCCGCTTGCCGTCGATCGAGGCGGTCTCCACCACCCCGAGGCGCTTCTCGCGCGCTCTCAGGAAGTTCGCCGAGCTCGATTTGCCGAAAAACGCCTTGAACGCCCAGACGAGGAGCGCGATCAGCGCCACGACGAACAGAAAGGTTGCGACGTAGAGAATGAGGGTGTCGAATTCCATGACGGCTGGCTCCCTACGCAATCGGGCCTACCGCTCTTTAACCACAGAGCCCGCCTCTTGGGTGAAGCGATTTTGGGGGTGCGCGATGGCGACCTCGCGCCCATGACAATGTCCGGTCAAGTCCATTCGAATCGGGTATTTTCCGGACCATGACGGATATCGATGCGCCGATGCGCTACGCCGAGCCGGCCGCCGACCAACCCGAGCGCGACGGCAGCGTCAGCCTTGTCGTTCTGCTGGCGTTGGCGCTTGCCGTGGCCGCCGTCGGCCTTGCCATGGTCTCGCGCGAGATCGCCGAGCCGTTCGTGCTCGCGATCCTCGCCGGCCTTGCCGTGGTCGGCGTGTTCTGCCTGTTCGCCGGCGCCGTCGGCATCCTCTATTTTGGCCAGCGCCACGCGCGCAACGATCTCACCAAGGCGTTCGTCGACAATCTGCCGCAAGGCGCGCTGATCGCCGATGGTACGGGACGCGTGCTCTACGCCAACCGGTCCTATCGCGAGCTGCTCGGGCTCGAGCCCGACGCCGCCGTGCCGCCGCCGGACCGCGCCTTCGGCGCCAATCCGCACCTTGCCGAACCCATCTTCAGGCTCGCACGCGCCGCTCAGCAGGGGCGCAGCAAGAAGGAGGAGTTCCGCCTGCCGCCGCCGGGAGAAGTTGGGGACGAAGCCGGCGTCTCTCCGCGCTGGTTCCGCATCTCCGTGCAACCGATGCCGCCGGACCCGAAGTCGGGACGCAAAGGCGGGCTTGTCGTCTGGCAGGTCGACGAGATTACGATAGACCGCGCCCGCGAGGAGACGAGCTTCGCCAAGGTGCAGGCCGCCATCGATTATCTCGACAACGCGCCGGCCGGATTCTTCACCGCCGATGCCGGCGGCCGCATCGAGTATCTCAACGCCACGCTCGCCCAATGGCTTGGCATCGACCTCTCCGACATCGCCCACCGGCCGCTCAAGCTCGGCCAGATCATGTCGCATGACAGCGCCGCTCTCATCGCCGGCGCGGGCCGCGGCGAGGCGCAAGGGACGGTTCGGCACTTCGACATCGACCTGGTCAAGGCCGACGGCACCAACTTGCCGGTGCGCATCCTGCACCGGCTGCCGCGCGGCAGTGTCCTGGCCCACGTCCTGATCCTCAACCGCGGGCCGGGAGAAGCGGAGGAGGCGGGCGCCGCCGAGCTCCGCTTCGCCCGCCTGTTCCATTCCGCGCCGATCGCCATCGCCACGGTGGATTCAAAGGGCCATGTCAGCGCCACCAACGCGTCCTTCGTGCGCATGTTCGGCGCCGATGCCGAGGGCGCCGGCGGAGCGAGCCTCGAGAGCTTGGTCGAGCCGGCAAGTCATCAGGCGCTCCGCCGCGCGTTCGAAGCCGTTACCGCCCGCCAAGGCCTGATCGAGCCGGTCGACGTCACCTTCGCCGGCCCAGGCGAGCGGAGCGGCAGGATTTATCTGAGCCCCATCGAGCAAGCCGAAGGCGAGAGCGAGGCGGCCATCGCCTACGCCATCGACACGACCGAGCAGCGGGCGCTCGAAATGCAGATCGCCCAGAGCCAGAAGATGCAGGCAGTAGGCCAGCTCGCCGGCGGCATCGCCCACGACTTCAACAACATGCTGACGGCGATCATCGGCTTCTCGGATTTTCTGCTGATGAACCACCGGCCCACCGACCCCGCGTTCCAGGACATCATGAACATCAAGCAGAACGCGAACCGGGCCGCTGGGCTCGTGCGCCAGCTGCTTGCCTTTTCGCGCCAGCAGACCTTGCGGCCGCAGGTGCTCCAGCTCGGCGACGTGCTGTCGGAGCTCTCGATCCTGCTCGGCCGCCTGCTTGGCGAGAACATCGAGCTCAGCCTCGACCAGGGAAGCGACCTGTGGCCGGTCAAGGCCGACCTGCATCAGTTCGAGCAGGTGGTCATCAACCTGGCCGTCAACGCCCGCGACGCCATGCCGGACGGCGGCAAGCTCGCCATCCGCACCGCCAATGTGAGCGAGCTTCAGTCGCGCGAGCTTGGCCTCAGCCACGTGCCGCCGGGCGAGTACGTGATGATCGAGGTGCGCGACACAGGCATCGGCATGAGCGAGGACGTGAAGCAGAAGATCTTCGAGCCGTTCTTCTCCACCAAGGAGATCGGCCGCGGCACCGGGCTCGGGCTCTCCACCGTGTACGGCATCATCAAACAGACCGGCGGCTACATCTTCGCCGACAGCGAGATGAACAAGGGCACCACCATGCGCGTTTACCTGCCGCGCTACGTGGAGAGGGTGGGCGAAGCCGAGCCGGAGACCGCGAAGATCGAGCGCAAGATCGAGAAGCCGAAAGACTTGACCGGGCGCGGCACGGTGCTTCTCGTCGAGGACGAGGACGCGGTGCGAAGCTTCGCCGCCCGCGCGCTTGGCCAGCGCGGCTATCAGGTGCTCGAAGCGTCGACCGGCGCCGAGGCGCTCGAAATGTTCGAGAGCCATGAGGGCGCCGTCGACCTCGTGGTCAGCGACGTGGTGATGCCGGAGATGGACGGCCCGACCCTGATGAAGCGGCTCAGAGAGACCAATCCCGACCTCAAGATCATCTTCATCTCGGGCTATGCCGAGGACGCCTTCCGCCGCAATTTGTCGGACAAGGACGACTTTATGTTCTTGCAGAAGCCGTTCGACCTGAAGGAGCTGGCGGCAGCAGTGAAGGCAGCGCTCGCGCGCTAATTGCCCTCGTAGGTCACATCGTCGAGACCAACGCCAAGCGCCGAAGCGATCGCACGCAACGTCGCGACGTCGCCGACCTTCTTGCCGGTCTCAATTTCCGAGAGGTAGCCCTGCGAGATGCCGGCCTTGGCGGCCAGCTCCTCCTGGGTTAGGCCGCGCCACCGCCGCAAGGGGCCGATCGGGGAGGGCGCCGCGTCAATCTCATCCCATACCTCGAGCGGAAGAGAGATCTGATCGCGCGTCTCGTCGATGATTCGTGCCGTCATCCGGTCTTCGGCGTCTTCATCGCCAAGGCGCGCCAGCATAGCGTCCTACTCGCGGCGTGACAGCACCACGAGTTCCTCCCCCGAGGGGGTCTTTATGATTTGCGGCTTCATCTCTCCATCCTTTTAGCAAGGATATTGCCATTAGCCATCCCCGGCACTCCCCAGGGGCGAAGCCCGCGATCATCGGCCTCGCCCTTTGGGGCTTCCCTTGCGCCCTGATCGCGTCTAAGCGGGACGCAAAATCCGATCCTGGACAGGAGTTCCCGCGTGCCCGACTACGAGGTTATGCCGCCGGAGGAAGACGGCAAGCCGCAGCGCCGCCGCCGCAAAAAGCCGAAAATGCCCGCGCTTACCATCGAGCGCTATGGCGGCCGTCTGCTCTATGTCTGGTTTGGCATGCGCTTTTCGGCCTTGATGCGGCTCTTTTGGCGCGGCCGCTTCAGCTTCACCTTGAACTGCATCCCCGACACCTTGGCGCTGTTTTTGTGGGTGCCGTGGAACACGCCGCTCAAATGGATCTCGGAGTGGAAGTACAAGAGAAACGCGGAAAGCTTGCCACTCGACCAGCCGCCGATCTTCGTCGTCGGCCACTGGCGGAGCGGCACCACCTTGCTCCACGACTTGTTCTCCGAGGACCCGAACCTCGCCTACCCCACCACCTATGAGTGCTTCTTCCCGCACCACTTCCTTCTGACCGAAGGCAGGCTCGACAAGGTGTTCAAGATCCTCCTGCCAAAGCGGCGTCCGCAGGACGACGTGCCCGTGGGCTTCGACCGCCCGCAGGAGGAAGAGTTCGCCATGATCATGCTGGGCGAGGGCTCGCCCTATAACACCATGGCCTGGCCCAGGCGCGGTCCCGCCGACAGCGCCTATCTCGACTTCAAGGGTCTTTCAGAAAAGCAGGTCAAGAGCTGGGCCGACGCCTTCATGTGGTTCTACCGCCGGCTCAAGCTGAAGCACGGCAAGCGCCTCGTCATGAAGACGCCCGCCAACGCCGCGCGCCTCAAAGTGCTGACCAAGCTCTTCCCCGACGCGCGCTTCGTCTACATCGCGCGAAACCCGCTCGACGTGTTTCCGTCTACGGTCAAGCTGTGGCGCGCGCTCTACTCAACGCAAGGCCTGCACAATCCGCCCAACCTCGATCCCTGGCTCGACGACTACGTGCTCGACATGTTCCAGCGCCTGACGGTGGCCTTCGAGGAGGACCGTCACCTGATCGCGCCGGACCGCCTCGTCGAGATCCGCTACGAGGACCTCATCAAGGATCCGGTCGGCGCCATGCGCGACATCTATGCACGGCTCGGACTTGAGGGGTTTGCGGAAGCCGAAGGGCCGATGCGCGCGATTCTGACCGACCGCGCCGACCATCGCGTCTCGTCCTACCGGCTGCCGCAACCGATCGCCCGCAAGGTCGCCGATCGCCTGAAGCCCTTCATCGACCGCTACGGCTATCGCCAGGCGGTCGATGCCGCGCTCGCCGCGCCGGACGTCAAGACCAGGGCGCCGGCCCGCGAGACCGAGCCGTCCTAGAGGCGATCCCCGCCCGCCTCGACGGCTTAGCGTCAGACTGCGTCTTTGGCGGCCTTCACCGGGCGGACCTTGAGCACTTTGCGCGCGGGCTTCGCCTTGAAGGTGGTCGGCTCCTTGGTGAACGGGTTGACGCCCTGGCGCTCCGGCGTGGCCGGCTTTTTGACGACGACGAACTTGGCGAACCCCGGCAGCATAAACGCGCCGCTTTTCTTCATTTCCTTGTAGCCCACGTCGGCAAGCGCCTCCATGACCGCCTTCACGTCCTTCTTGGCCAGCGACGCCTGGTCGGCGATCTTCTGAATGAGCTCGGTTTTCGACATCATGCGTTCATACTCCTGAAAAAGAGCAGGCCCTCAGCCGCTTCAAAGGCCTTGGCCGCATCCCATGCACCATGACCCATGGCCGATTCCGGGGCTTTCCGCAACCAAGCCGATGACCCTGTTGGTATCTCTTTCGGCCCGATTTTGGGCAACTGAGGGGCCCAGGGGGCACGGCGAGGCAGGCCGATAGGCAAACGTTCACCAATTTGCGGCTCAATTTGCCGTGCTCGTGCCACGGTTTTATGCCGCCATGGCGGGGTCATCGCGATCGCGGGACTGACGGGCGGGGGACTTTAAGTGGCGCTCTTCGCTGCCGGCATCGCTCTTACGGCGCTTCTCGTCGCGACCTACACGGGCCGCTACACCTGGATTGCGGCCGGCTCGATGGCGCTGTCGCTCGCCGCGCTCGTCGGCCTCCTGTTCCTCGCCACCGCCAAGGACAAGGAGGCAAGCGAGGGCATCGTCGCGCTGACCGACCAGCTTTCGCCGGTGTTCGACCGCCAAAGCCTGGAGTCGCTGGCCTCGACCCTCAAGCACGTCTCGGCCGCGTTAAGCAGGCCCGCTCCGCCGCGCGCGGCGCCGCCGACGGAGCGCCGTCAAGCCATGCAAGCCGCCGTGGCCGCGCCCTGGCCCGAGCCGACGCAGGAGCCGAAGCACGAGCCGGAGGCACCGGCGGGCGAGGCGGTCCGCTGGCTTCTGGAGGAGGACGCTGTGGCCCCAGGCACGGCCGGCGGCTTCGTCATCGGCGGCGTCAACGTCTCCGGCCACGCCCTGAGCGGCGTCCAAGCCATCCTCAAGCCGGACGAGAGCCGGCGCGAACTCGGTCTCGCCTTGACGATCGAAGGACACGAGGCGGGAGGCGAGGCCGTCATCCCCTCAGATGCGCGCTTCAGCCTGTCGCGCGACGCCGCGGCAGGTGGGCCGCTCGCGGATGGGGAGGGCGCCATTCTGTCGTTCCGCTACACCCAAGCCGGCCAGCAGAAAGCGACGATCCTTTACCTCACCGCGCCGATGGTCGCCCGTCTCGCCAATCGCCAATAATCGCGGCGCCCCGCCGCGCGCGGTCTCAGCCTTTCGTCTTAGTCTTGGGCAGGCTCACAGCAGGAAATCGCCCTTCGCCAGGCTGCCCACGGCAACGAAGATCTCGAAATCGGCCTTGCCGTCGCCGTTGACGTCGCCCTGGACGATGACTTTGGAGCCGTTGTCCTCGTAGCGAAGCTCGCCCTTGGTCTCGCTGAAGTCGTCCTTGCCAATCCACTTGAACTTCTGATTGCCGGAGACACCGCCTTTGGCGTCGATGTCGCGCAGGTCGATGTCGTCCTGGTTACGCTGGAAGTGATTGATCTTGTCGCGCTGGCTGCCCTTCTTCGATTCCGAAATCTTGTTGAAGTCGAAATCGTCGCTGCCGGAGCCGCCATACAGGAGATCGTGGTGCGCGCCGCCTGTGATAACGTCGTTGCCATCTCCGCCCTTCAGCGTGTCTTTGCCAGAGCCCCCGAAAATCGTGTCGTTGCCTGCGCGGGCATCAACTTTGTCGTTTCCGCCTTTGGCGTCGATCGAGTCGGCAACAGTGGTCGGATGCGGCTGGCCGGCAACGGTCGTGCTTGCATTGATGACATTGCTTGCGCTCGTGCCATTGATGACGGCGCCGCCAATGGTAAGCACCAGGTCGTTGCCGTCGCCGCCGTCATAATCGATCGTGTATTTGCGGCCGCCGGTGAGGAACGTCGAGCCGTCAGGACGTCCGGTAAAAATGCCCGAGATGGCGTCGTTATCGTCATTGTCGAGGATACGGAACGTCGTTCCCGCCGCGGGATCGAAGCCTCCGATGCGCGAAACGGACAAAACGGCGTTGGCGAGCGTGGCGTTTCCGGCCACGTTAACCTGATCGTATCCCGTGCCCGCCGTGGAACCGCCGAGTTCAATCCTCAGCTGCGGGGTGCCCGCGAAGGTCAGGTCGTCTGTCTGCAGC
This sequence comes from Methyloceanibacter sp., assembly GCF_050726195.1. GTDB lineage: Bacteria > Pseudomonadota > Alphaproteobacteria > Rhizobiales > Methyloligellaceae > Methyloceanibacter. The sequence goes on along the minus strand of NZ_JBOHJC010000017.1, from coordinate 56,746 downwards.
ATGCCTGCGCTTGCGCCGGGCGCGAGTATGCCGCCGGCGTTCACGTCGACCACGCCGACCATGCCGCTGCCGCCAAGCGTGGCGCCATTGTTAACGGTCACATCGCTGATGGGATCGAGCGAGCCGTTGACGATGAGCTGGCCGGCGGCGACGTTGGTTGGGCCGGTATAGGTATTGATGCCGGAAAGCGTCAACGAGCCGGTCCCAACCTTCACCAGGGAGCCGCCGGTACCGGAAATCACGCCGCTGGCTTCGCTGGAAAGATTGTTGCTGCCGACCGTGAGTTCGTTGGCGCCAAGAATGTAGTTGCCGGCGCCTGCAATCGATCCGGCGCTGACCTGATTTGTGCCGGTCAGGCCCGTGCTGCCGGAGAAATCGACGGTGCCGCCAAGCTCGGTGATGAAGCGCGCATTGCCGCCGGTGCTGTTGTCGTCAAAGTCCGTTACAGCACCGCCCGTGGTGGTGATTGTGGCGTTGCCGGCCGTGCTGTCTTCGAAGAAAAAGATGAGGTTATTGTTCTCGATGGTCGCGTTCGCAAGGGTGACTTGCTGGGGTTGAGCAAGGTTTGCCTGTCCGACAAACATGAAATTGTTGTTTGTAATGGTCGCATTGCCGGCGCTGGCACTATCCATAAAATAGAGCTGCCCGGTGTTGGTGTTGATGATGGTAGCATTCTCCGCGGTACTCGATCCCACGAATTGCGTCACGCCGCTCGTGGTGATCTGCGCATTTCCGCCGCTTGCATCGTCGAAGAACTGAAGGTTGCCCGTGTTATCGATGGTCGAATCGCTTGCGCTGGTGTTATTGGAAAACCAGATCTGACCGCTGTTCGTAATGTTTGCCTGGCCGGCAGTGGCGTTTTGAACGAACTGCCAAAGACCTACACCTAAACCTGAGTGCGTGATCGTCGCCGTGCCGGCGGTGCTGTCGCCGGCAAAGAGCAAAAATTTGCTGCTGTTGATCGTCGAGTTGCCGGCGGTCGCGGTGTCGCCAAATGTAGACCCAAATTGCATGCTGCCGGTCACGGTGAAGGTCGTCGTGTCGCCGGCGGCGCTATCGCCAAAAAACGCCATCGCGCCGCTGACATTGACCTGAACGGCGAGGCCGCCTGATTCAATTCCGGTGCCGTCGAAGCTGACCTGATTGCCGGCGGGGCCTACCGTGAAAGTGTAGCCTGCTACGGTGATTGTCCCAGGTGCCGACGGACATCAAACCTGTAATCGTCAGCGACTGATTGCTCGATGCATTGAAGGTGGCTGTGTCGCCGGCGCCCGGAACGCCAGCGCTCCAGTTGGTTGCGTTGGTGTAGTCGCCGTCGACGGTGCCCAACCAGGTTGAGTCTGTCATGGGTGGATCTTCCGCGATCCGAGGCGGTCACGCAGATCGGCGAACGGTGCGTTTTGGCTGCCTGCGGCGGTCGAATTGACGACGCCGTTTGCTGTTACGTTGAAGAATGGGGTGGTGCCGACGCCTTGAATGGGCATGGTGAGGCCTCCTCAACCGATCGGGACGGCAATCATTTCACGTTGTGGGATTGCTGGCCTCCTCCGATCGGAGGAGGCCTGGTCAGTTTTGCTGGGCGATCGGCGCAAAGGCGCCTTGCCGTGGGCAGGGGTTAGCCGGGGGCCGCTCTCAAGCGCGGCGGCCGTCAGCACGTGCGGAGATGGAATGAATGCGTAGGACGACGTCTCTTGCGCGAGACAGATCATGGCCCTGACCTCCTCGCGGCCAGACCCGTCCCCAGCCTATCATGGCTGGGGGCCAGGGACCTAATAAGTCTTTGATTGTGCTTATTTTCCGCGCAATTCTTGGGGTCTCAGCGTCCCTCGCCGGAGCCCTTGCGGCGCGGCGCTGCGCCGCCGGAAATGTCCCACACGGCGATGAACATGGCGGCGATCAACGGGCCGATGACGAAGCCGTTGAGGCCGAAGATCGCGAGCCCGCCCAAGGTCGAGATCAACACCACATAGTCCGGCATGCGCGTGTCCTTGCCGACGAGATAGGGGCGCAGCAGATTGTCGACGAGGCCGATGACGCCGGCGCCGAACGCCATCAGCACGAGGCCCTGCCACACCGCGCCGGTGGCGAGCAGATAGAGCGCCACCGGCAACCAGACGATGGCCGCGCCGAGCGCCGGCACGAGCGACAGGAAGGCCATGAGGACGCCCCACAGCACCGGGGCGTGAATGCCAAGCGCCCAGAAGATGAGGCCGCCGAGCGCGCCTTGGACGATGGCGACGAGGATCGTGCCCTTGACCATGGCGTTGATGACCACGGCAAACTTCTCGAACAAAGCGCGCTTCTGCTCCGGCCTGAGCGGGATCGCGTCCTTGATGCGCTGGGCCAAGGCAGCGCCGTCGCGCAGGAAGAAGAACAACAGATAGAGCATGAGGAACAGGCTGATGATGAAGTTCGCCGTGCCCTGGCCGACCAGCACGGCCTGAGTGGCGAAGAACTGGCTGCCCTCTTTCAGGAGCCTCGTGACCATTCTCTGCACGTCGCCGACGTCCGTCACGCCGAGCCGGCCGAGAATGCGCGACGCCCACCCGGGCAGCGCATCGAGGAAGCGTTGCAGCCCGAGATCGAGCTCGCCGGACTGGATGCGGTCGTAGAGCGCGGTGGCCTCGCTGACGAGCGAGGCGGCGGTGATCGCCAAGGGCAGGAGCACGATGGTGACGATGATCAGCACCATCAGAAGCGCGGCGAGGTTGCGGTGCCCAGGCATGGAATTGGCGAGCCGCCGATGTGCCGGGGCGAACACGATGGCGAGGATGGTGGCCCACAGGATGGCGCCGTAGAACGGCCAGAGGACAAAGGCGAAGGCGAGCGTGACGAGGACGAGCAAAGCGAGAAGGGCCCTGTCCTGCGGCGTGCTCTCGCGCGGCTGTTGGCTCATGCTTTTGTGCGGCCCCTCGTCCGAAGGTGCGGATCATAGCGGGCGCCGGCCGGCACGCGAAGCGCCGCTTCGCGCCGGGAACGAGGGGGCGTGCGAGCGCGCGCGTTTTGCGCTATGGTTAACGGGCGCATCCTCCGCGAGCGATCCCATTAAGGGGGATGCGAACGGGTCTTACGACCAAGGAGGGAACATGCGGAAGCTTCTGATTCTGTTTGCGGCGGCCTTTGCCCTGCTGCTTGCCGGCGCGCTCGGCTTCCAGGCCGAGGCGACGGTCGGCGGAGGCACCCAAGGCCTGCCCGCCGCGGCCAAGAACTATTCGCCGGTGGACCAGGTGTCCTGCCGGACCGCGGGGCCGCTCTGTCCGCTGGGCTACACCCGGGTCTGCCGCTTCTGGAAATGCTGGTGCGCGCGCTGCAAATAGGCAGCCCGAGCGCATAATAAGGCGCGAAGTTCGCTGGGCCGCCCCGTTCGGGCGGCCTTTTGTTTTGGGGCAATCGCCGTGCGGCCGGGCCGCTATCCTTGGCGGGGTGAGGACGCGAGGGGCCGCCGACCGAGGCGGCGGCCCCCTCGTTGGATCAGGTCAACTGACCGGTTTGAAATTCTGCCCGGCGATGGCCCTCGCGGGTCCGCGCCAGCAATTTCCCGCTGCATCAGAGATGACGCAGGTCTCGCCGCCGCCTGACAGAGAGCACGCGACAGAGAAAGGTCCCCTTCCTTTGAGCGTTGTCGCGTTGGCTTTATTTCCCTGCGTGCCGTCCACCCAATACACGTTGCCTCCATCGTCGACGACGACGTAGACGCCTTGAACTCCCGCCACTCCAGCCATTTGTGTTCTCCATCGATTGCGCACATCTGTAATACAACTAGTAGTAGCAGAACTAGCATAAGTCGAACAGCCGAAACGAGGACACTCAAGCTCCAATCGGGACGGCGCCTGTCGACCACCCCCGTGGGGGTACTGTCCTAATTAGGGCACTAATATACTTGACACAGTAAGCCCCAACCCCTAGATTGGGGGTATGGCACACGAACCCAAGACCCTCATTGAAGCGATCAGATATTTTTCTGATCCGGATGTGGCCCTCAACACGCTGGTTGAGTTGCGCTGGCCAAGCGGCGTTCATTGCCCGACTTGTGGTCGTACCGATGTTCGCTTCATTGCCACGCGGCGCATTTGGGAGTGCAAAGAGAAGCATCCTAAGCGGCAGTTTTCGGCAAAGGTCGGAAGCATTTTCGAGGACAGCCCGATTGGCCTCGACAAGTGGTTCGCCGCGATCTGGATGGTTGCCAACTGCAAGAACGGGATCAGCTCGTACGAACTTCACCGCTCGCTTGGCGTTACCCAAAAAACTGGCTGGTTCATGTTGCATCGTATTCGGTTGGCGATGCAGGCCGGTTCATTTTTCAAGATGGATGGTGAGACCGAAGCCGACGAAACATTTGTCGGCGGACTCGCAAAAAACATGCACAAGAAGCGCCGTAAGAGCACCGTCACTGGAACAGGCGGTTCGGGCAAAACCGTCGTCATGGGTATCCTTGAACGCAAGGGCAAACGGAAGGCCAGCCGCGTCCGCGCCCGCGTCATGCCCAACACTCAGAAAGAGACCCTACAGCGTGAAATCCGAGAAGCAGTCGAACTCGGGTCGTGCATCAATACTGATGCGTGGGCAGGCTATCGCGGGCTGTCGCCGGACTACGTTCACGAGGTAGTCGATCATGCCGTCGAATATGCTCGCGGGACGGTCCATACCAACGGACTTGAGAACTTCTGGAGCCTACTGAAGCGGACCATCAAGGGGACCTACGTCAGCGTCGAGCCCTTCCATCTGTTCCGGTATTTGGACGAGCAGGCTTTCCGGTTCAACGAGCGTGAGGACAATGACGGCGGGCGGTTCCGTATTGTGCTATCTTCGGTTACTGGGAAGCGGCTGACCTATAGGCAACTGATTGGTGATGACGCGGAGCCAACGTCCCCGAACTGAAGGCCCCCGCGACGGCGGCGCGGCCGACAAAGAAGCGAGCCCGATGGAGAGATTCAAGTCTCTGGCCCGTCGGCTATTGAACGTCTCGCGCAAGGAACTCGGCCAAGAGCAGAAGCGCTTCGACGCGGCGAACGCCGCTCGCCGTCAGAAAAAAGACAGAGGCGTCTGACTTCGGGGGGAGAAGCGGCGCGCATGGACGATCTAAAGACAGAACGAGACGTGGAGGTAAAACTCCTTCACCCGCTTTTCAGCGACACCTTGGGCTATCCGCCCGATCAGCTTGATTGGGCGCACCGGGTGCCTATGCATCTCGGCCGCCAAGTTTTGAACAAAGAAGCCGATCTCGTCGCCAAGTTTCGCGGCAAGCCGGTGATCACCGTTGAAGCCAAGAGTCCGAATGAGCCTGTCCATTCTGGCCTCGGACAGCTCGACTCATACGCCTTTGCGCTCCAGACGCCTTACAGTGTCATCACGAACGGTAGGCGCTTTCTTCTGCGCGGCTATTACTCTTTCAATAGCCGGATTAATGTTATTGACGACACCGTTGACTCGCTCGTCGAGGGAAAGTGGAAGGCGCTTCGGAAGCTCATATCCTTCGCCAACATTCCGGCCACCATCCAAGAGAAACCAAATCCGGTCGTTGCTCCAGATGAAGAGAGGATCAAAGACTATCGTCGGTTCTTCCGGAAGATTCACAACGCGATCCGTGACCGCGACAAGCTCGACCCGGCCGCAGCCTTCGATGAATTAAGCAAGCTGCTCTTTTTGAAAGCAGCGGAGGATGAGTGGCGGCTGAAGGCACGATCTAGGCCCGTGCTGACTCCCGAAAAGATCGAGGAGTGGGAATCGCTCGGCAAAGGGAAGGCGAAGGCGTTTGTCAATGAATGGTTCCAGGCCGCCACGGAGGAATTGTTTCCGGGCGTCTTTGAGGATCACCCGCAGATCAATCTTTCGTCGGGCACGCTGGCAGCCGTGCTGAGGGATATGAAGCCCTTCCATGTCCGAAACGGGGATGTGGACGTGAAGGGCCGCGCCTTTGAGGAGTTTCTGCCATCGCAACTCCGCGGCGAGGGACTTGGCCAATTTTTCACCCCTCGGCCCATCGTCAATTTCATGGCGGATCTTGCGGAAATTTCTATCCACGATGTCGTGACAGATTTTGCGTGTGGCTCTGGAGGATTCCTAATCAAGGCGTTTGAGCAAATGCAGCGTGGTGTGGACGAGCTTCCATCGGGGACGCTGCGCCGGATGGGCACGACAAGAGCCGAAATTCTTGACGACATAAGAGCGCATCAAATTTTCGGGATTGATGCCGAGCCTCGCGCCGCAAAGACCGCGAAGATGAACATGCTCATGTGGGGCGATGGAAAGAACGTCGCGAGGGGCAACGCGCTTGACACGAAAGACATCACCGGGAAGCCCTACCAGCCCGCCGAATACAGCGAGAAAAACCAAGGATCAGGAGCCACTCTGATCCTGGCGAATCCGCCCTTCGGCAGCAAGGAGAAGGATCCCGATATACTCAACAAGTATGAGCTTGGCAGCAAACTTCAGGACAAGAAATCCGAGAAGACAGAAATCCTGTTTATCGAAAAGGGCCTTAAGCTTCTCCGTCCGGAAGGCAAGATGCTGATCGTTCTGCCACAGGGCATGATGAGCGGACAGTTGAACCAGCGCGTCCGCAGCTTCATTCATAGCCAAGCCGAAATTCGCGCGATAGTGAGCCTGCCAACCCATGCCTTCGTTCAGTCTGGCGTGCCTACGGTCAACACATGCATTCTCTACCTTCAGAAATTCACGAAGCAGAAAAAGGAACTCTACGATTCCAGAACGGCAGACATGGAGCCCGACGCGGTTCGTGAATTTCTCCGGACCGATCCGGATTTCGATTATCCAATTTTCATGGGAACCGCCGAGTTCATTGGCTACGAGCCAAGCGGGCGGATGATTGTCGGCGCAGGCGAAAAGACAGACCTCGACCTCTTGTTGGAGGACTTTGCAAATCAGTCAGAGATCACCCGTCCCGACACCGACCTTTTCGAGTTCGCCAACCGGTTCTACGGAGACAAATCGTTTAGGCGGAAGGACCAGACAATCCGAGGGACAACCAAGGGACTGAAAACAGCCTTCGTAGTGCCCTTCAACGAGACCGAAGGACGACTTGATCCACCATTCTATCTTTGGCGCTACCAAGCCAGTCGGTTGCTCGCAACACTTTTACCGCTGGGTGACTCAATTGAAGAGGCTGGAGAACGCTTCAGCCCCAAGACCGACGATGATCTTGACCGCGAGTATCCCATGATCAGCGTATCGAGCGACGGACGGGTCACACTGAACGAATACGTTCGTGGCGAAAGCTTCGGACCAAACTACCGACCCAAAAAGGTAAGACACAACGACTTTGTCTATAACCCGATGCGCGCCAATATCGGGAGCATCGGACTCGTCCCCAAAGAGCTGGACGGCAGTCTCGCCAGCCCCGACTACAAAGTCTTCAGATCCAAAAAGCTGAAGCCAGAGTTTCTCCTGAATCTTCTACGGGCACCTTTTTATCGGATGTACATTGATGTGGTTTCGACCGGCTCTATTCGAGATCGATTGCATCCCCGCGATCTCCGAAAGATGCGAGTCCCAGAGGTCAGCCGGAGCGAACAGGTCGTTGTTTCGGAGATTGTGCGTCGGACGGAGGACGAATTGCGCCGCCTCCAAGAGGACGCCGTGAACCAAAGAGCCGTCGCGACCGGCCGTCTCCACAAACTTGTTAATGCATCTGCCGCGCTTGCGTCTGACACCGAAAATCTGGAGGCGGCCTTTGCGACTCTCGCCGACCAATGGCGCCGGGAAACGGCGATGTATTCGTCGATCCAAAAGAAGGTCGAGCATCTTGCATATCAAAAGATTATTGCCATGGGTGAGGATGCCGTACCGCTAATTCTTCGGGAGCTAGAAGCTCGACCGGCCTACTGGTTTGCGGCGTTGAAGGCCATCACGAAAGCGTCTCCAACTGGAATTGGCAGTGGTCTAAAGCAGGCCACGACTACATGGCTGCGCTGGGGAAAAAAGCAGGGATATATTGATTGATGGCTGCGAAATTTCTTTCGGTTGATAAAGAAGCGCGCTTTCCCAATCTAGACCGGAGCGACTACCAAGTCACAAGTGACGAGACGGCTGACTACAATTGCATTGCCCACGCAGCGGGCAAAGATGACAATTGGTGGTGGCCTGACGATCCCCCCGCTTATTGGCCGGATGGGCACGACAGGACAGACACAATTGAAGCGTTCGTAAAGGCCTACGCGACTGTTGGCTTTTCCCTTATCGAAGACGACAACTACGAGCTTGAAGTGGGAATAGAGAAGATCGCCATATACGTGGATGGCGACGGCATTCCGACTCACGCCGCGCGACAGTTGGAAGATGGGTCATGGACAAGCAAGCTCGGCGAATGGGAAGACATTCAACATAAAACGCTGAACGCCGTGGAGGACAAGGGTGACCTCGGCCTTGGCTACGGGAAAGTCGCCGTTATCTTGCGAAAGCAGAGAACCCCATAGCTTGGGGCTCACTGAGCCAAGTATATTAGTGCCCTAATTAGAGGCCGAGTGTCCTAATTCGCCACTAGCGACGATTCCAAAACTCAGTATCTGGATGAGGCCGGTTGTGCGAGCATTGCTTAACCAGATTAAGCACGCCCACAACCACTAGGCCGATAGCGGTAAAGCCAATCACGAATTTTGCCCACGACTTTAGGAAGTCGCGCCCTCCTGGGAAGAAGGCGCAAGTGGCAACAATGCTGGCCAGGACCCAGAGAGTAATCCACGCGGCGTTAGTCATCGCGTCGCATTAAGTGCTCTGGACTGCCTAAGACTTTGGTTTCAACAACCCCAAGATTTTTTCGTAGTGGTCGAGAAGCTCCTTGAGCTTCTTGAGACCGGCAGCATCGACGTTAGCCATGATCTCAAGTCGATCACCGATTTGCAGGACGCTGATATCGGCCTTGGATTCCGACCCCTCAACTCGATAGGAGCCAGTCTGAACGCCACCTCTGGCCTGTGGAGCTGGCGCAGCCGCGACAGTGATTTCACTCATGGGAATTCCCGTTTGGCTGCCGTGAACACGCAAATGGCTTCCGTCATTGGAGACCCAAACGACCTTTCGCGGAGGCTTGAACTGGTCGATTCCACCAGAGTTCCACTGAACGTAATCTCCGATTTTAGCGGGGGTTCGAGGCGGTTCACGATCCTCTTTTTCCTTATGCATATCTCCAGCATCTTGGGGTACGGTACCAGATTTGTGCAGCCCGGCAAACGAAATTGTGTCCTTGTAAACGTCAATCAGCGCTGACGCGGCCGCATCGCTGTAGGCTGCCTCACCACCTTCGCTGCGATCCAAGGTCAAGTGATTTTTGAGGACAACATCAGAAATTGCAGGGCTTTGCCCATACAAATCCCAAAGCTCCTTGTGAATTTTCGGGGTCAAAGCGGCGCGCTTAATAGCGTCCAACCGCTTCGGCGAAGTAGGATCAGCATCGCGGACTATGCGCAAAGCAGCGTCGGTCAGTTGGAACTTTCGCTTATCTCCACTCCCCTCATCGGTGAGCAAGCCAAATTGCAATAGCGCTGCCGCCGTGGCCCACAAGCCACTGCTTTTCTGGCCATAGCTCCAAGCCTCAGCCAGAACCTTCACGCCTGCGGGGTGATGGAGAGCGTGGCCGTAAAGCTCCTTAGCGCGTTCAATGGCCTTGCTCAGGGCGATTGCCGGGTAGGGGGGGCTGCGAAACCGCTTCGCGCCCGTGGCGGTCTCTTGGGTCGTGTCGGTCATCTGATCGGCTCCTTTGCCGACCTTACTTACTCCCTTGACTGAAAAACGTCAAGGTATGGCCATACCTCACATACCTCCGTTTTTTCTTGCGCCGGGGTCGGCCAGAACATATATTGGGCTCGCCGTCAATTCTGGCGGAGAGCGGAGAACAGCAATGACCAGGAGGGTTAGAGCCTGCGCAGCGGCCAGCCGACGCGGTGCGGGCGAGGATAAGGGAAGGGCTGCCACCCGGCCCGGCAAAGGTGAGATGGCAGCCCTGCAATCGGCTTCGTTGATCCCGGGTCGTCTAGTGGTAGGACGCCGGCCGTTACAAGTCAGGAGACCTACGTTCGAATCGTAGTCCGGGAGCAAATCGAGTGGGGCCGTCACTGCGCTAACAGCGGCGACCCCGGATCACAACCTCGGGATTGGGCCCCGAAGCAATGACCGCTACCACGGAATATAGTGGATTCCCTAGCATTTTGCTAGCGGCGCGCTTCGGGCCTGTCCCCATGACGGATTGGGCCCGCCATGAATATCCTTCCACGTGACAAGCAGATTGAGATTATCACCGCCCTCACCGAGGGCATGTCGATCCGCAGCACTGAGCGCCTGACCGGCGTTCACCGCGATACGATTATGCGTCTTGGAGCTCGTATCGGGCGAGGGTGCGCTCGCCTTCACGACTATCGGATGATCGGCCTCCGCGTTGGCCGCATCGAGCTTGACGAACTGTGGTCATATGTCGGCAAGAAGCAGCGCGCACCACCCGCAAGGACGTGGAGGTCAAGGGCGACCAGTACGTGTTCACGGCCCTAGCTTCGACCTCTAAGGCCATCGTGAGCTATCGCGTCGGCAAGCGCACTGGAGCCAATACCGAAGCCTTTGTCGCCGATCTCCGCGAGCGCGTCATCGGGGCACCGGAGATTTCGACCGATGGTCTCCACTACTACGAAACTGCCATCCGCTTCGCCTTCGGCAATCGCGTGGCCTATGGGCAGATCGTCAAGACCTACGTAGGCGAGCCGCACAAGGACGCCGCTCGGCGCTACAGCCCTGGAACGGTAGTAGCCGTAAACCGGCAAGTGATCTCAGGCGTGCCCGCTCAGATTTCGACCAGTCATGTCGAGAGGTCCAATCTGACGGTGCGGATGGCAAGCCGCCGCTTCACGCGATTGACGAACGGCTTCAGCAAAAAATTGGAGAATCACGAAGCTGCATTCGGCCTATTCGTCAGCCACTACAACTGGTGCAGGGTGCATGAAACCACCAAGACTACGCCAGCTATGGCACTTGGCCTGACCGACCATCCTTGGTCCATTGGTGAGCTTCTGGACGTGGCCCTGGGCTATGAGCCCACGAAGCCCCGCATAAAGCGGCACTTCCGCGTAATCCCCGGCGGTAAAGCGTAGGGGCCTAATAAACGTCTGGAGAATAAACGTCAGGATGCATCATCATGGGGCGGTGGGTCATGGAACATTGGCCGGGAGATCGCACTCCAACGTACTTCTAACGCCAGAAGATACCGAAAGTTCTGGGCGTTGAGCCCGATCTTTGCTGGCTGTCCGTCCTTGAGATAGTCGCGTACATACGCTTCTACCAGAGCCTGCAAATGGTCGCGAGCCAAATTTTCCACGTACAGGCCCTGATGCACGCCGATAGCAACGCTATCGAGATAATTTAGGATGGCCACTACATCAGGCCGAAAGCGGCTCGGATCATCCCGAAACTGGCCGTTTTCCTTGGCTTTGCGTAATCGCCGCAGAGCCTTGAGAAACATCGGGTTTGACATAAAATCCTTGCAGGCCGTGAGCGTATGCCAGCGCCGATTTTGCTCCTTGAGAGCCGTTACCTGATCCTTGAGAGCGTCAACCTGCCTGCGGCCTAGTATCACCAATCGAAGGGTTATCGCTGCTTGGATGAAGGCGGCGATAGCCGCGATCAAAGCCGCTAGCGCTGCCCATTCAGTTGGTCCCCAACCCGCCACTCTGCATCCCCACGCGAACACGCGAAAAAGTCTAACCGGAAGTGGAAAGAAGCGCGAGTGTCCTAATTAGGACAGTACCCCCGTGGGGAAGAGAACATTTGCGAACGGAGAACAAAACGTGTACATTGGTCGCCTAGAGCCCGGCCCGGCCTTGCGCCTCGCACGGCGAGGGTGGACGGGAGAGGGCCAAAGCCACCGATTGCCAGCCCCGCTGGCCCATGTGAAATAAGGGAGATGATTCATGTCGAACGCCGCGCTGCGCCTCGTCGAAGGGATGGAAATGGATAAAGAGAAGGCGCTCGAAGCGGCGATCTCCCAGATCGAGCGGAATTGCGGCAAGGGCTCGATCATGCGCCTCGGCCAGAACGAGAAGGCGGTCGAGGTCGAGGCGATTCCGACCGGCTCGCTCGGCCTCGATATCGCGCTCGGCATCGGCGGCTTGCCGCGCGGCCGGGTGGTCGAGATCTACGGGCCTGAATCCTCCGGCAAGACCACGCTCGCGCTTCATGTCGTCGCCGAGGCGCAGAAGCGGGGCGGCATCTGCGCCTTCGTCGACGCCGAGCATGCCCTCGACACCGTCTATGCGCGCAAACTCGGCGTCGATCTCCAGAACGTGCTGATCTCCCAGCCCGACACCGGCGAGCAGGCGCTCGAGATCGCCGACACCTTGGTGCGCTCCGGCGCCATCGACGTGCTGGTGGTCGATTCGGTGGCGGCACTGACGCCGAAGGCCGAGCTCGAAGGCGAGATGGGCGACCAGCAAATGGGTGCGCAGGCCAGGTTGATGAGCCAGGCGCTCCGGAAGCTCACCGGCTCGATCTCGAAGTCGCGCTGCATGGTCATCTTCATCAACCAGATCCGCATGAAGATCGGCGTGATGTTCGGAAGCCCTGAGACCACGAGCGGTGGCAACGCGCTCAAATTCTACGCCTCGGTCCGCCTCGACATCCGCCGCATCGGCGCCATCAAGGAGCGCGACGAGGTGGTCGGCAACCAGACCAGGGTCAAGGTGGTGAAGAACAAGGTGGCCCCGCCCTTCAAGCAGGTCGAGTTCGACATCATGTATGGCGAGGGCGTCTCCAAGACGGGCGAGCTGGTCGATCTTGGCGTCAAGGCGGGCATCGTCGAGAAGTCCGGCGCCTGGTTCTCCTTCGACAGTGAGCGCATCGGCCAGGGCCGCGAGAACGCCAAGGCCTATCTCAAGGAGCACCCCGAGACCGCGGCAAAGATCGAGCGCGCCATCCGCCAGAATGCCGGGCTGATCGCCGGGCAGATCCTCGAAGGCGGCACGGAGCCTCCGGCCGGCGACGAGGCGGCGGCGGGCGAGGCGGTGGACACTGGCGAGGCGGCCGGCTTCGCCGAGGGCGAGGGCACGGTGACCTCCATCTCGGGTGGCGGGCGGCGCGGCAAGCGCGGCTAAAGCGGGGTCGCCGGGCGCGCCACCTGAGGGGCGAGGTCCGGGCACGTCTTCCGGGTGCACTTCTGGAGGGCGGCCTGGCGGTAACGCCCGGCTTTCTGCCGCTTTTCTCTTATCTGGACAGGCTTGGCGCGAGCCCTTATGTGTCTCGCCGAGCCGCCTTCGCCCCGTCCGAAGCGGCAACCCCAAGCATCCGCGCCCGCCGAATCGGCTAGGGTGACGGACGGCGTGACGTGCCGCCCGCGCGAGAGGTCCAGCCTAAGTCCCCATGAGCGCCGCGAAATCCGAAAGCGCGAAACCGAAGCCCGCGTCCTCCCGTGGCGGCGCGCACGGCGTGCCGACGCGCACCAACGACATCCGCGCCGCCTTCCTCGACTTCTTCGCACGGAACGACCACGCCGTGATGCCGTCGGCGCCGCTCGTGCCGCGCCACGACCCGACCTTGATGTTCACCAATGCCGGCATGGTGCCGTTCAAGAACGTGTTCACCGGCCAGGAGAAGGCGATCGCTCCGCGCGCCGCCTCGTCGCAGAAATGCGTGCGCGCCGGCGGCAAGCACAACGACCTCGACAATGTCGGCTACACCGCGCGCCACCACACCTTCTTCGAGATGCTCGGCAATTTCTCGTTCGGCGACTATTTCAAGGAGCGCGCGATCCTGCTCGCCTGGGAGTTGCTCACCAAGGACTTCGCGCTTGATCAGGATCGCCTCCTCATCACCGTCTATGTCGACGACGACGAGGCGGCGAAGCTGTGGCAAAAGATCTCCGGCTTCCCCGCAAGCAAGATCCTGCGCATCGCAGGCTCCGACAATTTCTGGTCGATGGGCGACACCGGGCCGTGCGGGCCGTGCTCGGAGATCTTCTACGACCACGGCGCGCATCTGAAGGGCGGGCCGCCCGGCAGCGCCGACGCCGACGGCGACCGCTTCGTCGAGATCTGGAACCTCGTGTTCATGCAATACGAGCAGCGCGAGGACGGCACGCGCGTCGACCTGCCCAAGCCCTCGATCGACACCGGCATGGGGCTCGAGCGCATCGCCGCGGTGCTGCAGGGCACGCACGACAATTATGCCATCGACCTGTTCAAAACCCTGATCGCCGCCTCCGTCGATCTCACCGGCGTGCCGGCGGAAGGTGCGAGCGCCCCGTCCCACCGCATTATCGCCGATCATTTGCGCGCCTCGTCCTTCCTCATCGCCGACGGCGTGCTGCCGTCGAACGAGGGCAGGGGCTATGTGCTCCGCCGCATCATGCGCCGCGCCATGCGCCACGCACATCTGCTGGGCGCCAAGGAGCCGCTGCTCTATCGCCTGGTGCCGGCGCTGGTCGGCGAAATGGGCCGCGCTTTCCACGAGCTCGAGCGCGGCGAGCCACTCATCGCCGAGACCTTGAAGCTCGAGGAGACGCGCTTCCGCGAAACTCTCGAGCGCGGCTTGCGCCTGCTCGACGAGGCGGTGCAGGGCTTGAAGCGTGGCGACACGCTGCCCGGCGAGGTCGCCTTCAAGCTCTACGACACTTACGGTTTCCCCTACGACCTCACCGAGGACGCGCTCAAAGCCAAAGGCATAGCGGTCGACGCGCAGGGCTTCGCCGCGGCGATGGAGCGCCAGCGCGCCGAGGCGCGGAAATCGTGGGCCGGCTCCGGCGAGGCGGCGACCGAAGGCCTGTGGTTCGAGCTGAAAGAGGCGCTCGGCGCCACCGAGTTCCTTGGCTACGAGACCGAGACCGCCTCCGGCGAGATCACGGCCCTCGTCAAGGACGGCAAGCGCGTCGATGCGCTGAAAGCCGGCGAGCGCGGCATCGTCATCGTTAATCAGACGCCGTTCTACGCCGAGTCGGGCGGCCAGGTCGGCGACCGCGGCGCCTTGAGCCTCGGCGACGCGGTCTTCTCGGTCGAGGACACGCAGAAGAAGCTGCACGGCCTGTTTTTGCATCATGGCGTGGTCGAGAAGGGCGCGCTTAAGGTCGGCGAGACCGTCAGTCTCGACGTCGATCATGCGCGCCGCACCACGACCCGCGCCCATCATTCGGCGACGCATCTTCTGCACGAGGCGTTGCGCGAGGTGCTCGGCACCCACGTGGCGCAGAAGGGCTCCTTGGTCGAGCCGGGGCGCTTGCGCTTCGACTTTTCCCACCCGAAGCCCATGACTCACGAGGAGATTCGCGCCGTCGAGGACCTGACCAACACGATGATCCTCCAAAATGCGCCGGTGGAGACCCACCTCATGACGCCGGAGGCGGCGATCGAGCAAGGCGCGCTCGCGCTGTTCGGCGAGAAATACGGCGACGAGGTCCGTGTCGTGTCGATGGGCGTGGCCGAGGGAAGCACCAAGGCGAACCGCGCCTATTCCATCGAGCTGTGTGGCGGCACCCATGTCAGGCGCACCGGCGATATCGGGCTCCTTAAGATCGTGGGCGAGAGCGCCGTCGCCGCCGGCGTGCGCCGTATCGAGGCGCTGACCGCAGAAGCGGCCCGCCAATATCTCGCCGCCCAGGACGCGCGCGTGCGCGAGGCGGCGGAACTGCTCAAAGTCTCCCCGGACGAGGTCATTCCCCGTCTCGCCGCCATCATCGACGAGCGCCGCAAGCTCGAGCGCGAGTTGGCCGATAGCCGGAAGAAGCTTGCGCTCGGCGGTGGCGGTGCTGCGGCGCAGGGAGAGGAGCAGAACATCGTCGAGGTCGGCGGCACGAAGTTCTTCCGCCTGCGCGTGACCGGCTTGCCGAACAACGACCTCAAGGCGCTCGCCGATGAGGGCAAGGCCAAGGTGAAGTCCGGCATTGTCGCGATCGCCAACACGGCGCCAGACGGCAAGGGCGGCCTCGTCGTCGGAGTGACCGGCGATCTCATCGGCCGCTTCAACGCCGTCGAGCTGGTGCGGGTCGGCGCCGAGGCGCTTGGCGGCAAAGGCGGCGGCGGCCGCCCCGACCTCGCCCAGGCCGGCGGCCCTGACGGCGCGCGCGCCGAGGAGGCGCTGGAGGCGATCGCCGCCAAGATTGCCGGCGATGCGACCGAGCCCGCCGGCGCGGACGGCGCCGAAGCCAAACGCCGTGCCGGAAGCGCCTAACGCCATGACGGCGCGAAGCGTCTGGCTCGACTGGCGCAGGAAGGTCCACGACATCCTCGAAGTGGGGGGCGCCGCCTATCCGGCCGCCTACGCGTTCAACGCGTTCATCGTTACCCTGATTATCCTCAACGCGATCGCGTTCGCCGCCGAGACGGTCGACCACGTGGCCGAGCGCTACGAGGCGGAGTTCGCCGCCTTCAACCTCTTCACGGTGTTCGTCTTCACCGTCGAGTATGTGCTTCGCGTGTGGAGCGCGGTCGAAATCCCGATGCTGAGCCGGCTGCCGCCGTGGAAGGCGCGGCTCAAATTCGCGCTCAGGCCGATGATGCTGATCGACCTGCTCGCGTTTGCGCCCTGGTACCTGCAATGGATCTTCCCTATCGACCTCAGGGTGTTGCGCGTGCTGCGCCTGTTCCGCCTGCTGAGACTCGTGCGCTATTCGCCGGCCTTGCAGACCATGGGCCGCGTGCTCGCCGACGAATATCGCGCGCTGCTCGGCGCGCTCCTGGTGATGCTGGTCCTGCTGCTGTTCGCCTCGACCGGCATCTATTTCCTCGAGCGCGAGGCGCAGCCCGACAAGTTCGATTCGATCCCGGCCGCCGCCTGGTGGGCGCTCGCCACCCTGACCACGGTCGGCTATGGCGACGTCGTGCCGGTCACGCCGTTCGGCAAAATGCTCGGCGGCGTCGTCATGCTGCTCGGCGTCGGCATGTTCGCCCTGCCGATCGCCATCGTCGCCGCCGGCTTCAGTCAGGAATCGAGCCGCCATCAGTTCGTGGTCACCTGGGGCATGGTGTCCCGCGTGCCGCTATTCGCCACCATGAACGAGGCGGAGATCGCCGAGATCACCAAGCTGATCTATGCGCGCACCTACCTGCCCGGCGTCCCCATCGTCCGCGCCGGCGATAGGGGCGAGGCGATGTTTCTGATCGAAAGCGGCGAGGCCGAGGTTCGGTTGGGCGGCGGCAAGAGCGCGACGTTGAAATCGGGAGATTTCTTCGGCGAGCGAGCGCTGCTCGAACGTCGCCGCAACCAGCATGACGTCGTCGCCATGACGCGATGCCGGGTCTATGTGCTGGACAGCCAAGCGTTGGCGCGGCTCAACCACCGCCATCCGGAGATCCTGGATCGCATCCGGGAAGTCGCGGCGGCGCGCCGCGAAGCCGATGCGGCCCTCAACAAGGATGCGCCGAAGCGCCGCGCCCGCAGGGCAACCAAGCAAAGCGAGAAAATCTGAGATCGAGCGCGCTCAGGCCGCTTGGCGCTCGGCCATCGCTTTGCGCAAATTGTCGTCGATCTTGTCGATGAAGCCGCCGGTCGAGAGCCACGCCTGATCGGCGCCGACGAGGAGCGCGAGGTCCTTGGTCATGAACCCCGCCTCGATGGTCGCCACCACGACCTCCTCGAGGGTCTCGGCGAAGCGCTTGAGCTCGTCGTTGCCGTCGAGCGTGGCCCGATGCTTTAGCGCGCCGCTCCAGGCGAAGATCGACGCCGTGGAATTGGTCGATGTGGCGCGACCCTGCTGGTGCTGGCGGTAATGGCGGGTGACGGTGCCATGCGCGGCCTCGGCCAGCACGGTCTTGCCGTCGGGGGTCATCAGCACGCTCGTCATCAGGCCGAGCGAGCCGAAGCCTTGCGCCACCGTGTCGGACTGCACGTCGCCGTCGTAGTTCTTGCACGCCCACACATAGCCGCCCGACCACTTCAGGCACGCGGCTACCATGTCGTCGATCAGGCGGTGTTCGTAAGTGAGTCCGCGCTTCTCGAATTCGGCTTTGAACTCGGCCTCGTAGATTTCGGCGAACAGATCCTTGAAGCGGCCGTCATAGGCCTTGAGGATGGTGTTCTTGGTTGAGAGATAGACCGGCATGTTGCGGGCGAGCCCATAGTTGAGCGCCGCCCGCGCGAAATCGCGGATCGAATTGTCGAGATTGAACATGCCGAGCGCCACGCCCGAGCCCTTGAACTCGTGGATCTCGTGCTCGATCAGCGTGCCGTCCTCGCCCTCGAAGCGAATCGTGAGCTTGCCCTTGCCGGGCACGCGGAAATCGACGGCGCGATAGACGTCGCCATAAGCGTGGCGGCCGATGATGACGGGCTTGGTCCAGCCGGGCACGAGCCGCGGCACATTGTTGCAGATGATCGGCTCGCGGAAGATCACCCCGCCCAAGATGTTGCGGATCGTGCCGTTCGGCGACTTCCACATCTTCTTGAGGCTGAACTCCGTAACCCGCGCCTCGTCCGGCGTGATGGTCGCGCATTTGACGCCGACGCCGCATTTCTGGATGGCGTGCGCCGCATCGATAGTCACCCGGTCGTCGGTTAGGTCGCGGTTCTCGATGCTGAGATCGAACGTGAGCAGGGGCAGATCGAGATAGGGCGCGATCAGCTTCTCCTTGATCATGTCCCAGATGACGAGGGTCATCTCGTCGCCGCTGAGGTCGGCCACCGGGTTCTGAACTTTGATCTTGTCCACGCGATAAGGCTCCGGTGACGGGAAACGCTCGGGCGGGAAGGGACCGCCGCAGGCGGCTGCACGGCCCCCATTGCGGGCGGCGTCCCCCTATAGCATCGTGCCGCCATGATGAAAGTAAATGCCGGCCGCGGCAAGCGCGCGGGCGATAATGACGCGGGCGAGGTGAAGCGCGCACGCCAAGCGCCGGAGCGCCCCCTGGTGACGCCGGCCGTCGTTCTCGTGCACCCGCAGCTCGGCGAGAATATCGGCTTTGCCGCCCGTGCCATGGCCAATTTCGGGCTCAGCGATCTGCGGCTCGTCGCCCCGCGCGACGGCTGGCCGAACGACAAGGCAATTGCGGCCGCGGCAGGGGCCGTGGCCGTCGTCGACCGCGCGACCGTCTACGACACCATCGAGGCGGCCATCGGCGACCTCAACTACGTGCTGGCCACGACGGCGCGGCCGCGCGAGATGGTGAAGCTTGTGTTGAGCCCGGAGACGGCCGCGGCGGCGCTGCGCGAACGGGCATCCGCCGCAGAACGTACTGGGGTAATGTTCGGCGCGGAGCGGAGCGGGCTCGACAACGACGCGATCGCGCTTGCCGACGCCATTCTCACCGCGCCTGTCAGCCCCGGCTTCGCTTCCTTGAGCCTGCCGCAAGCCGTGCTGCTGTTCTCCTATGAGTGGCTCAAATGCCAGAGCCCCAAGGCGCTCGGGCGCATCACCACATTCGACGGCCCGGCCTTGGAAGGTACGCCAACGCCGGATACGTGGCCCGCCACGCGCGCCGAGCTGTTCGGCCTGTTCGAACATCTGGAGGGAGAGCTCGACCGGTCCGGCTTCCTGCGTCCGCCGGAAAAGCGCCCATCGATGGTGCGCTCCATCCGCAATATGTTCCACCGCATGGGCGTCACCGAGCAAGATGTGCGCACCTGGCGCGGGATCATTACGGCGCTGACAAGACGCCCGCCGTCAAGGGGATAAGGTGTCATAGTTCCGCCCCGTTTCTCCTATTGCGATGGGGCCTAACGATGCTAGCTTCCGCCCACGGGAGGAGAGGGCAGTCGATGAAAGTTGCGTGGATTGTGCTGGGTGGGGCCGTGAGCGCCGCGGTCTTGGCGCTGCTGATCAGCGCCTCCGTGGAAGCCGCCGACGCCACGACGGGCGTCACGACAGTTGCTGCCGACGAACTCGACAAGCGCAGCAAGCAGGCCGAAGAATCGCAAGGCGGCGAATCCAAAGGCATGAGCGATAGCGCGGTGCGCGTGCTCATGACCTACGCCTTCTCGATCATTCCGGAGGAGACGCCGGGCCCCGACGGCAAGCCGGTCAAGGTCGATAAGTCAGACCCCAACAAATATCTCATTCCCACCGACGACGCGCGGCGCGTGATCCGCGCCGCGACGCGGACCGCCTATGCCGAAGTGTGCGGCGTCCCCGATCTCGGGCGGGCGAATTTCGAAGCCCTGATGAAGGGCGAGGAGGCCCGCAAGTGGACTGCGGACCAGCTCCAACTCATCAACGCGCTGCACATGTTCTCCGTCTCCTACTTCACCGGCAACATCAAGATCACGGCGCAGGAGCAGCCGGACGAGGGCGGTGCCGATGCAGGGGCTGCGAACGTGGCCAAGGGGGCACCGCCCCCGCCGGCAGACGACGCGGCGGCGACCCGGGTCATCACCTCCGAGGCGCCGAAATGCCCGCCGGAGCAGAAGCAGAAGGTGGTGAATTCCATCAATGCCTATGTCCAGGCGGAGCAGGCCGGGGAATAGGGGCGGCAAGGCTGTCAAGCCGGCAATTGACAGTTTCCGGCCATTATGTGTAACAGAGCGGGCAAAGCCTGAGCTTTTCGGGCTTTGGGGATTGCCGGGGCTGGCTCTGGCGGTCCGCGATCAACCACCACCCATGGGTTTTTGCGGCAGGCGCGGGTTTAAGACCGCCCGCGGAACACTTGATTTGATTTTGGAGTCCTGAGGAATGACGAAACGCGTTCACGCCAAGCACAAGATCGACCGGCGGCTCGGCGAGAATATCTGGGGCCGGCCCAAGAGCCCCTACAACAAGCGCGAGTACGGTCCGGGCGAGCACGGCCAGCGCCGCCGCGGCAAGCTGTCCGACTATGGCCAGCAGCTCAGGGCCAAGCAGAAGCTCAAGGGCTATTACGGCAACATCACCGAGAAGCAGTTCAAGGCCATCTACCGCGAGGCCGCGCGGCTCCGCGGCGACACCTCCGAGAAGTTGATCGGCTTGCTTGAGCGGCGCCTCGACGCCATCGTCTATCGCGCCAAGTTCGTGCCCACGGTGTTCGCCGCGCGGCAGTTCGTGTCCCACGGCCATGTGAAGGTGAACGGCCGTCGCGTCACCATTCCGAGCTATCGCTGCCGCGAGGGCGACGTGATCGAGGTGCGCGACAAGGCCAAGGACCAGGGCATTGTGCTGGAAGCGGCGCAGAGCGGAGAGCGCGACGTCCCCGATTACATCGAGGTCGACCACGGCAAGATGACAGCGAAGCTCACCCGCATCCCGACCCTGACGGACGTGCCTTACCCGGTGATGATGGAACCGAACCTCGTCATCGAGTTCTACTCGCGCTAATTCCGTCGAAGCTCACGTCATCGCAATCAATGCCACGCCGGCGGCGATCAACAGCGCGGCGACCGCCTTGGCTACGCCCTCGCCGAACGGCGCGTATTTCTCCAGCGCCACGAACACGGTGAGGCCGGCGATCCACACGAGGTTCATCACTCCGCCGACGAACAGCAGCAGCATGAGTATGGCGCAGCAGCCGACGCAGTAGGCGCCGTGACGGAGGCCCATGCGCCAGGCGCCGGCGACACCGGGGCGCCAATGCGCCGCGAGGAACGCCGCAGGCGCGCGGCAATGCTCGAGGCAGACCGTCTTGAGCGGGGAGAGCTGATAGAGGCCCGCGGCGATCAGGAGCGCGCCCGACAGCGCCACGCTGCGCGAGCTCATCATCACCGACATCAGACCGATGCGCTCGAGCCCGAACTGAAGTGCCACCGCCAAGGCGCTGAAAAGAATCCATAAGGCGAGATAGCCGGCGGCAAATGCGGCGATGGAAGCGCCAGCCCTCAGGTCGCGTCCCTGGCGCTCCGCGTGGCGCACCACGCGGGCATATAACAGCACCATCGGCGAGGCGGAGGGCAGCATCATCGCCACCATCATCACCGCCCACATGAGGAACGCGATGCCCCAGTAATAGGGTACCCACGGCCAACTCTCTCCTGCCGGCAGGTCGAGCGAAATCCACCAACCGCTCATGGCGGCGGGGTCCATGCCGGTACCGGCTCCGCCGAGCAGGGCGAGCCAGGCAAGGAGTATGAGGATGATCAGCGCGGCGGCGACAACCGCGCTCTCGTGCCTGAGCAGCGTCTCCATTGCTGTTCCGGCCGCCGCCGTCAGCGGCGAACCATGCCGCTCTGGCAAAGATGGATGTGGGCGAACTGGCCGTAGCTGTCGGCAAGCTCGTAGGCGATTGGTCCCGTGGTCTTGGACCAGCCGCGACCGATCTCCGCCTCCGCGAACTCGAACCCGTTCGGTTGCACGATGCGCACCCGGTGCTCGGCGCCGGTGACCGGGTTCAAGATCGGCTCGCCCCGCATGTCAAGGACACCCTCGATATGGGCGCGTGCGCGTCTGCCGTCGATGTCGAGCTCGAAGTCGATATCGGCGACGATCGGCTCGTGCACCGTGTCGCAGGTCGAGGAGAAGACCTGGAAGACGGTGGCGAAGGGATCGGTATCTTCGCCGCTTACGATGCGAAGCAGGGCCTCGCGCTGCTCGGGCGTCGCGCGCTTGTCGATGACGTGGACGCCTTCGCCCTTGCCCTCGTGGATCGGTCCCGGCCAGCGAAAGACCCCGGCGGCGCGAAGGCCGTCGAGCCGCGTCGAACCGTGATAGCCTTCCTCGATGTCGTAGACCGCGAGCCCGCGGCAATGCCCGTTGGTCGGCAGAGCGTTGAACTGGCACGGGCAGCTATAGTCGCAGTTGCAGTTGCCGAACTCGCGGCCCTTGATCTCCCATGGAGTCATCGCGCGCCTCTCCTTTCGCCGATCCCTGATTTGATCTGCAAGAGCGGCGATTATGCCAGCGCCAACAGTCGAATGGGACACTTTATGCCGCGCTCACCTCCTCACGCGGGATAAATCTCGTGCGCACAACCGGCTCGTTTCGGTGGGAACCGAGCCATGGAACGCCGCGTTACCGAAGCGATGCGCCGGCAAGCGCCCATGGTCTAGGCATGGGGCGCCGAGTCTGCGCGATTTCAGCACGGAGATGCCCATGCCAGAAGGACCGAAATCCGCAAGGCTGCTGCCGATTGCCGCGACGATTCTCGGTCTGGCGGCGCTCATTGTGGCGACGGGGTGGCTGAGCGGCCCGGCCGTCACGATAGACAGTGTCCGCTTGTGGCTGAGCAATGTCGTCGACGGAACCGACGCACCGTCGCGCGGCGGGTTCGAGGACATCGTCGACCGGGTCAAACCGGCCGTGTTTGGCGTCAGCACCAAGGTTCTGGAGGAGGAGGAGGAGAACGCGATCATCCTTCAAGAGTTCCTCCAAGAGTTCGGCGAGCCGGACGCGTCGGAAGATAAACCAGAGGGCTTCGGCAAGCGTGAGGAAGAGCTGCAAGAGCCGAAGCGCCCCCGCTTGATCAAGAACGAGGGCTCCGGTTTCTTCATCTCCCCGGATGGATACGCCGTGACCGCCAACCATGTGATCGAACGCGGGCGGTCGATCGAGATCACGACCAGCGAGGGCAAGAGATATCCCGTGCGGATCATCGGCGCCGACCCTGAAACCGATATCGCCCTGATCAAGGTGGATGGGAGCAACAGGTTTCCATTTGTCGAGGTCGCCGATCGGCCGCCGCGAATCGGCGAATGGGTTATCGCCGTGGGCAATCCTTTCGGGCTTGGCGGCACGGTGACGGCCGGCATCGTCTCCGCCGGCGCCCGCGATCTCATGCCGAAAGGCTATAGCGACTATATTCAGATCGACGCGCCGGTGAACCAGGGCAATTCCGGCGGACCGACCTTCGACATCGACGGCAAGGTGATCGGCGTGAACAGCGCGATCTTCTCGCCGACCGGAGGCTCGATCGGCATCGGCTTTGCCATTCCCGCCGAAACGGTGAGAGCGGTGGTGCCTCAGCTCAAGCAACGGGGAATGGTGACGCGAGGCTGGATGGGCGTTCACATCCAAGACGTGACCCCTGAGCTCGCCGACAGCCTCGGCCTCAAGCAAGCGCGGGGTGCTCTTGTTGCCGAGGCGAACGCCGGCAGCCCTGCGGCGAAGGCGGGGATCCTGTCCGGCGACGTCATAACCGCGCTCAACGGCAGTCCGGTGCGGGGAGACAGGGAACTCGTGAAGGCGGTCAGCGAGACCCCACCTGGGACCGTGGTCGAGCTCGGGCTGATCCGCAAAGAAAACGGCATGACCGTGAGCCTGAAGGTCGAGCAGCACCCAGGCTCTGGAGACGGAACCCCGGCGGAGGAACAGTGGCATGAACAGCCCGACCCGGGTCCCGCGATGTCGCAGCTAGGGCTCACGCTCGCGCCGGGCAAGGACATCGGCCCGAACACCTCGGGGGTCGTGGTGACGGACGTGGAGCCGGGCGGAGTCGCCGCCGAACGGGGGCTAGAGCCCGGGGACATTATCCTCGAAGTGGGGGGTCAAGCGGTGAACGTGCCGTCCGACGTGGACAGAGCTTTGAGCAATGCCCGCGCCGGCAGCCGGCACAACGTTCTCGCCCGCGTCAAATCAGGCGACTCGACCCATTTCGTGGCGATGCCAGTCGGCTGAGCGCAGACCTGCAGCATTTTTTGGCGGATAGGCGTGAAGCGGAACGTGCGCCGCTCGCCCGGCAAGGGGTCTAGGCTTCGTAGCGAGTCTTGGGCGGAAGCGCGCTTTCCGCCGCGATGACGCCATAGGGCCCGTAGGCAACGTAGGTGAGCGCGCCATAGGTGTTTGCATTGCTGAAGGCGATGTCTCCGCCGCCGCTGAACGTGCCGCTTGCGACCTCTGCAATTCGAAACTCGAAGCCTTCAGGCAGCTCGATGCGCGCCTGATGCGGAGCGCCGGTGACGGGATTGCGGATTGGCTCAAGTTGAAGCTCCATGACGCCCGGAACCGTGAACCCGCCGGTCCGAGATGCGAAGTCGCATTGGAACGCGATGGGAGCAAGGATCGGGTCATACTCCTTTTCAATTGTGGCGCCGTAGATGTTGAACACAGTGCTGGGCTCCTGCTCCTTTCCGCCCAAGATGGCGAACAGGGCCTCGCGCTGCTCATCGGTGGCACGCTGATCTATGACGCCCTGGGCGACTCCGCCGCCCTCATGCACCGGTCCCGGCCAGCGGTAGCGCGCACAGACCACAAGGCCGTCGAGCCTGACACCGCCGAACCAACCTTCTTCGATGAAGTGGGCCTCTAGTCCTTCGCAAATGCTATTGGTCGGCCGCGCATTGAACTCGCAGGGACAGCCATAGGCGCAGTTGCAGGAAGCGATCTTCGGCCCTTTGATCTGCCAATCGACATACGCCATGGAGTCCCCGCGGATTTGAAGCTCGAACGAGAGCAGGGAGTGGGCGCCCCGCCCCGCCGTTTGACCGGCTCAGGCGGTCTGCGTCTGCGCGTTGTGGGCGATGCCCTTTTGCGACAGAATCTCCTGCAACTCGCCCGCTTGGTACATCTCACGCACGATATCGCAGCCGCCGACGAACTCACCCTTGATGTAGAGCTGCGGAATGGTCGGCCAGTTGGAATAGGCCTTGATGCCATCGCGCACGCCCATGTCCTCGAGCACGTTGATGTCTTTGAAGTCGACGCCGAGATGGCCGAGGATCTGCGCCACCTGCATGGAGAAGCCGCATTGCGGCATGGCCTTGGTGCCCTTCATGAACAGCACCACGTCGCTGCCCGCGATCTGCTTGCCGATCCAGTCCTGAACGTCTTGCTCACTCATTGTTCGATCCTTTCTCGCGCGGCTTACGGCGCCGCGGTCTTGAGGGCGAGCGCGTGCAACGCACCGCCCATGTTCCCTTGCAGCGCATCGTAAACCATCTGGTGCTGTTGCACCCGCGATTTGCCGCGAAACGCTTCGGACACGATGGTGGCGGCATAATGATCGCCATCGCCGGCGAGGTCCTCGATGCGGACCTCGGCGTCGGGGAACCGCTCCTTGATGAGGCGCGCGATGTCCTCTGCCGCCATGGCCATCTTGCTGCTCCTTGCCGCGATCTTAGCCGTGCGCCATGAAGCGCGGCAACCAGTCCTCATGCGCCGCCTTCAGCGCGGAGAGGGCTAGCGGCACCTCGCCGGCGAGCGCGATCGCATCGCCGCCGACGGTGCCGAGCACCCTGACGGGCACGTGGGCCATTGCGGCGGCCTTGTGAATGGCGTCCGCCTTGCCGGGGGAGGCCGCCACGACATAGCGCGCCTGATCCTCGCCGAACCATGTGGCGTGCGCCGGCAACTCCGTCGGCGCCGTCTCAAGCGCGACCCCGCGTCCGCCGGCGAGCGCCATCTCGGCGATCGCCACAAGCAAACCGCCATCAGAGACGTCGTGCACCGCCGACAGCGCGCCAGCCCTGATCAACCCCCGCACCAGATCGCCGGTGCGTTTCTCGGCGTCGAGGTCGACTTGCGGCGGGGCGCCCTCCAAACGGTCCTGCATCACCTGCATATAGAGCGATTGGCCGAGATGACCAGCCTCCTCGCCCAACAAAAGCAGCATTTCGCCGTCGCGTTTGAGCGCGATGCTCGCCATATCGACGATGTCGGCGATGAGGCCGACCCCGCCGATCGCAGGCGTCGGCGGGATGGCGATGCCGTTCGTCTCGTTGTAGAGCGAGACGTTCCCCGACACGACCGGGAAGGAAAGCGCCGCGCAGGCTTCCGCCATGCCTTCCACCGCGCCGACGAACTCGCCCATGATCTCGGGGCGCTCGGGATTGCCGAAATTCATGCAGTCGGTAATGGCGAGCGGCTCGGCCCCCACCGCCGTCAGGTTGCGCCAGCACTCGGCCACCGCCTGCTTCGCCCCTTCGTGCGGATCGGCTGTGCAATAGCGGGGCGTCACGTCGCAGGAAATGGCGAGACCCTTTTGCGTGCCGTGGACGCGCACCACGGCCGCGTCGCCGCCAGGCCGCTGCACCGTGTCGGCCATGACCATGTGGTCGTATTGCTCCCAGATCCAGCGGCGCGAGGCGAGGTGCGGGGAGCCCATCAGGCATTCCAGCGCGCCGAGCATGTTGTTCGGCGCCGGCACGTCCTCCGGCGCGATCATGGCTTGCGGCGGCCGTTTGATCCACGGCCGCTCGTAGACTGGCGCGGCATGGGCGAGCGCTGCCAGCGGGATATTGGCCTCCACGGCGTCACCATGGCGCACGACGAGGCGGCCGGTGTCTGTGGTGTAGCCGATCACGGCAAAGTCGAGCCCCCATTTCCTGAATACGCGCTCGGCTTGCAGCTCTGCCCCGGGCTTCAGCACCATGAGCATGCGCTCTTGGCTCTCTGACAGCAGCATCTCGTAGGCGGTCATGCCTTCCTCGCGGGTCGGCACACGATCGAGGCTGAGTTCGATGCCAACGCCGCCTTTGTCGGCCATCTCCACGGAGGAGGAGGTGAGCCCTGCGGCGCCCATGTCCTGAATGGCGACGATGGCGTCCTCGGCCATCAATTCGAGGCAGGCTTCGAGCAGGAGCTTCTCGGTGAAGGGATCGCCCACCTGCACGGTGGGGCGCTTTTCCTCGGATCCCTCGTCGAATTCGGCCGACGCCATGGTGGCGCCGTGAATGCCGTCGCGTCCAGTCTTGGAGCCAACATAGACCACGGGGAGCCCGACACCCTTGGCCGCCGACTTGAAGATGCGCTTGGCGTCGACCAGCCCCACGGTCATGGCGTTGACCAGGATGTTGTCGTTGTAGCGTGGATCGAAATTGGTCTCGCCGCCCACCGTCGGCACGCCCATGCAATTGCCGTAGTCGCCGATGCCGGACACGACACCGGCCACGAGATGGCGCGTCTTGGAATGCTCGGGCGCGCCGAAGCGCAGCGCGTTCATGTTGGCTACGGGCCGCGCGCCCATGGTGAACACGTCGCGCATGATGCCGCCGACACCCGTCGCCGCGCCCTGGTACGGCTCGATATAGGAGGGGTGATTGTGGCTCTCCATCTTGAACACCGCCGCTTGGCCGTCGCCGAGATCGACCACGCCGGCGTTCTCGCCGGGCCCTTGGATCACCTGCGGGCCGGTGGTGGGGAGCTTCTTGAGCCACACGCGCGACGACTTGTAGGAGCAGTGCTCCGACCACATCACCGAAAACACGCCGAGCTCGGTCAAGGTCGGCTCGCGGCCGAGCGCGTCGAGTAGTCTTGCGTACTCGTCAGGCGAAAGCCCGTGCTCGGCGATCAGTTCATCGGAGAGGCTTGTCGCCTGGCGCGCGGCCCGCGCGGCGCCGCTCAATGGAGGGTCTCCACCAGGGAAGCGAGCATCTTGGCGCCGTCGGTGCCGCTGAGCGCCGGATCTGCGAGCCGCTCCGGATGCGGCATGAGCCCGAGCACGGTGCCCGTCTCGTTGTAGATGCCGGCGATGTTGCGCCGCGAGCCGTTGGGATTCGCCTCCGTGGTGACCGCGCCCGAGGCTTCGCAATAGCGGAAGGCGATGCGGTTCTCATCTTCGAGCCGGTCGAGCACAGATTCGTCGGCGAAATAGGCGCCGTCCTTGTGGGCGATGGCGAAGCGCACGACCTCGCCTTGCGCATAGTGGCGGGTGAAGGCCGTGTCGTTGCGCGCGACCTTGAGATGCACGTCCTTGCAGATGAATTTCAGGGTGGCGTTGCGCATCAGCACGCCAGGCAGCAGCCCGGCCTCGGTCAGCACCTGGAAGCCGTTGCAGATGCCGAGCACTGGCGTTCCGCCCTTCGCGCGCCTCACCACCTCGCGCATCACCGGCGAGTGCGCCGCCATGGCGCCGGAGCGCAAATAATCGCCGTAGGAGAAGCCGCCCGGCAGGAGGATCAGATCGCTCTTGGGCAGATCCTGATCGCCGTGCCACACCATGGCGGGCGGACGGCCCATGGCCGCTTCGAGCGCCACCGCCGCGTCGCGGTCGCAATTCGATCCGGGAAACACGATGACCGAGGCTTTCATGCTTCACCAATTAGAGGCGTCAAGGCTGAAACCTCACCCAACCTGCTTGTCATCGCCCGGCTTGACCGGGCGATCCAGTAACCACCGGTGACGGCTATTTCGCCGATGCCTTGGTTACTGGATGCCCGCTTTCGCGGGCATGACAACGAAGGTGTGACGAATATAGGTAACCGCAGGCTAAGCCGCCTCGAGCTCATAGGCGTAGTTCTCGATGATGGTGTTGGCGAGAAGCTGCTCGCACATGCGCTCGACCTCGGCGCGGGCTTTCGCCGGATCGCTCTCGCCCACTTCGACCTCGATATATTTGCCCTGGCGCACACCATCAACCGAACCGAAACCGAGCGCGTGCAGCGCACCCTGGATTGCCTTGCCTTGCGGGTCGAGCACGCCGGGCTTCAAGGTGATGGTGATGCGTGCCTTCATGGCTCTCGTCAGCTTCGTCTATTTGGACCGCACCAGCACGGGGCCGGTCCGTGCCCGCGCCGGCGGATCGACGTGCAGACCGAGCCGCCGCGCCACTTCCTGGTAGGCCTCGACGAGGCCGCCCATGTCGCGGCGGAAGCGATCCTTGTCGAGCTTGTTCTGAGTCTCGACGTCCCACAACCGGCAGCAGTCGGGTGAGATCTCGTCGGCGAGCACGATGCGCATCTGCTCGCCCTCCCACAACCGGCCGAACTCGCATTTGAAGTCCACGAGCCTGATGCCGACGCCGAGGAATAGCCCCGACAGGAAGTCGTTGATGCGCAGCGCCAGCGACATGACATCGTCGAGCTCTTGCGGCGCGGCCCAACCGAACGCGGTGATGTGCTCCTCGGTGACCATCGGATCGCCGAGCTGGTCGGACTTGTAATAGAACTCGACGATCGAGCGCGGCAGGGTGGTCCCTTCGTCGAGGCCGAGCCGGGTCGACAGAGATCCGGCGGCGACATTGCGCACCACCACTTCGAGCGGGATGATCTCGACCTCGCGGATCAGCTGCTCGCGCATATTGAGGCGCTTGACGAAGTGCGTGGGCACGCCGATCTCGCCGAGCCTCTGGAACAGATACTCGGAGATACGGTTGTTGAGCACGCCCTTGCCCTCGATCTTGTCGTGCTTCTTGTTGTTGAAGGCGGTTGCGTCGTCCTTGAAATGCTGGACGAGCGTGCCGGGCTCTGGCCCTTCGTAGAGGATCTTGGCCTTGCCTTCGTAGATGCGCCGGCGGCGGTTCATGTTTGGTTCCTCACTGACTTGGCTCTAACGACTGACCAACGCCAAACGCGCGGGGAGCGGGTTACCCCAGACCGCGCGCACCGAAAAATCGTCATCGCAGGAATCGGATTCGAGAAATCTGGGGCGACCTTAGCCCAAGGGCAAGGGGCGTACAACGGCTCCAAAGGACGCGGGGATGACCTCCTGGGATTTGTTGATTTTCCGGCATTTGGGCGCTATCACCCGCGTTCGAGGGAACGGGATTATCCCCACAATTTCTACGTGCTGAACCCTGCGCGCTCGCGGGGGCGTTTTGGAGGCCCGATGACGAATTTTGAGGATCGCGAGAAGAGCTTCGAGAAGAAATTCGCCCTCGACGAGGAGTTGAAGTTCAAATCCACCTCGCGCCGGAACAAGCTGCTTGGGCTGTGGGCGGCGGAGAAGATGGGCCTCTCAGGCGACGCCGCGCAAGGCTATGCCCGCGAAGTGGTCAAGGCCGACCTGGAGGAGCCTGGCGAGGAGGACGTGTTCCGCAAGATCAGGCGCGACTTCGACGCGAAGGGCGTCGACCAGTCCGACCATCAGATCCGGCGCGCCATGGCCGACCTCCTGGCCGAGGCGGTGCGCCAGATCGAAGCCGAGGCGAAGGCGTAAAGCCCCGATGCCCGAGGACCGGTTCCGCGCCGCCGCCAGAGAAGGCCGGACCCTGTTCAACGCCTGGCTCATGCTGAACGACCCCCTCCTCATCGAGCTGATCGGGGAGGCGGGCTGGGACTGCCTCACCATCGACCAGCAGCACGGCCGGGGCGGCAACGAAGCGCTGCTCGCGTGCCTGACTGCGGCGCGTGCCTGCGGACTTCCGGCGATCGTGCGGGTGGCCAACAACGATCCGGGGCTCGTCGGCCGCGCGCTCGACGCCGGCGCCCAAGGCATCATGTGCCCGCTCATCAACAATTTGGAGGAGGCGGAGGCCTTCGTGCAGGCGGTGAAATATCCGCCGCGCGGCGTGCGGAGCTGGGGACCGTACCGCGCCAGGCTCGGTCATGAAGGCGATTATTTCACCACCGCCAACGCCTTCACCATCGCCTGCCCGCAGATCGAGACCAGAGGCGCGCTCGATCAGCTCGACGAGATCCTATCGCTCGACGGCGTTGACATGGTGTGCTTCGGACCCAACGACCTCTCCGTCGCGCTCACCGGACGCCTCGACATCTGGGCCAAGGAGGTCCAGGAGGCGATGACTCTCGTGCTGAGGAAGGCGCGCGAGATGTCTGTCATGACTCTGATTTTCGCCAACGACGTCGCCTTCGCGCGGCCGCGCCTGACGGAGGGCTGGAACGTGGTGGCGGTCGGCACCGACGCCGGCTGGTTCTCTGGAGCCGCCGCCGCGACCCTGAAGGCTGCGGTCGAATCGCCCTCGTAAGGCCGGCGCCTAGCCCCCTTCAAACGATTCTGCCGACCCGTTGCCCGTTTGCATCAGCGGGCCGGCAGAGCGCTCCGGCGCCCGACTCTGAGGCTGACGGTCCGCGGCGCGTATGCGACAATGGCAAACCGGGACTGACTGGGGGCGCGGGTATGGGACTGCCGATCCGACTTCTGATGGCTTCACTCTTGCTCGCCGTCGGCACGGGCGCCGCATCGGCGCAAGAGCCGGGACCTGAGCCAGGTTCTCAGCTCTGGCCCATCTACCCGCCTTATCCCTATCGGGCCGGCCACTACCCCAAGGCGGACTGGTACTACAAGATGCCGCCTTACGTGGCGCTCAAACCGTCCTTCTACCGCAAGCGCTATTTCATGATGGCCCAGGAGCGCAATCGCTACCGCTACATGCCGCATATCTTCACCGGCTATACCGACGAATACGGCGACAGCTATATGAAATGATAGTGCCCGCGTTCGGAACGCTCGCATTGGCACTCACCCTGGCGGTCGCGGCTTTGCCTGCGGCGGCCAAGCCCAAGCAGGCGGAGCGCAAGGCCGAGATGGCGCAAGCTACGGCGGTCTCTGAAGCGCAGGCGGCGAAGACCGGCCGCAAGCATTGTGGGCAGCGCGCCTACTCGGTGAGCGTCGGCAACCCGGCCTTCAAGGACCGGCTCGCGCTCTGGCCTGCCCCGTGCGGCTGGTAGGCTAGAGACTCTCGCTGGCTTCCCAATAGCCGGGCGAAGATGCTGGCGTCGAACTGGGTATGACATCCGGATCGCATCACTAATAGTTGTGCATCATGTGGGTTTCCTCGGTGCCGCTGGTCGGAGCAACGCTAGACTTGAAAGAGGTTCACCAAGTTCAGCCTGGTTCAGTTTGGCAGGGAAGAGAACAATGCGTGCTTGGAGCATCTGGCTGACGCTGGTAGTCGCAAGCGTTGAACTTGCCGCGCCCGCCAATGCCGCGGAGCCTGCCCCCGCGAGGCAATGGGGCGGCTTCTATATCGGCGGCCAGCTCGGTGGCGCCTGGAGCGACGCCGACTGGCAATACCAGAATCACAACTGGTTCAACACGCTCGGGCCGGTCCTGGTCGGTACGGATTTCGATCTTGAGGCCAGCGGGTTCCTCGGCGGCGGCCAACTCGGCTTCAACTATCAGTCGGGTGCCTGGGTATTTGGCGTCGAGGGGTCCGTGGCAGGGGGAGACCCCGACGCCAAACCTGACAATCCCATGTTCCCCAGCGATCACTACACCAGCAACATCGAATGGCTGACGACCGTGACGGGCCGGGTGGGCTACGCGCATGGCCGTTGGCTCGCTTACGCCAAAGCCGGCTGGGCGGGCGCCGAAATCGACCTCAACATCCTCAATCGCTTCAGCGGCGTCCGCGCCCACGACACCCACTGGGCCGATGGCTGGACCATGGGGGGAGGGGGCGAATTCGCCCTGTGTGAGAGCTTCTCGCTCGCCGTCGAGTATGACTATGCCGATCTCGACACCGACCGTTGGCGGGTAAGCTGCCCGACCTGCCCATCGGGGATCGGCGGCGGGGTGCCCGTTGTCGATGGCGACATCACTGTCCAATCCGTGACAGCGCGGCTAAACTACCGCTTCGGCAACTAGCTACCCGAACACGCGCTTGAAAATCTCGTCCACGTGTTTGGTGTGATAGCCGAGATCGAACTGGGCGCGGATCGTTTCGGGCGATAGCGCCTTGGTCACGTCCTTGTCGGCAAGCAGCGCCGCGAGGAAATCGCCGCCCGTCTGCCACACCGCCATGGCGTTCCGCTGCACCAGCCGGTAGGCCTCTTCGCGCGGCACGCCGGCCGCAGTCAGCGCGAGCAGCACGCGCTGCGAATGAATGAGCCCGCCGAGGCGGTCGAGATTTGCTCGCATGCGGTCCGGGTAGACCATGAGGCCCTTGACGATCTCGGCCAGGCGATGGAGCGCGAAATCGAGCGCGGTCGTCGCATCGGGCCCGATCACCCGCTCGACTGAGGAGTGGGAAATATCCCTTTCGTGCCATAGTGCTACGTCCTCGAGCGCGGGCAGCGCGTAGCCCCTGACCACGCGGGCAAGTCCGGTGATGTTCTCCGACAGGACCGGGTTGCGCTTGTGCGGCATGGCAGAAGAGCCCTTCTGCCCCTCGCTGAAGAGTTCCTCCGCTTCCAGCACTTCGGTGCGCTGCAGATGGCGGATCTCGGTGGCGAGCCGCTCCACAGAGCTCGCCACCACGGCCAGAGCCGCGAAATACGCGGCGTGACGGTCGCGCGGCACGACCTGGGTCGAGATCGGCTCCGGCTTGAGGCCGAGTTTCTTGGCCACATGCGCCTCGACCCTCGGGTCGACATGGGCGAACGTGCCGACGGCGCCGGAGATGGCGCAGGTCGCCACCTCCTCGCGGGCGCGCACGAGGCGCTCCCGCGCCCGGGCGAACTCGGCAAAGGCGACCGCGAGCTTCAGCCCGAACGTCGTCGGCTCGGCGTGCACGCCGTGGCTCCGGCCAACCGTGATCGTGTCCTTGTGCTCGTAGGCGCGAGTCTTGAGCGCCGCGAGCAGGGCGTCGACATCGGCGATGAGAATGTCCGCCGCCTGGGTGAGCTGCACGTTGAAGCAGGTGTCGAGCACGTCGGAGGAGGTGAGGCCTGAGTGCAGAAAGCGCGCCTCTGGGCCGACATGCTCGGCGACCGAGGTGAGAAAGGCGATGACGTCATGCTTCACCTCGCGCTCGATCTGATCGATGCGGGCGATGTCGAAGCCGCCGCGTTTCTTGGCCGCCTCGGCGGCCTCCTTGGGGATCAGGCCGAGCTCGGCCATGGCCTCGGCGGCATAGACTTCGATCTTGAGCCAGACGCGGAACTTGGTTTCCGGCTCCCAGATGCGGGCCATCTCGGCGCGGCTGTAGCGGGGAATCATGCGTGCAGTTCAAGCCTTTCCCCGGAGGAATCCCGGCGAGAGGGAAGGTCTAGCAGAGCGCATGGCGGCGCTCAAATCCGGCCGGCGTCAAATCTCGACGGTCTTGGGCTCGCGCGGCCCGAAGATCGCGACATAGATCGCCGCCGCGATCGCGAGCGCCGCGTACTCCGCTCGTGGCGGCAGCAGCATGTCGAGCAGGAAGGTGTAGAAGTCGTTGAGGGAGGCGAGATACATGCCCGACAGCGACCAGTCCTGCTGGCTCGGATAGGTGGCGTGGATGTAGATGAAGCGGAGCAGGCCGCCGAAGCTGCAAAACGCCACGACGAAGATGAACAGCGCAAACAGCGTGCGGACGAGGAAGCCGCGCTTGGCGGCGAAGCGCTGGCACCACCAGGTGACGAGGGCGGCCAGCATGCCCGCGAAGCCGACGATGCGCACGGTGTGCTGCGTCTGCTGATTCATGACCGTGTTCATGTAGTCGCCGATCAACAGCGCCCACATGGAAATTCCAATCACGATGGCGAAGGCGGCGGCGAGCACGAAGCCGACCACCTTGGTAAAGGTCAACTTTTCCATTGCCGCTTTCCCTCCAGAACCCCCTCGGCAGGAGCGACTATGCAAGGGAAACGGGCCGGCTGCAATGCGCGTCGAGCCCGAGGCCTTGCCGCCCCAGGCAGTTTATGGTCCGATCCGCCGCCGGTCACAAGGAGGCGGACACCCATGGCATTCGAGGATCTCAAGGCCGAACTGGCGCTTCTCATCAACCAGATGGAGAACCAGCCCGAGGACCGGCACGAGCTCTATCTCCAGATTCGCGAGAAGCTCAACGAAATGCGCGCCTTCGGCATGCCGCTGCCCGAAGATCTGGTGGAGTTCGAGAAGGACCTCGAGGCGCAGTTCAAGGCCGAGGAGCGCGCCGCCAAGAAGTGAGGCGGCGCCGGTCAACCGGCCGGCGGGGGCGCCTTGTCACCGATCTCGCCATAGGCCCCGTCGGACCAGCGATAGACCGCGTAGGGCGGCAGGTTCGGGTCGCCCTTCTCGTTGAACTTGAACTTGCCGATCACCGTGTCGAACTCGTTCTCGTTGAGCGCCTTGATGATGGCGGCGGCGTCGGTAGTGCCGGCCTTCTCCGCGGCCTCTTTCCAGGCTTGGATCGCGGCGTAGGTGTAGAGCACGTAGCCCTCCGGCTCGATGCCCTTCTCCTTGAAGCGCGCGACCACCTCGGCGGCGGCGGGGTTCTTGCGCGGGTCGGGCGAGAACGTCATGAGCGTGCCTTCGCCGGCGGGACCGGTGATCGACCAATATTCCTGGGTGACGAGCGCATCGCCGCCCATGAGGATCGTGTCCATGCCCTGGTCGCGCATCTGCCGCACGATCAGCCCGGCCTCGGTGTGATAGCCGCCTAAATACAAAATATCGATACTGGCCCGCTTCAGCTTTGAGACCAGCGCCGAATAGTCCTTCTCGCCCGCGGTGATCGCCTCATACATCGCCTCTTGCTTACCCGCTGCGTTGAGCGCCTTCTTGGTCTCGTCGGCCAGGCCTTTGCCGTAGGCCGTCTTGTCGTGGATGACAGCGATGTTCTTGTCCGCGAAATTGTCCGCGAGATATTTGCCGGCGACGCCGCCTTGCTGATCGTCGCGGCCGCACACGCGATAGATATTGGGGCCCGCGCGGTCGTCGGTCAGCGCCGGATTGGTCGATGCGGGCGAGATCTGCACGAGATTGCTGTCGGCATAGACCTTCGATGCCGGGATGGACGAGCCGGAGCAATAATGGCCGGCGATCAACGCGACGTCGCCGCCCACCATTTGATTGGCGACCGCCACGGCCTGCTTGGGGTCGCAGGCGTCGTCGCCGATTTCGAGATCGAGCGGCTTGCCGAGCACGCCGCCCGCCTCATTGATGTCGGCGACGGCCATCTCTCCGCCGCTCTTCATCTGCGCGCCCATGGAGGCATATTGGCCGGTTACCGGGCCGACGACAGCGATCGGCGTCGTGTTCGACTCGCCGCCGCCGTCGCAGGCGGCAAGGACGATTTGCGCCACGCATGCAGCGAGCAGCCCGGCAAAGCCCTTCATCGTCATCTCCCTCGCCGATTGTGAGTCACAGTCTACATCAATCTCACGCCTGGCGCTCGCGCCAGGTCAGCGGGCTCGTCCGCTCGTAAAGCCAGCGATATTGCGTCACCATCTGCGACGTCCGCATGAGTCGATAGCCGAGGCTCGCGGCAGCAAGTAGCACGGCGTAAGTGACAAGATAATAATAGGGCGACAGGAGCCTGCCGTCGAACAGGGCATAGTGGAAGAAGCGCACCGCGCCGGCCAGCAGCGCCATGTAGAAGAACACCCGCCAATACGGCTTCCAGCCCCCCGCCAGCCCGCGCCCGGCAAGGAAGGCTGCCCCGCCGCCGATGACCACGGTGAGCGCCAGGAACACGCGCAGGCCGTCGTCGGAGAGCCAACTCATGGGCTGCCTCCTTGCACGACGCCCGCGCCGCCTTCGAGATAGGCAGCCCGCACGTCTTGCCGTTCGAGCAGCTCCCGGCCGGTGCCTGACATGGTGATCCTGCCGTTGACCATCACATAGCCGCGGTCCGCAAGCTTCAGGGTGTGATAGGCGTTCTGCTCGACGAGGAACACGGTCAGGCCATGCTTGCTGTTCAACTCTTTGATGGCCTCAAAGATCTGCTTGACCACGAGGGGGGCGAGCCCAAGCGATGGCTCGTCCAGTAACAGCAGCTTCGGCCGTCCCATCAGCGCCCGCGCGATGGCGAGCATTTGCTGCTCACCGCCAGACAGCGTGCCGCCGCGCTGATCGCGCCGCTTCTTCAGCACGGGGAACAGCGTGCAGACCTTTTCCAGATCCTCGTTGAAGGCATCGGGCGCGTCGGCGATGATCGCGCCCATCTGCAGGTTCTCCAGCACCGTCATGCGCGGAAAAATGCGGCGACCCTCCGGCGATTGCGCGATGCGCAAGCCGGCGATTTCGTGGGTCGGCATCCGGGTGATGTCGCGGCCGTCGAACAAGATGCGCCCTGCGGCGGCGCGGGGGCGCCCGCAGATCGTCATCATCAAGGTGGTCTTGCCCGCGCCGTTGCTGCCGATCATCGCCACGATTTCCCCGAGCTTGATATCGAGGCTCACGTCGTGGAGCACCGCGAGCCGGCCATAACCGGAAGTCACGTCACGGACCTCGAGCAGCGCTTCGGTCATGGCCGCGCCTCCGGCACCACATCGGGCGGCAGCTCCTCGTCGGGCACACCGAGATAGGCGGCGATCACGCGCGGGTCGTTGCGCACCTCCTCCGGCGTGGCGTCGGCGATCTTCTCGCCGTAGTCGAGGACGATGATGTGGTCGGAAATGCGCATCACCACCCTCATGTCGTGTTCGATCAGGAAGATGGCGATCTTCTCCTGCTCACGGATGGTTTGGAGCAGCTCATTGAGCCCCTCGCTCTCCCGCGCATTGAGGCCGGCTGCAGGCTCGTCGAGACACAACAGCAAAGGCCGCGTGCACATCGCCCGCGCGATCTCGAGCCGCCGCTGATCGCCGTAGGGGAGGCCGCCCGCTGCCTGATCGGCGCGGTCCACCAGGCCGACCCGGTGTAGCCAGTAGCGCGCCAGATCGACCGCCTCGGCCTCGGCGCGTGCGAACTGCGCAAGCCCGAGAATGGCGCCGAACGTGAAGCCGGAGGCGCGGCGGAGCACGTTGTGCTGCGCCACCATCAGGTTCTCCAGGACCGTCATGCCGGGAAACAGGCGGATGTTCTGGAAGGTGCGGGCGACCCTGGCGCTCCCATTGATGTCGTGGTCGGCGAGCCGTTCGAGATGGAAGTGCGCGCCGTCCGGGTGGGCAAGCGTCATCATCCCCTCGGTCGGCTTGTAGAAGCCGGTGATGCAGTTGAACACCGTGGTCTTGCCGGCGCCGTTTGGGCCGATCAGCGCCGTGATGTCCTCGCGGCCGACGTCGAAGGAGACGCCGTCGACGGCGAGCAGTCCGCCGAAGCGCATGGTGAGGTGCTCGACCCTGAGGACGGGATCTTTCTGCCACGGCCTCATGCCCGGCCCTCCTCGACGAGGTCGGCAGGGATCGGCCGTGCTTCATGCAGCACGATCGACGGCGAGCGCGAGGCGATGATGCCGCGCGGTCGCCACACCATGATGCCCACCATGGCGATGCCGAACAGCAGCATGCGGTACAGCGCCGGATCGAAGCCCGCACCGAAGAAGCTCTGCAAGCCCTCGGTGTGACGCAGCGCCTCGAAACCGCCGATCATGACCACCGCGGCGATGGCGACGCCGAGCTGGCTTCCCATGCCGCCGAGCACGACGATGGCGAGAATGATCGCCGACTCGATGAAGGTGAAGCTTTCCGGGCTGACGAAGCTTTGTCGTGTGGCGAAGAAGCTGCCGGCGAGGCCGCCGAACAGGGCGCCGGTGGCGAACGCGGTGAGCTTGGTCACGGTGGTGTTGATGCCGAGCGAGCGGCAGGCGATCTCGTCCTCGCGCATCGCCTCCCAGGCGCGGCCGATCGGCAGCCGCCGGAGCCGCAGGGTCACGAGATTGGTGAGCAACGCGAGCGCCAGGATCACATAGTAGAGAAAGATGATCCCATGGAGCGCATCGTATTTGAGACCGAAGAACGAGCTGAAAGTTGGGCTATCGGCGAAAGGCGCGAAGGGGAGGCCGAAGAATGTGGGTTTCGGGATACTGGAAATGCCGTTCGGCCCGTTGGTGACCTCGGTCCAGTTGAGCAGGACGATGCGGATGATCTCGCCGAAGGCAAGCGTGACGATGGCAAGATAATCGCCGCGGAGCCTGAGCACCGGAAAGCCGAGAATGACGCCCCACAGCGCCGCGGCGGCGCCGGCGATTGGCAGGCACATCCAGAACGACCAACCGAAATGCGTGGCGAGCAGGGCGAAGGTGTAGGCGCCGACCGCGTAGAAGGCGACATAGCCGAGATCGAGCAGTCCGGCGAGGCCGACCACGATGTTGAGCCCCCAGCCGAGCATCACATAGGTGAGCACGAGGATGGAGAGATCGAACCAGTAGCGGAGCGGCAGGCCGAGATGGAACGCCTTCTCCAGGCCGTAGCTCGTCAGCGGAAAGAATACGGCGAACAGGATGCCGACGGTGACGAAGATCTGCGCGTAAGGAAGGTTGGGGAAATAGCGGACCAGCGCGCGCCGCAATGCGCCGATGCCGATAAAAACGAGCAAGCCCGCGGCGATCAGTGCATAGGCCGGCACCCGTAAAACTGCGGCCACGACGAGGCCCAAGGCCGCCAGGAACACGGCGCCGCCGAGTACCATGAGATCGCGCCGGTCGAACGGCTCGCTCGTGAACAGCCTGGCGAAGGGCGCCGTAACCGGGTGCCCGACCTGCCAGACGAACAGGTTGAGCAGGAGCCGGCCGAAGAACACGATGCCCACGGCGACAACGAGGAGCCATGGCCGCGGCTCGAGCGTCAGCCCCGTGACGCTGTCCTGGGTACGCAAGCCGAGCAGCAGCGAGAACAGGGCGAACGCGATGATGCCGGCGAGAAGGGAATCGTAGAGAGCCGACTTGAGCCGCTGGCTGAACGATATGCCGCGCTCAGCCAAGGGCCCTACACCTTCTCCACTTCGGGACGGCCGAGGAGACCCGTGGGGAAGAAGATGAGCACGATGGCGAGCATCGAGAATGCGGCCACGTCCTTGTACTCGATGGTGAAGTAGGCCGACCAGAAGGTCTCGATCAGCCCGATCACGAGCCCGCCCAGCATGGCGCCGGGCAGCGAGCCGATGCCGCCGAACACGGCGGCGGTGAACGCCTTAATGCCGGCGATGAAGCCGATGTAGAAATCTATCACGCCGTAATAGAGGAGGTAGAGCAGGCCGGCGACCGCGGCCAGCGCCGCTCCGAGCACGAAGGTGAGCGAGATGGTGCGGTCGACATTGACGCCCGACAGCGACGCCATCAGCCGATCCTGCTCGCAGGCGCGCTGCGCCCGGCCTAGCGCGGTGCGCGTGATGATGAGCCAGAAAGCGGTCATGAGGACGAGCGTGGTCGCGACGATCAGGATCTGGATGTTGGAGAGGATGACGACGAAATTGTCCTGCTCGAAGACTTTGTAGCCACCTGTGATCACCGGCTGGAGCGGCTTCACGCGCGCGCCCTGCGCCACCTGGATGAAGTTCTGCAGCACGATCGACATGCCGATGGCGGTAATCAGCGGCGCGAGCCGGAACGATTCGCGCAACGGCCGGTAGGCGACCCGCTCCACCGTCCAGCCCCACACTGCGGTCAGCGCCATGGCGAGGATCAGCACGATGAGGAGGGCGAGGGGGACGGCGGTGACGCCGATGGCGATGAGCGCGAGGAAGGCGATCAGTGCGATGAAGGCCCCCACCATGAAAATGTCGCCGTGGGCGAAATTGATCATGCCGATAATGCCATAGACCATGGTGTAGCCGATGGCGATCAGCCCGTAGATCGAGCCCAGCGCGATCCCGTTGATCAGCTGTTGAAGGAAGTACGCCATAAGCATGCCTGCCTCGCCTTCCCCCAATCGGGCATCGCAGACTCAAAGAAGAGGGCGTCCACCCCCCTCGACCACTTCTAGCAAGAAGCCCTTCCCGTGTGCATGCCCAAATTCAGAGCAGCATATGCGAGCCGTCGCAATAAGGAGGGTCGCCGGTGTCCTTGCAGCCGCAGAGCAGCGCAAGCTCGGTGCGCTCTGCCGTGAACATCAGGGGCTCGATGCCGGTCCCGGCGTGCGATCCGTCGCAGAACGGCTGCTTCTGGCTCCGCCCGCAGCGGCACCAGGCGTAGCGTTTACCGGCCTCGAGCTCGACCTGATAGGGGCTGAGCTGCGGGCGTTCTGGCTCCGACATGAGGTTCCCCAGCGTTATTTGGCCAGATTTTGCCACCCCTGGTTAGCTAATCCGGCCTTCGGAAACAAGGAAACGGGCCTCTTCTGTTAATCGGCTCGGTAACACTTCTGCCTAAAATGGGACAGTTCGGACGATTCGGGCGCGCATTCGGCCGCCGCGGAGCCCAGGGAAAAGAGGCTTGAGTCGATGGCCCATCGGGACCATAGAGGGCAAAAACCCGCGCCGGCGCCCCGCGCCGGTCAGAAATCGCGCCGCGCGTTGGTGCCTAGGGTGGGGACGCATCGGACCAAGGCGAGTTTTGGAGGCCACCCGTGTCTGAGCTGATCTTTGCGCTGTTCTCCTTTGCGGCGTTCCTCGCGCTTGCGATGCACCGCGCGCCGCTTTGGACCTGGGCACTTGCCGTCGCGCTGTTCACCTTGAGTTTGCAGATGGGCGTCGGCCAGGGCGAGATCCACGCGCCGGGCTTCCCGCTCTGGGCGCTGCTTGGCTGGATCGTCGCCGGGCTTCTGTTCGCCGCGACCTTCCCCGAGATCAAGCGGAAGTACATCACCTTGCCGGCCTATCGCGCGCTAAAGCGCGCCATGCCCGCCATCTCCGAGACCGAGCGCGAGGCGCTCGAAGCCGGCACCGCCGGCTGGGACGCCGAGTTGTTCTCCGGCACGCCCGACTTCGCCAAGCTTCGCCGCGTGGCGCCAATCACGCTCACCGAGGAGGAGCGCGCGTTTCTCGACGGGCCGACCAACGAGCTGTGCCGGCGGCTCAGCGATTGGCGCATTCGTCACGAACTGCACGACATTCCCGACGACATCTGGCGCTTCGTCTGCGACAACGGTTTTCTCGGCATGCTCATCTCCAAGGAGCATGGCGGCCTGGGCTTCTCGGCGCAAGCGCAGTCGCTCGTGCTCGGCAAAATTTCTTCGCGCAGCCCCGATGCGGTCACCATCGTCATGGTGCCGAACTCGCTCGGCCCCGGCGAGCTGATCGAGAAGTACGGCACCGAGGAGCAGAAGGCGCGCTTCCTGCCGCGGCTCGCGCGCGGGGAGGAGATTCCCTGCTTCGCGCTGACCGGGCCGTTCTCTGGCTCCGACGCCGCCTCGATGCGCGACGTCGGCGTGGTCACGCGCGGCATGCATGAGGGCAAGGAGACACTTGGGCTGAAGCTCACTTGGGACAAGCGCTACATCACGCTTGCCCCGAAAGCGACCTTGCTCGGCCTCGCCTTCCGTCTGTTCGACCCCGACAACCATCTCGGCCGTGGCGAGGACATCGGCATCACCTTGGCGCTGATCCCGACCGGCCACCCAGGCGTCGAGATCGGCCGCCGGCATCTGCCGGGCGGCTCCGCCTTCCCCAACGGTCCCACACGCGGCCGCGACGTGTTCGTGCCCATCGACTGGATCATCGGCGGGCCGGAGCGCGCCGGCCAGGGCTGGCGCATGCTGATGAGCTGCCTCGCGGCCGGGCGCTCCATCTCGCTGCCGGCGACCAGCGCGGCGGCGGCCAAGGCCATGGCGCGGCGGAGCACGGCCTATGCGCGCATCCGCAAGCAGTTCGGCCTGCCCGTCGGCTTCATGGAAGGCGTGGAGGAGCCGCTCGGGCGCATCGTCGAGAACGCCTATGGGCTCGAGGCCGCGCGCGCCGTCACCGCCTCGATGGTGTCGGCCGGCGAGAAGCCCGCCGTCATCTCCGCGCTGCTCAAATATGTCTCGACCGAGCGCATGCGGCAGAGCGTCAACGACGCCCTCGACATTCACGGCGGCCGTGGCATCTGCGACGGGCCGTCGAACTACATCCAGGGCGCCTATCAGATGGTGCCGGTCGGCATCACCGTGGAAGGCGCCAATATCCTCACCCGCACGCTCATTGTCTTTGCGCAAGGCGCGCTGCGCAGCCACCCGTATCTCTTCGCCGAGCTCGAGGCGTTGCAAGACCGCGACGAGAAACGCGGCGTCGAAAAGTTCGAGACGCTGTTCGATCGGCACCTCTCCTTCACCGTGTCGAATGCGGGGGGTGCGCTGTTCCACAATGTGACCTTCGGCGCCTTCGCGCCGGCGCCGCCGAACGCCGGCGACGTCTCTCGCTGGTGGCGTCAGCTATCCCGCGCCTCGCGCTCCTTCGCGCTCGTCGCCGATCTCACCGTGGCGCTGCTCGGCGGCGGCCTTAAAGTGAAGCAGAAGATCACCGGCCGCATGGCCGATGCTCTGACTGAGCTTTACCTCCTCTCCACCATCCTCAAGCGCTACGAGGACGACGGCCGCCCCGCCGCCGACCGCAAGGTCGTCGATGTCTGCGCCCGCAATTGCCTCTATCGCTTCGACCAGGCTTTGCGCGGCACGATCGACAATTTCCCGGTGCGAGGGGCGGCATGGCTCATGCGCCCGCTCGTTCTGCCCTTCGGCGTGCGCCGTCCGGCAAGCGACAAAGAGGGCAAGGAGATCGTTCGTCTCGCGCTTCAGCCGGGCGCGTTTCGCGACCGTCTCACCAGAGACATTTTCACCGCCGACAATGCCGGCGATGGACCGGGTCTTCTC
Organism: Methyloceanibacter sp.; assembly: GCF_050726195.1. Classification (GTDB taxonomy): domain Bacteria; phylum Pseudomonadota; class Alphaproteobacteria; order Rhizobiales; family Methyloligellaceae; genus Methyloceanibacter. The sequence continues at coordinate 13,030 of NZ_JBOHJC010000017.1, read as the reverse complement.
GAGGCGACGCTGCTCAAGGTCGTGGCCTGCGAGGAGGCCGAGAAGAAACTCGAACGCGCGATCCGCAAGGGCGACGTGAAGCGTTTCCACGACAACGACTGGATCAAGGAAGCGGAATCGAAGGGCGTGTTGACCGCCGACGAAGCCGGCGATCTCGCCGAGCTTCGCGACATGGTGGCCAAGGTCATCGCCGTCGACGACTTCGCGCCTTCGGAACTCAAGCGCGAGGCCGCGAACCCGCAAGCCGCCAACGACGCGCCCACCCGCCAGCACATCGCCGCCGAGTAGCCTCATGCCGACCACACTTCCCCATCTCAAGGACTGGACCTTCACGGTCGACTTCGAGGGCATTGCCTGGGGGGTCATCGACCGCAAGGGCGAGAACATGAACTCGCTCGGCCGCCGGACCACCGAAGAACTCGGCGAGATCGTCAAGGCGGTCGAGGCGGCGCCGGCCGGCGAGATCAAGGGCCTCGTTCTCATCAGCGCCAAGGAGTCGAGCTTCATCGCCGGCGCCGATATCCGCGAGTTCGGAGGTTTCGACACCGAGGACAAGATCAAGGACGTGGTCAAGCAGACGCTCGAGCTGCTCGACCGCATCGAGCGCCTGCCGGTGCCTGTGGTCGCCGCCATTCACGGCTATTGCCTCGGCGGCGGGCTGGAGCTTGCGCTCGCCTGCGACTGGCGCATCGCCGACCGCGAGGAGGGGACGCGCCTCGGCTTCCCCGAGGTCAAGCTCGGCATCTTCCCCGGCCTCAACGGCACGGTGCGGTCGATTCAGCTCGCCGGCCCGATGGACGCCATGACCGCCATGCTCACCGGCAAGATGCTGCGCCCCACTGCGGCGCGGGCCATGGGCCTCGTCGATCAGCTGGTGCCGACCCGCCATAATCTGCGCTGGGCCGCGCGCAAAGCCGTGCTGCAGAAGCGCCGCTCCAAGGGCGCGCCGTGGTGGAAGAAGCTCATGATGAAGCAGCCGGTGCGCGGGCTTCTGGCCAAGCAGATGCGCGCCAAGACGGCGGAGAAGGTGCGAGAGGAGCACTATCCCGCGCCGTTCCGGCTCATCGATCTCTTCGAGCGCTACGGCGACGACCCGGCGCGCATGCGCAAGGCCGAGACGGAGATGTTCGCGCCGCTGATGGCGAGCGAGACGTCGCGCAATTTGCGCCGTGTGTTCAAGTTGTCCGAGATGCTCAAGGACGCCGCGCCAAAGGACGGCTTCAAGCCGCGCAAGGTGCACGTCATCGGCGCCGGAACCATGGGCGGCGACATCGCCGCCTGGTGCGTCGTCTCCGGCATGCAGGCGAGCCTCCAGGATCTCGATTCCGAGCAGATCAAGAAGGCGCTTGCCCGCGCCAAGGGCCTGTTCAAGAAGCGCCTGCGCAGCAAGACGGCGGTCGATGCGGCCGTGGCGCGCCTCATCCCCGACCCCGAAGGCAAGCACCTCAAGCACGCCGACGTCGTCATCGAGGCCATCGTCGAGAAGCTCGACGTGAAGCAGACCCTGTTCGCCGAGCTGGAGAAGAAGGCGAAGCCGGGCGCCGTGCTGGCTACGAACACCTCGTCGCTCAAGCTCGAGGACATCGCCAAGAAGCTCGCCGACCCGGGCCGTCTCGTCGGCCTCCATTTCTTTAATCCCGTGGCGCAGTTGCCGCTGGTCGAGGTCGTGCGCGGGGAGGGGACGCGCGACGAGGAGGTACGCAAAGCGTGCGCCTTCGTCACCGCCATCGACAAGCTGCCGCTGATCGTCAAGAGCTGCCCCGGCTTCCTCGTCAACCGCGTGCTCGCGCCCTACATGATGCAGGCGGTCCGCCTCTACCAGGAAGGCCAGCCGCGCGAGAAGATCGACCAGGCGGCGCTCAAATTCGGCATGCCCATGGGGCCGATGGAGCTCATGGACATGGTCGGCCTCGACATCTGCAACAAGGTCGGCGAGGAGCTCAGCCTCGGGCCCAAAGGCGCCGGCCAGACCGACAACGTGCTCGCCACGCTGGTGAAGCAGGGCAAACTCGGCAAGAAGACCGGCGAAGGTTTCTATGTTTGGGTCGACGGCAAGCCGAAGCGCGACCAAACGAGCTACGACGACGCCGAGCTTCAGCGTCTTGGCCGCGAGCTGATCAAGCCGCTGCTCGACGAAGCCGAGCGTGCCGCCGCCGACAAGATCGTGGAAGGCGAGGACCATGTCGATGCCGGCGTGATCTTCGGCACGGGCTTTGCGCCGTTCCGTGGCGGGCCGCTGCATCACCGCCGCAGCGAAAACTCTGCCGTGTCCGACAAAGCGGCGGCGTAGAGCACGGGGGCCGGAAGGGACGACATGGCGAAGGCGGGGATGCGGCGCGTTGCGGTGCTTGGCGGGGTACGGATTCCCTTTTGCCGTTCGCATACGGCGTACGCCGAGCTTTCAAATCTCGACATGTTGACTGCGGCGCTTCACGGCCTCGCCGACCGTTTCGCCCTGCATGGCGCGCATATCGACGAGGTGGTGGGCGGCGCCGTGGTGACGCACGCCAAGGATTGGAACCTCGCCCGCGAGGCGGTGATCGGCAGCCCGCTCGCCCCGACTACGCCGGGCATCACCATGATGCAGGCCTGTGGCACGAGCCTGCAAGGCGGACTTGGCCTCGCCGCCAAGATCGCCACCGGGCAGATCGATTCAGGCATCGCCATGGGCTCCGACACGACGAGCGACGCGCCCATCGTGTTCCAGCGCAAATTCGCCCAGCGCCTGGTCCAGGCGTCGCGCGCCAAGAGCCTCGGCCAGCGGCTCGGCGCGTTCAAAGGCCTCATGCCCGGCGAGCTGGCTCCCCTGCCACCCTCGACCTCCGAGCCGCGCACCGGCCTTGGCATGGGCGAGCATTGCGAGCTGATGGCCAAGGAATGGGGCATCACCCGCGAGGATCAGGACCTGCTCGCCTATGAGAGCCACAAAAAGGCGGCTGCAGCCTACGACGAGGGCTTCATGGACGACCTCGTCATCCCGTGCGCCGGGGTGTTCCGGGACAACAATGTCCGCGAGGACATCTCGCTGGAGAAGATGGCCGAGCTGAAGCCGGTCTTCGACAAGATCAACGGCACGATTACTGCCGCCAATTCGACCCCGTTAACCGATGGCGCCGCCACGGTTCTCCTCGCCAGCGAGGAATGGGCGGAAAAGCGCCAAATTCCAATTCAGGCTTATTTAACATTGGGTCGCACTTCTGCCGTAGACTTCGTTCAAGGTGAAGGACTTCTGATGGCGCCGACCGTGGCGGTCAGCGATCTGCTGAAACAGGCCGGTCTTGCGCTTCAGGACTTTGATTATTATGAGATTCACGAAGCCTTTGCTGCGCAGGTGTTGGCCACGCTTAAGGCATGGGAATCAGAGGCTTATTGCTGTGACCGGCTCGGACGGAAGGCGCCCCTGGGGGCCATCGACCGCTCGAGGCTCAATGTCAAAGGGTCTTCGATTGCTTTCGGCCATCCTTTTGCAGCCACAGGCGCACGGATCTTGGCAGTCTTGGCCAAACTCCTGCATAGTGGGAGTGGCCGAAGAGGGTTAATCTCCGTGTGTACGGCCGGCGGCATGGGCGTCGCGGCGATCCTTGAAGGAACGCAGGCGCCTGGCAAGCGGGCCGGAGGCAACAAGGAAATGGGCGCAGCATAAGTGCTCTTACACCGGATCAAAAACAGGGCCCGCAGGGGCCCATCAGGGACAGGGGGCATAAGAGACATTGCCGGGGCGTCGCGTGCGCCTACGGCCCGACCCAAGACGGAGGTGCTTATGAGGCATCATGCGCTGATAGCGGCGATGGGACTTCTGTTTGCCGCGGCCCTTGTCCCTGCGAGTCCCGCTCAGGCGGCGTCAGGCGATCCCACCGGCTTTTGGAAGAAAGCAGATCCCGGCGAGCGGCCAGGCAAGTTCCAGATCTCCAAGTGCGGCTCGGGCAACAGGCTCTTGTGCGCCAAGATCGTCTGGCTTCAACAACCGCTCGACAGCAAAGGGCGCCCGCTCCACGACATCCGCAATGAGAACCCGTCGATGCGCGATCGTCCGATCCTGGGCCTGCCCATTTTCAGCGGTCTGCAGCCCGTCGGCCCGAACGTCTGGAAGGGCAGCATCTATAATCCCGAGGATGGCAACACCTATTCCGTGACGGTGACGCAAGTCTCGCGCAACCAAATCAACGTCAAGGGTTGCAAGGGGTGGATCTTGTGCGGCGAGAGAATCTGGCTGCGCACCACGGGACCGCAGCCTGAGCCTACGCCCGAGCCGGAGGAGCAGATCGAAGCTTCGGCCGAGCCTGAAGCCGCGGCCGCGCAGGCAAGCGCCGCAGGGGCTAAGGCGACGCCACAGGAGAAGGCGCTGTCCGAGGCCGAAATCCTGACGCCCGCCGATGAGGAGGAGACGCAGCCCGGCTTCCAGTACCTCAATGCGTCGGCGAACGCCAACGTCGCAGCCGGTCTTTCCGGCGAGAGCGTGCCGAGCATGTTCACGCTGACGCAGCCCATCGCCTCCGACGCGGCTGGCACGCCGGCCAAAGTTGAGCCCAGCGCCCCACCGCCGAGCGCTTCTGCCGCCACCGAGCCGGCTCCTGCTGCCCAGCCGAGCGCACGCTCTGCTGCGGCGACGCCTGCCGCGCCGCCCGCCAAGCCGCAGAGCATGCAGGCGGCAGTTGCTCCAACGCCGAAGCCGCAAGCCGCAACGGCCCCGTCTACGACGCCGGCAGCGGTTCCGACCGAACCTCAGCCTCTGGCGGAGGATACCGTGGCCCCCGACGGGACGCAGACCGCCGAGACGGCCGTGACCGAGGAGCTTCCGCTCACCCGGCGGCAGCGGCGCGTTATGCGGCGCCAGGGAATACCGCCGGAGGGCGGCCTGTTGCCCTGGCTGCGCTAGCCAGCTGCCCCGGCGCGCAAGAATCAGGGGACACGCCGCGAACGGCGGTATAATTTCCGCGAGCGACCGCGCCTAGCGGTTCGGCCCCGCGCGCCGCTCCTTGGGGAGGGCGCACCGGCCCCCGTCTTCGTCAATGTCCCTGCGGGTATCGACCCGGCCGATCATCCTAGGCAGGATCCGGCATCGTTCGTAGCGCGGTGGTCGGCATGAGCGAGGCAGAGGAACTCTCAAGCCTGATCGGCGGCATCTATGATGCCTCGCTCGACCCGTCACTTTGGCCTCAGGTGTTGAAGAAGACCACTCGCTTTGTTCAGGGCTGGTCTTCTGGACTTCTCTCCAAGAGTCCTGTGAGCCAGTCCGGGATCCTCTATTTCACGGATGGCGTGATCGATCCCCACTACTCCAACCTCTATTTCGAAAAATATGTGAAGCTCGATCCGTCGAACACGGCCCATTTTTTTGCCGAGATCGACGAGCCGATTTGCACGGTGGACTTCACGACTCGCGAAGAATTCGACGCGAGCCGGTTCTACCAGGAGTGGGCCAAGCCTCAGCGCCTCGCCGATTTCATGTCCGTGGTATTGGACAAATCGCCTACGAGCGCGGCGATGTTCGGTACCTTCCGGCACTTCAGCCAGGGGCCCGCCGATATGGAGATGCGCCGGCGCATGCGACTCATCGCGCCGCATGTCCGCCGCGCCGTGGTGATCTCGCGGGTCATCGATCTGAAGACCACGCAGGCCGATACGTTCGCCGAGATGCTCGATGGCATGTCCGCGGGGATGTTCCTCGTCGATGCAAGCGGCCGGATCGTCCACGCCAACGCCGCCGCCCACGCGATGCTGCATGAGGGCAGCTTCATCCGCGCCATCAACGGGCGCCTTGCCGCCAAAGATGCTGATGCCGATCGCACCCTCAAGGACGTGTTCGCCGCGGCTGGCTTCGACGACGCGCATGTCGGCACGAGCGGCATTTCCGTGCCGCTGCTTGCCGCTGGGGGCGAGCAGCTTGTCGCCCACGCGTTGCCGCTGACCTCGGGCATGCGGCGCGACACCGGCAACGCCTATAAGGCCGCCGCCGCCTTGTTCGTCCACAAGGCGCCGCTCGAAGCGCCACCCCCTCCTGAGGTCATCGCCAAGACTTATCGGCTTACGCCGACCGAACTGCGCGTGCTGCTCGGCATCGTCGAGGTCGGCGGGGGTCCGGAAGTCGCCGAAGCGCTCGGCGTCGCCGAGAGCACGATCAAGACACACTTGAAGCGCCTTTACGCCAAGACCGGCACCAATCGCCAGGCCGACCTCGTCAAGCTGGTCGCCAAATTCTCGAGCCCTCTGGTCGGGGGCGCATGATGGAACGCGAGGAGCAACTCTCCGCGCTGATCGGCGACATTTACGACGCGACGCTCGATCCGTCGCTGTGGCTTGGCGTTCTCGCCGGCATCACCGACTTTGTCGGCGGCAAGACGGCCGGTCTGCTCTCCAAAGACTCGGTCAGCAGGATCGGCAATGTCCACTACAACTTTGGCGTCTCCGATCGCTATGTCCAACTCTACCAGGAAACTTACTGGAGATTTGACCCGCTCGCGCCGTTGCTGTTTTACCCGGTCGAGCAGGTCATTGCGATCTCGGACGTAATGCCCTTGGAGGAGCAACGCGAGAGCCGCTTCTATCGCGAATGGGTGCAGCCGCAAGGTTGGATCGATGCGGCGAACGTCATCCTCGAGAAGTCGCCGACGAGCTTTTCGCTGCTGAGCGTCATCCGCAGCGAAGCGCAAGGCGAAGTCGACCCGGACATGCGCCGGCGCATGCTGCTCATTACTCCCCATGTCCGGCGCGCGGTGCTCATCTCCAAGGTGATCGAACTCAAGACTGCCCAGGCCGAGACCTTCGCTAGAATGTTCGACGGACTCTCGGCCGGCATGTTCCTTGTCGATGCGGGCGGCCGCATCGTTCATGCCAATGGGGCAGGGCATGCCATGCTGGCAGACGGCGGCTCTATTCGCGCCGTGAGCGGCCGCTTGGCTCCGGTCGATCCTGATGCCGATCGGACGCTCAAGGATGTTTTCGGAGCGGCCGGGATTGACGACGCGGCGGTCGGGACGAGCGGCATTTCAGTGCCGCTTGGGGCCCACGAAGGCGAGCAGCTTGTCGCCCATGCCTTGCCGCTCACCTCCGGCCTGCGCCGCGAAACGGGCGACGCGCACAAGGCGGTCGCAGCCTTGTTCGTTCATAAGGCGCCGCTCGATAGGCCGCCGCCTCCCGAAGTGATCGCCAAGACCTATAAGCTCACGCCGACGGAGCTGCGCGTGTTGCTTGCCGTCGTGGAGGTCGGCGGCGTACCCATGGTAGCCGAAGCGCTCGGCGTCGCTGAGAACACCGTGAAAACGCACCTGAAGCGCCTTTATGCCAAGACCGGCGCGAGCCGCCAGGCCGGTCTCGTCAAGCTCGTGGCGAAGTTCTCGAGCCCGCTCGTTGGAAGCGCATGATGCCGCGCGAGGAGGAATTATCGGGCCTGATCGGCGGCATTTACGATGCCTCGCTCGATCCGTCGTTGTGGCCAGGCGTGCTCGGTCGCGCCACCAGCTTCGTGCAAGGGTCGGCGGCATCCCTCATTTCGAAGGATGCCGCCAGCAAGACCGGCACGATTTACTATCTGGACGGCGGAATTGATGCACACTACGTGCAGCTCTATTTCGACAAATACGTGAAGCTCGATCCAACCAGCTCCGCCATGCTATTGGCCGAGGTCGGTGAACCCTTGGCCACGGCCGACCTCATTTCCTACGAGGAGTTTATCGAGACGCGTTTCTACACCGAGTGGGTCAAGCCTCAGGGCCTCGTCGATTGCGTCAACGTTATCCTCGACAAATCGGCGACCAGTGTTGCCGTGTTTAACGTATTTCGCCATGAGCAGCATGGCCTCGCTAACGATGAAATGCGCCGGCGCATGCGGCTGGTCGCGCCCCATGTTCGCCGTGCGGTGCTCATCTCCCGTGTGATCGACCTGAAGACCACGCAGGCTGATACGTTCGCCGCGATGCTCGACGGCCTCTCCGCCGGCATGTTCCTCGTCGATGCGGACGGGCGCATCGTCCATGCCAATGCCGCCGGTCATGCTATGCTTGCCGACGGCAGCTTCCTTCGTGCCGTGAACGGACGGCTTGCGCCTGTCGATCCCGACGCCGCGTCCAGCCTGAGGGAAGTCTTTGCGGCCGCAGGCCTCGATGACAGCGCCGTGGGCACGGGCGGCATCTCCGTGCCGCTCACCGCGCGCCAAGGGGAACCGCTCGTCGCCCATGCTCTGCCGCTGACCTCCGGCGCGCGGCGCGACACCGGCAATGCCTACAAAGCGGTGGCGGCGCTGTTCGTGCATAGGGCGCCGCTCGACACCCCATCGCCCCCCGAAGTCATCGCCAAGACCTTCAAGCTGACGCCCAGCGAGATCCGCGTTCTGCTTGCCGTGGTGCAGGTCGGCGGTGTGCTTGGTGTGGCCGATGCGCTTGGCATCTCCGAGAACACCGTGAAGACGCATCTGAAGCGCCTCTACGCCAAGACTGGGCAGAGCCGCCAGGCTGATCTCGTCAGGCTCGTCGCCAAGTTCTCGAGCCCGCTCGCTTAGCCGATCCAGCTTCCGCGCTTATCTTGCGCCTCACCCGAAAGGGTGACGACGCGGGGATGGCATCCCCCTATATCGCCCCCGACAACAGCGCTCGCACCCCAAACCCTGCGCGAGCAAATAGGAGGATGCCTCGATGCCAATAGTGCTGACCACCCAAAACGAATCATCGACGAACAATGCCCACTTTGTTGAACCGAACATCGTCGTCTTCGCCAATAGCAGCAACAACGCCCTAACCAACAACGGCGTACTTTGGACAACGGCCGCCGGCGAGCGCGCGGTCTATTTCAACAGCGCAACGTCGAATGCGACGATAACGAACAATAGCACCGGCTATATCAGGGGTGGCACGTCGGGCGTCACCTTTGAAGGCAATGGCGCAACGATCAACAATGCTGGCGAGATCATCGGCGACCAGGTTGGACTGGAGGTTGTCACCTCGCCCTCGTCGGTCGTCAACGTGACGAACCTCTTTGGCGGCACGATCAAGAGCGGCCAGGTTGGCATCGAGTTCTTTGCCGCCGGCACGTCGCAGATCAACAATGACGGCATCGTCTTTGGCAGCAATACCGGCATTGACTTGCGGGCGGGCACGCTGACAAACAGCGGCGAGGTCGGAGGAGGCATCTTCGGCATCGTGTGTGACGGCGGCGACGCGACGATCGTCAACACCAATTTCGGAGGCATTTTTTCGTCCGGCACCGCCATCGCAGTTTCAGGCGCAAAGGCAACGATCACCAATAACGCCGACTGTCTGATTACCGGCGCACAGGCGGCGATCAAGACGGACGTCGCGGCCCCCGATAGCCGCATTTCCCTAACCAATCACGGCAAGATCGACGGCGATATCAACTGCGCCGCCGCTACCGGCAACGTCAACGACGCGATCCTCAACAAAGGCATAATTAACGGCGATGTCTTTCTCGGCTTCGGCAATGACCTCTTCAACGGCGCCGGCGGAACGTCCGGCAAGGTGTTTGGCTTTGATGGCAACGACACCTTGATCGGCGGTTCAGGCAACGACGTGCTCGATGGCGGCGCCGGCATGGATACGATCAGGGGTGGTCTCGGCAAGGATCAGCTCTATGGCGGCGCCGATCGCGACTTCTTCGACTTCGATTCGATCAAGGACAGCGTGAAGGGCGGGAAGCGCGACGTCATCCACGACTTCGAGCGCGGCACCGACGATATCGACCTCCGCACCATCGACGCCAAGACCGGCGGCGGCAACCAGGCCTTCAAGTTCATCGGCAAGCAGGACTTCCACGACAGGAAGGGCGAGCTCCGCTACGAGGACAAAGGCAACAAAGTCATCGTCCAGGGCGACGTTAACGGCGACGGCAAGGCCGATTTCGAGATCCTGGTGAAGGTCGGGGCGCTCAGCGCCGGCGATTTCCTGCTCTAGGCAAAATCTGCTCCGCGTCACCCAAAAGGGTGACGCGGGCGGCATCGCCTCGACCCCATATCGCCCCTCGACACGAAGCGCCCGCGCAAACCCCTCCCAACCCCGCGCGCGCTTCCGGTCTGAAAGGAGCACACGATGCCAGTGGCCGACACCGACATTTTCAACACGAGCACGCCTGGGATCACCTATGCCCAGGACAACGAAACCTGGACGGTCAACCCCGGCGTTTTCATAAGCGCGAGCGGCGCCGAAGGCGTCTTCAGCAACAAGGCAGGAAGCACGCTTATCAACAACGGCACGATTTTTTCCGGCGAGTACGTCACCGCGGGTGCCAAATTTACCGGCGCCGACAGCAGCATAACGAACAACGACGGCGGCGTAATCGCCGGTCTGACCGGGCTCCACGTGCAGAAGGCGACGACCATCGCCAATCACGGCGAAATCCGCGGTTACTACTTCAGCGGCATCAATTTCGACAAGTCCGCGCAATTTGCGGTGACGAATGACGGCGAAATTCGGGGCAAAACCATTGGCATCTTTTCATTCTCGGACAACGGCGGCACCATCGAGAACGCCGGCCTGATCGAAGGCGGTACTTACGGGATACTTGCTCAGCCCACGGCCGTATCAGCCATCGAAGTCGACAACGCCGCCGACGGCACCATCAAGGGCGACGAAGCGGCGATCTATGCGGGTTTGGGCGTCCGCATCATCCTCGACAATGAAGGCACCATGGCCGGCGACATTGTATGCGACGGAAATAATACCAGCGACGTCGTGCTCAACAAAGGCAAGATCGCCGGTGATGTCCTGCTCGGCTTCGGCAGCGATTTATTCAACGGCACAGGCGGAACATCAGGCAAGGTTTTCGGCGGGTTCGGCAACGACACCTTGATCGGCGGTTCGGGCAACGACATCCTTGATGGTGGCCCCGGCAGCGACTCCATCAGGGGCGGCCGCGGCAAGGACTCGTTGTTCGGTGGGAGTGAGGCCGACCTCTTCGATTTCGATTCGATCAAGGAGAGCGTCAAGGGTTCCAACCGCGACGTCATCCACGACTTTGAGCGCGGCATCGACGACATCGACCTCCGCGGCATCGATGCCAAGAAAGGCGTTTCCAGCAACAACGCCTTCAAGTTCATCGGCAAGCAGGACTTCCACGACAAGAAGGGCGAGCTCCGCTACGAGGACAAGGGCTCGAAGGTGATCGTCCAGGGCGACGTCAACGGCGACGGCAAGGCCGACTTCGAGATCCTGGTGAAGGTGGGCGCGCTTAGCGCCGGCGATTTCCTGCTCTAGCAAAAAATCCGCCGCCATCCCCCGATCGGGGGACGCGGCGCTCATTGGCCAAACCCTACATCGCACGCGATCGAACAACCCCGCGGATCCGGCCGAAAGGCCGGTTTGGGAGGAAATTCAACATGTTAGCTGAAAACTTGCACCACAGAGGGGCGCGCCAAGCGTCCCCAGGGCCAGCGCCGGCGCCCGCCGCAGCGGGAGGGCTGGTCGTCGTGCGGCCCCAGAACGCAGCCTATGCCCTCGGCTTGGCGGTCAACTACCTGATGGCGAGCCCGGCCTTCGCGCGGCAGCCCTTCGGCCACTGGTCGGGCGTGCTCGCAGGCCAGATCAACCGCGGCCACTACCTATTCGCCGTCGAGGACCGCAAGGTCGTCGGGTTCCTCGGCTGGTCATTCGCCGGCAAGAATGCCGCCGAGGCCTGGCTCGCCGGGCGCGCCGTGCCGGCCTCCGACGACAGCCGAAGCGGCGAGATCATGCTGATCAACGCCTGGCAGGCCGACTCGGACGATGCGCGGCGCTTCCTGCTGCATCAGGCGCGCATGATCGGACGGCATTGCTCGGCCGTTTACGCCAAGCGCCACCGGCCCGATGGCTCGTTCCGTCCCATGCGGCTCGCCGTGAACGGCTTCTTGCCGGACCACATCGCGACCGACGCGCTCACCTTTTCCTTCGACACCCTGAAATCATAGGAGCCGACCCATGGCGATCATCAACGGCACGGACAATCCCGAGACCATCAACGCGGACGACGGCGTTACCGAGCAGGTCGATCTCATCCGCGGCCTCGGTGGAAGCGACACCATCTACGGACTTGGAGGAAACGACCGAATCGAAGGCGGCGATGATAACGACACTCTCTACGGTGGGGCCGATAACGACGTCCTTCTTGGCGAAAATGGCGACGACGAGCTGATTGGCGGAGTCGGCGGCGATCAGTTGTTCGGCGGAGAAGGCGACGACACCGCCTCGTACGAGAACTCGGCGGCTGGCGTCACCGTCAATCTTGCGACTGGCGTTGGCTCTGGCGGCGACGCGGAAGGCGACACGCTTTCCGACATCGAGAACCTGAAGGGCTCCGGCCATGCCGACACGCTTATCGGCAACGACCTCGATAACATCTTGGAGGGCGGCGGCGGAGCCGACTTTTTGCAGGGCGGCCTCGGCGACGACACGTACGGCGTGTTTGGCGGTGGGAGCACGATCGTCGAGAATCCCGGCGAGGGCGACGATGTGGTCTTTGCGTTTTTCGAAACTTCAGGCTCGATCAAAGTCCCCAATAACGTCGAAACTCTTGCTGTCATCGGCGGCGGCGACGGCTTGAAAGTCAAAGCCGTTGGCACAAGCGCTGACGACTCAATTCAAGGCGGCTCAATCCAAGGCACAGTTGAGTTCCGACTGAGCGGCCTCGGCGGAGACGACACGCTGATGGGCGGCGAGAAGAGCGATTGGCTGGGCGGCGGTATTGGTAACGACACGCTCGACGGCAGCGATGGCACCGACAAATTGATCGGGTCGCGCGGCAAGGACTCGCTATTCGGCGGTGCCGACCGAGACTTCTTCGATTTCAACTCGATCAAGGACAGCGTGAAGGGTTCCAACCGCGACGTCATCGGTGACTTCGAGCGCGGCATCGACGACATCGACCTCCGCGATATCGACGCTAAGAAGGGCGTCTCCGGCAACAACAAGTTCAAGTTCATCGGCAAGCAGGACTTCCACGACAAGAAGGGCGAGCTGCGTTACGAGGACAAAGGCTCCAAGGTTGTCGTCCAGGGCGACGTCAACGGCGATGGCAAGGCCGATTTCGAGATCCTGGTGAAGGTCGGGGCGCT
>NZ_JBOHJC010000016.1:30000-94431 GCF_050726195.1 Methyloceanibacter sp. | reverse complement strand
GGCGGGCAGGAGCCGCCGGAGGTGCCGCGCCGCAGACCGCTCGTGCTCGGCCCGCGCGCGCTCGATGGCAGCGACAGGCCGCTCGGCTGCCCGGTCGACGCCAGCGACTACGCGGCGTGGAAGTCGCCGGGGCGACCGCCGTGGCTCGTCAGCGAGGGCGAGACCGCAAACTGATCGCAGGAAGGAGAGCACGAATGGCAACCCAGACATTCAACGACGGCGGGGGATTCTTGACGCGGCGCGCATCAGGGCGCAGCGCGCGCGGAGCGCCGCCGACCGCGAGTGGGGGCAGACCATCGCCGCCGAGATCGCCGCCGTTGACCGGCGCGCCGCCGACATCGACCGCAGGCTCGCCGCCGCGCGCGACTACGAGGCTCAGGAGTTGCTGTCCGAGCGGACCAAGCTCGCCGTCCTCAGGCTTGAGATCGCGTCCGACCTGCCCCGACCCGCCGTCGCCGACGACCGCAAGCGCGCCATCGTGCGCATGCGGACCAGGGAGCTCGCCGAGGTGCACTGGCGCGCAGCGTCGCGGGCCGAGGCCGAGGGCGACCACCGCCGCGCCCGCCAGCACCGTCACGACGCGCTGAGAAGCAGGATGCTCGCCGAGCACGAGTTGAAGCTGCGCGCGAGCTTGCGCGGCTACTCGCACGCGGGCTGATCCAAGGAGAATACGATGACGACGATGACCATTCAGCAGAACAGGAAGCGGCGCATCATGCGCGAGTTCAAGATTGACGAGCTGTCGGCGGTCGACCGCCCCGCTCAGGCGCACGCGCTCATGACCGTGATGAAGCGAGATGACCGAAAGGATGACGACATGCAGCTGAGCAAGATTGCGTCATACGACACACTGAGTGATGCCGTCGCGGCCGTCGCGAAGGCGGAGGGGTGCCCGCGTCACGTCGCGATGAGCCGCGCCGCGCGCGAGTTCCCCGACCTGGTCGAGAGGCACCGCGCCGAGGGGCGCGAGGCCATCGCCAAGGCGCAGGAGTCCGCCAGGGCGCCGCGCCCGCTCGTCACCAAGGCCGTGCTCGCGTTCCAAGACAAGGTTGAGCTGATTGCCAAGCGCCGGGGCGTCCCGCGCCACGAGGCGATGTCAATTGCGCGCGAGTTGTACGCCGACGAATACCACGACGCCTACGGAGGCGCGGCATGACCGGCCTGACCGACGCCCAGATCGCCCGCGCCGAGGAGATCATCAGCGGCGCGCGCCAGCCCCTCCCGACCGACTTCGAGCGGCGCGTCGATGCCGTCATGAGCGCCACCGGGCGCGACCGGACCTGGGCGCGGGCACGCGCCGCGGAGCTGTGGCCCGGCGAGCACCGGGCCTACCTCAGGGCGAGGGCCGCGTGACGTGATTTCGGCGGGCGGTCCACTCCTGCCGCCCGTCAGCCCGGCGCGCGCCCGGGCGCCGTCTAAAAGCGCGCAACCTGCCGGGGCGGGCTGGCAATCGCCCCGGCAACTCCTTCGCAGGAGAAGGGCGGCGGACCCACCCCAGGGCCCGCCGCCCGATCTCTCCTCGGTGCCTTGAGCGATGACAGTCCTACGTGATGACCTGCAAAACATCTTTGACGACGCGCTCCTGCGCACACCCCGCGCGGATCGCGCCGAGCTTGCCGACTACGTCATGGCGCGCATCGCGCACCTCGACCGACCGCTCACCGTGCAGCGCCTCCATAGTTTAATCGGGGCAGCATGGAACCGGATGGGGATCGCGCCGATCAGGTGACGCCGCTGCCGCGCATGTCCCCACCGCCGGAGAGGCCAGGAGAGCCACGGAGACGGCCGTTCTGGCCGGGGCGGTCACTTCCCCCACTAGCCCCCCGGTCTCCCCGGTCTCCGGCCATCTCCGCGAGTCCTGCGATTCCGGGTCTAGGCCCGTCGCCCGCCCGTGTTATCCATGCGCAGCACGGAAGCGGCGAAAATGTTGGAACTGCTTACCTCCAATGTGGACACCTTTGTTGCTGGCGCTCTCGGTGCCTTCGGCGGTGCGCTCGGCGCTCAGATCATTGCGAGCCGGTATCAGACTAAGCGGAGTGTCGTGGAGGAGCTGAACAGCGTCAGCGCCGCCCATGGCTTTTGCTTTGCTTTCTGTAACCGGCTGCTGGGGCTCAAGAAGCAGCACGTTCGGCCGATGCGCGATAGATTCGCCGAAGTTGAGCAGGAGCACCAGAGGCATGTGGTGGCGCGCCGGGGGCAGCGAGGGCCTGACGCCCCGGTGTTTGAACTCCATGCGGACCTCCAAACGCTCACGCCACCCAAGATATCGGTCGAGACGCTGGAGCAGCTCGTCTTCGAAAAAATGCGCATCCGAGGCAGGGGGCTTGTCGCCGCAGTTGAGTTCGTCGGCGCGTTCGATGGATTGGAGAAGTCTATCGCGTACCGAAACGCCCTGATCGCAGAGATTCAGTCGGCCGCACCGCCGCTGACCGGGAGGCAGCTTGCCGAGAGATACCTGGGCCTGCAGACGGAGAGGGGCGTCGTCGATGAGAGGTTTCGGGTGAGCATAAAAGCGATATTTGAACAGACTGACGACTGCATCTTCTTCGTCCGTACCCTGGCCGACGATCTCCTGGCTCACGAGAGGAAGCTGCGCCGCCGGTACGCTTGGCGGTACTGGCTCCGCGTTCCAAAATTGAAGCCGCACGACTGGTCAAAGGCGGAGGCCCACGACCTCATTCCGCCGCACGAGCAGTACGAAGATTGGCTTCAAGGTTTCAGGAAGAAGCCGACCAAGCTTCATCGCGCCCGCTCGTGGCTAAGCTCGAGGTTCAAACGTAGAGTCGATCAATGAGCGGCGCGGTGGGACCGCGCGAGGACGCCGGGAGCCGCGCAAGGACGCGGGTTCGCTGCCGGGGAGTAGGGAGGGGCGCGGAGCCGCGAAGCGCGCGTCCTCGCGTGTCTCTGGCCGTCTCACGATGGATTTAGTGGAGCATTAGGTGACCGCCAACGCCCACGGACCATTTTCCGCCTAACTCCTTGAAAAACCTGGTGACCCCGGCAGGATTCGAACCTGCGACCCTCAGATTAGGAATCTGATGCTCTATCCTACTGAGCTACGGGGTCTCAAAGGTGGTGGCGACTCTACGAGTCGCGTCCTTATGTGTTCCCATCTTGCCCCTCATTTCAAGGGCCAGCTCCGCCTCTAGGGCCTCTCTTTCGCCTGCGAAATCCAGAGGCGCTTGGTTGCGGCTGCCGCTATGCTCCGCGTCCAAATCCTGATGGGGGGTACCCCTTGGCACGCCTGTTCCTTGCCTCGCTCGTCACCTTCGGGCTGATCCTCGGCATGGTCGTCGGCTTGGTGCTCGGCGCCATGGTGGCGTTCGGCGAGATCGAACTCGGTCTCGCGATCACGCTCGCGGTCGTGATCAACCTGGTCATCTGGCTGATCAGCCCGTGGCTCTCTGACTGGTCGCTGCGCTGGTTCAACAAGATGGAATTTCTCGACGATGCCACGGTGAAGCAGCGCTATCCCGGAATTCATGCCCTGACTCACGAGGTTGCGAACGAGTATCGCTTCTCGGCGCCAAGGATCGGCTTCATCCCCGACCGCAACCCGACGGCCTTCACCTACGGGCTGCTGCGCTCGAATGCGCGCATCGTCGTGACGCAAGGCATTTTCGAGTTCCTTGACGAGGAGGAGCAGCGTGCCGTCGTCGCGCACGAGCTCGGCCACATCGTCAATCGCGACTTCATCCTCATGACCATGGCGGGGATGCTCGTGCAAATCCTCTACATGATCTACGTCACGTTCTCGCGCGCGAAGCATTTCGACCAGGAGGGCGTCGCGACCGGCTGGTTCCGCCGCGGCATGGGCGGCTATCTCATCTTGCGCGAGCTCAAGTCGACCGCCGGGTCACTGAGGGCAAAGCCCTTCTTCTGGCAGGTGGTGCTGTCGCTGATCGTCATTATCGGCAATGTCGTCGTGGTGTCAGGAAGTTAGGGGTGGACCGGGCCGCGGGGCCTTCTAGGCGCATTCGGCCGTCACCCTGGGAGGCCGGGTCTGGCCGCAAGCAGCGACAGCGGCGGATTTTCGCCCTGTTTTTTGCAGATAGTCCCCGCCAACCCTCAACGCCGCCAGTTTCCACAGAAGCGCGAAGGCGTTAGGCTCCCCGACCGGGACGGAGCGCGGGCTAAGGCCATGTTGAGAGACGTCAGCACCAGCAGGAAGCTCTTCCTGCTTTGCAGCGCCTTCGTCGTCGCTATTGCCGTGGCGATCTATAGCCTCGTCGCCGAAAAGCTCATCGCCATTGATTTTGCCAGCAAGGAACTCGTCGGCGTCCGCTACATGGAGAGCCTTCGGGGCACCTACGACGCGCTCGTCGCCGGCACGCCTGAGCGCGCAGAGGCGATCGTGGAGTCACTCGACAACGCCGAAGCATCGTTCGGGGGGTCGCTTCAGACTAAGGAGCTTGAACGGTCGCTGGCGGCGATGCTTCGCCGGCTTTGGTCGGACCAGACAAAGGGCGAGACTCAACCCAACCTCGTTGCCGAAGCGCTGGAAAAATCCAGCGACCTGATCCGGCGTATCGGCGACGATTCCAATCTCGCGCTCGATCCCGAACTCGACACGTACTATCTGCAAGATACCTTGGTTCGGCAAATGCCTGGGCTGCTCGCTCGGCTCGGCGAGCTGCGGAGCGTTGCGAGCAGTTATGAATCGGCGACGGCTCCGGGCGATAAGGCTCGGCTCTTTGCCCTCACGGCGATGGCCCGGTCCATCGCTCAGGAGATAGCGAAAAACTCAGCGTCCGCCTATCGGGGCAATCCGAGCGGAACCTTGCGGCGACGCACGGAGCCGCTGATGGCCGTGATGCTGTCCAGCGTTACCGCCTATCTCGCAGATGTAGAGGAGAGTTTGGCGCAGTCGGGCGCGCTTGACCGCGCCACGCTCGAACCCACTTGGACGAGCGCTGCGGAGGACACGCTTGCCGCCTGGGCTGCCGGACTTACCGAGCTGGACGGGCTCTTGAACCAGCGCATTGATGGTCTGATGGGCCGGCTTTACCGCAGCCTTCTCATCATGGTGGCCCTCACGGCGCTCAGCATCCTGCTGGCATATCTGACGCACCGGCACATCGTGCGTCCGCTCTGGCGGCTCGAGGGCGTCGCAAGGCGAGTTCAGGAGACAAAAGACTACGCTCACAGAGTCAACTACCAGAGCAACGACGAGATTGGGCGCTTGGCCGGAGCCTTTGACGCGATGCTGGGCGAGCTCGATAGGGCGCGCGAGCGGGAACTCGAGGAGCAGGCCGAGCGCGCGGCGCACAAGCGGCTGTCGGTCCTGCTCAACGCCTCGCCCGCGGTGATTTATTGCCGCTCCGCAAAAGGCGATTACCAGCCGACCTTCGTGAGCGACAGCATCAGCCGGCTGTTCGGCTGCACGCCGCACGAATATCTCACGGAGCCGTACCTGTGGCGCAATTTCGTGCACCCGGACGACATTCCCCGCATCAATGCGTGGGTCGATGTGATGTTCGAGAACGATACGCGCTCGATCGAGTATCGTATCCGCCGCCCTGACGGTTCCTATTTTTGGGTGCACGACCGGCAGCAGGTGGTGCGTGACGACAAGGGCGAGCCCATGGAGATCGTGGGCTCGTGGACCGACATCACCGAGCGCAAGGAGGCCGAATCCGCGCGCGAGACGGCGCGCGAACGGCTGGACCTCCTGCTCGGGGCGGCTCCCGTCGTGATCTACAGCTTCCGCGCCGGCGGCGATTATGCCCCGACGTTCGTCAGCGCGAACATTCAGCGCCTCTTGGGATACCGGCCCGACGAATATCTCGAGGGGGCCGACTTTTGGCGAGTTCACGTGCATCCGGAAGACTTTCCCCAGGTCGAGGCGCAACAGGCCCAGGTATTCAAAAAGGGCCATCACCGCATCGAGTACCGGTTCCTCGACAAGCACGGCACTTATTGTTGGCTGAGTGACGAGCAATATATCATCCGCGACAAAGGCGGCCAGCCGGTGGAAGTGGTCGGCTCGTGGAGCGACATCGACGCGCGCAAGAAAGCCGAACAGGCGTTGCAGGCCTCGCAAGTCGAGCTTGCCAAGGCGACCGAGGCGGCGCTCGAGGCCAACGAGGCCAAGAGCATCTTCCTCGCCAATATGAGCCACGAGATCAGGACGCCGATGAACGCGATTATCGGCCTGTCGCACCTTGCGCTGAAGACCGATCTCACGCCGCGCCAGCGCGACTACGTGCTCAAGATCAAGAGCTCCGGCCAGCACCTGCTCGGCATCATCAACGACGTCCTGGATTTCTCGAAGATCGAGGCGGGCAAGCTGTCGATCGAGCATATCGATTTCGATCTCGACAAGGTGCTGGAAAACGTCGGCAATCTGATGAGCGAAAAGGCCTCGGCCAAGGGACTCGAGCTGATCTTCGATGTCGAGCCGGTAGTTTCGGCTCATTTCAAGGGCGATCCACTCCGGCTCGGACAGATCCTCATCAATTTTTGCAGCAACGCCGTGAAGTTCACCGAGAATGGCGAAATCTCCGTCCAGGTCCGGGCGCTGGAGGACTCAGCCGACACCCAGCTAGTCGAGTTCTCGGTGAGGGACACCGGCATTGGCATGACCAAGGATCAGGTCGACCGCTTGTTTCAGGCATTTGAGCAGGCCGATGCCTCGACCACGCGCCGGTACGGCGGCACGGGTCTCGGGCTCGCTATCTCCAAGCAGTTGACCGAGCTCATGGGTGGTACCGTCGAAGTCGAAAGCGAACTCGGCCGGGGTAGCGTGTTCCGGTTCACCGCGCGGCTGGCCAAAGGTTCCGCCGTGGCGCGCCCACGGCTGCTCCAATCGGACCTGCGCGGCCGGCGCGTGATCGTCATCGACGACAACTCGCACGCCCGCGCCGTGCTGGCCAACATGCTCACCAACATGACCTTCACGGCAGACGAGGCGGCCTCCGGCGAGGAGGCGCTCGAGATGCTCCGTCAAGCCAACCAGTTCGGCGAGCAGTACGAGATTGCGTTCATCGACTGGCAGATGCCGGGCCTCGACGGCATCGAAACCGGCAAGCGTATCCGCAAATTGCCCGATCTCGCCACGCCCCCACATCTGATCATGGTGACGGCATATGGACGCGAAGAGGTGTTGAAACAGGCCGAGGAGTGCGGCTTCGAGAACGTTCTCATCAAGCCGGTCACGTCCTCGATTCTGTTCGACACGGCCGTCGTCGCCCTTGGCGGCGATCGTGAAGGGACCGAGGCGGCCCAGGCCGCCCCATCGTTCGACGTCGAGCGCTTGCGCGGCGCGCGCGTGCTCCTCGTCGAGGACAACGAGATCAACCAGGAAGTCGCCATGGGTCAGCTCGAGGACGCCAACGTCTTCGTCGACCTGGCCGAGAACGGCGAAGTGGCGATCGAGCTGATCGAGAAGAACGATTACGACGTTGTGTTGATGGACATGCAGATGCCGGTGATGGATGGCGTCGCGGCCACGCGTGTCTTGCGGGCCAATCGGCGCTTCAATGATTTGCCGATTATCGCCATGACGGCAAACGCGATGGCGTCGGACCGCGAACTGTGCCTCGATGTCGGCATGAACGATCACATCGCCAAGCCGATCGACCCGCATCAACTTTTTGGCGTCCTGTTGCGCTGGATCCGTCGTGGCGACTTTGACGGCAATAGGATGGACGGCGCCGCCGGAGCGACGCGGAACGCCGAGAAAGTAGATGGTCTTCAGCTCAAAGGAGTGGACGTCGCCGCCGGCCTTCGGTTGACGGGCGGTAAGCGCAGCCGTTACGAGGCGCTGCTGCGCAAGTTTGCCGAACGCCAGGACGGCGCGGTCGAAGCCATGCGCCTGGCGCTGTCCGATGGCGACGCCGCCACGGCCGAGCGCGCGGCGCACTCGTTGAAGGGTGCCGCCGCTACGTTGGGTGCCGGGGCGCTGTCTGCGGCGGCGGCGGAAGCGGAGATTGCCGTCCGGACGGGGAAGGGCGTCGAGAAGGCGCTTGAAACTCTGGCGCTCTCCCTCAAACCAGTGATCAGGAGCATTCTAGCCGCCTTCCCTGATGACGGCTCCGGCAACGGCAAGAATAAGCCCCGCGATCCGGCATCGGTCGTTGAGCCGCTCGCCCGGCTCAAGCAGCTCTTGGAAAACGACGATGGAGAAGCCGCAGACTTCATCATCGACGCCAAGCCGCGGCTCGCGGGCGTGCTGACTTCGGCGGAGGTCAAGGCGCTCTCCGACCGGGTCGGAAATTTCGACTTCGAGGCGGCTCTCACGTGCCTATCGGGTATCGCCTCGCGCCTGTCACTCGATCTCGAGGGTGAACAATGACCGAGTCGGGCCGCAAGCTTGTGCTTATCGTCGACGACACGCCGACCAACGTGGCGGTGGTCTCCGGCGTGTTGAAGGACTCGTTTCGAACCAAGGTCGCGACCAATGGCGAGAAGGCCCTGGCGATCGCCAACGGCGCCGAGAAGCCGGACCTGATCCTGCTCGACGTCATGATGCCGGGCATGGATGGCTTCGAGGTCTGCCGCCGGCTCAAGGACAGTCCGGCTACTCGGGACATTCCGATCATTTTTCTCACGGCCAAGACCGAAGAAGTCGACGAGGAGAAGGGCTTCGACGTCGGCGCCGTAGACTACATCCATAAGCCGTTTTCCGCGCCCATCGTGATGGCGCGGGTGAGGACGCAGCTGGCTCTTCAGGAAGCGCTGACCGAGGCGCGCGAGGCACGCAAACAAGCGGACCAGCTGCTGCATGCACTGCTGCCAAAAAAGGCCGCGGACGAGATCCGCAGCATTGGCACGGTGATTCCGCGCCGCTATGAGAACGTCGCCGTGCTGTTCTGCGACGTAACCAACTTCACGGCCTATTGCGATGTCCACGAGCCGGAGGACGTGGTGTCGCGTCTCGATGCGCTGTTCGTCATCTTCGAGCGGGTCACGGCCAAGCATGGGCTGGAGAAGATCAAGACTATTGGCGACGGGTTCATGGCGGCCGCAGGGCTCTTGCAAGAAGTCGATAATCCGATCGGTTCGGCCGTGCGCTGCGGCCTGGAGATGGCTTCGACCCTGATCGACGCGCATCTCGGTTGGGAGGTCAGGGTCGGCGTGCATGCCGGACCGGTGGTGGCCGGGGTCGTGGGCCAGGAGCGGTATCAGTTCGATATCTGGGGAGACACCGTCAACATCGCCGCCCGCATGGTCGGCATGAGCGCGCCGGGCAGCGTCGCCGCCACGCGCGAGATCTGGGAGCAATTGTCCTCCGACGGCTTCGACGGCGAGGCGCTTGGCGAGATCGAGATCAAGGGTAAAGGCACCATCGCCATTTTCGGCATCACGACGCATGCGTCATAGCCGCCCTTGGCAAGGGGACCATGCGCTCAACCCATAGATATCTGTGGATTTGCCTCCTCGGCGGAGTCCTTGCCGCCGTGCCGCGAGCCCTCGCCTGCGAGCTGCCGGAATTTGAGAGTGCCACGGTTGCATCGGTCGAGGATGGCCAGACGTTGATCCTCACCGATGGGCGCAAAGTCAGGCTGATCGGCGTTAAGGCGCCGTCGCCGCCCCTCGGTTGGCGCGGCGAGGATCCTTGGCCGTTCGTTGAGGAGGCGAGGGAAGCCTTGGCGCGGCTTGCGTCAGGCGCCGCGGTCGAGCTTCGTTTCGACGCGCGGCGGGACGACCGTCACGGCCATCTCCTCGCTCAGGTCTTCGTGGTGCGAGGCGATGCGCGGCAATGGGTGCAAGAGGCGCTCGTGGCCGGCGGCTTCGCCCGGGTCTATTCCTTCGCCGATGCGCGCGCTTGCGCTGAAGAACTACTCGACAGCGAGGCCAAGGCGCGCGCGGCCAGGACCGGGATCTGGGGCTCGTGGGCGTACCGCGTGCAAGACGCCACCGATGTGGAGCGTCTGGGACGGCTGACCCAAACCTACCAATTGGTCGAGGGCACGGTTCATGCCGTGGGGCAGGGGCGCCAGTGGATCTATCTCAACTTCGCTCCCGACTGGCGGCGCGATTTCACCGTCAGCGTCGACCGCAAGGACGCGGACCTGTTCGAGGCGGCGGGTGTGGACCTCCATGCGCTGGCGGGCAAGCGAATCCGGGCGCGGGGATGGGTGCAGTGGCGGAACGGTCCGATGATCGAGGCTACGCATCCCGAGCAGATCGAGGTGCTGACGCCGACTCCGCCCGGACTCTGACCCCGTCAAACGGAAATGGCCGGAATAAGCCCGGCCATGACCATCAGTTCAGGACTGTCAGCTGCGCTAGGCGGCTCTGCCGCGGGTTGCCTCGTCGGCGGCCATCTTGGCGTGGCGGGCCGACTTGGCGAGAACGTCGTCGATCTTGGCGACGGCGCTTGCCTCGTCCATCTTCTCGACGGCGGCGAGCTCACGCGCCATGCGGTCGAGGGCTGCTTCGTAGAGCTGGCGCTCGGAGTAGGACTGCTCGGGCTGGGCCTCGGAGCGGTAGAGGTCGCGCACCACCTCGGCGATCGAGATGAGGTCGCCGGAGTTGATCTTGGCCTCGTACTCCTGGGCGCGCCGGGACCACATGGTGCGCTTCACGCGCGCCTTGCCCTTGAGCGTGGTGAGCGCCTTCTTTACGATCTTCTCTTCGGAGAGCTTGCGCATGCCGACGCTGTCAAGCTTAGACGTCGGCACTCTAAGCGTCATCTTGTCCTTGTCGAAATTGATGACGAACAGCTCAAGCTTCGCACCAGCAATTTCTTGCTCTTCGATGCTCGTGATGCGCCCGACGCCGTGCGCCGGATAAACAATATACTCGTTCGTCCGAAAACCGTGTCTTTGCTGTGGTCTCTTCTTCTCAGGCATACTCTCGCCTCACTGGTCAAAATTCTTTGTGTGCACCGAAGCCTTGGTGACTTGAGCTAGCCCTCGACTTCGTACCAGCTCCGCTCTGCTGGCTGCCCGTCTCTCAACGGGCCGTGGGGCAAAAAATAAGCGGTCGATCAGGGGCTCTGATCGCGCCAACTCCCTCAAGCCGGAAAAAAAAGCGCGCCAAAACGGCGTCGCCTCTCTGAGTGCTTCACGCGCCTACAGTCTGCGCCATTTCGCCGACAAGATAACACAATCTTAGTGAATCTGGAAGCCATCCCGTGTCGCAGCACGGCCCTTTTTGCGCCGCAACATGCGACATTTTGACCATAGGGTTAACGCTTAACCCTTGATTGGCCTCAATCGCCTTCGCCGGGATCGGTCGTGAAGTACTTCTCGAACTTGTCGGGTTCAGCCACAAAGGCGTCGGCGTCGGGAGGCGCCGGCTTCTTGGTCGTGATGTTCGGCCACGTTTCCGAATATTGCCGGTTGACCTCGAGCCATTTATCGAGCCCGGGCTCGGTGTCCGGCTTGATGGCGTCGACCGGGCACTCCGGCTCGCAGACGCCGCAATCGATACACTCGTCGGGATGGATGACGAGCATGTTGGCGCCCTCGTAGAAGCAGTCCACGGGGCAGACCTCGACGCAGTCGGTATACTTGCACTTGATGCAGACTTCGGTGACGACGTAGGTCATCGCTCCCACATACTTTCGGGCTCTGCCCAGCCGGTCGTTCCAGGTATTCGCGGGCCGTTCGATGAGCCCCGGGGAGCGCCCTGCCTATAACAATCGCGTCAGCAGCACAAGGCGGCGCCATGCCCGGAAAGCGTGGGTTCTTGGCACCGATTACCCGTTGTGACCGCCACCTTTAGGTTGAATTTCCGCGCCGACTCTAAGCCCGCGTCAACCAATTTGTGGGCACCTGCCAGTGTCGACAAGAAACCGTCACACAGCGATCGAGCCACGGGCTTGGCTCGGACATTCGGGCCCTTGGCTGCCGGAGACGTCATACGTCTGAGAGGGACTGCTCACGCATGCAGGATCTACCAGAGGCGAGGAGCAGGTGGCAGCCGATCAGGCATGCTTGGCCGCTGCTCGCGGTCGCTTGTCTCGGGATTGTGGTAGCCGTGGCTGCCTTCATGCGAAGTTCAATGCCGTGGCTGGCGATTATGCCACCGTCCTGCAAACCGGGCTGAACGAGT
This sequence comes from Methyloceanibacter sp., assembly GCF_050726195.1. Classification (GTDB taxonomy): domain Bacteria; phylum Pseudomonadota; class Alphaproteobacteria; order Rhizobiales; family Methyloligellaceae; genus Methyloceanibacter. The sequence goes on along the minus strand of NZ_JBOHJC010000016.1, from coordinate 82,425 downwards.
ATCTCGACAAGATCCGAGCGGTGCGCGCCTTCTACGACGCTTCCGAAGATGTCGATGCGACCGAATTCGAGCGCTTCACGCGGCAAATCCTCCAAGGATACGGCAACACCATGCGGCTCGTGTGGTGCGCCCGCGTGACCGGTGAGGAGCGCGCTGACTTCGAGCTCGGAGTAAGGAAAAGCGGCATCGATGACTTTGCAATCAAGACGTGGGCGATGACCGGCCCCGTCTACGATTCGCCGGTACGCATGGAGTATTTTCCGATCCTCTATTCCACGGTCTCACACGCACGGACCGCGACGCTCGGCACGGACCTCCATTCGGAGCGCGTGCGCGGACAGGCCATTCGCCGGGCGAGGGATGAGGATGCCATGGCGACGGCCCAGGACATTCAGCTGCGCAATCCGATCGGTGGCGAACGCCATGGGTTTATTGCCTTCCTGCCCGTGTATCGGAGGGGGCTGCCACACGACAGTATCGTCACGCGCCGGAATCTTGAGGGCGTGGTCGCTGGGGCCTTCCAAACCGGCACGGTTTTTAACGCCATCCTCGACAAGGCAACCCTGGCGCGGAACGTCGATATCTACATCTACTCCGCCTCTGCCGGCGCGGACGCGGCGCCGATCTATGAGCGGGTGACATCATTTGACGGGACGAGCGTTCCGACGACTAGGGCATCGCTCGGGAACCGGCCTTATTGGGCGTCGCTGCCGCTCAAGGCGGGTGATGCCTCTTGGGATGTCGTGGTGACTCCTGCGGACTGGGGCCTGACCAGCCACTATCGTGCCTGGCTCGTTTCCGCCTTGGTCCTTTTGGTCTTCGGCGCCGTGCTGACCTATATGTGGGCGTCGCTCCGCCACGCCTTGCGGCTCGAGTCGGCGAACCACCGAATCCTCGAACTTGCCCAAACCGACATCCTCACGACGCTCGCCAACCGCCGCGCCTTCATGAAGCGGCTCAACATGGCATTCGCGGCGAGCCTGCGCGGCGCTCCACCCTTCGCGGTGCTTTACCTCGACGTGGACGACTTCAAGGACGTGAACGACACCCTTGGCCACGCCATGGGCGACGAGTTGCTGAAGCGCATTGTGGAGAGATTGAAGCGGACCGTGCGGGAAGGGGACTTGGTCGCGAGGTTTGGCGGCGACGAGTTTGCCATCCTTGCGAACAATGTGGCCGACACGACGGAGGCGGGCACGCTCGCAGCAAGAGTCGGCGAGGTGCTCGCCGAGCCTTTCACGATCGACGGCCATAAGATCTCCGTCACCTCCAGCATTGGCATTGCGCTGTTCTCGCGCGACATAGCCGGACCGGAGGCGATGATGGTCCAGGCGGACCTCGCGCTCTACGGCGCCAAAGACGAAGGGCGCAACTGCTACCGTTTCCACAGCCAGGACCTCGACCGGCAGGTGCATGAACGGGTGCGCGTCGCCGACGAGCTGAGGGCCGCGATGGAGAATGGCGAGCTTGAGCTCTACTACCAGCCGCAGGTCGAGCTCGCGACGGGACGGGTGACGGGACTTGAGGCCTTGGTGCGTTGGAACCACAGGGCGCGTGGGCTCTTGGCGCCGGCCTCGTTCATTCCCATTGCCGAGAGGACCGGAGCGGTGTTGCCGCTCGGAAACTGGATTTTCGACGAGGCTTGCCGCCAGCTGAAGGCTTGGCATACCGAGGGAATCGCGCCGCAGGTGCTTGCGGTCAACGTGTCAGGGGTACAGCTCAAGAGCGCATCCGACCTTGAGCACGAGATCGAAGCGAGCCTCGTGAAGTGGAACATCAATCCGGCCGATATCGAGCTTGAGCTGACCGAGTCCGTGCTCATGGAAGCAACGCAGCGGCATACCACGCTGGAGAACTTGCGCCGGCTGGGGACCAAGATCGCCATCGACGATTTCGGCACGGGGTATTCGTCACTCAAGTATCTGACCACTTACCCGGTGAACCGGCTAAAACTCGCGCAGGAATTCGTGTTCCGCGTCACCGTGGACTACAGAAACGCCGCTGTGGTGCGCGCCGCGATCAGGCTGGCGCATGAGCTCGGCCTCGATGTGATCGCCGAAGGGGTCGAGACCGAAGCGCAGATGCGGTTCCTGATCGGTGCCGGCTGCGAGCAAGGGCAAGGCTATTATTTCAGCCGGCCGGTGAAGGCGGACCAGGCCACGGTGCTCCTACGTGAAGGACGGATCGAGCCAGCGTCGGCTTCGACGCCGCCGCGGCGGTTCACCTCGGCTGCCTAGGCTGTTCCCTTCCAAAGCTAAGCATCGCGACTGCGAAACACATCCAGGCGGCGGCGGTCCCGCTTGGTCGGGCGCTTGCCAAGCCGCGAGAGCGCCCCAGGGTTCTCCGGCATGGCAACCTTTGGCGTGAGATCTTCGTAGAGGGCTTGCGCCACGCTCGGCGATCCGCGCCGGTCGGCCATGCCGAGGACGCGCACCACCGACAGGCGCCCGAGATTGGCGGCGGTCACCACGTCGCCGTCATGAACGAGCCGGCTCGGCTTCAGCACACGTTCGCCGTTGATGCGCACCTTGCCGTCGGCGATGAGACGCGCGGCGCCGGAACGGGTCTTGGTGAGCCGCGCGCACCACAGCCACTTGTCGAGGCGCTGCTCGAGCATGGATCGGGCGTCAGCCTTGCTCTGGCCGGCGGCGGGCGGCGAGCGCGTCGCGCAGCTCCTTCAGCGCGGCGAAGGGCGAATGCTCGGAAACCGTGTCCGCCCGGTCGCGCCGCGTTTGCCCCTTGCCTTGGTTTTGAGCGCGCGGGGGGCGCTTGGCCGACTTGGGCCGATCCTTGTGGGCCGGCTTGGCATTGGGCCGGTTGGCATGGCGAGCCTCTTTGCGCCTGCCTGGGCGCCAGATCTCGTCGAAGGCGGGCTCGGACGCCTGGGGCGGCTCGACCTCATCGCTCACCGCCTCGTCGCCGGCGCCCGCTGCCTGGGCCATGGTCTCGGCAGGCCGGCCCGCGCCGTTGCCGCCCTCCAACCGCCGGCGTTCGAGCCTGAACCCCAGCGCGCGGAGGATCGAGGCGAACTCATCGCCCGAGCAACCGACCATGGACATGAGTTCAGGCACGGCGCGAAAGCCGCCGTCGCCGGTCGCGCCTGCCGGCGCCGACGCGCCGTCCCCGGACGTGCGCCAGGTGACCCGAGCGCGGATGAGATCGGAAAGCCGCTCCAGCATGTCGATCCGCACGGCGCGGTTCCCGGCGACATGGAAGCCGGCGGCGCGCCAATAGGGCTCGGGAATCGACTTGTCCGCGGGCACCGAGGTCAGGCCTTGCCGCGGCCTATCGGGGAGTCCGTCAGCGCCAAGGCCGTGAGCCTCGCCTCCATGAAGCGCCCAGAGCAAGAGCAGGAGTTCTGCCGCGGCAGGCTTGAGCAGCGCCGGGAAGTAGAGATTGAACGCGCCGAAGCGAACGCCGTACTTGCGGAGCTGGGATCGGGCGGTTTGGTCGAGCGCCTTGATCTCCGCCGAGGCGGTCTCGCGGCGGAGCACGCCGAGATTCTCGATCAACCTGAAAGCGAGACCACGGGACAGACCGGTGAGATCCGATGCTTGGCTGAGCGCGACCAGCGGCTTGAGTTTTTCCTCAAGATGAGCGGCGAGCCACGCATCGAGACGGCTCATAACGCGTTCCGCGTCGGGTGGGGCAAGATGCTCGTCGGCAAGGAGTTGTAGCCGGGGCTTCAGCGCCGTCTCGCCCCGCTCGAGGCGGCCAATATCCGATCCCCGCCACACGATTCGCCCGTTGGGACTAAGGGTGATGGCCGCGTCAGGGGCGAAAGCGAGCGCCTCGGCGCGGGCGGCAAGCTCGCTCGCCAGCACCTTGGCGGCGGCGTGGCGCGCGGCCCTGCCATGAATGCCATCGCCCGAAGTGTCAGGCGTGAAGCGGAAGCCGTCGAGGCGGCCGACATAGTGGTTCTCGACCAGGATCCGGCCGTCAGGGCTGATCTCGGCCATCATCTCCTCCTTGTCGCGCAGCCGGCGCATGAGCACGCTGGTGCGGCGGTCGACGAAGCGCTGCGTGAGACGCTCGTGCAGGGCGTCCGACAGCGTATCCTCGATTGCGCGTGTGCGCTCCTGCCAATGCTGCGGATCGTGCAGCCATTGCGGCCGGTGGGAGACGAAGGTCCAGGTGCGAATCTGCGCGAGCCGGTTCGACAAGGTATCGAGGTCGCCGTCGGTGCGGTCGGCGAGCGCCACCTGATGAGCGAACCAGTCCTCCGGGATCTTGCCTTCGTCGCTCATGACGAAGCGATAGAGAGTCGCGGCGAGTTCGGCGTGGCTGATTGCCGAGATCTTGCGGTAGTCGGGGATCTGGCACATCTCCCAGAGAAGGCCGACTGCCGCAGGCGCCCGCGCCAAGTCGCGCACGGCCTCGTCCTGGCTGACATTCTCAAGCGCGATGACGTCGTCGACCATGCGGGAGCGGGTAAGGCGCCGATGGTTCGGCGTCTCCCGCAAACTGTCCTTGAGGGCCTCGATCGAGCCGAAATCGAGCTTGCGATTGCGCCATTGCAACACGCCGACCTGATCGAAGCTGTGACTTTCCAGCCGGTCGACGATTTCGGGCTCGAAGGGCGCCACCTGGCCGGTCACGCCGAAGGTGCCGTCGTTCATGTGGCGCCCGGCGCGGCCGGCAATCTGGCCGATCTCCGCCGGGGTCAGATTGCGGTGCGTCTGGCCATCGAATTTGCGGATGCCGGCAAACGCCACATGGTCAAGATCGAGGTTGAGACCCATGCCGATGGCGTCGGTCGCCACGAGAAAGTCGACGTCGCCGTTCTGGTAAAGCTCAACTTGCGCGTTGCGGGTGCGCGGGCTGAGCGCGCCGAGCACGACCGCGGCGCCGCCGCGCTGCCGCCGCACCAGCTCGGCGATGGCGTAGACGTCGTTGACTGAGAACGCGACGATGGCCGAGCGGCGCGGCAGACGCGTGATCTTCTTGTCGCCGGCATAGCTCAGTTTCGATAGGCGCGGCCGCGAAACGAGATGGGCGCCCGGGAGCAGCTCGCGAATGGCGTCGCGCATGGTCGCGGCGCCGAGTAACAAGGTCTCCTCGAGCCCGCGCGCATGGAACAGACGATCGGTGAACACATGGCCGCGCTCGGCGTCGGCGGCGAGCTGGATCTCGTCCACGGCGAGGAAGTCGGCCTCGAGGTCGAGCGGCATGGCCTCGACCGTGCAGACATAGAAGCGCGGAGAGGGTGGCTTGATCTTCTCCTCGCCGGTAATGAGGGCGACCTGGGCCTGTCCCATGCGGGCGACAATCTTGTCGTAGACCTCGCGCGCCAAAAGCCTGAGCGGGAGGCCGATCACGCCCACTTCGTGGGCGAGCATCCGCTCGATGGCCAGGTGGGTCTTGCCTGTATTGGTCGGCCCGAGGACGGCGGTGACGCCGCGCCCCTTGGCGAGGTCTGTGGATTGCGGGGAAAAGGACCGGGTCATACTACGCAGTTCTCGGCGTCACTCTCGTCCGCGCGGAACGGGGGAAGAACGAACATCGTCCGAATCGCTGACTCCGCCCATTCGGATTTCGTTCCGCTTCAAAATGGCACACGGGCCTTAAGCCGATGCGGGCCCGCGCGTATGGCGACTCCAACTCTATATCTCGATTTCGCGTCGCGGCGCGCCACTAACCTCGCAGGGTCGCAAGGGGAACGTAGCGAGGACGAATCAGGGGAGCGTAAATTTTCGGCATCCGTTCCCTACGACATGTTGGGTTTTGGCGCTTTCGCGTTAACACTTGGTGCCTGCGGCGTCTTTGCGCTAATCGGCGCTCGCACGCCGCGCGCCTGCCACCTGGATCGATGTGACGACGGCGGAGCCATAGCCCACCGGCGTCGGCAGGACAATCCGATAGGGCACGTACATGTCTGTCCCCTTGACCGGGATCAGCCAAACCTCGATCTCGTTGGTTTGCGACATGAGCTTGATGCCCGGATTGTCAGGCTGATGACCGGCGATAGGAATGAACTTCACGCCGCAGATGACCGCGGGTCCGGAGTAGGCGGTAGGCGCCTTGTTCTGAACCATCACGGCCTTCTTCGGCTTGAGTACGAGATCGAACCGCTGTCTGCCGTCGAACACCGGTAGCATTTGATTGCAGACGCCGAGGTCGCCGTTCGGGTTCTGCGAGCGCGCAGTCAGGAAGGCGCCGCTCATGGGGTCGATCACGCCTTCGAGTTGCTCGCGCGTCACGGGAATGGTGCGCGGGATTGGGCGCCTATTGGGCTCAATGGAGACTTGCTGGACGGCACCGTCGCCAAAAATCATGCGCAGCCGCTCGCCTCTGTTGCCGCCGTTCGAATAGCTGAACGCGTAGGTGGCCGGCTCGGGGCGGCCGTCGCCGGTCACGCGGCCGACGCTCGAGGTGACGCCGCGCCACTCGTAGATGATCCCCTCCAGAATGGTGAAGCGACCCTCGCCGCGCATCTGATAGCCGTCGCCGCTGAAGGTCGTCGTGACGCGGAAGTTGCCGAGATTGAGTTTGCCGAGGTTGACCTGGTAATTGGCGATGATACGGCTCGCCGGGGCGCTTGCGGTCTCGGCAAGCGCCTGCTTATGCTCGAACGTGCCGCCGAGCCCCAGGGTCAGGGCGCCCACAGCCACCAGGCTCAAGCAATGTCGCGCTGCCCACATGACTCCCGACCTCTAGCAAGACGAACCCCCGCCGGACCCCTCCGCCTGGCCCGCGAATGTCCAGGTATTTAGCGGATTCGTCAATTCGGAGCATAGGCCCAAATCTAGGCGGTGCCTTGACCGAATAGGGCCGTCCCCGTATATCTCGCCACCCTGGCTGCCGCGCTTGTGGATAGTCACGAGCCGCAACCGGCTTTCACCGATGTTGTAAGAAGGACAAAGGACCATGGCCCGTCGCTGCGAGCTGTCCGGCAAAGCCGTGCTCACCGGCAACAATGTGAGCCATGCCAAGCGCAGAACCAAGCGCCGTTTTCTGCCGAATCTATGCAACGTGACCCTGCAAAGCGATGCGCTCAAGAAGCGCGTCCGGCTTACCGTTTCAGCGCACGCGCTGCGCTCGGTGGAGCACCGCGGCGGCCTCGATGCCTATCTATTGAAGGCGGGCGACGACGAGTTGTCGTTGAAGGCGCGCCGGCTCAAGCGCGAGGTCGCCAAGGCGACCGAGGCCCAGGCCGCTTCCTAACCGCTCATTGAGCGCCGGGGGCCGCCAGCACCGGACCGTCCGGCAATGAGAACTGCATGATCAAAGTGCGCTGAAGCGCGCTGAAATTGTCGTCCGCCATGAGGGTGAGAATGGTCTCGCCGGAGGCGGCGCGGTGGACGGCGATCGCCTCCATGTTGTCGATGTTGAGATTGTCCTCGGCCTCCAGCAGGACTTCGCCCTCGATCAGCGCACCGCGCTTCAGTTCGCTCGCCGCGATGCGGCGGATGCGCATCTTCACCCCTTCGCTATAGCGGAAGCGGCGCTCTAGGAGCACAAGCCCGCCATCCGGCAAGCTCGCTGCATCGGTGATGTCGAAGCCGCCGAGGCGCCGTACCGTGATCACGCCGGGGGTGGAACCGCCCAAGAACCAGCCTTGCAGATTGCCGTTCTTGTCGGTGAGACCCTCGGAAAATGCAACGAGCGTGCCCGCGAGCCTGCCTGAGCGGACCAGCGCGATGGCTTCGATGCCGCGATTTCGGTCCATGCGGCCTGCCTCTTTCGGCAGGGGAACGGCGCGGTCCGGCGGGCCGAAGCTCTTCATCGTGAAGGGGTAGCGCAAGATCCGATGGTCGCGCTCGAAGGAGACGAAGGCCGCGCCGCTCTTCGGATCGCCGGAAGCGAGCGCCAGGCCTTCGGAATCGCGCTCGCTGTCGCCACGGAGTGGCCGGCCGTCTTTGCCGAGGATCGGTCCGATCACCACGTCGTCAAGTGCCTTCAGCTTGCGGCCGTCGTAGTCGAGGGTCGCCCGCATCCAGGTGCCGGCGTCGGAGACGGCAAGGAGCGTCGTACCTGAGGGATCGAGCGCGATACCGGAATAGCCGCCGAAATGGCGCGACTTGCCGAACAGGTTGAGTCCGCCCCGGAAGGTGAGGTTGCCGAATGCGGTGCGTTCAGGCCGATCGCGATCGAAGGCGATGGGAATGGCGGAGACCTTGGTGGCGAGCGGACCGCTCAGCACCTCCGCCGGCTTGTCGGCGAGCGCCGGCAGGACAACGAGGCCAATGCCGACGAGGCATGCGGAGGCGAGGATGAGCGCCGGCCTAGCCATCAGAGGCACGCTAATGGAGCTTCCGCCGCTTGGCGCGCGCCGCCGTCGGCACCGTGCGGTGCAGCTGACGCCAAGCGAGATCCTCGTCGAACAACTCCGCCAGTTTCTCGGTCATGACGCCTGCGAGCTCCTCCGCGTCGGTCACGGTGACGGCACGCCGGTAATAGCGGGTGACGTCGTGGCCGATGCCGATGGCCAGAAGCTCGACGGGCGAGCGGGTCTCGATTTCTTGGATCACCTGGCGAAGATGGCGCTCCAAATATGACCCGGAGTTGACCGACAGGGTCGAATCGTCGACCGGCGCGCCGTCGGAGATCATCATCAGGATGCGCCGCTGTTCGGGCCGGCCGAGCAGGCGGTTGTGCGCCCAGGCGAGCGCCTCGCCGTCGATATTCTCTTTCAGCAGGCCCTCGCGCATCATCAGCCCGAGATTGCGGCGCGAGCGCCGCCACGGCGCATCGGCCGATTTGTAGACGATATGGCGAAGGTCGTTGAGGCGGCCGGGGAGCGGCGGCTTCATGGCGTTGAGCCATTCCTCGCGGGCGTGCCCGCCCTTCCACGCACGGGTGGTGAAGCCGAGGATCTCGACCTTCACGCCGCAGCGTTCGAGCGTGCGGGCGAGGATGTCGGCGCAGCAGGCGGCGACCATGATGGGCCGGCCGCGCATGGAGCCGGAATTGTCGATCAGCAAGGTCACCACGGTGTCGCGGAACTCGGTATCGCGCTCCTGCTTGAAGGTGAGGGGGTGCATAGGGTCGACGATGACGCGGGCGAGGCGCGCCGCGTCGAGCATGCCTTCGTCGAGGTCGAAGTCCCAGCCGCGGTTCTGCTGGGCGAGGAGGCGCCGCTGCAGCCGGTTGGCTAGGCGCGCTACGGCGCCGTGCAGAGCCTGGAGCTGCTTGTCGAGAAAGGCGCGCAGCCGGTCTAGCTCGTCCGGATCGCACAGCTCCTCGGCGGCGACGATCTCGTCATAGGCGCGGGTGAACACCTTGTAGCCGAACGCCTCGGGGTCATCGAGCACCGACGTGTTGGGACGCCACGGCTCGGAGCGCCGGGGCAGGTCGGCGGACTCGGCGTCGCGGTCGAGCAGGTCGGTCGCGCCGTCCTCCTGCTCGTCCAGCGTCTCCCGGGAGGGGTCGTCCTGCTCGGCCCGCGCCTCCGAGGCAAGCTCGGCGCGGTCCTTGCCGTCGGCGCTGTCGTCTTGGTCGTCGGCGGCGTCGGCATCGGTCTCGCTGTCTTGAGTGGAGTCGCTCTCCTCCTCGCCCTGCTCGAGCTGATCGGCGAGGTTGAGTGCGGCGAGAAGATCGCGGGCGAGGCGGCCGTAGGCCTCCTGGTCCATGACCGAGTCGGGCATGCGGTCGAGCACGCTGCGCGCACGATCCTCGATCCACGGACGCCACAGATTGACCAGTGCGCGCGCCTTGGCCGGCGGGCTCGAGCCCGTCAGGCGTTCGCGCACGAGAAGGGCAAGCGCATCCGACAGCGGCGCCTCGGAGCGCTCTGTCGCCTCGTTGATCCGGGTGCGCGCATAGCGTTGCTCCACGCGGGCCGTGAGATTGGCGGCGACGCCTTCCATGCGCGTGGCGCCGATCGCCTCGACCCGGGCCTGCTCGATCGCCTCGAACACGGCGCGCGCGTCGCCCCCGGACGGCGCGAGCTTCCGGTGCAGGCCGTCGTCGTGGCAGGCCACGGCGAGCGCCGCGGCGTCGGCGTGGCCGCGGATCACGGCGATCTCGTCCCTGGTAGGCACGCGGGAAGGCTCGGGCACGCGCGCCGTCTTGCCGGTAAGGCCGGGCGGCTCGGTGGTGAACACCACTTCGACGCCGCCGTCGGCGGCGATGGAGCGAGTGGTCAAGGTCAGCGCGCGCTTGAACGGATCGAGGGGCGCCTCTTTCCGTCTGGTCAAAGTCATGGGATCAACTCAAGGCCACGTTGGCCGTCGATTGCGGCAAGTCCTTGCCGAAGCAGCGCTGATAGAACTCGGCGATCAGGCCGCGCTCCAGCTCGTCGCATTTGTTGAGGAAGGACAGCGCGAAGGCCGTGCCGATGTCGCCGAAAATCTCCGCGTTCTCGGCCCAGGTGATCACCGTGCGCGGGCTCATCACCGTGGATAGGTCGCCATTCATGAACGCGTTGCGCGTCAGCTCGGCGACGCGCACCATGTTCGACACGATTTTCCGGCCTTCCTCGGTGTTCCACGCCTTGGCCTTGGCAAGCACGATGTCCACCTCGTCGTCGTGGGGCAGATAGTTGAGGGTGACGACGATGGACCAGCGGTCCATCTGGCCCTGGTTGATCTGCTGGGTGCCGTGATAAAGGCCGCTCGTGTCGCCGAGGCCGATCGTGTTGGTGGTGGCGAACAGTCGGAAAGAAGGATGCGGGCGGATCACCTTCGACTGGTCGAGCAGGGTGAGCTTGCCGGAGACCTCCAGTACCCGCTGGATGACGAACATCACGTCTGGGCGGCCGGCGTCGTACTCGTCGAAGCAGAGCGCCGTGTTGGACTGGAGCGCATAAGGCAGGATGCCCTCGCGGAACTCGGTCACCTGCATCCCGTCCTTGATGACGATGGCGTCCTTGCCAACGAGGTCGATGCGGCTCACATGGCTGTCGAGATTGATGCGCATGCACGGCCAGTTGAGCCTGGCCGCGACCTGCTCGATATGGGTCGACTTGCCGGTGCCGTGATAGCCCTGGATCATCACCCGGCGGTTGTGCTTGAAGCCGGCGAGGATGGCGAGCGTTACTTCCTTGTTGAACTGGTAGTCGGGATCCACGTCGGGCACGTGCGCGTCCACCTGGGAGTAGGCGGGCACTTCGAGGTCGGTGTCGATGCCGAAAACCTGGCGCACGGATACCGACATATCCGGCAAACCTGCGCCGTTGTGAGTTGCAAGTGTCATGATCGATGAAGGCCTATGTGTCGCGTCTCGATAGGGGCTCGCGCACGGCAAAGCCCTGATTCTGCAAGGGGCTGGCCCAGCGACTTATGCAAGCCCCGCCTGCCTCAGATAGTTATAGGCTTGGATGACTTCGCGCAACTTGTCCTCCGAGCCGCGGTCGCCCTTGTTGTGGTCCGGATGGAGGCGCTTAACCAATTCCTTGAAGCGCGCCTTGATGTCGGCCTGGGTAGCGTTGTCGTCAAGGTTGAGCTGCCGAAGACTTTTGCGCTCCAGCCGCTTGAGCGGGCGGCGCGCCGGAGCGCCCGGGGTATCGCCGCCAGGGGCGCCGTCACCGAACAGGCCGAAGGGATCGTGGGTGGCGAAGCGATGGGCGTAGCCGCCGCGCCGCCCTCGATTTCGCGCCACGCGATTGCGCGCCCAGGAATTCACGCCGACGAACCAGGTCGGGCGATGGCCGGTGGCATCGCTCTTCTGGTGCTTGACGACCTCCTCGTCGGGCAGCCCGGAAAAGTAATTGTAGCCTTTGTTGTACGCGCGCACGTGGTCGAGGCAGTAGCGATAGTACTGCCCTTCCAGACCGCGGCCCTTGGGTGCGGGGTAGAGGCCGGGCTCCAAGCAGCCCTGCCACTCGCATTTCGGGCAGGCGTCGCGTAAGAGACGGTTCTCGTCGGGCTTGACCCGCAGGCGGTCGAAGAACTTGGAGTCGAGCTTCATGGAATCCGCATTATGGGAAGCTACATTCGTCACAACAAGCATGGCTCCACGATGACAAAAGCGATAATCTGGCGGGTTGCGTCCCGGCCGTTGATGCCACGTGAGGGCCCTCCGGTATGAGCGTCGAGCATTCGATCAGAGAAAAGTTGACGCGAGCCTTCTCCCCCGAAGCGCTCGACGTGGTGAACGAATCCCACCACCACGCCGGCCACGCCGGCTCGCCCGGCACGGGCGAAAGCCATTTCCGCATTAAAGTGGTGTCGGCGGCGTTCGCCGGCAAGTCTCGGGTCGAGCGGCATCGCATGGTCAACGCTGTGCTGGCCGAGGAGCTTTCCGGCAAGATCCACGCACTCGCCGTGACGGCGCTCACGCCGGGGGAGAGTGCGTAGGCCTAGCCCGCCGTGCTCGCTGTCGGCACCGTGCGCAGGGCCTTGTCCAGCGGCGTCACGCGCAAGGACGTGATGCGGTTGCGGTGCCGGCGCAACACCTCGAAGCGGAAGCCGTGAAAGGTGAAGGCCTGGCCGGGATTGGGGATGGTCTGGGCTTCGTGGATCACGAGCCCCGCCACCGTCGTCGCCTCCGCGTCGGGCAGATCCCAGTCCATGAGGCGGTTCACGTCGCGTATCGGGACGAGCCCGTCGACGACCAGCGAGCCGTCGGGTTGCGGCTTGGCCAGCGCGGCGGCAATGTCGGTCTCGTCGGTAATGTCGCCGACGATCTCCTCGATGATGTCCTCCAGCGTGACAAGGCCCATCACCTCGCCGTACTCGTCGACCACGATGGCGAAGTGCGCCTTGCGCTTGAGGAAGGCGTTGAGCTGGTCCTTCAAAGTCGTCGAGTCGGGCACGAACCAGGGTGGCGCCGCAAGCGACATGATGTCGAGCTTCGCAAGGTCGCCGCGTGTATCGCGCAAGGCGCGCAGCAGCTGCTTGGCGTGCAGGATGCCGACGATCTCCTCGCGCTCGCCGCGCCACAGCGGTAGCCGCGTGTGCGGGCTCTTCAATGCGGCATCGACGATCTCGCCGATAGGAAGGTCGATGTCGATGGCATCCATGTTGGTCCGGTGCACCATGATATCGGACACGGTGAGCTCGCGCAGGTCGAGCACGCCGCCCAGCATGTCGCGGTCGAGCTTCACCACGCCGCCTTCCTTATGGTGCAGCTCGATGGCGCCCCTGATCTCCTCATGCGCCGCCAGCACGTCGGCGTCCTCGCTGATCTCGGCGCCGAACAGCCGAAGGATGCGGCGCACCAGGAACTGCATGGCGCGGGTGATGGGGGCGAACACCGCCACCACCACGCGGACGATGGGCACGACGGCAAGTGCCATGCGGTCGGCGTTGACGATAGCGTAGGTCTTGGGCAGAACCTCGGCGAACAGCACGACGATCACCGTCATCACCACGGTGGCATAGACCACGCCGGCCTCGCCGAACAGGCTGAGGAACAGGCTGGTGGCGAGCGCAGAGGCGGCGATATTGACGAGATTGTTGCCGAGCAGGAGCGCGCCGATCAGCCGGTCGCGTGCGGCGAGCAGGCGGTTCACCAGGCGCGCGCGCTTGTTGTCATCTTCCTCGAGCGCATGCATGCGCGCGCGCGACGCCGCCGTCAGCGCCGTCTCCGAGCCGGAGAAGAAGGCCGAGAGGATCAAAAGACCGACGATGGCGCCAAGGGTGATGCCTATGCCGACGGTCATCGCCCGGCACACTCCATTTTGAGGAACTCGGTCAGGCGTCCCATGTCGACGTCGCTCTCGACGAAGGCCGCGCCGACCCCGCGCGCGAGCACCAGCGCGAGCCTACCGCCCATCACCTTTTTATCCTGAGCCATCAGCCGCAGCAGCTCGCCGGCGGAGGGCGCATCGCCCGGAATGTCGGCGACCCGGGTCGGCAGCCCCACGGCGCGGAAATGCGCGTCGATCCGGGCGGCGTCTTCGGCGGGGCAGAGGCCTTGCTCCACGGAGTAGGTGAAGGCGAGCCGCATGCCGATGGCGATGGCCTCGCCGTGCAACAAGCGGTCGGAATAGCCGGCAAAGGCCTCCAGCGCATGGCCGAAGGTGTGGCCGAGATTGAGCAGCGCTCGGGTGCCGCTCTCCTCCCGCTCGTCGGCCTCGACGATCTTCGCCTTGGCGCGGGCGCTCGTTTCCACCGCATGGCGGCGCTTGCCGTCTTTTCCGGAGAACACGTCGGCCCAATTCACCTCGAGCCAGGCGAAGAAGGGGGCATCGCCGAGAAGTCCGTACTTCGCCACCTCTGCGTAGCCCGCGCGGAACTCCCGAGGGGACAAGGTGGACAGCACGGCGGTGTCGGCGAGCACGAGGCTCGGCTGGTGGAACGTGCCGATCAAGTTCTTGCCCTGCTTGGTGTCGATGCCGGTCTTGCCGCCGATGGCCGAGTCCACTTGGGCGAGCAAGGTCGTCGGCATTTGCACCACGCGCACGCCGCGCCGCAGGATGGATGCGGCAAAGCCGGCGAGATCGCCGACCACTCCGCCACCGAAGGCAATCACGCAATCGCCGCGCTCGACGCCGAGCTCGAGCAGGGTCTCGCAAAGCTTCTCAAGCACCGGGAAGCTCTTGCTCGTCTCGCCGGGGGCCACCACCGCCGACCCTAGGAAGATCCCATCTTGTTCGAGGCTTGCTTTGAGCGGCGCCAGGTGGAGCCTTGCGACATTCGCGTCGCTCACTACGGCGCAGCGGGCGCGCGGCAAGGCGGCGGCGATGCGTCTCCCGGCCGATGCAATGAGGCCTTCGCCGATGACGATGGCGTAGCTCCGCCCGGCAAGCGCCACCTCGACAGTAGTCTCGCTCGCGCCTCCGGCGGGCGCGATCGCGCCGTCGCGCATCATCGCACCTTCTTGCGTCTTGGGGACGCCTTGGCAATGCCCGGCTTGGCGTCGCAGCCGAGCTTCGCCCCGAGCGCGTCGATCACCGCGCCGACGATCACGTCATGGGGAACGTCACGGCTCTCGACGGTAATGTCAGCCTTGGCGTAGATGGGACCACGCTCGGTCATCAGCTTCTTCATCACCGTCTCGGGATCCCTGACCGCAAGCAGCGGCCGGTGATCGCGCCGGTGCACGCGCTTCAACAGAACCCGCACGTCCGCATTGAGCCAGATCGAAATGCCGCGCGCCTTGATACACGCTCTGGTCTGGGCATTCATGAATGCGCCGCCGCCAGTGGCCAGCACCTGTGGCCCGCCTTCCAGGAGGCGGGCGATCACCTTGCGCTCGCCCTCGCGGAAATAGGCCTCGCCATGCTCGGCGAAGATTTCCGAGATGGTTTGGTCCGCCGCCTGCTCGATCTCGCCGTCGGCGTCGATGAAAGGCAGGTCGAGCCGGCTCGCCAGTCGCCTGCCGACGGCCGTCTTGCCGGCCCCCATCAGCCCGATCAGCACGACAGAGCGCGGGCCCAAGGACTGGCGGATTTGCGCCAGCAGCCCTTCGCGGTCGTCTTTCCTATGTTCGGCCAAGGTTAGGGTCATCGTCGCGGGGTGGGGCCTATTTGTCCCATGCTGGCAGGGCAGTGTCGAATCGTCCATGATGCGATTAGAGGGTTAAGGCGCCGGGCAGTTTCGAGTCATAATACCGCCCTGTTCGGGACTGATAGACAGTTAGGGACACGAGCGCCTCGATGCCAACACTGTTTCGTTTCCTCGTGGTTTTAGGGACGATCGCCGGTGTCGTCGCTGGAAGCCTTTATGTGCTCGCCGAATACTTTCAGCCAGAACCTAAGGAAATTTCCAAAGGCCTGCGCAACGTCAAGGCGCAGCGGGTTGAGGATGCAGGTGCTACGGCGTCCACTACCACGCCGGAGCCGTCCATCACGGCGCCGCCCAGCCATCGCGCGCAGTAGACGGACGTCACGCCCGGGCCTTGCCCCCTTGCATGAGGCCTGAGAAATGGGCGCGGCCAAAGGCTCCTCCAGTGGCACCGGTGCCTCGGAGCTCGCGCTCTTTCTCGACATGCTGATGGCCGAGCGCGGGGCCGCGCCGCACACGATCGAGGCCTATGCCCGCGACATCTCCGAATTCCTCGCCTTCCTGGCGGCGAAGAAGACCAGTGCGCGGAAGGCGTCCGCCGACGACGTGCGGGCCTATCTCGCGGGGCTTGCGCGCAAGGGGCTGGCGCCAACCTCTCGGGCGCGAAAGCTCTCGGCAATCCGCCAATTCTTCCGCTTTCTCCTCGGCGAGGGGCTTAAGGCCGACGATCCGACGTCGGCCATCGACAGCCCGAAGCTCGGCCGGCCGCTGCCCAAGATCCTGTCGCTGGCCGAGGTCGAGACCCTGATCGAGACGGCGCGAGCGGCGTGCGGGGCGTCGTCCGACGCGGCGGCACGGCGGCGGTCGCACCGGCTCTATGCGCTACTCGAGACACTATACGCCTCCGGCCTGCGGGTGTCGGAGCTGATCGCGCTGCCGCGCAACGTGCTCGCGGCGGACGACCGGGTGCTGACCATCAAGGGCAAAGGCGGGCGCGAGCGGCTCGTGCCGCTCAACGCGGCGGCGCGCGAGGCTCTCGCCGCGCATGTCGCCGCGGTGCGCGAAGCGGAGGGGCGAATCGCTTCGCCCTGGCTGTTCCCTACCGGCGGAGGCACCCAGCATCTGACCCGGCAGCGCTTCGGCCAGGAACTTAAGGCGCTCGCGCTTGCCGCAGGTCTCGATCCGGCGCGGGTCTCGCCGCACGTGCTACGGCATGCCTTTGCCAGCCATCTGTTGGAGCGGGGCGCCGACCTACGCACCGTCCAGCAGCTTCTCGGCCATGCCGACATCTCCACCACGCAGATCTACACCCACGTGATCGAGGAACGCCTGCGCCGGCTCGTGGAGGAGCATCACCCGTTGGCTCAGGCTCACTTAACCAAGCGGCGCTAGGCTCACCGCTTGGAGCGGCGGGTCGCCGGTTGACAGCCTGTCTCAGCAAGGCCACTTACAACCGGCCCTCCCGTTGCCCTTATTTCTGTCGTAGAGAGGCTCCGCCCGCCTGGAAGACGGCGGTCCAAGGAACTAGCCAAGGCGCATGCGTACCTATCTCGATTTCGAAAAGCCGATCGCCGAGCTTGAGAGCAAGGTCGCCGAGCTGAAGGCGCTCGCCGGCGAGCAGCCTTCCGTTTCGATCGAGGAGGAATTGGCGCGGCTCGAGGGCAAGGCGCGGGAAGCACTCGAAGAGACCTACGCCGAGCTTACGCCGTGGCAGAAGACGCAAGTCGCCCGCCACCCCGAGCGGCCGCATTTCAAGCACTACATCGACGGGCTGGTTAAGGACTTCACGCCGCTTTCAGGCGACCGCTATTTCGCCGAGGATGAGGCGATCATCGGCGGCATCGGCCGGCTTTCGGGTCGTTCGGTCATGGTCATCGGCCACGAGAAAGGCTCCGACACCGAGGGGCGTATCAAGCACAATTTCGGCATGGCGCGGCCGGAAGGGTACCGCAAGGCGGTGCGCCTCATGGAGATGGCCGACCGCTTCTCGCTCCCGGTCATCAGCCTCGTCGACACGGCCGGCGCCTATCCCGGCATCGGGGCGGAGGAGCGGGGCCAGGCCGAGGCGATCGCCCGGAGCACCGATTGCTGCATGGCGCTACAGGTGCCGATCGTGTCGGTGATCATCGGCGAAGGGGGCTCCGGCGGTGCGGTGGCCATCGCCTCGGCCAATCGCATCTACATGCTCGAACATTCGATCTATACGGTGGCCTCGCCAGAGGCTGCGGCCTCGATCCTATGGCGCGACGCGACCCGCGCGGTGGACGCCGCCACCAACATGAAGATCACCGCCCAGGACCTCCTAAGGCTCCGGGTTATCGATGGAATCATCCCGGAGCCGATCGGCGGAGCGCATCGCGACGGGGCCGGGGTGGTCAAGGCCGCGGGAAAGATCATCGTCGAGGCCCTGGATGGGTACGACGGCCTCTCGCCGGAGCAGATTCGCAAGGAAAGGCGCGAAAAATTCCTGTCCATGGGCCGGTCCGGGTGAGCCGGGGTGCGCCCAAAAAAGCGCCATCTTTAGAGTCCAATTCAGGGCTCGGCACGCGTATAATCACAGGGCCAATCGGGGGAATCGGGGGCTAGCGGGAACAGTCGCGCTAACTTCGCCTTAACCCGCCAACTTGATCTTGGCCGAGGTGCGCAAGGGGCACTGCGTATGCTTCGCTCAAGTTTTGTCACGGCCGTTTTCACGGTGAGCGTGGTGGCTTTGGCCGCCGCGCTAGTCGGCTGTGGCCAATTCTCGCCGCCCTACATGAAGCCGCTGTCGGCGCAGACACGCGCGCTGCTCGCCGAGAAGGGTATGACCGAGGAGCAGCCGGTCCTCATCCGCATCTTCAAGGCAGAGTCCGAGCTTGAAGTGTGGAAGCAGAAGGACGACGGGCACTATTACCACTTCAAGACCTACCCGATCTGCGCCTATTCCGGCGGGTTAGGCCCGAAGCTGAAGCAGGGCGACCGGCAATCGCCTGAAGGGTTCTATCTGGTCAACTTCGATCAGATGAATCCGAAGAGCAGTTATTACCTCGCCTTCGACATGGGCTTCCCCAATTCTTACGACCGCGCCCACGAACGCACGGGGGCCCATCTCATGGTGCATGGCGACTGCACGTCGTCGGGCTGCTACGCCATGACCGACGCGGTCGTCGAGGAGATCTACATCATCGCCCGCGAGGCGCTTGCCGCGGGCCAGGCGTCGTTCCAGGTCCAGGCCTATCCGTTCCGCATGACAGCGGCCAACATGGCGGCGCACCGCAAGCACGAGTGGTACGACTTCTGGATGAACCTGAAGGAAGGTTACGACTACTTCGAGACCACCCGTCTCCCGCCGAGCGTCGCCGTGTGCGAGAAGCGCTATCTCGTCAACGCCAATTTTGTCGGCGGCACACGGCCGAACCCCACCGGCGCGTGCCCTGCCTATCGGAAAGGGCCGGTGGTCGCATTCAAGCCGTCGCCTGACAGCGGCAATAAGAACATGTCGCAGGCTTCGCTGGCCAAGCCGCTCGGCAGCGTGATGGGCTTGAGCTTTGGAACGATCAAGCCGGTCTATAGGGCGATGACGCTCGGACCTGCGACCCCGCCCGCGGGCAAATAACCGTCTAGTCCCAAAGGCTGGAAGTCGCGGTCGTGCTGTGCGACCCTCGACCCATGCTCCGCCGCCTTCTCACCGCACTCTTCGTCGTGGCGCTGGTCGCCGGCGGCTACATTCTGCTCTCGCCGCAAGGGCGACAGCTGATCGACCGCGTGCACGTCAATCTGGACCGGGCCGAGCACAAAGCGCGCCATCGCGCCGGCCAGAAGCTGCGCGGCACGCCGGACCTCGCCCGTCTCGACCAGCGCTTGGCGGCGGCTGGAGTCGCGCCGGGCGTGCCGGTGCATATCCGCATCTACAAGCTTGAGTCGGAGCTCGAGTTGTGGGTCGAGAACGACGGGCGCTACGAGTTGTTCGCCACTTATCCGATCTGTCTTTGGTCGGGGCGGCTCGGGCCGAAGCTCCGCGAGGGCGATCGCCAGGCGCCGGAAGGTTTCTACACGGTGGACAAGGACGCGCTCAATCCGAACAGCCGCATGCATCTCTCCTTCAATCTCGGTTTTCCCAACGTGTACGACCGTGTGCACGGCCGCACCGGGTCGTTCCTCATGGTGCATGGCGGCTGCGCGTCGATCGGCTGCTACGCCGTCACCGATCGGATCGTCGACGAGATTTGGCTGTTCGTCACCAAGGCGCTCGACAACGGCCAGACGCGCATTCCGGTGCACGCCTTCCCGTTCCGCATGACCGAGCGCGCCTTGTGGCTCCGCAGAGGCGACAAGTGGGCCGGCTTCTGGACCAACCTGAAGCAAGGCCACGATCTCTTCGAGAAGCGCAGAGTGCCGCCAAATGTCAGTGTCTGCGGCAGGCGCTACGTCTTCGAGCCTGGAAGTCTCGCGACAGTCGCAAACGAAGTGGAAGAGCGCTGCCCGCCCGAGGTCGCCAGCAATCCGTAGCGGTTAGAGCGGCCAGAAATAGAGAATGAGCGGCGTGCCGGCGACGAGCACGATGAGCGACAGCGGTAGTCCAAGCCGCCAATAGTCGCTGAAGCGGTAGCCGCCAGGACCCATCACCAAGGTGTTGCATTGATGGCCGATGGGCGTGAGGAAATCGCACGCGGCACCGATCGCCACGGCCATGAGGAACGGGTCGGGGTTATAGCCGAGATTGGCGGCGAAGCCGGCGGCGATGGGCGCCATGACGAGCACCGTCGCCGCATTGTTGAGAAACGGCGTCACCGCCATGGCGGCGGCGAGCAGGAGGGCAAGCGCGCCGAATGCGGGAAGAGACATGGCGGCGTCAGACAACCAGGCGGCGATGAGGTCGGCGCTGCCCGTGGTCCTGAGCGCGTCGCTCACGGGGATCAGCGCCCCGAGCAATACCAGAATCGGCCAGTCGATCACGTCATAAGCCTCGCGCAAGGAGAGCGAGCCGGCGAGCAGCAGGATCACGGCTGCGCCGAAAAAGGCGATGGCCACCGGCACGAGGTTGAAGGCGACGAGGATCATGGCCGCGGCGAGCACGGCGATCGGCACGAGGCTTCCCTTCCGGCCTATGCGCAGGTCGCGCTCGGCAAGCGGCAGGAGGTTCAGCTCGCCCAGCGTCTCCGGCATGGTGGTGAGGTTGCCTTGCAGCACGACCACATCGCCGGCCCTTAGCTTTACCGTGCGCAGGCGGTTGGCGATGCGCCGTCCGGTCCGGCTCACGGCGAGCAGGTTGATGCCGAAGCGGTCGGCCAGCTTGAGCTGATTGACGGTCGAGCCGATCAGCCGGGAGTCCGAGGTGATCACCGCTTCCATGATGCCGACCTCATCGGCCGGCGTATCGCGTTCCTTTGATTTCTTGTCGCGCGTGAGCCTGAGCTTCTCCAGCGCGACGATGCGCTCCAGAGCTGCCGGTTCGCCGCGCAAGATGAGGATGTCGCCGGCTTTGACGATCACGTTGCCGGCCGGGTCGTAGCGCCGCTCGCCGCCTCTGAGCAAGGTGATGACCTCGATGTCACCCTCTCCAAGGTCTTCCAGCGCCTTCACCGTCAAATCCGCCGCAGGAGAGCCCTCGGGCACGCTCACCTCCGTGGTGTAGCCTTCGAGATTGAAGGCCGCATCCATCGACACGGTGCCTTTCCTTTCAGTGGGAAGCAGGCGCCACCCGAAAATGAGAAAGATGAAGCCGATCAGCGCGAGGCTGACGCCGACCGGCGCGAAGTCGAACATCTGGAACGGTTCGCCCAGGATTTGTTGGCGCACGCCCGAAACGATGATGTTGGGCGACGTGCCGATCAACGTGACGATGCCGCCGAGCAGCGCGCCGAACGACATCGGCATCAGCAGCGAGGAGGGCGATGTGCCGGTGCGCCGCGCGACCTGAAATGCAATCGGCATCAGCATGGCGAGCGCGCCGATATTCTTTACGAAGCCGGAAAGCGCCGTGACTGAACCGGCCAGCGCAGCGACCTGCCGCGTCGTCGTGGTGAGGTACGGACCGAGCTTGCGCACCACGCGTTCGATCACGCCAGAGCGGCCGACGGCGGCGCTGACCACAAGCGCGCTGGCGACGATGATGACGATGTCGTTGCTGAAACCTGAGAACGCCTTATCGGGAGGAACGATGCCTGAGGCGATCGCCACGAGCAAAGACAGAACGGCGACGAGGTCGTAGCGCAGACGCCCCCAGATGAAGAGCGCCATCATGCCGATGATGACGGCAAAGGCGAGTGCTTGGTCGAGGGTCATGTTGTCCGTGAGCTCACTGGTCAGCAGACAAGAGCCCGTGGGGCCTTCCGGTTCCCGGTGGCGGGCGGGGACCGTTGGTAATCTTAGTGCGGAAGGGGAGCTTTAACCAAAGGCGCCGTGGCAGTGTTTGTACTTCTTGCCGGACCCGCACGGGCAGGGCGCGTTGCGCTGCACCTTGCCCCAGGTCGAAGGATCGGCCGGATTGGCAGCGGGCGCGGTCGCTTTGCGTGCGCGGGGCGCCGACTTGGCGCCGCCTCTGCCGTTGCCGGCCGAGACCGCCGCGGCGGTCTCTAAGGCGAACTCGTCCTCGCCGGTGGTGGGGTCGAAATGATGCGCCTCCATGGGCGGCAACTCGGCACCCTCGAGCGGCGGCACTTCGTCCTGCTTGGCGAGCTCCACATGCATCAGCTGGCCGGTCACGGCTTCGCGCAGGCGGGCAAGCAGCGCTTCGAAAAGGGTGAAGCTCTCGCTCTTGTATTCGTTCAGAGGATCGCGTTGGCCGTAGCCGCGCAGCCCGATCACCTGACGCAGATGCTCGAGGGTCACGAGATGCTCGCGCCAGAGTCCGTCGAGGGTCTGCAGCAGCACGGCGCGCTCGATTTGGCGCATGATCTGCGGGCCGAACTCGGCCGCCTTCTTGGCGGCGCGCTCGTCGGTCGCCTTGATCAGCCGCTCGTGGATCTCGGCATCGCCGATGCCTTCTTCCGCCGCCCAGTCGGCGAGCGGCAAGTCGAGATCGAAGATGTTGTGAACCACCTCTTTCAGCCCCGCCATGTCCCACTGCTCGGGGTAGGACTTCTCGGGGAGATGCTGGGCGACCAGATCGTCGACCACCTGGCGGCGCATCTCGGCGATGGTCTCGTTGAGATCGGCGTCGCCCAAAAGCTCGCGGCGCTGCTCGAAGATCGCCTTGCGCTGATCGTTCATTACGTTGTCGTATTTGAGCAGGTTCTTGCGGATGTCGAAGTTGCGCGCCTCGACCTTGGCCTGCGCCTTCTCCAGCGCCTTGTTGATCCAGGGATGGACGATGGCCTCGTCCTCCTTGAGCCCCAGCGCCTTGAGCATGCCGTCCATGCGCTCCGAGCCGAAAATGCGCATGAGATCGTCCTCAAGCGACAGGAAGAAGCGGGAACGGCCCGGGTCGCCCTGGCGCCCCGAGCGGCCGCGCAGCTGATTGTCGATGCGCCGGCTCTCGTGACGCTCGGTGCCGAGCACGAACAAGCCGCCGGCTTCGAGCGCCTGCCTCTTCTTCTTGGCGATGTCGGCGGCGATCTCTTCGCGCTTCTTGGCGATCTCCTCTGGGCTCGGCTCCTTGCCCGTCTCCTTCTGTTCGGCGAGCCAGTCCTCGATACGCATATCGGGGTTGCCGCCGAGCTGAATGTCGGTGCCGCGGCCAGCCATGTTGGTGGCGATGGTGACGGCGCCGGGCACGCCCGCCTGGGCGATGATATGGGCCTCCTGCTCGTGGTAGCGCGCATTCAGTACATTGTGCGGCACCTTGTCCTTCTTGAGGAGCTCCGACAGCACCTCGGACTTCTCGATGGAGGTGGTGCCGACCAGCATGGGCTGGCCGCGCTTCTGCGCGTCCTTGATGAGCTCGATGATCGCCCGGTATTTCTCCTTGGCGGTGCGGTAGACCTCGTCGTCCTGATCGTCGCGGATCATCTCGGCGTTGGTCGGGACCTCGACGACGTCGAGGCCGTAGATGTCCATGAACTCATCGGCTTCGGTGGCGGCCGTGCCAGTCATGCCAGCGAGCTTTTCGTAAAGGCGGAAGTAATTCTGGAAGGTGATGGTGGCGAAGGTCTGGTTCTCGGGCTGGATGGTCACGTGCTCCTTGGCCTCGAGCGCCTGGTGCAGGCCTTCAGAGTAGCGGCGGCCTTGCATCATGCGGCCGGTGAACTCGTCGATAATCACCACCTCGTCGTTCTTGACGATGTAGTCGCGGTCACGGAGGAACAGCTTGTGGGCGCGGAGCGCCTGCTGCACGTGATGCACCACGCTCACGTTCTCGACGTCGTAGAGCGAGTCGCCCTTGAGCAGTCCGGCGTCCTGCAGGAGCTGCTCGACATGCTCGTTGCCCGCCTCGGTGAGAGTGACGTGACGGGTCTTCTCGTCGAGCTCGAAATCGCCCTCAACGAGCTGCGGAATGAACACGTCGATGCTGGTGTAGAAGTCGGAACGGTCGTCGAGCGGCCCGGAGATGATGAGCGGCGTGCGCGCCTCGTCGATCAGGATCGAGTCCACCTCGTCGACGATGGCGTAATAGTGACCGCGCTGCACCATCTCCGCATCGGAATATTTCATGTTGTCGCGCAGATAGTCGAAGCCAAACTCGTTATTGGTGCCGTAGGTCACATCGCAGGCATATTGTTCCTTCCGCTGCGCGTCGTTGAGCTCGTGCACGATGCAGCCGACTCTGAGCCCCAGGAATTCGTAGACGGCGCCCATCCAGGCGGCGTCGCGTCTGGCGAGGTAATCGTTGACGGTGACGACGTGGACGCCGCGTTCGGCAAGCGCGTTGAGATAGACGGGGAGGGTGGCGACCAGCGTCTTGCCTTCGCCGGTCTTCATCTCGGCGATGCGGCCCTCGTGCAGGACCATGCCGCCGACGAGCTGAACGTCGAAATGTCGCTGGTGAAGCGTGCGCTTGGCGGCCTCGCGAACCGTGGCGAAGGCCTCAGGCAACAGGTCGTCGAGGCTCTCGCCTTGGGCGAGCCGCTTGCGGAATTCGTCGGTGCGGGCGCGAAGCGCTTCGTCGGAGAGGGCGGCGACCTCGGGCTCCAACGCGTTGATGGCCTGGACCACCGGCCCGTATTTCTTGAGCTTGCGGTCGTTCGATGAGCCGAAAACCTTGGTGGCGAGGGTGCCAAAGGAAAGCATGGACGTTGAGCCTCTTATGGCAAGAGCCGACCCGCAGGGACCCTCTCGGCGAAGGCCTCGTGGCCACGTTGGCTGGTAAGCGCGATTGGTCCCCCCGGCGACCCTCGTTCGAACCTTTCGGAAAGCGACGAAAAATGCCGGGAAGCAACGCGGTTTGAGACATAAGAGGCAGTCCCACCCTTGTCAACGCGGCCAATGGCGGGGCCCGCCAGTCTCAGATTATGAATCCATTCACCTCCCCCGCGAGGGGAGGGAGGCCAAGCCGCTAGTTCGGCGAAAACAGACTAAGCCGACTCTTTCAGAGATGCCTCGCGGCGCAGCTTGCCGATCTCGTCGAGGTGCTTCTGCAGCGACAGCTTGCTCAGGCTCTCGAGCGGCAGATTGACGAAAATCGAGATGCGCTGGTTCAGCATGCGGAAGCAGTCGTCAAAGGCGAAGGCCTTCTCCGCCTCGGTACCGTCGGCCGCCGCCGGGTCGGGCAGGCCCCAATGGGCGGTCATGGGCTGGCCTGGCCAGATGGGACAGACTTCGTTCGCCGCGTTGTCGCAGACGGTGAATACGAAATCGAGCTTCGGCGCGCCTGGCGTCGCGAACTCGTCCCACGATTTAGACCGGAGCTTCGACACGTCGAAGTTCGTCTTGCGTAGCAGGTTGAGCGCGCGGGGATTGATTGCGCCGGCGGGATGGCTGCCCGCGCTAAAAGCGCGGAACTTGCCGACGCCGAGCCGGTTCAAGAGGCACTCGGCCATGATGGAGCGGGCCGAATTGCCGGTGCAAAGGAAAAGGACGTTAAACGGATCCTGTCTGGTTGCGGCCTTCATGGGGACTTCCTCCGGTTACTCTTGGCCCTTTTTAGTCTGGACAACACGCGGCGAGCGTCGACTCGATTACCGGCGCACAAACGGACGGCTCGCCTTGGCAGCAGTCTTCCACCAGGAACGACAACAGGTCGCGCGTTCCGGCGAGGTCGACCGCATAGATCACGGAGCGGCCCTCCTTTCGCGCGCTGACGAGCTTCGCCCGCGTGAGGATGGCAAGATGCGATGACATGGTGTTGTGCGGCACGGCGAGCGCCCGGGCGATGTCGCCTGCCGCCATGCCGCTGCGTCCCGCGCGAACGAGCAGGCGAAAGACCTTGAGCCGGCTCTCTTGCGCCAGAGCCCCAAGCGCGCTCGCGGCGGTCGATACGTCCATAAGTCTAGAATTATAGAATTATTTCGGTCCGGTCAATCGCGCTGCTTGGCATGGCGTGGACCCAAGGCTAAGAAGGCGGGAAGGGGAAGCGAACCCAACCCGCTCGCCTGACGTTTTGGAGCAGCAGGCGAGCAGAAGACGAGGATCTAATCCTGTGAAAACCTGGCCAGCTTTGCTGCTTTTTGCAGCCTCAATCGCACTTGTCCCGGTCGCTGCCGCAGCCGAGGACACGGTCGTGGCGCGCATCGACGGCGTCGACATCAAGGAGTCGGATCTCGATTTCGCCGCTTCGGAGGTCGGGCCGCGGCTCGCCACCATCAGGCCGGAGGATCGTCGCCGCATACTCCTGCAACTCGTCATCGAGAACGAGTTGATGGCGGGGGCCGGCGAAAAGGAAAATCTGGACGAGACCGATACGTTCGACGCGCGCGTTAAATATCACGCGCGCCGGGCGCTCCGAGATGCTTATTTCGATGTGGGCATTATGAAGGCCGTATCCGACGCCGACGCCAAGAAAATCTACGACGAGAAAATTGCCACCATGGAGCCCGAGCAGGAGGTGCATGCACGGCACATCCTGGTGGAGAGCGAGGATGAGGCCAAGGCGATCGCCGAGCGGTTGAAGAAGGGCGAGGATTTCGCCGCGCTGGCTAAGGAGAAGTCCAAGGACACCAACGCCGAGGGCGGCGATCTTGGCTTCTTCACGCGCGGGCAGATGTTGAAGCCCTTCGAGGACGCCGCCTTCGCGCTCGACGTCGGCCAGATATCGGAGCCGGTGCAAACGCAGTTCGGCTGGCATATCATCAAGATCGAGGAGAAGCGCGCCCAGGCGCTGCCGAGCTTCGACGAGGTCAAAGCGGCCATCGTCGCCCAGCTCGTGCAGCAGAAGGCGCAGCAAGTGATGGCGGACTTGCGTAACGCGGCCAAGATCGAGATCGTCGATCCCGAGCTCAAGGGGTCGATGGACGATGCCGCGCTTCGCGGCGAGGCACCGCCGGTGAAGGAAGAAGAGACGGACGAAGATCACTGAGCCGCCCGCACGAGCCTTGGTTAAGATCTCGCCTTTCGCGCCGAAACGTCTGCCCGCTTTGCCGCCAATCGACGGGGTGCGGATTGCCGCTTGTGCGGCCGGTATCCGCTATCCTGGCCGCGCCGACCTGATGCTCGCGCTATTCGACCCCGGCACGACGGTCGCGGGCGTGTTGACCACCTCGAGGACCGCCTCGGCTGCAGTCGACTGGTGCCGGGCGCACCTGGCACACGGCATGGCGCGTGCACTCGTGGTCAATTCCGGCAACGCCAATGCCTTCACCGGCGTGCGTGGCCGCGATGCGGTCCAACTGACCACAAAGGCGGCGGCGGAAGCGGCCGGTTGTCTCGAGGCCGACGTCTATATCGCCTCGACCGGAGTGATCGGCGAGCCACTCGATCCGGGCAAGTTCACCGGGCTCCTCGGCGGTCTCGCCCGCGATGCCAAGGCCGACGCCTATGAGGTTGCGGCGCGGGCGATCATGACCACCGACACCTTCCCCAAGCTCGCCACGCGGTCCTGCAAGATCGACGGTGTCGAGGTGGCGATCAACGGCATCGCAAAGGGGGCCGGCATGATCGCACCGGACATGGCGACCATGCTCGCTTTTCTATTCACCGACGCGGCCATCGAGCCGAAGGCGCTGCATGAGGTTATGGCGCCGCTCGTCGAGGACAGCTTCAACGCCGTCACCATCGACGGCGACACTTCGACCAGCGACACGCTTCTCCTGTTCGCCACAGGTGCCTCGGCGCGGCGCGGCGCCGCGCGGATCGCGCGCGGTGACGACAAGCGGCTCGACGGCTTCCGCGCTGCGCTGTTCGAGCTGATGCGCGACCTCGCCCATCAGATCGTCAAGGATGGCGAGGGCCTGACCAAGTTCGTCACGGTGACGGTCACCGGGGCCGAAACCAAACAGGCGGCGCGCACCATCGCCAAATCGATCGCCAACTCGCCATTGGTCAAGACGGCCATTGCCGGCGAGGACCCCAATTGGGGCCGCATTATCATGGCCGTCGGCAAGGCGGGGGAGGCGGCTGACCGTGACAAGCTCGCGATCCGCTTCGGCGACATCCTCGTGGCCAAGGACGGAGAGGTGGCGCCGACCTACCGCGAGGCGGAAGGGGCCGCCTACATGAAGCGCCAGGAGATCGACATCGCCGTCGATGTCGGCGTCGGCAAGGCTGCGGCGACGATCTGGACCTGCGACCTCACCAAGGACTACATCGCCATCAACGCCGACTACCGGTCCTAATCTCCGTGATCGTCAAGGAGCCAAAGCATCCGGTCGTTCTCGTTGCGGCGTGCGCGCTGGTCGACGAAGGGGGCAGGGTGCTGATCACGCGGCGCCCCGAGGGGAAGCCGCTCGCCGGCCTCTGGGAGTTTCCCGGCGGCAAGGTCGAGGCGGACGAGTTGCCGGAAACGGCGCTGATCCGCGAGCTGAAAGAGGAGCTTGGCATCGATGTGGCCGCGGCCAACCTCGGCCCGCTCACCTTCGTCAGTCATTCTTATCCGGAGTTCCATCTCCTCATGCCGGTCTATGTCTGCCGACACTGGCAGGGCGCGGTGAAGGCGAACGAAGGCCAAGAGATTTCCTGGGTGAGCCCGGAAGCGCTCGCGGGCTACGATATGCCGCCGGCAGACGAACCCCTCAAGGGCGTGCTGTCTGACCTGTTGAAAACGGCGTGAAGTCGAATCCCTACTTGTTCTCGTCTCTGCGCGTCGGAGGGCCCGGAAATGGCGCTTTGTCGCCGGCCGAATGTTCCTGGGTTCCGAGCGCGTCGGCGAGGCGTTGCGCGGCGCTACCTGGCCTGAGCGGCTTCTGCTGGCTTGGGTCCGGCGCCCACCCGCTCAGATACACGAACTCGAACGTGGCGGTGGCCCTGCCGTCGGAAGTCGCGTGCCGCTCGCGGTAAAGATCTTCGGCGCGCTCAAGCGTGCGCCGGTGGAGCGGCGCCTTGCTGCGCGCCAGTAGCACGTTGCCGCCGCCGAGCGCACGGACTTCGTGCATAAGCTCGCGCGGCGAGGGGTAGACGACGGTGAGCGTCTCCGCGTCGGTCACGGGAAGGGCGAAGCCGGCGCGCTGAAGCAGCGCGCCATAGTCGCGGACGTCGGCGAAGGGCGAGATGCGGGGCGAGGCGCCGCCCTCCATTTCGCTCTCCGCCTCGATCAGCGCTTGGCGGAGCTCGATGAGCGCGCGGGCGCCGAGCGCCGCCGCCATGAACAGGCCGTCGGGAGCCAGCGCCCGCCTGATCTGGATGAGCGCGCCGGGCAGATCGTTGACGCGGTGGAGCGCAAGGCCGGAAACGATGAGATTGAAGCTCGCATCCTTGAACGGGAGCAGGTCCTCGTCGCAGACAAGCGCTGGCCGCGGGCAAAGGGCGGCGAAGTCGAATGCGCTCTCGGCGTAGACCATCTCGCCCACCGACGAGAGCTCGGCCACGGCACGGCCGAGGAGGCCGTGATAGGCGCCTAGGTCGAGCGCAACAGGGAAGGGTCTGAGCATGATTTCGACGCGCTCGGCGATCTCGCGCGCCACATGGGCAATGAGGAATTCGCGCGCTGCGATCTCGTGGGCGAAGCGCGCGCGGCGCCGGCGCAGGAGACGTCGGTCGAACAGAAGGTGCTCGTCGTTCATGGCGGCCTAGCACGTCCTCTCTTCTAGGATGGCCGGTTCCCGCTGTATCATGAAACTCATGCTGATAAGCGAGACAGAGCTGCCGTCCGAGCGTTCCCAAACGCCAGGCTCTCCGGTGTGGCGGACGGCTCTCGGCGGGATGGCCGATCTCCTTCTGCCGCCGGTGTGCATCGCCTGCCGCGCGCGCATCGGAGGCCATGGACTCCTGTGCGGCGCCTGCTTCGCCAAGATCGACTTCATCGCGCCTCCTCTTTGCGCGCGGCTCGGCGTGCCTTTGCCCTACGACACCGGCGAGCCCCACCTGTCGGCAGCGGCGATGGCTTCCCCGCCAGTCTACGACCGGGCGCGCGCCATGGCGCGCTATTCCGAGACCATGCGCGATCTGATCCAGAGCTTCAAATACCGCGACCGGCAGGAAGGCTTGGCCCTGTTCAGCCGGTGGCTCGCAAAGGCCGGTGCCGAGCTGCTCGCCGACGCCGACCTCATCGTGCCTGTGCCGCTCTACCGCGCGCGGCTGTGGTGGCGGCGCTTCAACCAGTCGGCGATGTTGGCGCAAGGGGTGTCGCGCTTGACCGGGGTTCCGGCCGACTGCTTCGTGCTCGCGCGGGTGAAGCGGACCGCCTCCCAAGTCGGGCTCACGGCCGAGCAACGGCGGCGCAACGTGGCCGGCGCGTTCAAGATCGCGCCCGGGCGGGCAGCAGACGTGAGAGGCAAGGCCATTGTCGTGGTGGACGATGTCATCACCACGGGGGCGACGGCCGAGGCTTGTGCGCGCGTGTTGAAGCGGGCCAAGGCGGCACGGGTGGATATGCTGGCACTGGCAAGGGCGATCGAGCCTGCCGCTTTTGTGCTCTAAGACAAGGCTTGTGCCGGGTGGGGAAAGCGCCCAGTTAGCAGGTGAGAATAGGCCCTGCGGGGCGACAAAGATGACGCGCATTCTCCTCTACACCACGCCCTATTGCGGCTTCTGCCTCGCAGCGAAGCGCCTGCTCGGCCGCAGGCAGCTCGAATTCGAGGAGATCGATGTCGAGTCCGACGACGAGAAACGCGCGGAGATGACGGCACGGGCGGGAGGCCTGCGGACCGTGCCACAGATCTTCATCCACGGGCGGCACGTCGGCGGCTACGACGAGCTGGTGGCGGCCGAGCGCACGGGAGAGCTCGAGGCGTGGCTTGCGCACGAGCCGCCGGTCGCGGAGGTGAGCGAGCCATGAGCGCGCAGGACGAAAAGCGGTTCCGCGCGGCGCTCGTTCAGCTCAGGGCCGGCCGCGCCATCGAGCCCAATGTCGACCAGGCCGAGGCGCTGATCCGAAAGGCGGCTGCGGGCGGCGCCGTCTACGTGCAGACGCCGGAGAACACGGCGCTGATGGAGCTCGAGCCGGACCGCGTGTTCGCGCTGGTGCAGCCGGAAGCGGAGAGCGTGCCGCTCGCGCGGCTCACGGCGCTCGCCGCCGAACTCGGCGTTTGGCTCCATGTCGGCTCGCTCGGCGTCAAGCTCGACGAGAGCCGCGTCGCCAACCGCTCCTACCTGATCGACCCGCATGGCGAGATCGTCGCGCGCTACGACAAGCTGCATATGTTCGATGTCGATCTCGCCGGTGGCGAGAGCTACCGCGAGTCCAAATACTATGGTCCGGGCTCGAAGGCGGTGATCGCCGACCTGCCGTTCGGGCGGCTCGGTATGAGCATCTGCTACGATTTGCGCTTTCCCTCGCTCTATCGGGCGCTGGCGACTGCCGGCGCCAACCTGATCGCCGTCCCGGCCGCGTTCACCAAGCAGACTGGTCAAGCCCATTGGCACGTGCTGGTGCGGGCGCGGGCGATCGAGACCGGCGCCTTCGTGCTTGCCGCGACGCAAGGAGGCATGCACGAGAATGGCAGGCAGACCTTCGGTCACAGCATGATCGTGTCGCCTTGGGGCGAGATTCTCGCCGAGGCCGGCGAGGACCCCGGCGTGGTCTTCGCCGACATCGACATGGCGGCTTCCGAGGAGGCGCGGGCGCGCATCCCCTCGCTCAAGCATGGCCGCGATTTCGACCTCGAAATCGCCGAGCACAGGTCTACACTCAAGCGGAAGGAAGCTTCATGATCCGCTTTGCGCTCACCTGCGACAAAGGCCACGGCTTCGATGCATGGTTCTCGTCGGGCGCGTCCTATGACGAGCAGATAGAAGCCGATGCCATCGTCTGCCCGGCCTGCGGTAGCGCCCATGTAAGGAAGGCGCCCATGGCGCCCGCGGTGTTGCGCGGCAAAGGCAAGACGGAGCCCGCCGAATCACCTGGGCACAGGGAACGGAAAAGGACCTACGCCTTCCTCAAAGGCCTCAAGGAGCACTTGAAGGCCAATGCCGACGACGTCGGCCGGGCGTTCCCGGAGGAGGCGCGCAAGATGCATTACGGTGAGGCGGAGGGGCGCAGCATCTATGGAGAGGCCAGCGCCGAGGAGGCTAAAGCCTTGCACGAAGAAGGAATTCCGGCCGTGCCGTTGCCCCGGTTGCCGGAAGAACACAACTGAATCCGGCGCGTTGCCATGATAGGTTTGTCGTGGCGGGGTAACGTCTTGTTTGGAGCCCCGGGTTAAAAAAGGGGGACAAAATCTCGCGAGGCGCCCTGGTAAAGCCTTGTTGGACCTATATCTTAGAGGCTGCCGGGGTTTGGTTTGCGCGTAACCAGGGAACGAACTATGCGCCTCTCAGCTCTTTTCGCGGTTCTTGCCGCCGCGGCCCTCACGGCTGCGCTCGCGGTTCCGGCGAGCGCCGAGCCAGCGCCGCACGCGACCGACCCGTCCCAGCCCGCTAGGGAAGCTCAGTCTTCGCCCGGAAACGAGCCTGCCGGCCCCGCGCCGGCGAACGAGGCCGCGCAGGACACGCAGGCCGATACCTCGGCGAGCACGGAGGCCGAAGCAGGCTCGGAAGACGCCGCGCCTGACGGCGATTCTGTGGTCATCCCGCTGGAGTCCGACCCAGCCGACGACGAGTCCGATAGTGCGAAGAGTGATTCGGACGAGGCGACGGAGCCTGAAGCGACCGAGCCGACGGTGATCGTCACCATCGACAAGGGCATCCAGCAGATGACCGTGTGGGTCGACGGGGTCGAGCAATACACCTGGCCCGTGTCGACCGGCATCGGCGGCTATTCCACCCCCTCGGGCGAATACACCGCCAGTTCGATGAACAAGATCTGGTACTCGAAGCAGTGGGACAACGCGCCCATGCCACATGCCGTCTTCTTCACCAAGAAGGGGCACGCCATCCACGGCACCGCGGAAGAGAAGAAGCTCGGCAAGCCCGCCTCGCATGGTTGCGTGCGTCTTTCCCGCAAGAACGCCGAGACCCTGTTCAAGCTGGTCGAGGAGAAGGGGCTGGAAAGCACCCAGATAGTCCTGACCGGCGTCACGCCCGGCGGTGAATATAAGGTGGCGCAGCCGCCGCGGCAGAAGACCTATCCCGGGTATGGCCGGGACCGCAACGGCTGGTTCGGCCAGTACGGCTACTACGAGCAGCAGCCGGTGCAGCCCCGCAAGCGGAGGCGGCTGTTCCAGCCGTACTATCAGGCGCCACCGCAGCCGGGCTATTACCAGCAGCGGCGCGGATGGTTCCGCCCGCCGGGCTACTAGCCGCGCGTGGCGGTCGCGAAATAGTTCACGTCGGTATCGTCTGACAGATGCCACTCGTCGGCGAGCGGGCTATAGACCATGCCCATGGTGCCGGCGAGGGTAAGGCCTGCGGCACCAAGAGCTGACTTCAGCTCCTCGGGCCTGACGAAGCGCTCCCATTGATGGGTGCCGACCGGCAACCAGCGCAAAATGAGCTCGGCGCCGACGATGGCGAGCGCGTAGGCCTTCAAGGTGCGGTTCAAGGTCGACAGGATCATCACCCCACCAGGCTTCACCAGGGGCGCGACGCGTGTCAAGAACGCCGGCACGTCGGGCACGTGCTCGATGACCTCGAGCAGGAGCACGGCGTCGAACGACTCGCCTCCGCTCGCCACCTGTTCCGCCGTCGCAGTCCGGTAATCGATGTCGAGCCTTGCGCCTCGCGCGTGGGTCTTGGCCGCCTCGATGGTCTCTCGCGCCGGGTCGATGCCTGTCACGCCTGCGCCAAGCCGCGCCAGCGGCTCGGCGACGAGGCCGCCGCCGCAGCCTATGTCGAGCACCGAGAGCCCCGTGAGGCTCGGCGGCGATTTGGGGTCACGGCCGAACCGCTTACAGAGCTGATCGCGGATATAGGTCAGGCGGACCGGGTTGATCTGATGCAGCGGCGCGAACGCACCCTTCGCGTCCCACCACTCGCCGGCGAGCTTGGCGAAGCGGGCGACCTCAGCGGCGTCAAGAGTGGGGGAAGGGCTGGCGGGCGCCATGGCGGCATTGGCCGCCCGCCTTCACCACCTGTCAAGGAGCCAGAGCCATGTTGCGGGCGCGGGTCCCAATCAGTATGAAGGAGCCGAGTTTTCCGGCCGGTCCTGGACGAGGGCCGGCCCTCTTGTTGTGAGCCGTCATGTCCTTGCTCGTACTCAAATTCGGCGGCACCTCGGTGGCCGACGTCGACCGCATCCGCAACGTCGCGGCGCACGTCAAGCGCGAGGTCGACGCCGGTCACGCTATCGCTGTCGTGGTCTCGGCCATGGCCGGGCAGACCAATCAGCTTGTCGCTTGGGTCGAGGAGGCGTGGGGCTTCAAAGTGCGCAATCAGAACGGCGGCGAAGCCTCGGCGCACTACGACGCCCGCGAGTACGACGCCGTGGTGTCCTCGGGCGAGCAGGTCACCTCCGGCCTGCTCGCGCTCGTGCTCCAGTCGGTCGGAGTTCCGGCGCGGTCCTGGCAGGGCTGGCAGATCCCCCTCCAGACTGACGCCGCCCATCGCGCCGCCCGCATCACCGGGGTCGGCGTCGAAGAACTGAAGGCACGTATGCTCGACGGCGAGGTGGCGGTGGTCGCAGGATTCCAAGGCGTTGCCCCGGGGAACCGCATTTCCACCCTCGGGCGGGGCGGCTCGGACACCAGCGCGGTCGCGCTCGCCTCGGCGCTGATGGCCGACCGCTGCGACATCTATACGGACGTCGACGGGGTCTACACCACCGACCCCAGGGTGGTGCCCAAGGCACACCGGCTCGACCGCATCTCCTACGAGGAAATGCTAGAAATGGCCTCGCAGGGCGCCAAGGTGCTGCAAACCCGGTCGGTCGAGCTGGCCATGCAGAAGGGGGTGCGGGTGCTCGTCCGGTCGAGCTTCGATGCGCCCGACCTTGGCGGCAAAGGCAACCCCGAGACCGGCGAGGGGATCGGAACACTCGTTTGCCATGAGGATGAGATCGTGGAGCAAAACGTCGTCAGTGGAATTGCCTACGCCCGCGACGAGGCCAAGGTGACGCTGCTCAAGGTGGCCGACAAGCCGGGCGTCGCCGCCAGCGTGTTCGGCCCCTTGGCCGACGCCCATATCAATGTCGACATGATCGTGCAGAACGTGTCGGAGGACGGCAAATACACCGATCTCACCTTCACGGTGCAAAGCGCCGACCTCGACCGGGCCCTCGAAGTGTTGAGGAGGGCCAAGGATTCCATCGGCTATTTGGACTTGCGCGGCTCGACCGACATCGCCAAGGTGTCGGCCATCGGCGTCGGCATGCGTAGCCACGCCGGGGTCGCCGCGCAGATGTTCAGCGCACTTGCCGAAAAGGGCATCAATATCGAGGCGATCTCGACATCCGAGATCAAAATCAGCGTATTGATCGATGCGGCTTACGCCGAACTCGCGGTGCGGACCCTGCATTCGCTGTTCGGATTGGACAGCCGCTAGCGAACAAAAGCGGCTAACCTGACCCTCCTCGGGAGGCTTGGTCCGCCGCTTTAGCCCGGTCGGCGAGGACTGGTAGCGATGCCTGCGTCAGTTGGTGCTCCGAGACAAATGCTCCGCCGCTTGCGCGAGGTGATGGCGGAGCGCGAGAGCGCGCAGGCCCGGCTCGACAAGGTGGTGGTGCTGATCGCCTCCAATATCGTGGCCGAGGTGTGCTCGCTCTATTTGCGCCGGCGGGATGGCTCGCTCGAACTCGTGGCCACCGAAGGCCTGAACCCGGAGGCCGTGCACAACACGCATCTAAAGCCCGGCGAGGGCCTGGTCGGCCTGATCGCCGAGCAGGCCGAACCGATGCAATTCGCCGACGCCCAGCATCACCCCGCTTTCTCCTACCGGCCGGAAACGGGCGAGGAGATCTATCACTCCTTCGTCGGCGTGCCGATCCTACGTGGCGGCCATACGATCGGCGTGCTCACGGTGCAGAACCGCACCCACCGGCACTACGGCGACGAGGAGGTCGAAGCCCTGCAGACCACGGCCATGGTGATCGCCGAGATGATCGCGGCCCTCGGCTCCGTAGTGGATGAAGTGACGGCGGGGGCGAAGCGCGACGTGTCGGCGCCGTTTGCGGGGCAGGTCGTGTCCGAAGGCGTAGCCCTCGGCCATGTGGTGCTGCACGAGCCGCGGATCGTGGTCACGCGACTCATCGCCGAGGACGTCGACCTCGAGCGGCGGCGCCTGCTCCAGGCGATCGAGGAGCTCACCGGCGCGATCGACGAGATGATGGAGCGGGGCGACCTGGCCCGCGCCGGAGAGCACCGCGAGGTGCTTGAGGCGTTCCGCATGTTCGCCCACGACCATGGCTGGCGGCGGCGTCTCGACGAGGCGTTGGCCACGGGCCTCACGGCGGAGGCGGCCGTACAGCGCGTGCGGAACGACACGCGGGCACGCATGCTGCGCATGCCCGACGCGCGCTTCCGCGACCGCCTGCACGACATCGACGACCTGTCGAATCGGCTGCTGCGTCTGTTGTCCGGGGGCTCGGAGACGGCCGCCATGGGCAATCTGCCCGAAGACGCCATCGTCGTCGCGCGCACCATGGGCCCGGCCGAGCTGCTCGACTACGACCGGCAGCGCCTGCGCGGGCTCGTGCTGGAAGAGGGCGGGGTCAACAGCCACGTGGCCATCGTGGCGCGGGCACTCGGCATCGCCGGCATCACGCAATGCAAGGGCGTGCTTGAGGCGGTGGAGCCCGGCGACGCGGCCATCCTCGACGCCGAGGGCGGCGAGCTACATTTGCGGCCGACCCAGGAGGTCATCTCGGCCTATGCCGACAAGGTACGTTTCAGGGCCCGGCGACAGGCCCAATACGCGGCGCTGCGCAGCGTCCCGGCCGTGACCTTGGACGGCCAGCGCGTGGGGCTCAACATCAACGCCGGGCTTCTGTTCGATCTGCCGCATCTCGACCAGTCGGGGGCCGACGGCATCGGCCTGTTCCGCACCGAGCTTCAGTTCATGATCTCGTCAACCTTTCCCCGGCTCGAGCAGCAGACGCGCCTCTACAAATCGATCCTCGACGCGGCGGGCGAACGGCCTGTCGTATTCCGCTCGCTCGACGTGGGTGGCGACAAGGTGCTGCCATATTTCCGCGGCGGGGCGGAGGAGAACCCGGCGATCGGCTGGCGGGCCATCCGCATGGCGCTCGACCGGCCGGCGCTGTTCCGCACCCAGGTCCGCGCGCTGCTTCGGGCGGCGCAAGGGCGCGACTTGCGCATCATGCTGCCGATGATCGCCGACGTATCGGAGTTCGAGCTGGCCCGCGCGCTAATCGACCGCGAGCTCAACATCCTCAAACGGCATGGGAGGCCCGAGCCGAAGCGGCTGATGGTCGGCGCCATGATCGAGGTGCCTGCGCTGTTGTGGCAGCTCGACAGCATCCTGCCGTTGGTCGATTTCGCGTCGGTGGGTTCCAACGACCTCATGCAGTTCCTGTTCGCCGCCGACCGGGGAAATGTCCGCGTGGCGGACCGCTTCGACTCGCTCAATCCTGCGGCGCTTCGGGCCCTTCGGCAAATTGCCTTGGCGGCGGAGAGGCATGAAGTGCCCCTCACGCTATGTGGCGAGATGGCGGGCAGACCGCTCGAGGCGATGGCACTGATCGGCGTCGGGTTCCGCTCGATTTCCATGGCGCCGGCCTCGGTGGGGCCGGTCAAGGCAATGGTGCTGTCGCTCGACGCCGGCGATCTCAAGCAGCGGCTGGACGCGCTGATCGAGGAAAAAAAGACCTCCATTCGCGAGGATTTGAAGCGCTACGCCAGCGAAAAAGGCGTTCAGATATAGGCCTACGCGGGCGTGGAGGGTCTGCCGCGGGGGCCGCAATATGGTAATCTTGCAAGGCTTGCAAACGCCCCGTCATTGGGCTTGTTTAGCGGAGGATCGCAGGAGATGGGGCCGGCCGAGCGATGGCGGCTTCGCCGCAAGTGCCGATAGACCCGTCGGACGCCGCGCGGCGGCGTCTTCATATTCACGGGATTAGTGAAATGCCAGCTGGCTATGATGCGGAAGTGGCCGAGCTGTTTCGGGACCTCAGGGCTGCCAGCAACCTTACCGAAACGGACTTGGCCGCGCGGATTGCCACCCCGATCGAGGTGGTACAGGCACTCGAGCAGGGAGCGCTTTATGCGCTGCCGCCGTGGCCCGAGACCTGCCGCGTGGTCAATGCCTACGGCACTTTGCTCAACCTCGACACGCGCCCGCTGTTGCGGCGCATCTATGCGCAGCTCGAGGCGGGCATTGTCGAGCTCCACCCGAAGGCTGTGCCGGACGTACCGGTGATGGCGCCGCAAAGCAGCCAGGATCTCAACTTCGGCGGCGGCAACAATAACGCGGCGGCGCAACCCCAACGGCAGCCGCAGGCGGCGCCGCAATGGCCGAACGGCCCGCAACGGGCGCCGCAGCAGCAACCACCATGGCCGGGGGGCGCGGCGCAGTTCCCGCCAGGGGGAATGCCTCAACACGCGCCGCAGCCGGCGCAAGGACAGGCGCCTTGGCCAAACGGTCCGCAAGGCGCAGGCCAGCCGCAGGTCCGCCAGCCCCAAGCCCGCCCCGCCCAACCGCGCCCGGCGCAGCCTCAACCGCGGCCGCAGCAGCAGCAGCCGCAACAGCGCGCGCCGCAACCGCCGCAACAGCCGGCGCCGGTGTTCCAGCAGCCCGGAGCGGCGCTTGGCCAAGATGCCTTCATGGAGGAGCCCCCGGAATCCGCGCCGAAGGGCAAAAAGCCCTTGCTGCTGAAATGGGGGATTGGCGCCCTTGTTGCCTCGGTGATCGGCTTTGGACTATGGATGGCGCTCAGCGATTCCGACCCGTCGGACTCTCCGGGCGCTTCGGGCACTTCCGATCCCGTGCTTGACCCGGACGATCCGCGCAGCCGCAAGGCAGACCGGCTTCCAAGCAATTTCTAGGCTTTCCCGCCTCATCACATGACAACGATTCCCGCCGAGAAGCTCGACAAGCTCGTCGCCCGTTGGCAGACCGTGCAGGGTAGCCTTGCGTCTGGCGTCGACCAGGACAGCTATGTGCGGCTCAGCCGCGAGTTCGCCGAGCTCGACCCCATCGTCTCCGCGATCACGGCGCTTCGCCATGCGATCCACGAGCGCGACGGCTTGCAGGAGATGATCGACGATCCTGCCTCCGATCCGGCGATGACCGCGCTCGCCGAAGAGGAGATCGGCGGGCTCGACCAGAAGATCGAGGATCTCGAGCAGCAGCTGAAGATCCAGTTGCTGCCCAAGGACGCCGCCGACGAGAAGAGCGCCATCCTCGAGGTGCGCGCCGGCACCGGCGGCGAAGAGGCGGCGCTGTTCGCAGGCGATCTGTTCCGCATGTATCAGCGCTACGCCGACCGCATGGGCTGGAAGGTCAATGTGCTCTCGGCGAGCGAGTCGGCGACCGGCGGCTACAAGGAAATCATCGCCAATATCACCGGCAAGGGCGTGTTCGCGCGCCTCAAGTTCG
Source organism: Methyloceanibacter sp. (assembly GCF_050726195.1). Classification (GTDB taxonomy): domain Bacteria; phylum Pseudomonadota; class Alphaproteobacteria; order Rhizobiales; family Methyloligellaceae; genus Methyloceanibacter. The sequence goes on along the minus strand of NZ_JBOHJC010000016.1, from coordinate 43,279 downwards.
AGTCCGGCGTGCACCGCGTGCAACGGGTGCCGGAGACCGAGGCGCAAGGGCGCATCCACACCTCGGCGGCGACGGTCGCCGTGCTGCCGGAGGCCGAGGAGGTCGACATCAAGATCGACGAGAAGGACCTCCGCATCGACGTGTTCCGGGCGAGCGGCCCGGGCGGCCAGTCGGTCAACACCACCGACAGCGCGGTGAGGATCACCCACCTGCCATCGGGGCTCGTGGTGAGCCAGCAGGACGAGAAGTCCCAGCACAAGAACAAGGCCAAGGCCATGAAGGTGTTGCGCGCGCGACTCTACGAGATGGAGCGCGAGAAGCTCGATGCAGAACGGGCGCAGGATAGGCGCAGTCAGATCGGCTCGGGCGACCGCTCGCAGCGCATCCGCACCTACAATTTTCCGCAAGGCCGGGTCACCGACCACCGCATCGGACTGACCACGCACCAGCTGCAATATGTGCTGGAGGGCGCACCGGCGCTCGATGAGGTCATCGATGCGCTGATCACCGAGCATCAGACGAGCCAGCTCGCCGCCGTGGAGGGCCAAGGCCGTGGCTGAGACCATCGAGACGGCGCTCACCGCGGCGTGTCTCGCGGCGGCGCGACAGTTGCGTGAAGCGGGGATCGAGACGCCGGAGCTTGATGCGCGGCTGCTTGTCTGCCATGCGGCGGGACTGACCCATGAAGGGCTGATCGCGCGGGACCGCGAGACGCCGACGCCGGAAGTGGCGGCGCGGCTCGAAGCCTATGTCGCGCGGCGCCTTCAGGGCGAGCCGGTGTCGCGCATCAGAGGAGCCCGCGAGTTCTACGGACGAGACTTCCTTATCGATCGCCACACCCTCGACCCGCGCCCCGACACCGAGACCTTGATCGAGGCGGCGCTCGAAGTCGTGGCCCGCAGAGGCTGGCGGACGAGGCGCATCAAATTGCTCGATCTCGGCACGGGGACAGGTTGCATCCTGCTCACCCTCCTCGCCGAGCTGCCTCAGGCCAATGGGGTGGGCACCGACATGTCCGACGGCGCGCTTGCCGTGGCCGCCGACAATGCGCGCCGGCTCGGGCTCGAGGGCCGCGCCAGGTTTATCGCCGCCGACTGGCTCGACGGGGTGGCCGGCAGCTTCGACCTCATTCTGTCCAACCCGCCCTATATCCCCTCCGGCGAGATCGCCGGCCTTGCCCCCGAGGTCTCTGCCTTTGACCCGAGGGGCGCTCTTGACGGCGGCCCCGACGGCCTTGCAGCCTACCGGCGCATCGCCACGCGGGCCCAGGAACTGTTGAGCCCGGACGGGGTTCTCATCGTCGAGATCGGGGCGAACCAAGCCGAGGCGGTAACGCAGCTTCTCCACGCCGCTGGCCTCCAAACAAGCGATGGCGCGGCCCACGACCTTGCTGGCCGCCCCCGTTGCGTCCTTGCCGGACTCCCGCCAGGGCGGCGCAGAACGTCGCAGGGCCCCAAAAATGCGCTTGGAAAAGCCCGATGTTCAGGGTAGGTTCGTGGCTACGGAATGACAGATCGTTCGGCCAGCGAGGGTATGATGCGCGGCCGGTTGCAAGGCAACAAGAGCGGATATTTCGTGAACCTCGATTGACAGGCGGCGTGCCTCTCGGGACGTTCAAGAGACGCTCAATCGCCCATCAGATTTTGGTTGGCTGGCGCTAGCCCAAAGATCCAGGACGCCTAGCGCCGGAACCGAAGACAAGGCAGCAAGAAAAAGAACGTTGTTAAAGACTGCGTGGCCGATCCGGCCTTTCCGGCGCAAAGCGCGCCGGGGCGAACGCAGCCTTGAACGAGTACCAGGGAGCGAAGACTGCGGCTAGAAGCGGCCGCCAATTCAGGTGGACATATGAGGCAAGGACAACAGAATCGCAGGGGCCGTGGCCGCGGTGGCCGTAAGCCCCAAAACCCATTGGCGCGGAACTACGAGTCGAACGGACCCGACGTGAAGATCCGCGGGACGGCGGCGCATATCGCCGAGAAATACATGTCGCTCGCCCGCGACGCGCTGGCTTCCGGCGACATGGTGACAGCCGAGAGCTATCTCCAGCATGCCGAGCACTACAACCGCATCATCATGGCGGCGCAGACGCAGCTCGGCCCGCAGGGCACTCAAATGGGTGACAACGCCAATGGCGGCGGCCGGCAGAATCGCTGGCATTCGGATCCCGACGAGGACGGCCCAGAGGCCGAGACGGCGGAGGTTGGCGGCCAGGGCGGCGGTAGCCAGGACCGCGAGCGCCACGCGGGCAATCGCGAGCATCATCCCGGCGGCCATGACCGGGGCCGGGGACGCCATGGCGGCAACGGAGCCGACGCGACGCAGGATGCCAACGGCGGCGAGCCGGCCGAAGCCGAGACCGCCGACGAAAGCGAGAAAGCTCCCGACCAGGTGAGCTAGGGGTTCAGGTTTCTTGAGCCAATCTTGTCATCGTCCGACTTGATCGGATGATCCAGTAATCGATGCAGTGCGAGATTGCGAGGCCGGTGGCTACTCGCGAGCGCGTCCCCTTGTCAATGCGGAAAGATTCGAGCCCGCGATGCAGCCACTGGCCCACGCCGTGTCAATCTGGCTGTAGGAGATAAAGGCGCCTTTCCTGTATCCGCAAGTCACGGGGCAGCTGCAACTAACGGTTCAGTAAGGCGCTGGCGCTGTAGGCTGTAAGAGATAAAGGCGCGGTATTTGAACTTAACTTCCGACATGAGCCTTCGCTACTGCGCGTGTTGCTACTTCGCTGAACCGGCGTTCGCGTCGTCAGCGATTTGGAGCCGGGTGACTCTTGATAAATTTCCCGAGTTCAGTCAGATTGCACTGCATAACCGACACGTTGCAGATTTTGTAGAATGTGAAGCCTCGATCCTCTCGCCAGGTTGCGTTGGTGGGGTCCGCCGCCACCAAGCGACCGGCAATCTCAAGGGCAGCTTGATAGCGCTTCAGAGCCCCGTTCGTATCATTTTGGGCCTTGAGCACGTCGCCGATCTTGTGGTGTGAAACGAAAACGTCCCGCTCCCACTGGAGGTTCGTTGCATCGCTTTGGCCTAGTCGCACCCTAATGACGTAGCTTTCTTGATACGCTTGCAGCGCCGCATCAAGATTGCCTTGGGCCTTCTGCACGTCTCCAACCTTCTCATACGATACGGACACGTCGCGCTGCCATTCGGTATTCGCGGCGTCCGCCTTGCTGAGGGCGTCGGAAATCGCGGAACTCTCTTGGTAGGCCTGCAGCGCCGCATCGAGGTCACCTTCTGCCTTACGCACGTCGCCGACCTTCTCCAGGGCTACGGAAATGTCGCGCTGCCATCCGGTGTTGCCCGGATCGGCTTTAGCCATGGCTCGGGAAATGGATAGGCTGTCTTGATAAGCCTCAACGGCTCCAGACAGATCCTTTTGCAGTTCGAGTATGTTGCCGAACTTCAATAGATCGACGGAATGGTTGCGTTGCCAGGTGGTATTGTCAGGATCGGCCTCGACCAAACGCTCGCCAATGTCGAGGGCGGCTCGGTAGGAACTGAGGGCTTCGGTGAGATTGCCTTGCGCGGCAAGTACGTTGCCGATCTTCTCGTACGATGCCCCGAGTCCCTCTTGCAACTTGAGGTCGGTCGGTGCCGTCTTGGCAGCAGGCTCCAGAACCGCCAACGCCTCTCCGTAGGAACTCAGCGCCTCATTGAGCTTTCCCTCCCGCACAAACACATCGCCGATCTTGTTGTTAATTATCCCGAGGTCGTTCTGCGCAAATGGATTGTTGGGCGAGGCCATTTTCGCAATCTCCAGACTCTCCTGATAGGCCTTCAATGCGCCAGGCAGATCCCCTTGCGCTAACGAGACGTCGCCCTTGCCTCCGTGGGCGGCGGAAAGATTCTGCAGCGATTGGGCATCCCCGGGGACAATGTCTGAAAGCTGCTTGGCGATAGCCAACGATTTCTGCGATGCCTCTTGTTGCTTCACGGTGTCGCCCTGAACCGCATAGGTCTTGGCGAACTCATCGAGCATGGTGGCTTGCATGCGCTTAAGTTCCAGATTGCCATCCGAGCTTTTCACGAGCTTGTCGATGACCTGTTCGGCGGTGCCGAGGATCTTGCGCACGGTCTCGGTGCGCATGCCCTCCTGGTAGCGCCTGGGCAATGTCGAAAACGAGGGCGTTGGCGCCCTGCTTGGCCACTGCGAAGTTGCGTTCCGCCTCCGCACGCTGCGCCACGGCCTCGCGGCGGTTGATCTCGGCCCACACGGCGAGGCCGGCGAGCATGATCGCTACGGCCGACAGTCCGGCGATCCAGTTGCGCTGGCGCTTTCGCCGGTCACGTTCGGCGCGGCGGAAGATGTCGTCGGACGAGACGCCAAGGAGGCCGGCGATGACCTTGGCCAGAGCGAGGGACTTGCCGTCGCCGTCCTCGCGGGCGTCGGCGGCGAGCAACTCCACCGGCCTCTTGGTAATGCGGCCTTTGGAGTCGAGCTTGAACTTCAGCGAGGGCGGGAAGCATTCGAGGTCAGGGTTGCCAGGCTTGCCGTGCACGATCAGCGGGATCACCGGGCGCTCGGGATGCCGCGTCTTGAACAGGCGGATTTCTTCTGTGACGTAGGCGCTTCTTGTGGCGTCCGGCGAGCAGATGACGATCAGCGCGGCGGAGGCGTCGAGCGCGGCCAGAGTCTGGTCACTGAGGGAGTGGCCGGCGGTGAAGTCGTCGCGGTCACGGAAGATGGGCCGCAAATTCTTCGGCACCGGCCCGCGCGGCGTCTCGCGTCCCACGAGGTCCTTGTCGACGCGGAAGGCTTCGAGCCCGCGATGCAGCCACTTGGCCCACGCCGTGTCGGCATGACTGTAGGAGATAAAGGCGCGGTATTTGAACGTGGCGGGTTCAGCCATGCTGCCTCCGGCCCCCTCGGACTGCTCACCGCTCCTTGGCCCGATTATCCGCGACCCGCGGCGGCCTCGCAACTAACGGTTCAGTAACGGAACAGAATCGGCTCCCCCTCGCCGGGTGAGGGGCCATCGGGTTTGCGCTCTCTCAAATCGGGGCCCCTTTTGGTGCGGGAAATAGGGCGCTATATGTCCGTTAACGGGCCTTGGCGTATGAGGCCCGTGACCGGCTCCCGCCACCGCAACCGCACCGTCCGGCCCGCCCTCACACTGGCCGCTACCCTCGAGGGAAGATCATGGATTTCGAGAAGCTTTCCGACCGCGTCAAAGGATTCCTCCAGGCGGCGCAGACCATCGCCGTGCGCGAAGGCAACCCGCAGATCACGCCCGAGCATTTCCTCAAGGCGCTGCTCGACGACCCGGAGGGGCTCGCGGCGGGGCTGATCTCGCGCGCCGGCGGCGATGCCAAGCAGGCGCTCAAGCGGACCGACGCTTCACTCGCAAAGCTGCCCAAGGTGTCGGGCTCTGGCGCGACCCAGCCGCATATGACGCCGGCGCTCAGCCGCGTGCTCGACCAGGCCGAGCAGATGGCGACCAAGGCCGGCGACAGCTTCGTCACCGTGGAGCGCGCGCTGCAAGCGCTCACCATGACGAAAGAGGGCGAGACCTGGAGCATCCTCAAGGACGCCGGTGTCACGCCGCAAAGCCTCAACGCCGCGATCAACGAATTGCGCAAGGGCCGCACCGCCGATAGCGCCGGCGCCGAGCAGCAATACGATGCGCTGAAGAAATACACGCGCGACTTCACCGAGGCTGCGGCCAAGGGCGAGCTCGATCCCGTCATCGGCCGCGACGAGGAGATCCGCCGCACGATTCAAGTGCTGTCGCGCCGCACCAAGAACAACCCCGTGCTGATCGGCGAGCCCGGCGTCGGCAAGACCGCCATTGTTGAGGGGCTGGCGCACCGCATCGTCAAGGGTGACGTGCCGGAGAGCCTCAAGGACAAGAAGGTACTCTCGCTCGACATGGGCGCGCTGATCGCCGGCGCCAAATATCGCGGCGAGTTCGAGGAGCGGCTGAAGGCCGTGCTCAACGAGATCGAGGCGAGCCAAGGCCAGATCATCCTGTTCATCGACGAGATGCACACGCTGGTCGGCGCCGGCAAGGCGGAAGGCGCGATGGACGCCTCGAACCTGCTGAAGCCCGCGCTCGCCCGCGGCAAGCTGCACTGCGTCGGCGCCACCACCCTCGACGAATACCGCAAGCATGTGGAGAAGGACGCAGCGCTGGCGCGGCGCTTCCAGCCGGTCTACGTGGCCGAGCCGACGGTCGAGGACACCATCTCCATCCTGCGCGGCCTGAAGGAGAAATACGAGCTGCATCACGGCGTGCGCATCTCCGACGCGGCGCTGGTCACCGCCGCCACGTTGTCCAACCGCTACATCACCGACCGCTTCCTGCCGGACAAGGCGATCGACCTGGTCGACGAGGCGGCGAGCCGCCTGCGCATGCAGGTCGACTCAAAGCCGGAGGAGCTCGACGAGCTCGACCGGCGCCTGATGCAGCTCAAGATCGAGCGCGAGGCGCTGAAGAAGGAGACCGACAGCGCCTCCAAGGACCGGCTGCAGCGGCTCGAGAAGGAGATCGTCAATCTCGAGGAGGAGGCGAACGCGCTCAGCGCCCGCTGGCAGGAGGAGAAGGCGAAGCTTGGCGCCGCGCAGAAGCTCAAGGAGCAGCTTGACACGGCCCGCAACGAACTGGAGCAGGCGCAGCGCAAGGGCGACCTGGCGAAAGCCGGCGAGCTCGCCTATGGCGTGATCCCGGAGCTCGAGGCCAAGCTGAAAAAGATCGAGGAGGAGGAGTCGGCCTCAGGCGCGCTGGCGCAGGAAGTGGTGACCCCGGACCTCATCGCCCAGGTGGTGTCGCGCTGGACCGGCATCCCGGTCGACAAGATGCTGGAAGGCGAGCGCGAGAAGCTGCTGCAGATGGAAACGCAGATCGCCAAGCGGGTGGTCGGCCAGGCTGAGGCGGTGCAAGCCGTGTCCACCGCGGTCCGCCGCAGCCGCGCCGGCCTGCAAGACCCCAACCGCCCGCTCGGCTCATTCATGTTCTTGGGGCCGACCGGCGTCGGCAAGACGGAGCTTGCCCGCGCGCTCGCCGAGTTCCTGTTCGACGACGAGCACGCCATGATCCGCATCGACATGAGCGAGTTCATGGAGAAGCACGCGGTCGCCCGGCTGATCGGCGCGCCGCCCGGCTATGTCGGCTACGAGGAGGGCGGCCTCCTCACCGAGGCGGTGCGCCGGCGCCCCTATCAGGTCATCCTGTTCGACGAGATCGAGAAGGCGCACCCCGACGTGTTCAACGTGCTACTCCAGGTGCTCGACGACGGCCGGCTGACCGACGGCCAGGGCCGCACCGTCGACTTCCGCAACACCTTGATCATCATGACCTCCAATCTCGGCTCCGAATATCTCGTCAACCAGAAGGAGGGCGAGGACTCAGATGCCGTGCGCGAGGAGGTGATGGAGGTGGTGCGCGGCCATTTCCGGCCCGAGTTCTTGAACCGGGTCGACGAGATCATCCTGTTCCATCGGCTGCGGCGCGAGCACATGGCGAACATCGTCGATATCCAGATGCGGCGGCTCTCAAAGCTCCTCGCCGAGCGCAAGATCGCGCTCGACCTCGACGGGTCGGCGCGCGAATGGCTCGCCGCCAAGGGCTACGACCCGGCCTATGGCGCGCGGCCGCTGAAGCGCGTGATCCAGAAATATGTGCAGGACCCGCTCGCCGAGATGATCCTCGAAGGCAAGATCCACGACGGCGAGAGCGTGCGCATCACCGCCGGCAAGGACGGGCTGATGTTCAACGGCGCGGCGGCGGGCAGGGCCCAGGCGGCTTAAGGGTCAGGGCTGAATACGCGGCCTTGGCCGAACCCTGGCTAGTACTTCTTCATAGATGCGATTTTCACCGGGCATTGTGATTGTAACGGCCAACCCGAACGGTACAGGCTCATCGACCGGTACGCCGCGATCTAATTCACGCTGCACCGACAAGACGGTGACAGCACCGCGTGGTATGGCTGGAGCGCGGTCCCCTTCCCATCGGCGATGAATTACCGTTCCTCTTGCTGATTGGTTTGCATCGGGTTGACGTCTAGCGGTCGAAATTCGCAGGGCATCAAGTTCAGTGGGGTCGAGCAGCCGCAGCCGCACTGTCCTGTAGGTCTGTTGCCCGGGCCTAATTGGCGTGAACCAGGCGAGCGTAGCTGACATCGAATGAATTCGGGCCTGACCTGTGAGGCAGACCGGGATGGGGACTCTAATTTCCTTGAGTTCCTCGCGGCCCAACTCTCCAACGGCCCAAAAAGTCGCTCGATCGGCAGCGCAGGCCACTGCATCATCAGGGTCAACTGAGCCGTATCCGAAAAAGCGACGTATATTGTCGCGCTGACGAACGTGCTCGCGAGAGTCAGCCGGTCCGAGAACCTCGCGGATGAGTTCGGCACCATCCGCCGGCCATGCAGCCGGGTGAACCATGAGTGCCTTGAGTAGAACTGCTCTTTGAATTTCAGCCAATTGCAGGAATGGAGCCCCGTATGCGGCTTGAAGAGCATCGTGAATACGATGGGCCGTTCGCGAAGCGATTGCTGCCGCGGCGCTTGTCCCTCCAGTATATCCTTCAGCGTTGCCCAGTGGGCTAGGGGCCGCAGTCTTGATTCCCGCGATGCGAGTTGCCGCAGTTGGCCTTACATCTATTCCCCCACCAGTTCGCATAACTATCAGGCGCTCCCGAGAACCCTCAAAAAGAACGTCTGGTTTGACACTGGTCTGAAAGCCCGGACCGAGTGCGCTTGAACAGTTGGAAAATGAAACTGCGGGGAAGGGATCAATAACTGCACCAGCTGCTCCTCTATTCGCAGGCGGAACGGAGTCATGATGCAGTGCGCCAATTGTTAGGCCATTGACCGTCTCGCCGGGGGAAAGCAATCGGCGCTGCGCCAAATTCATGCCCAAACCATCAACTACTGCGCGAGAACGCACATCGTCTTCAGCATCCTCGAACTCCGCTCGTCCGTTAAAATGGCGAACTAAGAACGGGGCGTCGTGATTACCTGCACTGACTACAAACAAGATTCCGAACTGAATAGCCATACGATCCAGTAAGCGGGCCCACGCCGAAATTTGGTGATCAAACGGCTTCCGCCGATTCCCCAATGAGACGTTCACGATTAGCACCTTCGGCGCGTTGGGCTCGTGTCCGAAACGCAGGTTGAGGATCGACTGGTAAACGAGATCAACGATCAGCCGGTCTGGGGGGAACTCCTCAGTGTTTCCGGAAAGAACCGGGTGTGACGAAAATTCGCCGAGGAAGACTTGGCCCCGCAAGGTTGCGATCACCATGAACAATGATCGACGCCATGGCTGTGCCATGGAATCGCTGAGATACCTCTGTAATTGGCTCAAGACCAAACAGATCGTCTACTATTAGTCGATTGGCCAACAATGGATGCTGCGCTACTGGAACGCCATCGAGAAGAGCAAGGATCGGCTCATCCAAATCTGGAGCGGCTTCGACGGGGAGAACATCCGTTAGGTCAGCAATTTCCAGTTTGCTGGCTAGACTCTGCGGTCTAATGAACATGACCGGCTCGACCGAGGCCAAGCTAGCCGGCCTTCGGGCAAGTAGCTCCTGGACTTCGGCGGCAGGCAAATCGACAAGCAATGCATGATATGCGATGTCGGCTATGCGTGAACGCGAAACAATGACACCAGCCCTTAAGTTCAAATCGCGCCGAAGCTGATCTTCAGCTGCACCTGCTACCGCTTCATCCTGCCGAAACACTAACTCCAATTCTAGACGGATAGCTGCTTGCGCACCGGTTCGCACCAGCTCTTCGTTGATGTGGTCGGCGTCTAGGGTACTGAGCCGATCTTGTGGACCCCATGGCCTCAGGTCCCGTAACAGGCCGAAGAGGTCTCGCCACGAGGCAAAGCCATAACCAAGTTCTTCGCCACGCAACCAGCGAGCCCAGAGACTAAGAATCTGCGTAAGTGCACCGGAATTTGGAACCATAAGGTACAACACCGGCTCGCTGTCTTCTTCTTCGGCCTCAAGTTCCTCCTCGCCGATAAACTCTAGGCCTTGGATACGCGATGCCGCGCGAATGAAGTTTTGGATGCTTCCCTTAACCTCGAAAACAAGCAGCCGCTCGGGAGCGATACCAGCAGGGTCCGAAACTAGTTCCACTCGTCCTTCAGGACTCGCCATCAGCTGGCGCAGGCGAGTGAATTGAGGGCCGAAACGCTGGCGCTGCTGATTGCGAGAGTAGGGCTCAGGACGTGGAATCGCCCTTCGACCGTGAAGACGTCGGGCGGCCGGTTCGCCTGGAGCGAGTTGAAGTAGTGGCTTTGTAGGGTCGCTGGGCATTACCCCCCGTCGGCTTAACGCGTTCGGCCCAATGAGCGAGCTCGAGCCTTAGTAGATCATCAATGGCCAATTCGCCCATAGCGAGTATATAGCGTCTGCGCAATTGCAAACAAAATTCCTCGGCTTCTGCATAGCTGACAGGGCCTAGCGATCTGGCGATCCTGGATGCTCTGGCTTTTGGTCTTTCGGACCAATCCTGCATGCGCTTTTCGATAAAGTTAGCAACTTCGCCCAGACGGGGAGCTGGAAAGCCCAATCGGAGTTGAAAACGACGCCACACAGCACGGTCTAAGAGTTCTGAGTGATTCGTTGCCGCAATGACGATTACGTAGCTCGGAAGTTGATCGATTTGCATCAAAAGGAAGGCGACAACGCGCTTAATCTCGCCTGTTTCATGTGGGTCGCCGCGCTCTTTGCCGATGGAATCGAACTCGTCAAAAAAAAGAACGCATGGAGTGGTTCGGACATAATCAAAAAGCCGTCGAAGTCGGGCGCTTGTTTCACCTAGATAGCTCCCGATTAAGGTGTCGTAACGGACCACGAAGAAGGGCAGTGCCAACGCTTCTGCAATGGCTTCTGCAAAAGATGTCTTCCCATTTCCCGGAGGGCCGGAGAGGAGAACACGATGGCGAGGCTCCATGCCGTGGGCACGCAGCACATCTGACCTCATGTGTTCTTCGGTAAGTTCAAGCCCCTGCTCACGTACTGATCCGGGCAATACCAAATCGTCGAGCCTTATTCTTGGCTCAAGCAAAAGCACGGCATCTCGCGCACCTACTTCGCCAATGGTACGTGAGTTGGACACTTGAGGCTGTGATGATAAAGCCTCAGCGGCCCTTCTCAGCCGGTCAGCCAGCACGTGATGGCTCTTCTTCCGCTCATCGGCAACTAGTGCGTCAACCGTTTTACGCAGCATCTCGTGATCGCCTGCTCCGCCGGCCCGGATCAGAGATAGTAGGAGGTCGCTGCGCGCCATGTGCAAAACTTAAGCTGGATTGATGACTGCTGGAAAGGCTAGACGAATTAAGCCCCATTGTCTTCTCAGCGCTTTCGCATATCCCCGCTCCTTACATGGGGAACTCGCCTCTCTCCAATGTCAACGAGCTTGAATGCTACGAGACCTGACCACCTATTCCCGCCATCAAAAGCTGCATTAGACTCCGCACACCTTGCTCTTCTGACCGGGCATCTTGGCGAGGCGTTGCGGGTGCGGGCCGGCGCTATCCACGCCCCCAACACCATCAGGAAAAAAATCCTAGACCTTCGCATCCGCCTCCGCTACACTCCGCTCACCTCGTCCTCTTGAAGGGGCGTTCTCGCGAGGCGTCGTGATTGCGGGACGGGGTGCGGCGCCTGCGGGCCTGGTTTTACGCAAACCAAAGGCCTCCGGGCGGCACCGGGCTACCCCCCGGGGCTAATACGAGCCCCCGGCAAGAGCCATACGACTTGGCCTGTCGCGCGGTTGAGCGCGATGCAAGGCCATTCGAAAGAGGGGTCCGCTGCTGCCGACCAACGCCGCAAATGACATGCGAGTCTAGCGATGCGCTACCGGCCTCTGGCCACCTTGAGCGCATCTGCTTCTCGCGCATGTGGCGCGCCGAAAGGCGCCCGCCGTGTTCAGCGATGGACACGGAGCCATAGGTTTGCGCTTTTCGGCGCGCCGCCCCCTTCGGGGGGAGAGCATGCCTCGCGGTGCCAAGCCGGCGAGAAGCATCGTCATGCCCGGACTTGTTCCGGGCATCCAATGAGGCGTTGCAGCAGACTCACTATTGGATGGCCGGGACGAGCTTGGCCATGACGAAGAAAGGAGAATGCGCGCGCAGCGAAAGCCGCGGGTCGCTTCAGGATCGAATTGTCGGGGAGGGGAGGAGAGAAAGGAGAAGGAAAACTATTCGGTCTGGGCTTGGGCGACTCTGCTGGTGGTGACGGGATCGAGCTCCATGAGGGCCTCGATGCGGCGCCGCTCCTTCTGGAAGGCGGCGAGCTCGCGGCCGGTGAGCTGCAGCCCGCGCGGTACGGCGATGGTCATCGGGTTGACGAATTTGTTGTTGACCAGGACCTCGAAGTGGAGATGCGGGCCGGTCGACATGCCGGTCGAGCCGACGAAGCCGATGATCTGGCCTTGCTTCACATTGGCGCCTGGCTTGGAGCCGGGGGCGAAGCGGGTCATGTGGCCATAGGCGGTGGCAAAGCCGTTGGCGTGGCGGAGCCGGATGTAGTTGCCGTAGCCGCCGTGGCGCTCGGCCATCTCGATGGTGCCGTCGCCAGCGGCGAGGATGGGCGTGCCCATCGGCGCTGCGTAGTCGACGCCGGTATGCATGCGCCAGCGCCGCAGCAGCGGGTGCTTGCGGTCGCCGAAGCCTGAGGTGTAGCGGCCGCCCTTGACGGGGTTGCGCATCAGGAACTTCTTGGCGCTGTTGCCGTGCTCGTCGTAATAGTCGACCGTCTCGTCCGGGGTGCGGAAGCGATAGAATTTGCGGGTGTCGCCGCCGACGCACATCGAGGTGTAGAGCATCTCGCCGACGTCGTCCTCGTCGCCGTCGAAGAACACCTCGAAGGTGTCGCCGGCGCGGGACTTCTGCTTGAAGTCGATGTCGTAAGAGTGGACGCGGAGCAGCTTGAGGATGGTGTCGTCGGGGAGGTGCTGGTCGAGCGCCGCCTTGTAGAAGCTCTGATAGAGGCTGGCGCGGGTCGAGGCCTGCTGGGTGGCGACCTCCTGTGGCGCATGCTCCGATGAGGCGACGTAGTCGCCGTCGCGGTTCCGCGCCGCCGTCACGACGTGGGCGCCGCCCTTGTCGAAGATCGACACGCGCACCGGCTCCATCTGGCCGGTGTCGGAGGGGGCGGGCACGAGGCGGAAGTGGATCTCCTGGCCGGCCTTCAGATCGTCCGGCGCGTAGAGGGGATCGAGGCTGTCGATGATGTCGGTGGCGAGGCTCTGCTCGGTGCCGACCTTGACGAACAGGCCCATCAAGGTGTCGCCCTTGCCGACATTGA
>NZ_JBOHJC010000016.1:0-20000 GCF_050726195.1 Methyloceanibacter sp. | reverse complement strand
CAGCGCCGTCGTCGTCGGCAAACCGTCGCGCGCGACACCGCAAGTGACGGCGAGCATCGTCGAGGTGAATTTTTATCCGACGTGGAGCGTGCCGGACAGCGTGGCGCGTATGGACCTCATTCCTGCCATCCGCAAGGACCCGAGCTATTTCTACGAGCAGAAGTTCAACGTCATGCACGATTGGAAGTCGCCGCCGCTCGATGCATCCCAGGTGGATTGGGCATCGCCGCAAGTGGTGAGCTACAAGTTCCGCCAGGACCCCGGTCCGCAGAATGCGCTCGGCGTGGTGCGCATCAACATGCCGAACAAGCATGCTGTCTATATGCATGACACGCCGCTCAAGCGCCTGTTCAGCCAGAGCGCTCGCGCCTTCTCTTCGGGCTGCGTGCGGGTCGAGAGCGTGTTCGAGCTCGTCGCCTGGCTGCTAGGCGATCAGGGCTGGTCCTTGTCCAAGGTTCAGGCGCAGATCGATAGCGGCCAGAAGATCGACGTCAAGCTGAAGCGGCCGGTTCCGGTCCACTTCGTGTATCTCACGGCCTTCGCCAACAGCAACGGCATCGCCCAGTTCCGGCCGGACATCTATGGCCGCGACGCCGGCGACGATGGCCTCGACGATGCGCAGGATGCACTCGTCGTCTCGCAAAGCCGCGCGGTTACACCGTAGGTCCATGGCGATCGCCTCCTTGCCGCGCAATTTGCCGCGGCCGCCTCAGGGGGCGGCGACCGACTGCCGCACGCGACACCAGGGCACAAGACTCATAGCGCGCCGCGCCATAAACACGGGTCATGGCTCCATGCGGCAAAGGCCAGACGCGGTGAGACTTCCCGAGGAGGCGGTGGGTCGGTTATCCAGGCAACGCTTGATCGAGATCGGCGTCGCTCTGGTGCTGACCCTTGCGGCGTTGCTGTTCGTCGCCCTCACGGTGTGGGCGGCCGAACCCGGCGCGATCGGTATCGCCGACGCCTGGGCGCGGCCGACCATCGGCCAAGGCAGAACCACGGCCGCGTATATGACTATCATGAATAGGAGCGGCGAGGACGACCTGTTAAAGTCCGCGCGCGCGGCGGCGGCCAAGTCGGTCGAGCTACATCAAACCTCGATGACGGCGGATGGCGTCATGCAGATGCGCGAAGTGGAGGACGGCCTGCCGATCGCCGTTGGCGAAACGCTGAAGCTCGAGCCCGGGGGGACGCATCTGATGATCATGGGGCTTAGCGACTCGCTTGCCGCGGGAGCCGAGCTTGCGCTCACGCTCGAGTTCGACAAGGCCGGCGCCATCGACATCGCCGTCCCGGTGAGCGCCAGCGGTCCCGATGGTGTCGGCGCAGACCACTCTCACCATTAGTCAAGACGCCGAAGCCTGCTCTTGTAGCCGGCAAGACGGCAGAAATGCACGTCGCGCGCCTCGTCTCTGACCGGCGGCACGCGCTCGACTCCAAGCATTTCGACGCCGGTAAAGGCACGCGTGATCGCCGGGGCGCAGGGCCGGAGCGAGACGAATAGGATCGGCTCTGGCGTCGCCGCCGTGAAGGGGCGCGTCATCTCGTAGTGATTGTGGGGCGCAGATCCTGGCGCCCAGACATAGAGGGGGACGTCCGAGCTGCGCAGATAGTAGAGCATCTCCGCCGCCAACTCGCGCGAGTCGACGAGGATCGCGCCGTAGCGCTCCTCGGCAAGTTTGGCGCGAACGGCCCCGGCGACCTCCTTCCAACCCACGACGCTGCGCAGGAACTGCAGTTGCTCGAAGACGGGCCACGTCCGCGCGAAAGCCGGCGCGGCGGCGATGGCGGCCGCAAGCGCGAGATGGAGTCCGAGCGAGACTCGGAACAGAGTTTGCCGGTTGAGTTCGAGCATAACGGCGGTGACGAAGATCGTGGCCGCGGGGTAGGCCGTCGCCGACCAGTTGCCGTGCGCGCGCGACAGCAACGCCTGCACGAGTAAAAGCGTGAACACCGGCAGCGAGAACGCAAGCAGCAAGATCTTGCTCGGGTCGCGTGGAGCGCGGATCTCGCGACATGCGCCGCGCGCCAACACCACGAACAGGATGGGTCCGAAGATGCCGAACTGGACGATCAGATATTCAACGGCACTCAAGGGATGAAGGTAGGGGGACTGCCAGCCGATATTGGCGCCGGTGTGCTTCGCGGTGGGGAAGTCGTGCAGCGCGTTCCACGCGATGTTGGGCGAGAACAGCGCGAGCGCGACGAGCGCCGCCGCGAGTCCACGCCTATGCTTCAACGTATCGCGCGCATCGTGAGAGACGGCAGCATGGCAGGCGATGCACAGCAAGGCATAGATCATTGCCTGCTTGGCGAGAAGGCCGATGCCGATGGCGACGCCGAGCAGGACGGCGAAGCCCATGCTCCGCCGCTTTACCAGCATGACCCAGACATAGAGCATGACGGTCCACAGCAAGATCAGTGGCACGTCCGTGGTCATCAGCAGCGAGGAGTAGGAGACGCCGGGCAGGGTGGCGAAGACGATGGCCGACCAGAAGCCGATCCGGGCGCCATAGAGCGCGCGGCCAGTGGCATAGATCATCACTGAGGCGAACGTGTAGAGGACCGGCGAGGCGGAGCGGATGCACGCCTCCGACTGTCCGCAGATCTCTGTTGCGCCGCGTATCAGCCAGGCGATCAAAGGCGGCTTTGAGAAATAGCCGAAGTCGAGCTCGCGCGACCAGGACCAGTACTGCGCCTCGTCCATCACGAGATCGATGGTGGCGGCATGGACCGCGGCCAGCCTGAGCGCGAGAAGTGCCGCGAGACAGGCCCCAAGGCGCAGGACATAGCTGCCATCAGAGTCCAGCAGCGTGCTCTGCCCTGGCCGGAACGTGGAGGATTCTGTGAACAATATCTGCGCCCTCGCGCGCCAGTGCTCCGCTGCCCGTGGCCGCTCATTTGGCACGGTTGTTTGTCACGTGCGTGTCACGGCGGCTTCATTATTCATCTGCGCGTCAAATAGAGACGGCACTGTCGCGCCCATGCTCCAGTCAGTCCCTGCCGCTCCGGCCATGCGCTTGTCCGTCGTCATTCCGGCGTTCAACGAGGAGGGCAATATCCGCCGCCTGATCGAGGAGACCTTCGCCGCAGTCGCCGATCCGCTGCTCGGAGAGGTGATCGTGGTCGACGACGCGAGCGACGATGGGACCGGGGCGGAGGTCAAGGCGCTGATCCCCCAATTCGGGGCGCTCCGCTATGTCAGGCATGGGCGGCGGACAGGACAGAGCGCCGCGTTGCGGACGGGGGTGCGGTGCGCCGCCTTCACCACCATCGCCACCATGGATGGTGACGGCCAGAACGATCCCCACGACATTCCACGGCTCTACGCCCGGCTCGGCGCGCCAGGAGAAGAGCCGGCGCTCGTGGGGGGCTTGCGCGCCTCCCGCCAAGACAAGGGATCGCGGAAGGCAGCGTCGCGCTTCGCCAATTGGCTCAGGGACAAGGTGCTGGCCGACGGCTGCCCCGATACCGGCTGCGGCCTCAAGGTCTACCACCGGGACGCATATCTCGAGCTGCCGTACTTCAGCAGTATGCACCGCTACCTGCCGGCCCTGTTCCTGACCTACGGCCACGAGGTGGCCTATGAGCCGGTCAACGATCGCCCGCGGCTTGCCGGCGTCTCAAAATACACCAATGTCGGCCGCGCCCTGATCGGGCTCTACGACCTCGTCGGCGTGAGCTGGCTGCGCAAGCGGACTCTGATTACGCCGGTGGCGGAGGATGTGGCGGGAACCGCTTGCCTTGTGTCCCGGAGAGGATCGGCGGCATGAGCGGCGGAGTCCTCATCCAGTGGTGGCAGGCGACGCCCACGGCCGAGCTCCTGTGGATCGCCATCGGCCTGGTCGCGCAGCTCATGTTCTCCATGCGTTTCCTCGTGCAGTGGATCGCCACGGAGCGGGCCAGGGTCAGCATCATCCCCGAGACCTTCTGGTATTTCAGCTTCGCCGGCGGCGTCCTCCTGCTCGCCTACGCGGTCTATCGTCTCGACCCGGTTTTCATCCTTGGCCAGGCCACCGGGCTCGTGATCTACTCCCGCAATATCTACTTCATTTGGCTCGGAAAAAGGGTGCCGGGCACGGCCAAGGTCGCCCTAAGCGGCGAAGCCGATTGCCTCAGGACCTCGGCCCGGCGGGACTCATGAGTTTGCGTCTTAAGGATCTCACGCTGTTCGAGCAGGTGGTGCTCGCGCTCTCTCTCGTGGCGATCAGCGTCCTCTTGATCGACCCGTTCATGCTGGAGCGGGCGCGGGCGCTGCCGCCGGACGTGCGCGCCTTCTTCCGGCACATTACCGATATCGGCAAGTCGAACTGGATGCTGATCCCCACGGGGACGGCCGTCGCGATCGCCATCGTACTCAGGCGCAACCATGTGGGCTTTCGGAATTCGGCGGCCTATGGGCTGATCGCAAGCACCATCGGCTTCGTGTTCGTCAGCGTCGGCGGGGCGGGGCTGATCGCCAATCTGCTCAAGAACATCATTGGCAGGGCCCGGCCGAAGCTGTTCGACACGGTGGGCCCTTACGCGTTCGAGCCGTTTGCCTTCGACCCGGACTTCGCCTCGATCCCCTCTGGCCATGCCACCAACATCTTTGCGCTGGCCACGGTGCTTGCGATTCTCTGGCCGCGGGGGAGGGTGCTGCTCTACACGGTGGCGGTCTGGATCGCGGCGAGCCGGGTGCTTATCGGCGCCCATTACTTCACCGACGCGGTGCTGGGCGCCATTCTCGGCACGGTCATTCCCTATATCGTGCGGGACCGGTTCGCGGCCCGGCGGTGGCTGTTCGAGTGCACCCCGGACGGTGGCTACAAGATCCGCGGGGCGAGGACCCAAGCTTGGCTCGGGTGGCCGGAACCCTTGCGATCAGCCTGGCATGGGCCGGTGCTTTTCGGCAACAGCGGCCGAAAATCGGGGGAAATGAGCGGTAATTGACCTTTGGGCCTGCCCGTTTGCCGAGTATAAGGAAACAAAGCCGCGTGGCCAGCGTCTCGCATAACGGTCGCGCGCGAAAAAATCGAGACCCGAAACCGGGCTCATTCGGGGGCAGTCGGGCAACATGGCACCCTTGCCGATAGGAAAGCGCGCCGCGACGCTGGCCTTTGCCGGTGCACTGGCGGGCCTGCTTGCATTGACGCTTGGCGCAAGCCCCGCCGCGGCCGAGTTCCAACTCGGTGTCTATGGCGGCTGGAGCGAGAGCTTCGACAGCGACGTCGACCTGGTGCAGCCGGGCGGTACCAACATGGTGCTGAACGACGTGCCGTGGGACGGAAAGTCCTTCGAGTCTCCGCCCTATTGGGGCGTGCGCGGCATCTATTGGCTCAACGCCAATCCGAATTGGGGCCTGATGGTCGACTACCATCACGCCAAGATCTATTCCGAACTCGGAGCCACGGTCGGCGTGTCGGGCACCCGCGACGGCGCCGCCATCGGCGGCAGGGACCGCGTGGGCAACACGTTCGACATTCTGGAATTCACCGACGGCCTCAACGAGATCTTCTTCGGCGGCATGTACCGTTGGCAGCACCAGCGCTGGACGCCTTATGTGGGCTTAGGCGTCGGCTTCGCCTTTCCGCATGTGGAGGTGCGGACGGGCGCGGTCACGCGGACATTCGAGTACCAGGTCACGGGCGTCGCCGTGGAAGGCCTGGTCGGCGTCGAATACAATATCAGCGAGCGGGTTTCGGTATTCGGCGACTACAAGCTCAGCTATTCGAGCAATACCGCCGACCTCAACGGCGGCGGCACGTTGGAGACCGACGTCTGGACCAATAGTTTCCTTTTGGGCCTGGCCTACCGGTTCGGCCAATCGGTGCCGGTCTACGACGACGTCTCCTACAAATAAGGTTCACAAATGCTAGGGCAGGCCCCATATAGGGGGCAGCGCGACGGCCCTTTTGGGCCCCGATGTCGCGCTTCACATCTTCCTTGAACCTGCTATAGGTTCCCCCCTTTCGCGGGTAGGCCCTTCCCAAAAGGCCCCGCCGCCTGAGGCCCTTAGGCCCTAACAAGGCCAACCGAATTGACGCGGGGTGGAGCAGCCCGGTAGCTCGTCAGGCTCATAACCTGAAGGTCGTAGGTTCAAATCCTACCCCCGCAACCAGCGTTATTTGCACCCCCGTTCCTTTGGAGCGGGGGTGCTCGTTTGCAAGGTTGAGAAGGGCCGCTAGCTCGCCATAAAGCTCGACCTGCAGCTTTCCATTCTTCGGCACAAGCCGGATCTCTTCAATGAGCTCACGGAGGCATTCCGCGGCCTCCAGGCGGGTGTGCTCCTCATTGAGGGCCTCAGCGAGATTTACCACCTTTCGCCGGTATAGCTCGGCGAGGTTCGGGTGTAGGCGCGGCATGGGCGGCGGCGCGGCTTCAAGCTGGGCAAGGAGTTCGACTCGCCGAGCTTCCAGGGCCGTCATCTCATACTTGACGGCGGCGCCAGGGACACCTGCCTTGATGGCATCGATCAGCCTGTGGGTCTCACGCTCGGCTTTCTCGAGATCGCGCGCAATGCGGTCGCGGTGCCCATCCTGTTCAGCTCTCTGCCGGTTCATTTCTCTGCGGAATTCATCGACGAAGGCTGTGACCAGCTCTGGGTGCATCAGCTGGTTCTTGAGCCCGTCCAAAACGGTGGCTTCGAGGACATCTCGCCGTACTGTCAGCAGATTGTCGCAGGTGCCCTTGTTTCGAGCGGTGGAGCACCCGTAATGGGATTGGCTGATCTTGGAGAATCCACCACCGCAGGTCCCACACTTGAGCAGCCCTGAGAGCAGATAATTGGGGCGACGGACCCGCTCGGAGCGGATGCCTTTGTCTTTGGTCACGACTCGGGACCGGGAGTCCTGCTGTCGTTCTTTCACCGACAACCACAGATCGTCATCGATAATGCGTAGGTGTGGCACCTCCTCGATAATCCATTTGCTTTCGGGGTTAAGCCGCGCCTGGCGCTTTCCTGTGCGTGGGTCCTTGACGAACTGCTGGCGGTTCCAGACCAGGCGGCCGACATAGAGCTCGTTGTTGAGGATACCGGTGCCGCGCTGCCAATTGCCGTAGATCGTGGAGGGTCCCCAGCTCCTTCCGGCCGGACCAGGAATGCCTTCCTTGTTCAGGGACTGGGCGATCGCTCTTGGTGAGCGGCCATGCGCGAAGTCTTTGAAGATACGGCGAACGATTGCGGCTTCGGCTTCGTCGATACGGCGTCCGCCGCGCAGGGCTTCGCCGGAAGCGGCCACCTTGCGCACCACGTCATAACCGAAGCAGAGACCGCCTCCCGACTTGCCCTGACGAATCCGGCCCTCTAGACCACGCCGCGTCTTGTGCGCGAGATCCTTCAGGAACAGGGCGTTCATGGTGCGCTTGAGGCCGACATGCAGTTCGCCGATCTCGCCTTCCGACAATGTGATCAATCTCACGCCGGCGAAGCAGAGCTGTTTGAACAGGCCCGCGATATTCTCCTGGTCCCGCGAGAGGCGGTCGAGGGCTTCAGCGACAAGGACCTCAAAGCGGCCTGCCCGGGCCTCTTCGAGCATCTTTTGATAGCCGGGCCGCAAGGTGGTGGCACCGCTGATGGCACGGTCAGAATAGACCTCGCCGAGTTGCCATTGCTCCTGATCGATCCTTGCCCGGCATTGGCGGACCTGGTCCTCGATCGAGGCGTCTCTCTGGTTATCCGACGAATAGCGCGCGTAGATGACTGCACGGATCATTGGTCTTGGTCCTCCGGCTCGGCGAGCAGGACGTCTTGATAGGCCCGCACGGCGTCGATCATCTTGGCCTGATTGTAGTGCCGTGTCGTCACCTTCGAGCTCTGATGCCCAAGTACGGTCATCGCCAGGCCCATGTTCGCTCCGAAGTGAACGGCAGTGCTGGTTGCCAGGCAGGACCTGAACAGGTGTGGGTTGACGGGCTTACCAAAGGCCACGTACGTCCGTCTGCGAACCATGCTGTAGAGCGAGCTGTCGTCGAGCGGCCGGCCATTTCGGCTGAGCCAGAGCCGGCTGGTCGCCTTCGCGTTCCGGAACGATGGGCGGTAGTTGTTGATGTAGCGATCGATGCAAGGTGCGGCCCAGCCGGGCAGGATGGCGAGGTGCGGTCGGCGATTCTTCGTCTCCTCGGGCCAGCCGGGAACCTGCCGCTGAGCGCGATTCCAGCAGCGGGTGACCTGCTTGTGGAGGTCACGGGGCTTAACGGTGAACTGGACCTCGCCAGCGTACGCGATGAAGGCTTCGACGGTCGCGTCGGAGACGGAAGCGGGATCGATGCCGCAGGCCGAGCAATACCTGAGGAAGCCCGAAAGGCCGAGACGTAGGCGCCGTTCCGCGTCCGGTCAACGAGGGCCTTCCAGGCCAGTGTGAGGGGGACCCCGCGGCCGCTGAGCCGCTTCAGGCCCGCAAAGTGCCGAACCGCTGCCTTGAGGTTGGCGACGTGGTTCTGGAGGGTCTTGCGGCTGATTCCCAGTCGGGCGTGATGCAGCCGGGCAGTGCCGTAGCGCAAGGCGCCGAGCCGGGCCGGCAGGTGAGCCGGGTCCCGCTCCAGGAATTCGGCAACGCGTCGGATACTGCAGCACCAGCCATCACGCGTGGCTTTGCGCAGCGAGGCATCCTGCTCAATCGTGGCAAGGACATCAGCTAGAGTGGGCTCGACAGGCCTGATGATGTCAGGAGACTGTTGGAAATCAGGGACTTTTTGCAGCATTGGGACACTCGGGGGTTGGTCCTGCGCGGACTAGGATGGACTAGGACGGAATAATAGTCAAATTTAGGAAACCTCATTACTTGTACAGGGTATCTCTAAGTGCATGAATATTCCTAACTTACAGGGTATTCGTGCACACATGGTCCATTTATAATTTGTCGTTCACTTGTTGTTGTAGACTGGACCCACTTGCTGCGCGCTTACGTAGGTGTCGATATCTTCCCTCTTGATCCTTAGGGCTGTGCCAAATCGATAGGCCGGCAGCTCACCGCGCGAGATGAGCCTCCGGACCTGCTTCTCATAGAGGCGCAGGCACCCGGCAGTCTCCTTGACAGTGTGGAAGGCGGGCTCCGTGGGCGTCTCACGGCCAGATGCATTGGTGTCTTTGGTCATAGGGTCACCTATCGGCCTGCCGTGGACGCCGGGTGGCTAGCCGTTCGGACATCGTCGCTTCTGGGCTGTTCAGTGAGGGAGTGACGTCAGTGCCACTGACCTCGCGCGCGGCCTGGCGCGCCAATAGGCGTGCAAGGCCTATCAAGCCGCAGGACGCGGGCTTTACGAGGCTTATCGGTTTTGACGTGGCATTGCGCATGGGCGGCTTATACGCGGTCGCGCCAAAGCCCCTGGCATGGCCAAATCGTTCTCAGTTTTTGTGATGTGCTTTGAGAATCGTGCGGACCCTGCTCCGCAAGGCGTCCTCTGAATAATTTAGGCCCAGCGCCTGCCCCGCAGCCTGTAAAAAGCGAATGAAGGGACCGGAGGCTATTCCTTCATCGGGCTGGTCGACGTGACCCACCGAAGTTGCCGGTTCTTGGCCGGTAATCCTTCGGTAGATCTCCATCATCGCGGCGATCCAGTTGTTTACCGGAGCGTCGCCCTGATGACCCTTGGGCACCGTTAACTTGCCTATCGCAATTACGTCGTTAATTGCTTTGAGGGCGCGGTCCTCTAGTTCCTTTGCCGCTTCAACTGCATCGATCAGCGTTGCCAGCTGTCCCAGCCTCGTCGTCGCCTCAATCACGGCATCTTCGCTAGGGGGGGTCTACCGCTGCCAGAACCTCCAGAAGCTCGAAACTTCCTGGGCCGTCGGCCGCCTCCTCGTAGCCTTTGGTTTCATCTCTCCGGATCTCAAGGTCTTTCAGAAGCCGGTTCGCACTCTTGGCGATCTTCAGAAACTTTTTGCGCATTTTGGAGGGTGGCGTGGGGCGCGGAGAGGGCGGCACATCGCGCGGAAGGCCACGATCCAATCCGTACCAATCGGCGGCACATTCAAAAAGAAGCCTGTATTCAACGACGTCTCCCACGTCCTGATCAACGGCAGCGGCAATGCGTTCGTAGTCCTCGGGCGAATAGGTCGGCATCGTGTGTGTGGCCATCCCTTGCTGCTTTGGGTGTCGCTAATGCACAGATAAGAGCGGATCCAGAGTAATGTCCGCCGATGTCCCAAATGCCGACGAACTTGATCTTCACAGGCCGCGATTATTTCGTGAGCCAGGCTTCCTCGAGCGTGCAAGTAAAGCGGGGATTGCTGGCCTGTTCCTTGAGAAGTGTGCGGATAGTCCGGGGCTCGCTCGCACGCCGGTAACGCCCGTAAAGCTGGTCGAGCGAAAGCGGCGCGCCCGGCCGCAGCAAGCATTTTGAGATGAGGCCGGACAGGCTGCGGGCGGTGTAGGCGCCGCGGCTGAATCCGAAGATGAAGATCTCATCGCCGGGATCATAGTTCTCGATCAGCCACTGGTAAGCGTCGACGATGTTCTCGTTGATACCGATCCCCCACCATCCGCCGCGAACTTTCTGACCCAGCAGTGTGCCGACATCGGGATCGTAGTATGCGCGTTGGACCGAGCCGTCGGCGCTGTGTTTCGCGCAGAGCGCCCGCAGCCGCCAGACGTTGGTGTTGTGGTTCACCGTATTCCAGGTGCCGTCGAGAAAGACCGCGAGGCGCTTTTCGGGCGGGGTGTGCGGTGCGGGCGATGAAGCGTCAGCGGTCATAACGGGATTGCCGGTCTTTCCAGCGCTCGCGGGAGGTTCGGCCCTCCTCCCGGTCCTCGTCTTCATCTTCGGCTTCGGCGGATTCATGCCAGAGCATGATCAGCGCGAAGCCTTCGACCTGCAGGCACACCTGCTCGCTCATGACCGGCGCCGGCCGGCCGTGCTCGACATCGATCCACAGGCCGGGCGGGCGGGAATCGATATCGCTTGGCGTGCCGCGCTGATGCCCGGCCTTGTGGAACAACGAGTCCGTGGGGACAGGTTGCCCAGCACGGACGGTGATAAACGGAAACTGGTTCCGGTTGCGGTAGGTGCGCAGGACTTGGCCATCGCGCACGACGACGAAGGCGACATCGTCGGGATGATGGTCCGCGTAGGCGCGCGCCATCGACTCCTTGCTGACATCGAATTCGGCGGCGAGGGCGAAGACCTGCTGGAGGCTGGGCGAACGCTCGCGTGCGATGGCTTTCCGCAAGAATGGTGGCGGCATTAGGATGAGAGAGGCGAATCTGTTGGCTTCGACCTCCATCTTCTCACGCCGGTCGTTTTCCTTTGCGGTGAGACGCACCATGTCCTCCCGCGAGCAGAGAAACCGTCCCTGCTCCCCGGGCATATGCGAGGGCATCAGGAAATGACCGAGTTCGTGCCCGATCGTGAACCTGCGCCGCGCAGGGCGCGCGCCGTGGCGTACGAGGATAACGCCCCTGCTCTTAGTGGTGTCGGTGATGAGCCCACCTTCGAAGCCTTCCACGTCGAGCGGCACGATGTCCTCAATGTCGAGCTGCCGGGACAGGTCCTCGATCGGCACCGGGACCGGCAGATCGGGCTCATGTTTGAGGATGAGACCGACCAGCGCCTCGGGCGATCCCCGGTCGGCAAGATCGATGCGGGTGACTTGCATTAGCTGCCCTTCGGCTTCTTCCAACCCTCGATCAGGATGCGAATGGTTTCGCGCTCTCCCGGCGAGAGTTTCTTCAAGTCCCGGTACATCGCGACGACATCGGCGTCTTCGCCGGCGGCATCGGGATTCTCGCCGACGAGATCGGCGATCGGCACCTTGAAGTGCTCGGCGAGCTTCGTCAGCAGTTCGATGGACGGATTGCTGCTGCGTCCGGTCTCGAGATCCCAGACATGCGTTTTCGACGCGCCAACGGCGTTGGCGACATTCTGAAGCGACTCCCGATTCTTAAGTCTGAGCTGTTTGAGCTTCGCGCCCAGCGACATTCTCGCCTCCCTTCAGGAGTCAGAACGGCGCGTCCGCTGCCAAGCGGCCACGCCGTCCGGTATAATTGTACAATAGCATACCACGGAGGTTGACAGAAGCAAGCGTAAGATCTATCTATACGGTCACGGCTGTCCGGGATGGACGGCGGGCAACGATAGAAGGAAACTTACCGATGTTACAGACGAAGCATTCGCCGATCGGCACGACGGCAAGGACTGGCGAAATCTGCCCCGAAAGCGGGGTCTGGAAGGT
The DNA here is from genome assembly GCF_050726195.1 of Methyloceanibacter sp. Taxonomy (GTDB): domain Bacteria; phylum Pseudomonadota; class Alphaproteobacteria; order Rhizobiales; family Methyloligellaceae; genus Methyloceanibacter. The sequence goes on along the minus strand of NZ_JBOHJC010000016.1, from coordinate 7,849 downwards.
GGTCGGCAACCCGAGCACCACGGCGCCAATCGCCAGGGGCAACCGCATGCCGCCTTACGGCGGCAAGGCGGTCACCTGGCAGCTGATCAGGTACGCCTAGGGCAAGAAAAGCGAAACCGGGGCGTCGCGTGGCCTTCGCCCCGGTTATTCGCCTGCGGCTGGAAACCGCATAGTGCAGCCGCTAGTATTACTGCTGGTTGCGGGAGTCAGGGTCGCGTCCCAGGTTGAGGGGAGGAGGTTCAGCACGTCGGAAGTCTTAGTCCCAAGCCATAACTCTCAAACATCCCCTCATGGCAGAAAACAAACTAGGGCGTGAACTCATAAACACGGGTGTATGGCTCGCCAGAGTCCGCTATGGAACCGTAAGCGGCCTTCAATTGCGTCGGACGGCACTTCCGGGACGTGCCAATAACAGACGTTACCGCCTGCCACGTCCCCGTGCCGCCGGGGATCAGAGCACGAAGTCGCCGTCGACGAAGGTGATGTTGCCAAAAGCCAGGATCTCGAAGTCGGCAACGTTGTCGCCGTCGTTGCCAAGATCGCCCTGAATGACGGTGAAGGCACCGTCGAACTCGAAACGAATCTCACCGTCTGTTCCGCCGCTAAAGGCGGCGTTGCCGATGAACGTGAAGTCCCCGTCTATAAGGTCTGCAACGATGCCCGACACGTCGATCTGATCATCACCCTGGATGAAATCGATGATGCTGTCTTGTTGATTTAGGCCGATCCCTGTGTCGGACACTGCAGCGAAGATGAAGGTGTCTGAACCATCACCACCAGTTAGATCATCGACGCCCATGCCGCCATTCAAGGTGTCATTGCCGCCGCCGCCGACCAAGTTGTCGTCGCCGCTCCCGCCGGTGAGCGTGTCGTTGCCGCTGGCGCCATTCAGGAAGTCGTGGCCGTCATTGCCGGTGAGGACGTCGTCTCCCGACCCGCCTTGCAGAAAGTTGTCCGCTCCGTCGCCAATCAAAGTATCGTCGAGGGACGAACCGGAGAGTACTTCGATACCGGTGAGAACGTCGCCGTCGGCATCGCCGCCGATTCCGGTGCCGAGACTCAGGTCGACCGTGACCCCAGTGGGGGACGACTCGTAGCTGGCCTCGTCAAAAAAGCCATCTCCGCCAATCAGCTTATCGGCACCGGGACCGCCGAGCAGCCTGTCGTCGCCGCCGAGCCCTTGAAGCTCGTCGCCGCCATCCAACGCAATAATAAGATTGCCAGCACTGTCGCCGATCAGGATATCATCAGCATTGGACCCGACTAGATTTTCAATGCCGATCAGGGTATCGCCCGCCGCATCGCCGCCGATCCCGGTGCCAAGGCTCAAGTCGACGGTGACGCCGGCAGGTGACAGCTCATACCTGGCCACATCGCTGCCAGCGCCGCCATCCAGCGTATCGGCGCCATTGCCGCCGGTGAGATTGTCATTGCCGTCGCCGCCGAGGAGTGTATCGTTGCTGAGGCCACCATCAAGGAAGTCATTGCCGTCGCCGCCGAGGAGTGCGTCGTTGCCGAGGCCACCATCAAGGATGTCAACGCCGGGACCGCCGATGAGCGTGTCGTTGCCGTCGGCGCCGACCAAGAAGTCGTCGCCGCCGCCGCCTTGCAGGTGGTTGCTCCCGTTGTCGCCGAAGAGCAGATCATCGAAGCTCGAGCCAATGACGTTCTCGATGCTGGTAAGCGTATCGCCCGTGGCGTGGCCACCGGTGGCCGTGTTGGCGGAAAGATTGATCTCGACGCCAGTCGGCGAGCCGGCGTAGCTGGCGGTATCGTTGCCTGGTCCACCATTAAGGATATCAGCGCCGGGACCGCTTATGAGCGTGTCGTTGCCATCGCCGCCTAGGAGCGTGTCATTGCCAGCGCCGCCGTTGAGCGTGTCATTGCCGTCGGCACCGCGGAGGGTGTCGTTCCCACTTGCGCCAATGAGGGTGTCCCGGCCAGCGCCGCCGTTGAGATCGTCGTTGTTGCCACCGCCATTCAGAGTGTCGTTGCCGGCATCGCCGCGCAGCGTATCCTTGCCGGCGTTGCCGAAGAGCTTGTCGCGGCTCGTGCCGCCCTTGAGGATGTCGTTGCCGGCATTGCCTTTGAGCGTGTCTCTGCCGGCATCGCCGTAGAGCTTGTCTTGGCTCGTCCCACCCCTGAGATTGTCGTTGCCGCTCCCGCCCTTGAGTGTGTCTCTGCCGGAATCGCCATAGAGCTTATCGTTACCGCCTTCGCCTTTGAGCGTGTCGTTTCCCGAGCCGCCTCTGAGGACATCCGGTCCGCCGCGCCCCAGGAGAACATCGGCAGCGGCAAGGCCGAGGATAATATCTCTCCCGTTCGTGCCGATGAGCCTATCGCTCCGGTTGGTTCCTCTGATCCTCGCCATCGCGCACCTCCTGGTATCGGGCTGCCTCGGCAGCACGGCGGAACGGCGTCAGAAGAACGCGGTCATCCTCCTCGGAAGGCTTCTCTCAAGCACCGGGTTCAAACGCGCAGCGGAAACAATCACCGAAGGCGCCTGCCCTAGAGGCTTGGCAGCAATCCCGGTCAAGGCCTGTGTGGCCATGCGCCAGCAGCGTTTCTGGCAAATGCCGGGAGAACTGCGCCTCCCCTAACGCCGCATTGAGCAATGATGTTACGGCGATTTTCTGCTTGGCGCCAAACGAAATTGTGCAAGCCAATCAACATTTGCGCCTCGCAGAGCGGTGCTAGCGATTTTGCGAAGTCCCCACGGGTTCTTGAGCCTTCGACCGCGAGATTGCTTGGAGAAGCTCCCTGACCGACCGTCGTCCCGAATTGTCTAAGACAGGCGATTTCCGCTGTGGGTCAATCTGCGACCCACTGATCAACCTGGGTCGGGCCGGGGCGGCTGGAATTGCCTGAAAGCAGACGCGAACTCGCCTACCCAAGAGCGATAGCGAATGCTGGTCGACCTCTATCTCAGAGGAGTACGACCATGCAAAAGCTAGCCATAGAGAGCCATGAAGGGGCGAGCCGCACCCCGTGGAATAAGGGCAAATTGCTCGGAGCTAAACCGCCGCTGCGGACCAAACACGTCTGGGCGATCCGGACCAAGCTACAGGTCGAGGGTCGAACACGCGATCTTGCGATGTTCAATCTTGCCATCGACAGCAAGCTCAGGGGCTGCGATGTCGTCAACCTAAAGGTCGAGGATGTGGCCCCGCACGGGATCACCGTTGATCGTGCCACCGTCCGTCAACGGAAAACCGGACATCCCGTCAGGTTCGAACTGACCGAACAGACCCGGGAGGCGATCGATGACCACATCAAGGCTGCTGGCAAGAAGCCCGGTGAGTTCCTATTCGCCAGTCGTCGTAATTGCGATCGATGCATGACAACGCGGCAATATGCGCGTCTGGTGTCGGGATGGATCGCAAGTATTGGATTGGACCCGCGATTTTTTGGGACGCACTCGTTGCGTCGAACCAAGGCGACGCTCATCTATCGCCGCACAGGCAACTTACGCGCAGTCCAACTGCTATTGGGACACACCAAAATCGAGAGCACGGTGCGCTACCTCGGCATCGAGGTAGACGATGCACTCGCCATAGCCGAGCAGGTTGATGTCTGAAATACCCGGGCAGAGCAGACATGCTCTGCCCAATACCCAGGGCCGAGTCGTGCCATTTGCAGACGTGCCATTCAACAGTGCATGCATTGGTCAGCTCATCGAGGGTGAAAGCGCGGTTGCAGAGGTGGAACCCCGAGGCGACCTGTTCAGCGCATCATCGATCCGGCGGTCGCATTGCGTCGAGCAGATAGATGACTGCAAAAAGATATAGATACAGCCCCACGCTGGAGAATAGGCGTAAGGTGACGCTCCGCCGCAAATGGAACTCGTCTTCGCTTACCTCACGGACGATTCCGTGATTGTTTAAGAAGAACCGGCCATCTTTGAGGATAGGGTCTCCCGCTCCGAGGCGGTGGGACTCATCGGCTCCGCCGCCGCAGAGACCACGCCTGCACCAAGTGCTCAAGCCGAATCTAAGGCTACGCTTGCAACCGCGTGGGGCGAAAGCGGCTCTGCACCACAGACAGGCCCTAGCGCTCACACGAGCGGGGAGGCATTCAGGGCCCTGGATGGCGAACCGGGCATAGCCACTCCAGAGGCTCCGGTGGAATCAGCCGCACCGAGCGCACCGTCAGCGCATGATCCACAGGCCACCGAGAAAGCCGCCTCCAAAATCCTCGTCGTGATCGACAAGTCGACACAGGAGATGAAGGTCTACGTCGACAATATCGAGCGAAACACCTGGCAGGTATCGACGGGCCTCGCCGGTTATGACACGCCGTCAGGAACCTACATGGCCAGCTCGATGAACGAGATTTGGTACAGCAAAGAGTGGGACGACGCGCCGATGCCGCATGCGATCTTCTTCACAAAAAAGGGTCATGCCATTCACGGCACCGAGGAGACGAAGAAGCTCGGCATGCCCGCATCACATGGTTGCGTACGACTTTCGCCCGAGAATGCGCGCACGCTATTTCTGCTAGTTGAAGAGAATAGCCTCGAGAACACTGAGATCGTGCTGAACGGAGACATACCGAGAGCCAAGACCAGCGTGGCAAGACCCGAACCGCGCAAGCAGCACATCAAATCGGCGAAGAAGAGCACCAAGACCGCGGTGAAGAAAGCCAAGCCGAGCGCCAAGAAAGTGGCCAAACCGACTGCCGCCACGGCGAAGGCGGCGGGTTCCGAAGCACGGAAGCAGCAGGTCAAGGTGCCTGAGGCGTTCGTCGAGGGGCCGAAAAGTCCCGCCGGTTGCGCCGCAAGGAACGACTGCGGCTCCATTATAGCGAGAGGGCGCGAATGTTGACCCCACCGCGCTATCAGGAGGCGCCTCCTGATGCGAGAGCTTACCGGCGCCGTTAGCGGCTGTCTGCGTTCCTGACGGCTCCAACCGAATGATGGGCAGTGATCGCCCCAATTGGGCCCCACCTCTTCGAACTATCTTGTGTTGTGGATACGCGCTGGGCTCTGCGGTGCTGAGATTGTCCAGCGATGGCCATCAATGGCTTTGCTCAAGGTCCTGCCGGAAGGGCACGCGAACTCTCCCTTGCTGCTGATATGGCAGTTCTCGGATACGGCGCTGGCCGGGCTTGGTTTCCCAGCAAGTTGTGGAGAAAGCAGGAGGAACTTGGGTAGCGCTGCTCGCGTTTGCTCCTTTGACGAGGAGCACGCAATGCCGAGATACTACTTCTACCTCCGCGAGGCTGCCGCGCCACCGCATACCACCGGGGTTGTCTTTCCGGACGCCGCCGCGGCCAAGGAATTTGCGAAAAAGCTCCGTGCGGCACTGACTGACCGCGCAGCATGTGGCAAAGCGCATTGGTCCGTTGCGGTGGCTGACGAGAATGGCTCCGCCGTGTTTGAGGCTTCAGGTGGTAAAGCTGCCTATCGACGGAAGTCGACTGACAAGCGCATGTCAGTGGGTTGTTAACTGGAAGCTTACCCACACGAGACCGATACCCTCGGATCTCACCCGGTGCGGACAGTGTTTGACGAGGCCGAGTGTTCGGATGGATGGAACGCCATTTCGAGGTCTCCATGGGGTGAGGCTTCTTTCGTCCGCGGCCCGGAACGGACGCCGAGTTATTCGATATTCCTGGTCGAACACATTGTGAAAATCGCTCCCACGGAAACCTGTATCGTTGCCTCGCGTGAAGCGTCCGCCGTCATCTCTCGAAAGCTGGGCTAAACGAGCAGGATGTTCCCGGCCTATCACCGCAGTACCAACAGATCTGGGAGACCCTTTTTCTCAGAAGCTCACTGTGAACTCTGCTTGCCCTTCATCAAGTGCGAAGCAGCACTTGAAGTCCAAACGAGTACTAGGCGCTATGGTGCCCTCTGCGCGTTGGCAGTCTGCCTTAGTGAGAGCATAAGTCGGCTCGCTAATACCCACGATGACGACGGCTAGCGCGACGGTGGCATAGATCGCTTGTCGCATCGCTGACCTCCATTAGGACCAATAAAGATGGCTACGAGCCCCTCACCACTACGCTAGCAGAGAGGAATAGGGCTCATTTGGGAACCGGCTCCATGTGAGCGCATGACCATCTGGCGGATTCTACACGCATGAACAAGCCTGCTTGGGCACATGTCGTCGCACTCGCCGGTCAAAACCATGGCTACTGTGGCGGTCCCAACAGTTAAGTGTCGGCACTCCTCCCCCGCATCGGCTAGAGGCAACATCGCCCAACACAGCAAAGCAATTTTTGCTCCGGACATGGCATCGACGCGCGCGCATGTCTCTGAAGTGGGCTGGTAGCGGGCAGCCTCGGTTGCAATTCACGGGGAGCCTCCCTCTTGGCTCCCCCGCAGCTCTAGCTTCGCAAGAAACCGGCCCCGACGCTAGATTGGCGCATGGCCGACTTTTTCGAGACTCAGGCAAAGCGTATTTACGGTCTTGGTGAGCTGGAGGCCGAAGCCCTGGACGTGCTGCGCGAGGTCGTGCGGCAGACTGATCGCGGTGAGAACCCTGGACGCCGGTCTATTCGAGCGGCGAAGGCTATCGTGGAGCGCTACGACCGCGCCATTATGCGTGGGCACCAGGATCCCAATGTGGTGTCCCTTAGGCGGGAATAGGCGACCCGATGGCTTGCGGGAATGGCAATCGCCCTGGTCAGACTCCGCGTGCTCCCGCAGCCGCCTTCTGGGTGACCTCTTGCAGCCTGCGTTGCAGCACGCGGTAGTAATATTCGGGATAGCCGGACAGCCTTACGTTCAGTTCCGCCCACTCGTGGTCGCCGCTGTGCGTGTTCCACATCAGCTCTGTCATAGCTGATCTTATGGTGGACAAGGCGTGGTCGTATTCCGTCTCACCGTTGGGCAGATGAGCGTACTTCGGCTTCTGTGTGCTCGTGACCAAGCTGGCGACGGTTGATAGGAAACCGTAGACGGCGGAATAGGGGAGAGTGGTTGGCGGAACTCCGTCTATGGTAATCTCCACGTCTACCGACTTGTCTGCTGGGTCCAAAGCTCCGCCGAGACCGGCACAAATCTCCAGGAGTCCGATCTTGTAGCGGTTGTAGTAGATGTCGTAGCGGCGACCGTACGCAGGGCCCTCGTCGGCGCGACTGCCCCTGATCTCTGTGTCTCGAAGTTCCTGTAGGCGGATCGGTTCCGACAGGTCGCTATAGAGCTTGTTGACCCAGGGGGCGAAGTACCAGAGGGAGTGGAAGCAATCGAAGTCGTGCTTGTCCGCGCCGTAACGTTCCTGCCCATCAGGGGTCAAAGAGCGAGGGCTATCGTGCTTTACCTCTATTGGCTTACCGAAGCGCAGCTCCCTGAGCACCTTCGACTTCAAGCGCGGCTTCCTGGCCTCACGCAGTCCTCTGACTTGGTAGGCGAGCACAAGTACGACGCCGCCCAGAACGAGGAGCCAGACTTGATCACTCGTGAGGCCGAGGAGGTCCATCGAAGTTCCCCTCCAACGATTGTGAGACTCCAGTATAGTTGCGGGCAGGAGAGCCCGTCACTTGCTTCGCGCGGGGGCCGCGCTCCGGGGCCGTAAGAAAGGGCAGCAGCTGACCCTGTAAAAGGCTTGCCAACGCGGTACCGAAGTTATTGAGCACAGGATCGGCTAGCCGCCATACGCCATGGGACGCTGCGCCTTGACCGGCTTTCTGCCTCCCCTAATAGGGGCTGGTGAGCCCTGCACCCCGCAGCCAAGTTCGAACATTAAATTGTTGGAGGCCCTCAACCAAGCTTCCCGCCCATGCGTTGCGGCTACACAACGTATGGAGGAGATCATGTGTGACTATTCACTGGAAACGTATCGCAGCCGACCGGCGCAACTCGGCGAGAGATATGAGACACATCAGTTCCAGAGCCGCAGCATCG
>NZ_JBOHJC010000015.1:0-97513 GCF_050726195.1 Methyloceanibacter sp. | reverse complement strand
CGAGCGCGGCATCCAGCAGCTCCCGCGGACGTTGTTGGAGGCGATCAAGGCCTTCGAGGAGGATGACCTCGGGCGCAGCGTGATGGGCGAGGAGCTCTATGACGCGTACGTCGAATTGAAAAGAAGCGAGTGGTGGTCCTACCACAACTCCATCTCGCAGTGGGAGATCGACAATTACTTGACGAAATTTTGAGCCCCTGGGGAGGAGCGTCGTGGCGTTTTGGCGGAAAAAAGACAAAGCTGCCAACGGAGAGGTGAAGATCTTCTTCGCCTCCGACCTCCACGGCTCGAATGTTTGTTTCAAGAAGTTCGTCAACGGCGCCAAATTCTATGGCGCCGATGTACTCGTTCTCGGCGGTGATCTGACCGGCAAAGCGGTTATTCCAATCGCGGAGCAGCAGGACGGCACCTTCCTTGCGCTTCAGCACGGCGAGGCGGTGCATATAAAGGACAAGGCCGCGCTTGACGACTTCGTGAAGCGCCAGGGCAATATCGGCTTCTATCCGGTGGTTATGTCGGAGTCCGAGTATCAGGCTCTGAAAAGCGACGCGATCGGACAGGCCGCACTATTCAAGAGGCTTGTGCTCGAACGCGTCCGCGAATGGGCCGAGTTCGCGGCGGCAAAGCTCAAAGGCACCGACATCCCCCTCGTCGCGCTGCCGGGTAACGACGATTTCCATGAGATAGACGACATCCTTTCTCAGGCGCCTCATTTCGATTTTCACGAGATGCAGGTCTGCGAGTTCAAGGGTGGGTATCAAATGCTCTATTGCGGCGGCTCGACGCCGACGCCTTGGGACACGGAGCGCGAATACTCGGAAGAGCAGTTCATTTCTCGCTTCGCCGAGCTCCTTCCGCAGGTCGCCGATATGAGCCGGTGCATTTTTAACGTGCACGTCCCGCCGTTTGGGACGGCGCTCGATACCTGTCCGAAGCTCGATGGCAACCTGCAGGTGGTCTACGAAATGGGGCTCCCGGCCCAGACACACGCGGGGTGCAAGGCCTTGGTTGACGTCATCAAGCAGCATCAGCCGCTTCTCGGCCTTCACGGTCATGTTCACGAAGGACGCGCCAGGATCAATATCGGCAAGACCGTCTGCGTTAATCCGGGGAGCGTCTACCCCGAGGGAATCCTACAGGGTGCAGTCATCACCCTGCAGCAAGGCGAGATCACCCAAGCGAGTCTTACACAGGGGTGAGAGAGAGCGCCTCAGAAACGGAACGTCCAAACCAGGGAGGGGAAAAATGTCCGTTACTGATGTCGGGGGTGACAAGCGAATATTCTTACGCAAGGCGTCCGGGCTGATCAGGACGGCAAGCGGCACGGATACGTTCATCTACAACTTGGGCGTCGTGAGCATCGGTCTCGGTGTGGGCTCGATGCTGTATTACGGCCCGGCCTTCTACCCGCAAGGCGATCTCGTCTGGGGATGCATCATCGCCGGCGTCGCCATGGCGCTAATTTCCTTCGGGTTCATCACTTGGACGGTAACTCTGCCGCGTTCGGGCGGAATTTACGTGTTCGGCTCGAGAATCCTGCCGCCGGCGTTGGCCTTGACGATGAGCTTGGTCGAGATCACCGCCTGGCTCTTCTACTGCGCGATTGCCGCGTATTGGATCGTCATCCTGGCACTGGCGCCAATGTTCGCCGGGCTCAGCCTACTGACGGGCAACGAGACATTTCTCACAATCTCGACGACGATGCTGGAGCCGTGGGCAACGTTCCTGATCGGGGCCGTTATTCTTCTCATCTCTCAGGTCGTTCTGTCTTTTGGTATGCGCTTCTATCTTACGCTCAACAAGTGGGTTTTCCTCCTGGCAATGGCGAGCACGATCCTCCTCATCGTGACGCTCGCCATGTATACGCGTGAGGAGTTCGTGACTAACCTCAACGCGTTGGTCGGACCGTCACTTGGTGTGCCGGACGCCTATAACGCGATCATCGCCAGCGGCAAGGAAAAGGGCTGGGGGGAAGCCGGGTTCGACCTTTGGCAGACGATCTTGGTGTCGAATTGGCCGTTTCTCCCATTGATCGGCGCTGCCTTCTCCATTGCAATTGGAGGTGAGATCAAGTCAGTCAGGCAGTCGCAGACCATCGGCATGTTGGGAGCGGTATTCACCGCGACCGTAGCCTTCGTCATCACGGTGTGGCTGGCGTACAAGGTGTTCGGTTTCGAGTTCCTCGGCACGGCGGTCTTCAACACACTGAGCGGAGAAGGAGGTCTGACGACCCCGACCGACCCCTCCATTGCGCTGCTGACCGGGATTCTCACGGGGTCGCCACTGATTACAGTGCTTACCTCGCTGGGGCTGGCGCTGTGGATGTGGATGTGGATTCCGGCGATGCACACTTTCGGCGTACGCGCCGTGGTGGCCTGGTCATTCGACCGGGTGGCCCCCGCGCCGCTTGCGACCATCTCGGAGAAGTATCATACCCCGATCATCGCGATTACAACGACCACTGTAGTCAATCTGATCTTCATGGCGCTGTTCGTGTTCACACCGTGGTTCTCAAGGATCGTGATCCTCATCGAGGCGGCAGTGCTGGCGTGGTCGGTGGTCCTTGCCGCGGGAATCTTCTTCCCGTACCTCCGTCCGGAGCTATACGAAAAATCGCCGATCGCTAACAAAACGGTGTTTGGATTGCCGATAATGACCGTGGCCTGCTTCCTTGGCTTCATCGCCGCGCAGTTCTACTTCTGGACGCTGTTCTCAGATCCGAACGCGGCAGGCCACGATCCAACGCAAGTGGCCATCGTCGGCGGCGTGTTTCTGATCGGGCTCGCGTTCTACTACGTGATGAAGTTGATCAGGCGGTCGCAAGGCGTCGACGTGACCTTGGCATTCAAGGAGATTCCGATCGAATGATCTTCGTCGCCGCAGCCGGCAGAGCGGGCGGGTTGGGAAGCGCGCGCCCTCCGGCATTTGGTCGGGCGGTCGCGCTTTGTCTACCCCCAGGCGCGACCGCTCGTGCAGACGATCTAGGGTCATAGAGAGAGCCATATGTGCTTCAATCCGCTCATAGTGCGAGGAGGCATAGGTGAATGAGATGCCTACTGATCCAGGCCTAAACCTGGAATTTGTCGACGAGGCGTTGAGACTTGTGCGCGACGCCGAGAAGCAGGGCATACGCCTGCGCATCCTGGGATCGATCGCTTATCGCTTGCAATGTCCCAACCACCTAAACCTCTTCGAGGACATGAAGCGCGTGCTTACCGACGTGGATTTCGGGGCTGAGAAGAAGCAGAACCGGGCGATCCGCGAGTTCCTGACGGCCCGTGGCTACGTTCCCGACGACGGGGTCTACGTAGCCTCAGAGGGCGCGCGACACGCCTATCTGCACAAGGATACGGGCCTAAATGTCGATGTCTTCGCTGACGAGCTCTATTTTTGTCACCGCATCCCCTTCAAAGGGCGGCTCGACCTGGACAGCCCGACCATCTGCACGACTGACCTACTTCTCGAAAAGATGCAGATCGTCGAGATCAACCTGAAGGACTTCAAGGACACCGTAGTGCTCATGCTCGAGCACCCTCTGTCGCATGAACAGCCGGGGCCGAAATCGATCGACACCAACTACATCGTTGACATCATGCGACAGGATTGGGGCTTCTACCATACGGTCACCACCAATCTGAAACGCGTCCCGGAGTTTCTCACTGAGTTTCCGTCCCTGGGCGTCCAAGACCAAGGGACCGTGCGAAGCCGCATCGAGGAGCTCTTGAAAGTATTGGACGAGGCGCCGAAAACGTTGGGTTGGAAGATGCGGGCCAAGGTCGGGACGCGCCGCCGCTGGTACCAGGAAGTGTCGGAGAAATCGCGCCAGTACTGAAGCCAGTCCGGTGATTTGGTGACGTCATGAAGAATGTCGGTACAGCGCCACCGCTGACACACGAGGCCTTTAGACAGAGACAGAAGACGGCGGAAGTCGACGGCCTGAGCTACAAGCCGTTGCGCGTGGCATGGACCGATCTCGGCCAGGGCAAGCCGGTTATTCTGTTGCATGGGATTCCCACCTGGTCATTCCTTTACAATGAGGTGATCCCAACGCTCGCCCATAGCTTTCGGGTTATCGCTCCAGACTTTCTTGGCCACGGCTATTCGGACAGGCGAGACTTTTTCGACCGCTCGCTGCTCGCTCAGACAGCCATGATCATCCGCCTGATGGACCATCTCGGCATTGAGCGCGCGGATTTTGTGGGCCACGACACGGGGGGCGGCGTCTCGTTGATCATGGCCATTCACCATCCGGAGCGGGTCCGCCGCCTTGTGCTCACCAATGTGGTCGCTTACGACTCGTGGCCGATCGACGACATGATCGCGTTGGGAAATCCGAATTGGCGCAGCAAGACCCCGAAAGAAGTCGCGGATTTCCTGGCCTCGGGGTTGCCGGATGGTCTCTTCAACCGGGACCGGCTGACGCAAGAGTTCGAGGCCGGCATCGTGGCGCCTTACAGCGACGAGGAAGGCAAGATATCCATCATCCGCAATGCCAGCGCCCTCAACACCAATCACACGACTATGCTCGTGGAAAGGCACGGCGAGATCCGGGCACCGACGCTTTGCCTGTGGGGCGTTCACGATCCCTGGCAGACGATCCAAGACGGTGAGAGGCTGGCGCGGGAGATTCCCAACGCGTGTCTCGTGCGCGTAGAGAATGCATCGCATTGGATTCCGCACGACACGCCCGACAGGTTTGCGGAAGAAGTGCGCAACTTCCTCACGAACGACTTGAATCCCCTCCAACGCGAGCCCAGCCTTTGAGGTGCCTTATTGAGGATGGCCGAACTGATTGTTTTTCAAGGCCGTTTGAGGGGATTTCCTTTTTCGAGGGAAATTCCCCTGCATTTTCCCGATAATCAGGGAAATTTGGGCTTCCAAGACATGTTCGCCTCAGCCTCTCAGCACAGCCACCTAGTCGGTTGACGTTGCCCCTCAACACTTGATGCGCGACATCGTCGGGTCGTAGAGGGGATCGAGAAAGACCTCCGCTGGCACGCGCTCCGTGGCGACCTCCAGCTCATAGCGTCCGGACAGCACCTTGTCGCGGTCCACTCCATGCTCCGGGTCGCGCACATAGCCGTAGCCGATCGAGCGGCCGACCGTGTACCCATAGCCGCCGCTGGTCAGCCAACCCACGCGCTTGCCGTCGCGATAGATGGTCTCGCGCCCCAGGAGTACGATCGAAGGATCGGTGGTGAACCCGGCAAGCAGGCGCGGTAGTAGCTTTGCGGCCTGAGCTTCGAGCGCCGCGCGCCCCTGAAACGGCGTGCCCGATTTCAGCTTCACCGCCCAGCCGAGACCGGCAACCAGCGGCGAGTGGTCCGGACCGATATCCGCGCCCCAAGCGCGGTAACCCTTCTCCAGCCGCAGCGACTCGATGGCGCGGTAGCCGGCGTTGGCGATGCCATGCGGCTTGCCGGCTTCCATGAGCGCGTCGTAGAGGCTGGCGGCGAACTCCACGGGAATGTGCAGCTCCCAGCCGAGCTCGCCGACATAGGTGACGCGGAGCGCGAGCACAGGCGCCCCGGCGACGGTGATCCGCTTGATCCTGCCGAACGGGAAGGCGGCGTTGGACATGTCATGCTCGGTCAGGGCTTGGACGACGTCGCAGGAGCGGGGTCCCATCACCGACAGCACGGCGTTCGACGAGGTGACGTCGATGAGCCGCGCATCGACTCCGTCGGGGATCGAGCGCGAGATCCAGTCGAAATCGTGCGTGGCGAAGCCCGTGCCGGTCACGATGTAATGTTCGGTCTCGGACAACCTGCCGACCGTCAGGTCGCATTCGATGCCGCCGCGCGCGTTCAGCATCTGCGTATAGGTGAGATGACCCGGCGGCCGCGTCACGTCATTGGCCGCGATCCATGACAGCGCCTCTTGCGCATCGCGACCGGCGAGGAGGAACTTGGCGAACGACGTCTGATCGAACACGGCGACCCGCTCGCGGGCTGCACTGTGCTCGCGCCCGACGGCGTCGAACCAGTTCTGCCGCTCGTAGCTGTAAATGTCCTCGGGCCTTTCCCCCGCGGCGAGATCGGCGAACCAGTTCGGCCGTTCCCAGCCGAGCTTCTCGCCGAACGAGGCGCCTTGCGCCTTGAGTTTGTCGTAGAGCGGCGAGCGGCGGAGCGGCCGGCCCGAGCGATATTCTTCGAATGGCCAGGCCATCGTGTAGTGCTTGGCGTAAGCCTCGAGCGTGCGCGTGCGCACCCAGTTCGTATCGAGATGGTTCCTGCCGAATCGGCGAATATCGACCGGCCACAAATCGTAGGGCGGCTCGCCCTTGGCGATCCATTCGGCGAGCACCATGCCGGCGCCTCCGCCCGAGGCGATGCCGAACGCGTTGAAGCCGGCGCCGACGAAGATGCCGCGCACCTCCGGGGCTTCCCCGAGGATGAAATTGCCGTCTGGGGTGAAGCTCTCAGGACCATTGAAGAACTCCTTGATGCCGGCCGTTTCCATGGCCGGCACACGGCCAATCGCCAACTCGAGCAGGGGCTCGAAGTGGTCGAGGTCGCTGTCGAGCAGTTGGAACTCGAAATTCTCCGGCAATCCCTCGGTGGCCCACGGCATGGGATTGGGCTCGTAGCCGCCCATCACCAGCCCGCCCACCTCTTCCTTCCAATAGGTGAGGCGGTCGGGATCGCGCAAGGTTGGCAGGGTGGGGGTCACCCCTTCGATCGACTCGGTGATCAGATATTGATGCTGTACCGACACGAGGGGGATGTTGACGCCGGCCATGCGGCCAAGCTCGCGCGACCACTGGCCGGCGCAGATCGCGACCTTGTCGCAAGCGATGCGCCCCCGATCGGTGACCACGGCGCGCACGCGCCCCGCTTCCACCTCGATCCCCGTCACGGTCACGTCCTCGGCGATGGTGACACCCGCCATGCGCGCGCCCTTGGCGAGCGACATGGTGATGTCCGACGGGGAGGCCTGCCCGTCGGTCGGCAGGAAGGCAGCGCCCACCACGTCGTCGACCTGCATCAGCGGCCACAGATCCTGGGCTTCCTTTGGCGTGAGGAGATGCATTTCGAGCCCGAAGGACGTGGCGGTGGTCGCCTGCCGCTTCACCTCGGTCCAGCGCTCGGGATTGCAAGCGAGCCGCAAGCCGCCGTTACGCTTCCAGCCGGTGGCGAGGCCTGTCTCTTGCTCGAGCTTGTCGTAGAGTGCGACGGAGTAACCGAGCAGTTGGGTGATATTGGCGCTGGTGCGCAGCTGCCCGACGAGCCCCGCCGCGTGCCAAGTCGAGCCGCAGGTGAGCTTGCCGCGCTCGAGTAGGATGACGTCGGTGAGCCCCATCTTGCCGAGATGATAGGCCACCGAGCAGCCGACGATGCCACCGCCGATAACGACGATCTTCGCCGAAGACGGCACCTCGCTCATGCACTCTCCATGGCTTGATAGGTCGCGTAAGCCGCTTCGAAGCGTCTCAGGTTCTCCGCCGTGTAGGCTGCATAGTCGAAGTCGACGGTCGAGTGGATCTCGGACACCATGCTCCACATGGTCTCGCGCAACAGCGACGCCGCCGTCATGGCCGCGGCGCGGAGCCGCAACTGATCGTCGACGGGCTTGCCGAAATACAAGGTCAAGGCTTGTTCCGCCTGCGCCGGCGGAAGTTCGCTATTCGAGGCTAGGCCGCCAAGGTCGAACAGCGGCGAGTTGAATCCGGCGTACTCCCAATCGACCAGCCACAGCCTCTTGCCGTCGTCGATGAAGTTCGCCGCGAGTAGATCGTTATGGCCGAACACGACATCGATCGGCCCGATTGCAGCTTCAAGTTTCGCGGCTCGCGCGAGAAGATCGGCGAGAATGGGAACGTGCCGGCTGCCCCCTTCGCGCAAGGTGTGGCCGTAGTCGCGCACGACGTGGAACACCCAGAACATTGCCGCAGGCCCGCGCAGGTATTGCGGAATGTCGCGGTGACAGCGCCGCACGACGTCGACGAGGCGCTCGAGGTTGGCCGGGGCGCGCACGTCTTCTGGCGCGAAAGTGCGTCCCTCGATGAAATCGAGCACGAGAATGCCCGGTTCCGCATGCACCACTTCGGGGCTCAAGCCGGCGAGGTACGCAGCGCGGCTCGCGGCCACCTCGTTGGCGCGCACGATTCCATGGACAGGAATGTCGCTGCCGACCCGCACCACGAGGCGCCGGCCGCGATCCTCGACCGTGAAATTCCGATTGGTGATGCCTCCGGCAAGAGGCACGGGGGCCACGCGCCCGAACCAGATCGTCAGTTCGGCGATGCGCTCCACCAGGCGATCTTCGGACGTCTCAAGGCTCACGCGTGCGCTCTCCTCGTTGGGCGGCAAGGCGGCGCGCAGCCGTCTGGATCAACCTGTCGGCGATGATGGCGATGGCGGCGACACAGAGCCCGGCGACGAGGCCGCGCCCGACGTCGGCTTTGGTCAGGGCGATATAGACCTCCTGGCCGAGATCGCGCGTGCCGACGAGCGCGGTGATGACGAGCATGGAGAGGGCGAGCATCACCGTTTGGTTGACGCCGAGCAGGATGATGGGGGTAGCAAGCGGCAGACGGATCTTGGTCAGGAGCTGACTTGGCGTGCAGCCGGCCGCCGTGCCGGCCTCGACCAGCGTCGGCTGCACGCCGCGAATGCCGTGCGCCGTGTAGCGCACCGCCGGCGCCAACGCGTAGAGCACGATGGCGATCATGGCGGTGAAGTCGCCGACCCTGAACAGCATGACGACCGGTATGAGATAGACGAAACTCGGCAGGGTCTGCAGGGTGTCGATGACGGCCTCAATCACGCGCCAAGCGCGGGAGGACAGGCCGCCCCAGATGCCGAGCGGGATGCCTATGGCCGAGGCGACGATGACCGAGATGCCGACCAGATAGACGCTCACCATCGCCTTCTCCCACAGTCCGTTGAGCGCGATGAACAGCGAGAGGCCGCCGGCCAGAAGAGCAAGGCGCGTCCCGCCAAGGCGCCAGCCGGCGAAGGCTAACGCCGCCGTAACGAGGAGCCAGGTCTGCGCCACCATGAACCGTTTGACCGGGATGAGCACGTTGAGCAGGAGCGCGCTTTTGATCGCGTCCATGGCGTCGAAGAAATTGATGTTGAACCATCTGACCGCCTCGCCCCACCATGGCGCGGTCGAGACTTCGAGCGACTGCGGATAGGTCGCGATCGCCGGGACGAAGAGCCCGAGCATATAGATGGCGAGCGTGAAACCCAGAAGACCCAGTGCGAAGCCCCGGCCGTCGCTCCGCGCGGTTCGCCGCCGCGAGGCATAGGCTTGGCTCAATCGGTCGAGCGCGATGGCGAGCACCACGATGGCGATGCCCGCCTCGAACCCGCGCCCGATGTCGAGCCGCCTGAGCGAGGTGAGCACGTCGTAGCCGAGTCCGCCCGCGCCGATCATCGAGGCGATGATCACCATGTTGAGCGAGAGCATGATGACCTGGTTGACGCCGACGAGAAGCTGCGGCCGCGCGGCAGGGAGCATGACTTTGAACAGCATCTGCCGCCGCGTCGTGCCGGCCATGGTGCCGTATTCCACGATCTCGCGCGGGACGGCTTCGAGCGCCGTCATGGTCACCCGCACCATCGGCGGCATGGCATAGATCATGGTGGCGATCAGCGCCGACACGGGCCCGAAGCCGAACAGAAACAGGATCGGAATGAGATAGGCAAAGATGGGCACCGTCTGCATGACGTCAAGGATCGGCTCCATGACCCGCCGCGCCAGTGGAACGCTGAAGCCGAGGATGCCGAACAGCATGCCACCGGCGACTCCAAGCGGCACGGCGATCGCGATTGCGGCGAGCGTCGTCATCGCGCTTGCCCATTGGCCGAACACGGCGAGATACAGAAACGCGCCTGCTGCGAGCAAAGCGAGGCGGGCTCCTCCGAACCGGTAGCCGAGGGCCGCGGCAATGCCGACGACCGCGATCCAGGGCAGCGGCGGAGCAAGCTGCACGGCCGTCGAGCCGCTGCCGCGAAGAAGTCCCGTGGAGAAGATGGCGGTGGCCGCCGTGAGCGGCGCGTCGAGCAGGTCGCTGATAGCGCGCGTCGCCTCACGGAAGGTGAATAGGCCGAACGTGGCGTCGTTCACCAGCCACTTCATGGAATTGGAGATGGCCGTGTCCAATCCGAGCCGCCATTGCGGCGGGACCTCTCGCATCCACGCGGGGATCGTTCCGTCGGGCAAAGCGAATGAGACCATCGCCAGTGCGGCGAAGCCGATCCAGATCGCGGTCGCCGCCGAAATTTTTCTGGCAGGCGAGCGGTCGCCTACTGCGGTAGCCGCCGTCATGAAGCCTCCGTGGTGCCGATTAGCACCGACATGACGGCGGCGCGATCGACCACGCCGACAAGCTTACCGTCTGCATCATGCACGGCGAGCGCGCCGTCCGAGTCCTCGACCTTCCTGGCGAATTGCTCGACCTTGCTGTCGGCAGGAATGTTGCCGACGATAGCCTCGCCGTTCCGCTTGGCCCGGGCGATGGCGCGGGCCGAAAGGATCTTGGCGCGCGGCGCTTCGCGCGTGAACTCGGCGACGTAGTCGTCCGCGGGTGACAGCACCAGTTCCTCTGGCGTACCGATCTGCACGATGCGCCCGTCACGCATGATGGCGATGCGGTCTGCGAGCCTGATCGCTTCGTCGAAGTCGTGGGTGATGAACACGATAGTTTTGTGCAGGACGGACTGGAGACGCATGAATTCATTCTGCATTTCGCGCCTGATGAGGGGATCGAGCGCCGAGAACGGCTCGTCGAGGAACCAAATGTCGGGATCCGTGGCGAGCGAACGGGCGATACCGACGCGTTGCTGTTGACCGCCGGACAGCTCTTCCGGCAGATTTAGCTCGCGCCCCTCGAGTCCGACGAGCGCGGTCATTTCGCGCGCACGCGCCTCGCGGTCCTTGCGCGACACGCCCTGGACTTCCAACGGGAAGGCCACATTGTCGAGCACGGTCAGATGCGGCAGGAGGGCGAAATGCTGAAACACCATGCCCATCTTATGGCGTCTGAGCTCGATCAGCTCCTTTGGCGAAGCCTTGAGCAGGTCGCGTCCCGCGAACATAACCTCGCCGGTCGAGGGCTCTATCAGGCGTGCGAGGCAGCGTACCAAAGTCGACTTGCCTGAGCCTGACAAGCCCATGATGACGAAGATTTCCCCGCGCGCGACGGAGAGCGTCGCATCGGCGACAGCCGCGACATAACCGGCGCCTTTAATGTCGGCGTCGCTCGGGCGCACTCCCCGCCTTGTAAGGAAGCCCTTGGGGTCCGGCCCGTAGAGCTTCCACACATTGCGGCAAGCAAGAGCGACGTCAGTCACGGATCGAGGAGCCCCCTTGCACCCGCAGGATTGGGCTGCAGCCTGCTGAATTGTAGCAGGCTGCAATGGCCCTAATCGAGTCGCTCGGAAATCACTGGCCGATCCAGCCCTTCCATTTGGCCTCGTTATTTTTCATCCATTCGGCCACGACTTCCTCGACCGACTGGCCCTCCAGATCGACCTTGGTGATCAGCGCGCCCATCTCGTCATTGGAGATGTTGAACTTCTTTATAGCCTCGTAGGCGCTCGGCCATTTGTCCTTCACACCCGACCAGGACACTTTCCAGATCGGACCGCGCGGCTTGCCGCAGTCATAGGCGGCCTCCTTGTTGATGCCCCACGCCGGATCCTTGTAGCAGTCGGGCTCGTATTTCGGGAACTCGATCCACTCGCCCTTGTACTTTATCGGCGCCCAATGCGGCGCGTAGACCCATTGGATGATGGGGGCTTTGCGCTGATAGGCGGATTCGAGCTCGGCGAACAGGGCTGCGTCCGTTCCCGCATGAACCACTTCGAAGGGAAGCCCAAGCGCCTCGACGCGCTCGTCATCGAAGCCGCCCCAGGTCACGGGCCCGCCGAGATAACGGCCCTTGGGCTTGGTTTCGGCCGTCGAGAATTGCTCGGCACATTCCTTCAAGGCTTCCCAGTTGGGCAAGCCCGGACACTTCTCTTTCATATACTCGGGATACCACCACTCCTCGATGGCGAGCATGCCTGTCTCGCCGAGATTTTCGACCTGCCCGGTCGCCGTTGCCTCATCCATCGCCTCGCGGCCGGTGGTTTCCCACATCTCCATGGCCACGTGCAGATCGCCAGTCTTCAGCCCGGCGAACTGGGCGAGGTAGTCAGCTGGCACATATTCGACATTGATACCCTTGGCCTTCAACGCCTCACCCATCAGCTGCGTGGTGATCAGCTGGCCGGTCCAGTCGTGAAGCGTGAGCTTGATGGGTTCCTTTGAGTCTTCTGCGAGGGCTGGTGCGCCCAGAGCAATAATCGACGCCGCCGTCAGTGCGGTGGCCAACCGAATAAACATGTTCCCGACCCCCTACTCGAGGTTCGGCGCTCCGAGACTACTGGCGCATATTGCCAACGACCGGCGGCGCCGCGGCCGCTACCCGCAGCCTAACTCAAGGCTCCCTCGGATTGCTGCGGCTAGTCAATACCAATTTCCGGAGCGGGCCCGCTTTGGGCCACAATGGTCCCGCAGCCCTGATCCAGCGCCTTCATGAGCGGAGGGGCTGCCCCGTGTTGGTTCCCGCGGGCGAGCCAGTCCATAATCAAGCCGGGGATGCGTCCGACGAGTGAAGCTTGGCCGGTGTCAGCCAGGATCGCCACGGCGCGCCAGCCGTTGGATCGGCCAAGATAGCTGCTGGTGTAACGCCCGGCCATCCCCGCCGCTCCCCCAAGGGCCTGACGTTCGTCTAGACTCCTCCTTGCGATGATTCGCCCGGAGCGAGCTTGGCCCCGCATTGTCGCTCACGCCGACATGGATGCCTTCTATGCGGCGATCGAGCAGCTCGACGATCCCGCCTTGCGCGGACGACCGGTGCTGGTCGGACCGCGCAGCGGCCGTGGCGTCGTGCTCACCGCGAGCTACGAGGCGCGGCCCTACGGCGTCGGCAGCGCAATGCCCATGGCCAAGGCGCGGCGCCTGTGCCCCGACGCGGTGATCGTTCCGCCCCGCTTCGACCGCTACCAGGAGGTGTCCAGGACCATCATGGGCGTGTTTGCCGGCTTCTCACCCGAGGTCGAGGCGATCAGCCTCGACGAAGCGTTCCTCGATATGACCGGCGCGGAGCAGCTCTTTGGCGACCCGCAGTCGATGGGGCGCCGCCTCAAGGAGGCGGTGCGGGAGGCGACCGGCGGCTTGACCGCGTCGGTCGGCCTGTCAACGACGAAATATGTCGCCAAGGTTGCCAGCGCATGGCGCAAGCCCAACGGACTGACAGTGGTACCGCCGGAGAGCGCGAAAGCCTGGCTCGCGCCGCTTCCCGTCTCATGGCTATGGGGCGTCGGGCCCAAGACGGAGTTGCGCCTTCACCAGCTAGGCCTCAAGACGATCGGGGACGTCGCGTGTGCCGACCCGCAATTCCTTGCCGCAAGGCTCGGCAACGCCGGCCTTCACTTCCATGCGCTCGCCTACGCGGAGGACCCTCGCGAGGTTGTCGGCAGGCGCGGTTCCAAGAGTATCGGGTCCGAGCGCACGCTCGACAAGGATGTACGCGGCAAAGCGGAGATAGAGCTCTGTCTCCGCCGCTCGGCCGACGTGATCGGCCGGCGTCTCAGGCAGAAGCGCTACGTGGCCTCTGGCGTCGGCATCAAGCTCAAGACCGCCGACTTCCGGCTCTTGACCCGGCAGCGCCGGCTTCGTGAGCCGACCGACATCGCTGACAGCCTTTATGCCGTCGGCGTCGATCTCCTCGCCGAGTTCCACGAGCCCGGACCGTTCCGCCTGGTCGGCATGGTCGCCTACGACCTTGCTGGTGTTGAGGATCGGGTTCAACTCAATCTGTTCGGTACTTCGGCGCGGCAGCGCAACCTGGAAGCGGCCATCGATACGCTCGCCGAGCGGTTCGGCGCCGGCGTGGTCTATCGCGCCAACGATCGAATGCGACCACGCGAAGTTGGTCAGGGGCCGAACCTCGATTTCCTGGAGGACAGGACGCCCGACTAGGTCGCACGCGCTTTCGACCGGCCCAGCATGCCCGCAAGCCGCCGAGCGTAGCGGAGATCAGTGTGCATTCAGCGCACGGTGAAGCGGAACGGCACCGAAACCTCGAACGTCTCCCGGTTCAATTCGTTCGGAATTGGCGGGAAGGGCGCGGCTCTTTCGATCGAGGCCATGGCCGCGTCGTCGAGAATCTTGGACCCCGAGCTTTTTACGATCCTACGGGAGATCAGCTCGCCACTGGTGTTGACCACCAGGCGCACCATCGCGGTGCCGACTAAATTCGTGCGAGGGTTCACTTTGCTGCGCTCGAGATGCGTGCGCAGCTTGCCGAGATAGGCATGGTGGGCAGTGGTGTCGCCGCCCTTTTTCTCTTCTGCCGCACTCTCGAGCCTCGCCGCGATGCTCTCTTGCGGAACGGTGGCGACTTGCTGCGGTAGCGGCTGCTCGACCTCGTCGGGCTCTAGCTCCTTGATTTCTTCAGGCTTCGGCTCGGGCTCCTTGATCTCTTCGAGATCGGGTTCCTCCATTTCCTCGGGATCGATCTCCTTGACGTTCTCTTGCTCGGGACCGGCATCCGACGAGACGACTTGCGGCTCGGCCGGCTTTATCTCTTCCGGAATCTCCTCGACGGGGAGTTCCTCGATCGGCTTAACGGTTTCCGGCAAGGGCTGTGCCGCCGCCATCTGCACCGGCGGGGCTTCGACCGCCTCGACGGTGACCACGTCCTCGCCGAGCTTGGCGAAGCCCTCCAGAATGAGGCCTTGCTCGACCACCATGATGTCATCGCCGGCGCCTTGCTCGAGCGCGGCGCCGCCGGCGGGCATCAGCATGAACAGCGCGAAGGCGCCGTGAATGCCGAGCGAGACTAACCATGTGACAATGCGGAGCGCCATGAGGTTTGTGGCCTGTTGACCTATTGGCTCTGCCCCGAAGCTCCCCCGTTGGCCTTTGGCTGCGACAGCAGGGAAACGCGCGGGTAGCCGCTCTGTCCCACGCGGCCGAGAAGATCCATGACTTCGCCATAGGCGCGGTTCTTGTCGGCCCGGACATAGACCACGGTTTCGCCTTCGGCGGCGCGAAGCGCGGTGAGCGTGGGCACCAGGTTATCGCTGTTGACCTGATCCTCCCGGACATAGATCGAGCCGTCGGACCCGAGGGAGACGATCACCGGTTTCTTGGGCTGGCTGATGCGCGCGGCTGCCGTGCTCGGCAGTTCCACCGGCACGCCGGCGACGAGGAGGGGCGCGGTCACCATGAAAATGATCAGCAGCACGAGCATCACGTCGACCATGGGCGTGATGTTGATCTCGGAGATCGGCCGGTATTCGGCCTCGTCTCCCCCGCCATTGCCATTGCCGACAGACATTGTCATCAGGAGTGTTTCCCTGCGCGAATGGGCTCAACATTGGTGGCGCGCGGACGCCGCCCATCCCCACGAGCGTCTTCCGCCACGAACTCACGGGCGATCTCGATGATGGAGCTATTGCCCCGCGCATAGGCGCGGCCGAGCGCCACGGCAAACTGGTTATAGGCCATGACCGCCGGAATGGCGGCAGCGAGACCGAGCGCCGTCGCGATCAAGGCTTCGGCGATGCCTGGAGCCACGACGGCAAGGCTCGTGTCCTTCTGCTGGGCAATGGCGGTGAAGCTGTTGACGATGCCCCATACCGTTCCGAACAGACCGATGAAGGGCGCGGCGGAGCCGATGGTGGCGAGGAACGGAAGGCCGGTCTCGATCTGCTGCAATTGCGATTTAAGCGTAAGACGCATCGCGCCCTCGATGCGCTGGCGCTTCTCGGCCGGCGTGTCGTCGAGATCAGTGTCCGCCTCGCGCTCGCCCGCCTCCAGCACCTTGCTCACCAGCCCGCCTCGTTCTCGGCTGTCTCTGGTCACGGCCAACCGGCGAATGGAGCGGTTAAGCCAGCTGATCGAAACGAGCTTCTCGAAGATGATTGCCCAGCACGCCACCGAAGCCAGGACGAGGATGAGCATTACCCCTTTGACCACCGGGTCGGCCTGCATGACCAAGCCCCAGACGGAATAGTCCGGTCCGGCGAGCGTGCTCACGGGAATTTCTTGTTCCACGAACGTAAGTCCCTACTTGGTCAGTTGGTTGTCGGTCCGGCTGGACAGGGCAATGTCTTGCAGGCAGTCGGCAACCTCACCGGCTTCGGTCCTGCATTCCATCGCGTCATTGACCAGGAAGCTTCCGACCTGGTCGCAAGACGTGCCGGCGATGTCGAAAAGCTTGACGGTGCGCTTGTTGGCCTTGAGGGGAGCGAGATCGACCGCGAATCTCTGGCTGATGATGCCGTCTGGGCCGAAGAGCACGAGGTCGAGCTTCAGGGCTTCGTAGGTGTTGCTGTCCTTGTTGTCGATGACGAAGTAGGCCCGGCACTCTTGCCCCTGAGATTCGAGTTTGTTCAGTTCGATGGCGATGCTGCCACCTTCGGCCAAGGCGGCGCTAGCACCTAGGACCAAAACCGCGAAGCCAATGCTTAGCCGTGTCGGACGCGACGATTGGTGGAGCGACCTGCGAATTTCCCTCATGAGCTCTCCTCTTCGAGCTTGTTTAGGTGGAGCCGCAAGATGCATTAAGTGAAAATGCTGCAAGTAAATAGATGCGCATCATTCATGTATTGGTCGGCAATTTGATTGCCAGATTGTCCCGTTCTCGCTTCCGCCCAATGCTGGCCGATTGGGCTGGTCTGACTCGGCGAGCCATGGCACCTTCTGACCACAGGGGACGATAAAAAATCGGGGGGGTGGCATGACTTTGCGCCGTTGGGCAGCATTACTGCCAGCGATCATGCTCGGCACACTGTTTGGGACGACCGTGACTCCCAAGCAGGCTCTGGCCGAGTTCGAAATCCAGGAATCCGAGGTCGAAAAGGGCGAGACGGAGGTCGAATATCGCGGCGCCGTTCACTGGGGATTCCCAGGGGCCGAGCGTGAGGAGGCCGAGGAGGACGAAGAAGAAGGCGAAGGGGGCGGTGCACTCGATGAGGAGGAAGAGGGCGAGTTCGTCCGGCAAAGCCACGATATTGAACTTCAATACGGCATTACCGAGCGGTGGTTGATCTCAACTGCACTCAGCGCCGACGAGCCGCTCGATGAAGACTTCGACGTGAGTTCGGTGGAAATCGAGCTCCAGTACGAGCTGATCGAGCGCGAGGGGAACGGTATAGGTCTGGCGTTTATCGGCGCCTACGGGTTTGCCACCCGCGGCGGCGAAGCGGACGAGATCGAGTTCGGTCCGATCGTCGAACTGGGGAGCGGTCCCCTGCTGCTGACGACCAATACGTTCTTTACCAGCCAAGTCGGCGACCACCGCGAGACCGACGGCCTCGGTTTCGAATATGGCTGGCGCGCCGAGTACAAGGTCGCCAGCCGCTGGGGTGTCGGTGTCGAGATGTTCGGCGAGATCGAGGATCTCTCGAACGCCGGGTCTTTCGATGATCAGGCGCACAGCATCGGGCCGACGCTGTTCTATAACCCTGGCGGTGAGGACGACGACATCGGTGGCGAAGGAGACGACGACGACGATGAGATCGGCGGGCCTCCTGAGTTGGAGTTCGTCTTCAATATCGGCGTCCAATTCGGTCTCACCGACGTGACGTCCGACACCGCGCTCAAGTTCCAGGGCGGGATCGAGTTCTAAGACGCAGATCGGACTCCCGGCGAATTGCGGTCTTCGTCGCGCTGACGAAGGCCGCCTCAGCTTCGGATCAAGCCCAGCGCCCCGCCGCCGCCCGGTCGACGAACCAGATCACCTCGCCCACCGGCCTGACGTGCGCCGCCGGAAAATTCGCATCTCCCGACAAGATCTTGTCGAGGATCGCCCGCTTGGCATCGCCAGAGACGAGAAAGGCGACCACGGCGCTCGAGTTGAGCGCGGGGTAAGTGAGGGTAATGCGCTCCTCCTCGCGGCCCTTCGGCACCGGCGCCACCCAGCGCGTCTTTTCCTGGAGTACCGGCTGTCCCGGAATGAGGGAGGCGGTGTGTCCATCATCGCCGAGGCCGAGCAGGGTGAGCTCGAGGAGCGGGCGCGCGGGATCGAGCGTGTCGGCGCCGTATAGGCCCTTGAGCATGGCCTCGTAGCGCTCCGCCGCCTCATCGAGCGTCACGCCCTCCGTCTCGACCGGGTGTACGTTGGCGGGCGGCACCGGCACCCGCGACAGGAACGCCGCCCGCGCCATGCCGAAATTGCTCGCCGGATCGGAGGGCGGAACGAAGCGCTCGTCGCCAAGAATCCACTGGACCCGGTCCCAGGGCAGGCGGGACCTGAGCGGCTCCTCGGCGAGAAGCTCGTAAAGCGGCTTCGGCGTGTTCCCGCCCGAAAGCGCGATGATGGGCTGGCCCGTGCTTGCCGCCGCACGCGCGCAGACATAGTCCGCCCCGGCACGCGTCAGCGCTGCCGCGTCCTCACAGATGCGAAGCGTCCCAAACGCTGGTTTCATGGGCCTCTCCTGGGCAGGGTGCGCTTTGAGCGAATGCTAGGGGGAAAAGTAACCACTTGTCATTCCCGCGGGTGCGGGAATCCAGTAATCATCGGCCTATATTCTGGGGATAGCGAGACCGCCATGGCCCACGAGATCATCATCGCGCCGTCGATCCTGTCGTCCGACTTCGCCAAGCTCGGCGAGGAGGTGCGCGCCGTCGATAAGGCCGGCGGCGACTGGATCCACGTCGATGTCATGGACGGCCATTTCGTGCCCAACATCACCATTGGCCCCGAGGTCGTGCAGGCGCTCCGGCCGCACTCCAAGAAGCCCTTCGACGTGCATTTGATGATCGCGCCATGCGATCCATACCTCGAGCCCTTCGCCAAGGCGGGCTCCGACATGATCACGGTCCATGCCGAGGCCGGCCCGCATCTCGACCGGTCGCTGCAGTATATAAAGAGCCTCGGCAAGAAGGCGGGCGTCGCCATCACGCCCTCGACGCCGGAAACGGCCGTCGCGTACGTTCTCGACAAGGTGGACCACATCCTGGTGATGACGGTGAACCCGGGTTTCGGCGGTCAGTCCTTCATCCCGGCGCAACTGCACAAGATCCGCGCGATTCGGAAGATGATCGGCTCCCGGCCGATTCACATCGAGGTGGACGGCGGCATCAACACGGAGACGGCGCCACTCGTCGTCGAGGCCGGCGCCAACATCCTCGTGGCGGGCTCGGCGGTGTTCAAGTCGAGCGCTTATGCCGACAACATCGCTGCCATCAGGAAGGCCGCCATGCGCGCCCGCGCTGCCGCGGCTTAGCGGTTCCCTTAGTAGCCGCGCAGTTCCCTGATTTGTTCCAGGCTTAAGCCGCGAATGTCTTCGCTTGTAAGCGTGTGCACGCCCTCGCGCTCTGCCTTTGCTTTGGCGGCGATGAACTTGACCTCGGGCGCATCGGCATATTCACAGAAGTCGTCTTGCGGCGGTGATGAATCCGCAGCGGTTGCTGGAGATGTGATGTGAGCCAGCTCAGGCTTCCTTGGCGGGAGCGGCGGCCCCACATCGGCTGACTTGCAGAATTGCGGGTTTTTGATCACGGGCGCCCGCTCTCCCGTTCCGGCGAAATGTGTCGAGTGTCCGTCTAGCCTCACCGCCTCGTCCCAACATCCGTAATCATTGCAGCGATTATACGTGAAGCAGATCGGACAGCTCGTGGCGTTCTCCAGCCTGAAGTGCTGCTTTTCTTTTCCTCTCCGCGACGCGGCGAGCTTCAGTGCCTTTGACAGTTCCTTCAATTCCTTCTCGAGCTTTGTGCAACTGGCGTTGGCCTCGCCGGCTTCGCCGTCGGGCGTCGCATCGGGGCCGCACGCGTGTTGCTGAAGCAAAGGGGAAAGTGCCTCCGACTGAGCCACCGCAACAGAGTCCGACATCACATTGATCGTGGCCGCCTCGCTTTGAGAACAGACACAGGGCGCCGCCGCCACAGCAGCGGACATATGAGCTTTGCCTTTGACTAGGTCCCTGAAATCCGCCTGAAGGCCGATAACGATCGTAAAGTTTCGCTCTTGGCTGTAGGGCTGACCGCTCTTCGCCTGCTGTCCGTAGGCCACCAGTATCCCCCTCAGGACGAGGCGGCCTTCGTCATTTGAAACCGGAGCCACACGCGAGCGCTGGGCATGCGGAAATCGCGGGCGTCCATCCCTCAGAGCGAAAATCGCGCCCCCCGAACCTCCCTCGTCGAGGTCGATATCGGCGTGGTAGAACGGCGGCCCCCCGTAGAATCCGCTGAAGACATTTCTTACCTTTCCCTTCGCGACCACCGGTTCCAGGCGCGAAAGCTTATTCAAGATATTGCGCTGGTGTGCGGTAACCGAGAGGACCTGTTCCCCTTCGGGCAGAGACGAATCGGCATCGTCGATCGCAAACGCGTTACAGTCCTTGAGTTCGCGCTTGAGGCGAAGCACGACAAAATCCTCATTATTGAAAACGTATCCCCGCCTTTGATCTCTCTCGACAACGATTGGAATGGCGGTGCGTCGATGCAAATAGCTGCGGAAGCTACACCTCTCAAAAGACACCACCGCTCTCTTGCCGTCGAAGAAGACGTGCTGCGCGGTCACCAGCAAGTCCGGTCTGAGCACGCTCACCGCGGTGGCCGTAATCGGCTCCTGCTCGTCGTACCGGCGCCAACGGCCAGTGCGCCCGGGCTTCTCGCACACGATCTCCCCGGTGCACGCCATCAGTTGCTTCTTCGCGTCGGCGGAAAGTTTGATGCCGAGCTTGGCCTCGCTCTGGCTGAGATTCCAGCGCCCGTCGATGAGCTTCCGGCTGCCTTCCTTGGCGTAGATAACAGCCTGATGGAACAGTGAGATTCGAGGGGAAATCGGCTCAGACGGGGAGCGGCCGTCCATGAGCGGCGAAGCGCCCACCGCACATGAAACGATCGCCACAAATGTGGCTGCAATGGCCGCCAATGCACCAGCGCCGACTCTCTGCCTCAAGGTCTTTCCCCCGTCGGTTCTCGAGCGAGAATACCCCACTCGCGTGGCCCTTCGCATTCACGAAAAGCCGCGAGGTCACTCGGTTGCCTGAGGTGAGAGACAGATTTGTGACAAGGAGGCGTCTTGGATTGTGACGGCCTAAGAGCGGCCCGGTTAGAACTTGTGCTTGCGGTAGCGCTCGATCAGCGCGTTGGTCGATGAGTCGTGGCTGAGCTTCGGCTGGTCTTGGGCTTTCAGCTCCGGGATGATGCGCACGGCGAGCACCTTGCCGAGCTCCACGCCCCATTGATCGAACGAGTCGATGTCCCACACCGCGCCTTGGGTGAACACGCTGTGCTCGTAGAGCGCGACCAGCGCGCCAAGCGTTCGCGGGTCGAGCTTGTCGGCGAGGATGACGTTGGTCGGCCGGTTGCCTTCGGTGACGCGGAACGGCGTCTGCGCCGGCGGCGAACCTTCGGCGGTGAGCTCGGCTGCGGTCTTGCCGAAAGCGAGCGCCTCGGCCTGGGCGAACAAATTGGCCATCAGCAGATCGTGGTGGTCGGTGAGCGGGCTGAGCGGCGTGAGGAAACCGATCAGGTCGCACGGGATCAGCTTCGTGCCTTGGTGGATCAGCTGATAGAACGAGTGCTGACCGTCGGTGCCGGGCTCGCCCCAGATGATCGGTCCGGTCTGGTAGTTCACATGGGCGGCTGCAAGGTCGACGTGCTTGCCGTTGCTCTCCATCTGAAGCTGCTGGAGGTAGGTGGGGAAGCGCGCCATGTGCTCGGAATAGGGCATGACGCCGAGCGTCTGCGCCCCGAAGAAATTGTTGTACCAGACGGTGAGCAGCCCCATCAGCACCGGCAGGTTCTGCTCCAGCGGCGCCGTCTTGAAATGCTCGTCCATGTCGTGGAAGCCATCGAGCATCGCCTGGAAATTCTCGGGCCCAATGGCGATCATGGTGGATAGCCCGATCGCAGAATCCATCGAGTAGCGGCCGCCCACCCAGTCCCAAAACTCGAACATGTTGGCGGGATCGATGCCGAACTTCTCGACGCCCGCGGTGTTGGTGGAGTTGGCGACGAAATGCTTGGCCACCGCCGCCTCCGAGCCGAGCTTCTCCACGGCCCAGGCCCGCGCGGTCGCGGCGTTGGTCATGGTCTCGAGCGTGGTGAACGTCTTCGACGAGACGATGAACAGCGTCTCCGCCGTGTCGAGGTCGCGGGTCGCCTCGTCGAAGCAGGCGCCGTCGACGTTGGATACGAAGCGGAACGTCATGTCACGCTTCGAGAAGGGACGGAGCGCGAGATACGCCATCTCCGGCCCGAGATAGGATCCGCCGATGCCGATATTGATGACGTTCCTGATGCGCTTGCCGGTATGCCCGGTCCATGACCCGTCGCGCACCTTGGCGGCGAACGCCGCCATGCGGTCGAGTACCGCGTGCACGTCGGGCACCACATTGTGGCCGTCGACCTCGATCACCTCGTCGCGCGGCGCACGCAGCGCCACGTGCAGCACGGCGCGGTTCTCCGACACGTTGATCTTCTCGCCGCGGAACATGGCGTCCCGGCGCTCAGCGACCTTGCGCTCCTTGGCGAGGTCGACGAGGAGACCCATGGTCTCCGCGGTGATGCGGTTCTTGGAGTAGTCGAGGAAGAGGCCGGCGCCCTCGACGCTGAAGCGCGCCGCGCGGCCCGTGTCATCGGCGAACAGCTGCCGCAACTCCGCATCCTTGATCTTTGCGTGGTGCGCCTCAAGCGCTTGCCATGCCGGGGTGTTGGTCAGCCGCCCCATGTCCGCACCTCCTAGTTCAGCGCCTTGGTCTTGGTCTCGATCGACTTGAGAAGGTCCTGCCATGACGCCACGAACGACGCGGCGCCCTCTTTTTGCAGCGCGGCGGCGAGCCCGTCGATGGAGATGCCGGCCTTCTCGTAGGCGGCAAGCACGGCATCGCAATCGCCGCCGTCCCGCGGCAACACTCCCCCAACCTTGCCGTGATCGGCGAACGCGCGCAGCGTCTCGTCCGGCATGGTGTTGACCGTATTCGGCGCGGCGAGCGCGCCGATATATAGAGTGTCGGACGCGGCCGGGTCCTTGGTGCTGGTGCTGGCGAACAGCAGGCGCTGCGCCCGCGCTCCCAGCGAAGCGAGCCGCTGCCAGCGGTCCGAATCGAGCAGATCGCGATAGGCCCGATAGGCCCGCTGTCCTACGGCGATGCCAAGCTTGTCGCGCAAGGCCTCCGGCACCTTGCCCATCACCGCCTTGTCCCAGCGGCTAATAAAGATTGATGCCACCGATCGCACGCCCGGGTCGAGACCCGCCGCGATCCGCCGCTCCAAGCCCTTCATGTATGCGTCGGCTGCGGCCACGCAGTGTTCGGCCGAGAACAGCAGGGTCACGTTGACGGTGATGCCGGAGAAGATCGCCTCCTCGATCGCCGGCAGGCCTTCCTTCGTGCCGGGAATCTTGATGAACAGGTTCGGCTTTCCGGCCTTCTTGTACAGTTTCCGCGCCTCGGCCACCGTCGCCTTGGCGTCATAGGCGAGGAGCGGCGACACTTCGAGCGACACGAAGCCATCGACCGTGGCCGTCCGCTGGTGAATCGGCAAGAACAGGTCCGCCGCGCGCGACAGGTCCTGCACCGCCAGCTCGAAGAACAACGCCTCGCCGGCGAGCCCGGCCTTGGTCAGGCGGCGAATCTCGTCGTCGTAGCTATCGCTCTTGGCGATCGCGTTATCGAAGATCGTGGGATTGGACGTGAGCCCCGTGACCGACAATTCGTCGATGTATTTCTTCAGGGTTCCGCTGTCGAGCAAGTCGCGGGTGATGTTGTCTAGCCACAGGCTTTGCCCGAGAGCGTGTAGCGCTTGCGTTGCTTTCACGGCATGTCTCCTAATCAAGCCGGCGCGAGCGCCGAGAAATCGTGGGTCATGAGGTCCGCGATATGCGCGATGGCAATGTCCGCCGGCGCCTCCTTGGCGACGGCTTGTGCGTCGTTCGCGTAGTGGCCTTGCTTGGCAAACACGGTGGTCACACGATTGCCCCACGCGCGCTTGACTGCATTCAGAAGGGAGAGCTTGTCGTCGATCAGCACGTAATGCCGCGCCGGATAGGCGCGCTGCACGGCGTCGAGCTCGTTTTCCTTGTGTACGTAATTGAGCACGTGGCCGCCGAATGCCCCATACAGCCCCGAACGCTCGAGCTTGTGCGGCTGAAATACGCCGTCGCCGTCGGTGAGGATCACCGGCAAGCCCCATTGGCTTACATGCCGGACCACAGCGAGCGCATCGGGATAGAGGCAATCGGCAAAGGGATAGTCCACGACCCAAGTGGCAAGACGCAGGACTTCTTGGTTGTGGATGTGCTCCAGGCGGAATCGCTCGAGCGTGCCGAGGAAGTCGGCATAGCCGTGCTTGACCCGCTCCTCCTCGTAGATCGCCCATAAGCGATCGTTCGCCTCCTTGCCGAACGTGCTCAGCACGTAGCGGCCGAGATCGCCCTTGAAGCGGTCGTTGTCGAGCAGCGTGTCGTCCACGTCGAATAGGAAGATGATGCCAAGCTCTTGCGCCATCGCCGGTCTACGCAGGTTTGGGATTGAGCCAAGGCCCGTCGCCGGCGATGAGCTGCATGGCTTCGTCCGGCCCCCATGTGCCGGGCTTGTACCGGTAGACCGGCGTCACGTTGCCGAGGATGTCGTCGACGATCCGCCACTCGGCATCGACGATGTCCTCGCGCGTGAACAGCTCGTCAATGCCGCGCATTGCGTCCCCCAGCAGACGCTGGTACGGCGGCTTGTCGGCGCCGGGCTGCCGGGTCAGGATCAGCTCGACGTCGTCGCCGATCATACGGTCGCCCGGCACCTTGACGCGGGTTCCCAAGGCAATCGTCACGTCCGGCTGAATCCTGAACCGCACGTGACCGCAGCCGACGGACTCGATCTCGCCGAACGCTTCGCGCGGCGGCTTCTTGAACTGCACCACCGCCTCGGCGATGCTGACCGGCAGGCACTTGCCGGTGCGGATGAAGATGGGCACACCGGCCCAGCGCCAGCTGTCGATCTCGAGTCTGGCGGCGGCGAACGTCTCCACCGTCGAGCCGGGGTGCACGCCAGGCACGTTCTCGTAACCGTCATACTGACCGCGCACGACGTCATTGGTGGTGAGTGTCCGTACTGCCTTGAGAAGACTGGCCTTTCTGTCGCGAATGGCCTCGTGCTGCTGGCCCGTCGGCGGGTCCATGGTCAGTGACGCCAGGATCTGGAGCATGTGATTCTGCAGCACGTCGCGGATCGCGCCCGCCTCGTCGTAGAACGCGCCGCGATCCTGCACGCCGAAATTTTCGGCCATAGTGATCTGGATGCTGCGCACATAGTTGCGGTTCCAGATCGGCTCAAACGTCGCGTTGGCGAAGCGCGTGAACAGGATGTTCTGCACCGGCTCCTTGCCGAGATAATGATCGATGCGGAAGATGTCGTCCTCGGAGAAATACTCATCGAGGATGCGGCTCAGCGCGTCCGCCGACGCTCGATCGCGGCCGAACGGCTTCTCGACGACGAGCCGCGCGTTCTTCGCGCAACCCGACTTGGCGAGTTGCGAGGCGACCACGGAGAACAGGACTGGAGGAATGGCGAGATAGTGCAGGGGACGTTGCGCGTCGCCGAGCTGCTTGCGCAGCTCCGCGAACACCTTGGGATCGTTATAGTCGCCGTCGACGTAGCGCAATTGGCCCAAGAGCTTCTTGAACGCAGCCGAGTTTATGTCGCCGCCGTGCTCCTTGACGCTGTCCGCCGCGCGCTGCTTGAGCTGATCGAGGCCCCAGCCCTGCTTGGCGACACCGATGATCGGCGTCGACAGGCCCTCGTCGCGGACGAGCCCGTACAGCGCCGGGAAGATCTGCTTGTAGGCGAGGTCGCCGGTCGCGCCGAAAAACACCAGCGCATCGGAGTTGGTATTGGCTTCCGTCATGGCGCCTTCTTCTCGAGGTGGCCGCCGAACTCGAACCGCATCGCCGACATCAGCTTGTCGGCGAACTCCGCATCGCCGCGCGAGGAGAAGCGCGTGAACAGCGCCGAGCTGATCACGGGAGCAGGGACCCCTTCGTCGATCGCCGCCTGCAAGGTCCAGCGGCCCTCGCCGGAATCGGACACGCGGCCCTCGAACTCGGCGAGGTCGGGGCTATGGCGCAGCGCGGCCGCTGTCAGATCGAGCAGCCACGAACCGATCACGCTGCCGCGCCGCCACACCTCTGCGACGTCCGGGAGGTCGATCTCGTATTGATAGAGTTCTGGATTCCTGAGCGGCGTCGTTTCCGCGTCGGTCGCGCGCTTCATCTTGCCGGCGTTGCCATTCTTGAGGATGTTCAGCCCCTCCGCGTAAGCCGCCATGATCCCGTACTCGATGCCGTTATGCACCATCTTGACGAAGTGCCCGGCGCCGTTCGGGCCGCAATGCAAATAGCCGTTCTCGGCGGGTGACGGCGCGCCGCTAGCGCCCGGCGTTCGCGGCGCCTCGGCGACACCTGGCGCCAGCGCCTTGAAGATCGGATCGAGCCGCGCCACCACGTCGTCCTCGCCGCCGATCATCATGCAGTAGCCGCGCTCGAGCCCCCACACGCCGCCGCTCACGCCGACGTCGACATAGTGAATGTTCTTTGCTTTCAAGCCTTTGGCCCGGCGGAGATCATCGTGATAGTAGGAGTTGCCGCCGTCGACGACGATATCGCCTGGCTCCAGTAGCGGCACAAGCTCGGCGAGCACAGCGTCGACCACGCCGGCCGGCACCATCATCCAAATGGCACGGGGTTTCGCCAGACCCTTCACGAAGTCGGCAAGCTTCGTGCTGCCTTTCGCGCCCTTGTCGGTCAGCGCCTTCACCGCGTCGGCGTGCGTGTCGTAGACGTGGCAGTCGTGACCGGCCTTCATCGCCCGCACGACCATGTTGGCGCCCATCCGGCCGAGGCCGATCATGCCAAGTTGCATCGTTCGTCTCCTCGTTTCAATCCAACGGGACGTTCCGTCGCCGGAACGCGAAAGAGCTACAGGCCCAGAGTCATTCTGGCCGCCGCCGCGACCCGCTCCGGCGTGAAGCCGAAATGCTTATTGACGACCTCGATCGGCGCCGACAGGCCGAACGTGTTCATGCCAAGCACGACGCCTTTGGGCCCTGCATAGCGGTCCCAGCCGATCGGCGAGGCCTCCTCGACGGTGACACGCGCCGCGATCCCCGCCGGCAGCACTGACTCGCGATAGGCTTCGTCCTGCGCCTCGAACAGCTCGCGGCAAGGCATTGAAACGACTCGCGCATTGATCTTGTCCTTGGCGAGCAGATCGCGTGCGGCGAGGCACAGCGAAACCTCGCTGCCGGTGCCGATCAGGATGACGTCGGGCTTGCCGCCGGCCGCCTCGGCGAGCACGTAGGCGCCCTTGGCGAGACCTGACGCCGGCGCAAGCGTGCTGCGGTCGAAAATCGGCAGCGCCTGCCGCGACAGGATCAGCGCGGCGGGCCGGTTGGTGAGCGGCATGACGAGGCGATAGGCTTCCGCCGTCTCGTTGGCGTCGGCCGGGCGGACCACCATCATGCCGGGGATGGCGCGCAACGACACGAGCTGCTCGATCGGCTGGTGCGTCGGTCCGTCCTGGCCGAGGCTGATGGAATCGTGCGTCCAAATATGCAGCACCGGCAGGTCCATGAGCGACGACAAGCGTATGGCGCCGCGCGCATAGTCGGTGAAGATCAGATAGGCGGACGCATAAGCCCGAAGCCCCGTAAGCACCATGCCGTTGACGATCGCGCACATCGCGTGCTCGCGAATGCCATAGCGGAGGTTGTGGCCGCTATAGTCGCCGAGCTCGCCGTAAGGCTGGAACTCGCCGGCGTCGTCGTAACCGAGGATCACCTTGGTGCTGCCAGCCACGTCGGCAGCGCCGCCCATCACCCACGGCACCTTTGCTGCGATTGCGTTCAGGACTTTGCCGGACGCTTCGCGCGTCGCGATGCCCTTGGCGTCGGGCGCGAAAGTCGGGACATCGCTGTCCCAGCCCTTCGGCAGGCCCCGCGTGCGGATGAGCTCGACCTCAGCGGCGAGATAGGGAAATTTCTTGGCGTAGTCCGCGAACAGCGCCTCCCAACTGGCATGCGCATCAGCGCCGCGCTTGCCCATCCCGTCCGTGAAGTGCCCGCGCACGCCGTCCGGCACGACGAAGAACTTGTCGGGATCGAAACCGAGGAACTCCTTCGTGCGGCGAACCTCGTCCGGCCCGAGTGGTTCCCCATGTGCCGCCGGCGTGTCGTGCTTGCCGGGCGAGCCGTAGCCGATATGGCTGTGCACGATAATGATCGTCGGCTGGTCGTCCGTGGCAAGAAACGCGTTGTAGGCTGCGGCCAGTTGCCCGAGGTCATTGGCGTCCGCCACGTGGACGATCTTCCAGCCATACGCATCGAACCGCTTCGCCACGTCCTCGGTGAACGTGATGTTGGTGTGACCGTCGATGGTCACGTTGTTGTTGTCGAAGATCCAGCACAGATTCGACAGCTTGAGGTGCCCGGCGAGCGACGCCGCCTCGCTGCCGACGCCTTCCATCAGGCAGCCTTCGCCGCACAGCGCATAGACGTTGAAATCGAAGATGTCGAAGTCCGGCTTGTTGTAGGTGGCGGCAAGCCATTTCCCCGCCATCGCCATGCCGACGCTCGTCGCCACGCCCTGGCCGAGCGGCCCGGTGGTCGATTCGACACCGCTGGTCCAGCCGTATTCCGGGTGGCCCGGGCAGCGGCTTCCTTCCTCGCGGAACGTCTCGATGTCTTGAAGCGTGACCGCGTCGCCGCCGGGCTTTTGATAGGAGGACTCCGCCGCCTGAATGCCGGCAAGATGGATCAGACTGTAGAGCAGCATCGAGGCGTGCCCCGCCGACAGGACGAAGCGGTCGCGGTTGATCCAATGCGGAGCCGTCGGGTCGTAGCGCAGGAATTGCTGCCACAGAATATAGGCGGTCGGCGCCGCGTCCATCGCCGTGCCCGGATGGCCTGAATTCGCTTTCTGAATGGCATCGATGGACAGCGTGCGGATCGTATTGATCGCCAGCTGATCCAGTTCGTCTCGGGTTTGCGTCACCCTGTCACGCCTCCTCCAGTTGTCAGGCCACCGTCACAGAAGCCGATGAAGTTTCGGTGAAGCTCTGGTCCATCTTCTTGTCCCACACCTTCACGCCGCCGGTAATCCCATCGAGATTAGACACGGTCTTCACGTTGTCGGGCAATGGCGGCTCGATCAGCCGCGCGTTACCGCCGCCGATATAGAGCAGGTCGTAGTTGACCACCGTTGCGAGGATGTCGATGACTTTCCGCACGCGCTTGTTCCAATGCTTGCGGCCAATCTTCTTGTGCGCGTCCTCGCCGACATATTGGTCATAGGTCGTATCGGTCTTGATTGGGTGCTGGCTCATCTCGAGATGCGGCGCGAGGCGGCCGTTGTCGAACAGCGCAAATCCCATGCCCGTCCCCATGGTCAGCACGCATTCGACGCCGGTTCCCGAGATCGCCCCCAGGCCCTGGACGGTCGCATCGTTCAGCATGCGCACGGGCTTGCCCAGCCGCTCGTGGAGGATGCCTGCGAGCTTGAAGCCGCTCCACAAATCGGTGCCGAGATTGGGCGCCGTGATGACGGCATCACCGCGCACGACTCCGGGAAAGCCAATGGTCACTCGGTCGTGGCGGCCGAGCTGCTCGGCAAGCGCGAGCAGCCCTTCGACGACGGCTTCAGGCTTTGCCGGGTGCGGCGTTGAGACGGCGCTTGGTCCCCGGAGCACGGCGCTGGCCGGGGAGAGAATCCCCGCCTTCAGATGGCTGCCGCCGATATCGAAGACGAGCGTCAGCGGACCATCTGCTCTAGCCCCGGTCTCTGTCATCCGCAAAGCTCCAACGTTTGCGTCGTCATTCTCCGGTCTACGGATCAACATAGAGTGAACCGTGCGGTCGATCCTCGAAGCCGCCTGGTATTGATGATGGGCGGTGAAGTCGTCCGGCCCGCGCGGACAGGCGTGCGGAGACGTGAATCAGATCGGCAGCGAGGTCAACATTGTATTCAGGTTACCGATGATGCCACCAAAATCCTGCCCGGTCAGGCACTGAACCTGGGCCTCCAGGTGCAGCACAGCCGTCTTGTCCATCATATCCACAGGCGTCCGCTTGGCATGATGGCCGATTGACGGGACTCAGGCGAAGCGATGGGGCATCTTTTCGGGGCCGAACGGTGAGTCCCGATCTCATGGAGGCAGCACGATCGACGTGGCAGTGTCCGGAACGACATCCGCCGAGCCGGCCGATCTGAAGTCGCTCCCCCTCGCGGAGCTGGAAGCGAAACTCGCAACCTCGCCGAAGGGCCTGACCCAGGCCGAGGCGGCGCGCAGGCTCGGACAATACGGCCCCAACGAGCTTGCCGAGAAGAAGGCCAACCCGCTTCTCAAATTCCTCGGCTATTTCTGGGGCCCGATCCCCTGGATGATCGAGGCCGCGGCTGTCCTCTCGGCCATCGTGCAGCACTGGTCGGATTTCATCATCATCCTCGTGCTGCTGATCGCCAACGCCGTGGTCGGTTTCTGGGAGGAGTATCAGGCAGGCAACGCCATCGCCGCGCTCAAGGCGCGGCTCGCGCCGCACGCCCGCGCGTTGCGCGACGGGAGCTGGTCGGACATGGCCGCGCGCCTGCTTGTGCCTGGCGACGTCGTGCGTCTCAGGCTTGGCGATATCGTCCCGGCCGACTCACGCTCGCTCGGGCCCGATCCGGTTGAGGTCGATCAGGCGGCGCTGACCGGCGAGTCGCTTCCCGTGTCGCGGAAGGCAGGGGAGGTGCTCTACTCCGGCGCCATCGTCCGCCAAGGCGAGACGGACGCCATCGTCTTCGCCACCGGCGGCAACACCTTTTTCGGCAAGACCGCGGCGCTGGTCGCCGAAGCGCACACCGTGAGCCACTTCCAGCGCGCGGTGCTCAAGATCGGCGACTATCTGATCGTCATCGCCATCGCGCTCGTCACCCTGATCTTCGCCGTGGCCCTGTTCCGCGGCGATCCGGTCATGACCACGCTTCAATTCGCGCTGGTGCTCACCGTTGCCGCCATCCCTGTGGCGATGCCGGCGGTCCTGTCCGTGACCATGGCGGTCGGCGCGCGGCGCCTTGCCGCCAAGGAAGCCATCGTCAGCCGGCTGGCGGCGATCGAGGAATTGGCCGGGGTCGACGTTCTCTGCTCTGACAAGACGGGGACCCTGACCCAGAATAAGCTGACCCTCGGCGATCCTTTCACCATCGGCAAAGTGACGCGCGACGAGCTTGTGCTCTACGGCGCGCTCGCCTCCCGGGCCGAGGATCAGGACACCATCGACATGGCGGTGATTGCCGGGGTCAAGGATCCGGCGGCGCTCAAGAAATATCAAGTCGAGCATTTCCAGCCGTTCGATCCCGTCCACAAGCGCACCGAGGCGACGATCAAGGCCACCGACGGCAGCACGTTAAAGGTCACTAAGGGCGCGGTGCAGGTGATCCTCGGGCTTTCCGCCAACGCCGCCGAGGTCGGCCCCGCGGTGGACAAAGCCACCGGCGAATTCGCCAAGCGCAGGTTCCGGTCGCTCGGCGTGGCAAAGGCCGTTGGCGACGGGTCCTGGCAGTTCCTCGGCGTCCTTCCGTTATTCGATCCGCCCCGTCCGGACTCAAAGGAGATGATTGCCACCGCCGAAGATCTCGGCATCGACGTCAAGATGGTGACCGGCGACCAGCTCGCCATCGCCAAGGAAATTGCGGTCCAGCTTGGGCTCGGCACCAACATCCTCGACGCGAGCGGCTTCGAGGACGCAAAGGTGCATCAGCAGGCGGCGCTCGACCAGGACATCGAGACGGCGGACGGCTTCGCCCAGGTCTTTCCGGAGCACAAATTCCACATCATTGACGTGCTGCAGAAGCACGGGCACATCGTCGGCATGACCGGCGACGGCGTCAACGACGCGCCGCCGCTCAAGAAGGCCGATTGCGGCATCGCCGTGTCCGGCGCAACGGACGCGGCCCGCGCCGCCGCCGCCATGGTGCTTCTCACGCCCGGCCTCACGGTCATCGTCGAGGCCGTCAAGGAGGCGCGCAAGATCTTCCAGCGCATGAACAGCTACACGATCTACCGCATCGCCGAGACCATTCGCGTCCTCTTGTTCATGACGCTCTCGATCATCGTGTTCAACTTCTAGGTCACGGCGATCATGATCGTGCTGCTCGCACTCCTCAACGACGGCGCGATTCTATCGATCGCCTACGACAACGTGCGCACCTCGCCAAAGCCGGAGGCGTGGAACATGCGCCGCGTTCTCGGCATCTCGACCATACTTGGCCTCGTCGGCGTGATCGCCACCTTTGGTCTCTTCTATATCGGCGAGCGCGTGCTGGAGCTTGATCGCTCCGTGATCCAGACTTTGATGTATCTGAAATTGTCGGTGGCGGGGCACCTCAACATCTTCGTGACCCGCACGCGGGGACCGTTTTGGTCGATCGCGCCGGCGCCTATTCTGCTGATTGCGGTGTTCGGGACGCAGACGGTCGCCACCATCATCGCCGTGTACGGGCTCCTCATGCCGGCCATCGGCTGGGAGCTGGCCCTGCTGGTCTGGGGCTATGCGCTTGTCTGGTTCCTGATCAACGATCGCGTCAAGCTGCTCGGCTACCGGATCCTCGACCCCGAAGCCGAGCCGATCCTGGCGCAGCGAACCCCGGTCACGGCTGCGGTTCGCTGAGGCAGGCGATCGCTACGACGCAAGCCGCGTGTGGCGCTCGCGGCGCAACATCTGCCAGAGGTCTGGGTAGGCGATGCTGGCAATCAGCAGGGCGGCGATGCTCCAGCACGTAAGCGCGACGACCCATAAGAACACGGTCATGTGGGGGTGCTCCTCAGAGTTGACGCGTTCACGCTAGGCACCAATCGTTGCTGCCGTTCGGCGGCTCGGTTTCCCAACATTTCGGGTGCGCGAGATTTGTGTCGAAACGTTTCCCGGCCTGGCAGTCGCCGGCTTTCGTTACAAAAATCTCATCTCCGGCGACCGGATCCGGCATTACAACAGAGAGGAAAGGCAGGCTCATCCAGGCCGCGCCGGGGGACTGCGAGCTATTGGAAGAGCCGCCATGAACGAACACGTGCAATCCGAGAAGGTGAGGGCCGATATCGAGGCCGTACTTGGACTCGACCGGCCCGAGACGCGGCTCCGCCGTTTCCGGCCCGGGCTTATCGTCGCCCTAGTAGCGGCCGCCGCCCTGCTTCTCTATTTCTGGCTCGGAACGGGTGGAGCAAACAACGGCATCCGCTATGTGACCGAGCCCGCCACCAAGGCCGACCTGACCGTCACGGTCACCGCCACGGGCACCGTCCAGCCCACCAACCAGGTGGAGATCTCAAGCGAGCTGTCCGGCATCGTCCGCACCGTTCTGGTCGACTACAACAGCGCCGTCCAGGAGGGGCAGTCACTTGCCGAGCTCGACACCGACAAGTTGAAGTCGGCCGTCGACAGCTCCAAGGCCAAGCTCCTCG
This sequence comes from Methyloceanibacter sp., assembly GCF_050726195.1. Classification (GTDB taxonomy): domain Bacteria; phylum Pseudomonadota; class Alphaproteobacteria; order Rhizobiales; family Methyloligellaceae; genus Methyloceanibacter. The sequence continues at coordinate 64,067 of NZ_JBOHJC010000015.1, read as the reverse complement.
CGGCCAAGGCCAAGGTCAGCGAAGCCGAGGCGACCGTGCTGGAGAAGAAACTTGAGCACGAGCGCCAGCAAATGCTCGTCACCAAGAAGGTCGGCGCGGGCCAGCAGCTGGAAACCGCCGAGGCCGCGCATCAGCGGGCGCTCGCCGCGCTCGAAAGCGCCAAAGCCGAAACCGCCGCCGCTGCCGCCGATCTCGCCCTGCATGAAACCGACCTCAGCAAGGCGCTCATTCGTTCGCCCATCACCGGCGTGGTCCTCAGCCGCAATGTCGAGCCAGGGCAGACCGTGGCGTCCTCCCTCCAGGCGCCAATCCTGTTCACCATTGCCGAGGACCTCACCAAGATGGAGGTCCAGGTCGATGTCGACGAGGCCGATGTCGGCAGTGTCAAGGAAGGTCAGAAGGCGACCTTCTCCGTCGATGCCTATCCCAACAGGACGTTCGTCGCCGAGATCCGCGAGCTTCGCTTCGGCTCTGAGGTCGTGCAGGGCGTCGTCACCTACAAGGCCGTGTTGACCACCGATAATACTGAGCTCTTGCTCCGCCCCGGCATGACCGCGACCGCCGAGATTGTCGCCGAGCAGGTCAACGACGCCGTGACGGTTCCCAACGCCGCCTTGCGCTTCTCGCCGCCGGCCGGAACCGGAGACGTCGATGACAGGAACTTTTTGCAGAAGATCATGCCGGGCCCGCCGCGCTTCCGCAAACCGAGCACGCAGACTGCGACCGAAGGCGCCTCGCGCAAAGTGTGGGTGCTGAGCGGCGGCGTCCCTCAAGAGGTGAGCGTCACCATCGGCCCGAGCGACGGCAAGCGCACGCAGATCGTCGCCGGCGAGCTTCAGCCCGGTCAGGCCGTGATCGTCGATACGGCGGCAGGCAAGTGATGGACCAGCGGGTTGCCACCAGAATTTTGCGGCCTCTGATCGAGTTCCGCAACCTTACCAAGTTCTACGGACACGGCGAAGCCGAAGTGCGCGCCCTGGACGGCATCGATCTCCGTATCGGTGAAGGGGAGTTCGCCGCCGTCATGGGGCCGTCGGGCTCCGGCAAGTCGACGGCCATGAATATCATCGGCTGCCTCGATCAGCCGACCAGCGGCCATTATTTGTTCAATGGCGTGGAAGTGGGTCGTCTCGACCGGCGGGAACGCGCGCTGCTCAGGCAGCATTACCTCGGCTTCGTGTTTCAAGGCTTCAATCTCCTCGCCCGCACCACGGCCGTGGAGAATGTCGAATTGCCCCTGATCTATCGCGGCATGGGCAAGCGGGAGCGGCGCCGGCTGGCCATGGACGCCCTTGACCGCGTCGGCCTCAAAGCCCGCGCGCTGCACACCCCCGCCGAACTGTCCGGCGGTCAGCAACAGCGCGTCGCTATCGCCCGCGCCATTGTCACCAATCCTGCGGTCCTGCTCGCCGACGAGCCGACCGGCAATCTCGACACCAGGACGAGCCACGAGATCATGGACCTCCTTGTCGATCTCAATCGCGAGCAGGGGATCACCATCCTCATGGTGACGCACGAGCCCGAAATGGCCCAGTTCGCCGGCCGCATCGTCCATTTCCTCGATGGCAAGATCGAGAACGACACCGTGGAGCAGCAAGCCGCCTGATGTTCTACGAGACCCTGAAGCTCGCGGTGCAGGCGATCAAGCGCAATGCCTTGCGCTCGTTTCTTACCTTGCTCGGCATTGTGATCGGCGTCTCCGCCGTTATCGCCATGGTGACCATCGGCAACGGCACGACCGAGAAGGTCAAGGTGGAGATGGCCAAGCTCGGCAGCAACCTGCTCTTCATTCGTCCCGGGCAGTGGGGCCCCGGACGCTCCAGCGCGACCGCCAGGCCGTTCAGCATGCGCGACATCGCCGAGCTGCGCAGCCAACTCAGGGGCGCGCGCGCCGTGGCGCCCATGGCGCAGCAGTCGGTGACCGTGGTCTATGGCTCGGAAAGCCGGAGCGTAGGTACGATCGGTACTGACGCCAACTATGTCATTACCCAGGATTGGGGCTTTGCCGAAGGGCGCAATTTCCTCGACGGCGACCTGCGCAGCGGCCGCGCCGTTTGCATCATCGGCGCGACGGTGCACGATAAATTATTCGGTTCGGCGGAGGCCGTTGGCAAGCGCATTCGCGTCAGCAATGTCTCCTGTGAGGTCATCGGCATCCTGGAGCGCAAAGGCGAGTCCGGTTTCGGCACCGACCGCGACGACGTGGTGCTGATGCCGATCCGCACCTATCAGCGGCGCATCGCCGGCAACACCGACATCAACACCATAAACGTCTCGGCGCTGGACGGCGTCGACACGCAAAAGGTGCAGGCCGACATCGAACTTCTGCTGCGCGAGCGCAGGGGCATCATTGCCGGTGAGGAAGACGATTTCCGCGTCGCCGACATGAAGCAGATCGCCGATACAAGAACCGCGACAACCTCCATCCTCACCGCCTTGCTCGGCGCCGTGGCCGGCGTCAGCCTGCTGGTCCGCGGCATCGGCATCATGAACATTATGCTGGTGTCGGTCACCGAGCGCACGCGCGAGATCGGCATCCGCCTCGCCATCGGCGCACAGGAATCGCAAGTGCTGATGCAATTTCTCGTGGAGGCCGTGGTGCTGTCGCTGTTCGGGGGCGCCGTCGGCGTTCTCTTGGGGCTCGCGCTCGCTGGCGCCGCCTCGGCGGGCATGGATATTCCCTACGTGCTCGATCCCGCCATCGTCGTGATCGCCTTCGGCTTCTCCGCCGTGATCGGCGTCGTGTTCGGCTACTTTCCCGCGCGCCGCGCTGCGCAGCTCAACCCCATCGACGCGCTCCGCCACGAATGAGCGGGAGTCTCACGCGGCTTGCGTGATCCACAGCCGCGCCTTGGCCGCCTCCTCTGTGGGATAGACGCGCATGGCCCCGGGCACGGCGAAGCTGAACAGACGGGCCGCGTGCTTGATCCACTCCACGTCGGTGATCACGGCGACCCGCTCCCAGCGGAAATAGTGCTCCATGCCGATCTTGAAGTCCTCCCACGCGGCGCCGGCGTCGACTCCGTCGAAATCTGGACCGGCCTCGTACAGGAGACGAACTTTTTCGTGTGCTTTCAAGGCCTTCTCGAGCGCGGGAATCAATACGGTGTCATAGTCCTTGCGCGTGACCTGGCCCGTGCAGCTCACCGCCACGACATTCTCCGGAAAGCCTCTGAGCAGCTCGATCATCTGGCCTCCTCTTGGTTGTCGCTATTCGGTCTTGGTGACGCACTCGCCCGCCGCACTCCAGGTGCAGCCAAGCGAGCTCGTATTGCAGGTGGATTCGCTCCCGTGCACGGCGCAGGCATTCTCCTCGGGCCGCGGGCCGTCGAGGCACCCCTTGTTGTTGGCCGCATCGTACCAGCAGCTGGGCTCCGCCACGCACATGGCCGAATCCCTGATCGCGGAGCAGCGCACCTTCTCGGCATGCGCCGGGAAACTGAAAACCGTCGCCAGAGACGCGAGCAGAACTGCTGAGAGTATCGGCTTCATTTGCACTCCTCTTGCTTAGATGTGAGACGAGTCCTAGCGGGAAGATGGCGCCCATTCAAAGCCCAAAGTAGAGGCGGGCCCACTCCCAGGTTTTTGCCACCCCGCAAGGCCGTGGGATGGCCTAAGATCGGCCGGCGATCTCGAGCCTTAAACGGAGCGCCTGCGCATGAACCTCCCCAAGATCCCGGTGGGCGATAACCCGCCGCACGAGATCAACGTCATCATCGAGATCCCGCAAGGCGGGTCTCCCGTCAAATACGAGGTCGACAAGAAATCGGGCGCGTTGTTCGTCGACCGCTTCTTGCACACCTCGATGTTCTATCCGGCGAATTACGGCTTCATCCCGCACACTCTGTCGGAAGACGGCGATCCGATCGACTGCATGGTCATTGCGCCGACGCCGGTCGCCTCGGGCGCCGTCATTCGCGCACGCCCCATCGGCGCGCTTCTCATGGAGGACGAGAAGGGCATCGACGAGAAGATCATCGCCGTGCCGATCGATCAGCTTCATCCGTTCTACAAGCGGGTGACCAGCTATCGCGATCTGCCGGAGATCCTGATGGAGCAGATCGGGCACTTCTTCGAGCACTACAAGGACCTGGAGAAGGGCAAATGGGTCAAGGTCGTGCGCTGGGCGGAAGTCGGGGAGGCCGCCGATCTGATCCGCGCCGGCATCGAGCGGGCAAAGTCACAAGCCTAGCGCGGTATGGCGCGGCTCGCCGTCTGGCGGTAACGCAGATTTCTTCCGCGGCATCAAAAGCGGAGATGCCTGATCGTCGGCCCTAGCCGGGTGACAAGCCCCGGTTGCGGCTCGAAATTTTGCCGTGCGGTATTTTGGATGCCGCGAGCGCGTTGCCTAAAATTATCCAGAAAATCTAGCGGCCCCATAAAGCCTGCCGTGAGGCCGCCTGAGCTAGTGTGCGCGCGAGGTTTCACCCAAGCTGCGAGCGCCCATGCCTCTCGACATGATGACGATGTCGGCCGTGGCCGTCACGGTCACCGCCGTCCTCGGGCTTGTGCTCGTCTTCGATTGGGCGCGCCAAGGCGGCTCGGCCTTCGTCGGCTTGTGGGGCTTTGCCCTGCTGCTTATGAGCGCCGGCATTGTCGTCGCCGCCGTCTCGTCGCGGGCCGGTCTTTCCGGTCTCCTGGTTCTCGGCCAGGCCCTGATGATCTTGCCGAGCTGCATCCAGTGGTATGCCTGCCGGCAGTTCTCACACCGCCGTCCCAGTGTGATCTACATGCTGGTGGGCCCTGTCGGCTTTCTACTCGCCGCCGGCTCCGGCTACGCGGAGACTTTCGACGACCGGCTGATTCTCTTATGCGGGCTGATCGCGGCCTACAGCTTCAGCGCAGCCGTCGAGCTCGCCTACGCCAATGGCGAGCAGCTGCCGTCGCGCTGGCCGGCCGTCGTGCTCCTCGTTCTCACCGGCGTGAGCTTCCTGTCCTGGCTGCCGCTTATCGCGGCGATGCCAATTCATGAAGCCGGCGCCGTTTTCTCAAGCAGCTGGTTCCCGGTGGTGATCCTGGTCACGGTGCTGCTTCGAGTTGCACTTGCGTTTATCGTTCTGTCCATGGCCAAGGAGCGTCAGGAAGAGGAACAGCGTGTCAACGCACTTACTGACAGCCTAACCGGGCTGCCAAACCGCCGGGCGCTGTTCGAAGCCGCCGACGCCTTCGGCCACCGCCGCATCCTTGGCGGCACGCCGGTCGCCGTGCTGATCTTCGATCTCGACCACTTTAAGGAAACCAATGACTCCTATGGTCATGAGCTTGGGGACGCGGTGCTCAAGGTCTTCGCCTTGACCGTGGCCAAGCATCTGAGCCCCAGGGGCATCGTCGGACGCCTCGGCGGCGAGGAGTTCGCGGCGATCTTGCCGGGCGCCGACGCGCCCTCCGCGGCCGAATCGGCGGAGGTGGTACGGCGCGCCTTCGCGCGGTCGGCTGCGTTTATCAATGGTTTGGCGGTCGGCGCGACGGTCAGCGTCGGCGTCGCCTCGGACGTGGAAGTCGACACCGACCTCTCCGGCCTTTTCCGCCGCGCCGACGCCGCGCTTTACATCGCCAAGCGCGCGGGACGCAATCAGGTCGCGCTTCTTGAGTCGGACGACCAGAGCTTCGTCGCCGCCCCTACCGCCGCCATCCGCACGTCGCCCTCGCGACTGAAGCCCACGCCGCCCATTCTGCCGCGCCGCCCCGTCAGAATCGCCTGACGGCGGCTTCGTCCGCCGCCATTCCGGGCTTGATTGTGACACTCAGATGTTGGCTCTGTCGCGACGCGCCGTGGGCGCCAGGGGCCGACGCGCGTCGAAGGCAAAATGCCGTCAATGACATAGCGTGACGCGTTCGCCCTGCGTGTTTGGAGCGGGAGTTTTCGCTGTGTCAGGTTCAGAGTCGGAACGTGCCGGGACGGAGGTCGAGCTCAAGCTCACCTTCGATCCCGCCGATGCGTCCCGGATTTTGTCGCACCCTGTGCTGACCGCGAGCGACGCCTCGCGCGAGACGCGGGATCTGATCTCCATCTATTACGACACCGGCGACGACGTCCTGCGTCAGGCGGGCGTCTTCTTGCGGGTCCGTGCCACCGGCAATGGCTATGTACAGACGATCAAGACCGCCCGCGACGAGACGCAGTTTCTCGAGCGGCGTGAATGGGAGCAGAAGGTACCCACACACGAGCCGGATCTTGACGCGGCGGAGGGCACTGCGCTCGCACCCCTCCTCACCCCCGAAGTCCGCGCCAATTTGCGTCCGCGGTTTCACACTAGGGTGAGGCGCCAGACCTTCCAAATGCGGCGCGACGGAGCGGAAATTGAGCTGGCCATAGACCAGGGCGAGATCACCGCGGGGGTCACGGGGACGCCGGTATCCGAACTCGAGCTCGAATTGAAGGCTGGAGACAAGCGCGAGCTGTTCCGATTGGCCGGCGAACTGGCCGAAACCATACCCTTGAACCTCAACGTCAAGACCAAGGCGGAGCGCGGGTTCGAGCTTGTCGACGGCGGCGATCATGCCGTGGAGAAGGCGGGTAGTATCGCGATCTCGCCGGACATGGCGGTGGCCGAGGCCTTTCGCACCATCGCCCGTAATTGTCTCCGCCAGATCGTCGTCAACGCGCCGGCCGTGCGCGATGAAAACCCCGAAGCGCTGCATCAGATGCGCATAGGCCTGAGGCGCCTTCGCGCCGGCATCGCGCTGTTCGCCGATGTGGTTGATGACGAAGTTCGTGCGCGCATCGGCGAGGAGCTGAAGTGGATCACCCAGGAGCTCGGCCCGGCGCGCGATCTTGATGTCTTCGCGGCCGATGTGCTCGAGCCGCTGCGTGCCGCGCGTCCCGGCGACGCCGAGGTCGCGGCCGCCCATCGCGAGTTCGCCGCGCGCCGCGACGCCGCTTATGCGCGCGCCGCGGGCGCCGTTGGATCGCAGCGCTTTCGCCTGGTGCTGGTCGACATTATCGGCTGGATCGAGGTGGGCCATTGGGCGGAGAGCGATAGGGCAGGGGCCTCCGTCGCCGAGCATGCCGCCAAGGAGCTTCGCCGCCTGCGTCGGCAGGTCAAGAAACGTGGGGCGAACTTGCGCGATCTTTCAGCGGGCGAGCGGCACAGGCTTCGCATTCGTGCCAAGCGCCTGCGCTATGCCACCGAATTCTTCGCCGCCACCTTTCCCGGCAAGGAGAACGACGAGCGCCGCGAGAAGTCGCTGTCGGCGCTCAAGGACCTTCAGGGCGCCCTCGGCGCGCTCAACGATATCGCCACGCGGCACATCGTGCTTGGTGAGGACAAGGCGCCGGTCCGCCTCGAGACGCACACCGCCGAGGCTGAGAAGCGGCTGGAAGAGTCCGAGCGCGCCTATGCGCGCTTCGCCAAGGTCAAGGCCTTTTGGAAAGCCTGACCTGGCGGTTCGTTCGGCCGGACCCTTAGGGCGCCACATGCGTTTTCACATCGCCCCGCTTCTTGCGGTTATGGTCCTCCAGGCGCCGCACGGCGGCGTTGAAGGCATCGCGCAAGGCGACGTAGACATCTTCGTGGGCGTGATCGAGAGGCTTTGCGCGGTCGACGACGAGATCCTTGCCCGGCACGCTGATGTCGATATGCACGCGGTATAACTTGCCCTTGTGCTGATGCCGGTGCGGCGCCTCGACCACGACGGTGCAGCCGATAATGCGGTCGTGGAAGCGCTCGAGCTTCGCCGCTTTCTCGCGGATGCGCGCCTCGACGGCTGGCGAGGGGTCCATGTTGCGGAATTTGACCTCCAGGGGAATCTGCATGGGGCGCCTCTTTTCTTTACACACCTGAATTCCATCGCGGCAATGTGCGCAAAATAGGACGGTAAGGAACGGCTCCCTAGCGCCGCATCAGCACGCCGAGCAGGAAGCCGGCGCCGAGCGCGATGCTGAGCGACTTGACGGGTTCGCGCCTGACGGAGTCCTCCACCGCGCACAGAAGCTCGCTCGCCTGATCCTGAAGCGCATCGGCCTGATGGCTGCCTGCGCGTCCGATCGAGCGTGTGAGATTCTCCACTGCGTGGCGAAGCGTCGACAGGCGCTGTGCTATTTCCTGGATGTCTTCCTTCAGAGCCTGGTGGTCCGGCATTTCGGCGTCGTTTGGGGCCATGTTGTCCTCCTGTGCGCCTGTACTGCGGCATACACAAAGCTAACACACTAGGGCTAACAGAGTTGCGATACTCGGCGTTGACGGACGTAGAGCTTGTTTTACGTCGTGCCGCAGGAGGATAGAATTCGCCCCATGCAGAGGCCCCTTGACAGACGCCCAGGGGAAGGCGGCGTCGAGCGATACCGGCGCGCGCTGCTCGATCCGGAGACCTCCGCAGCTCACTACTGGGCCGCGATCGGCGCCGTTGGTCTTGCCCTCATGTTGCGCTGGGGGCTGCATCCGTGGCTACAGGAGCATGCAGCGTTTCTCGCCTTCATACCCGCCGTCCTGTTAGCCGCGGGCGTTGGAGGATTGGGTCCTGGTTTGGTAGCGACGCTGCTGAGTTCGCTGCTGGGATTGGCCCTTATTAGAGTTAGTGGCGAATTTTCCAGTCCCGAGCTTGCCGTCGCCGTCTTCTTTGTAATCGTGGGTTGCGGCGTCTCGTTTTTTGGCGAACTGCTCCGCCGCACCCGAATCCGCAATCGCAAGCATTTACGCGACTTGCGCGCGCGTGAAGCTCATCTCCGCTCGATCCTTGACACCGTGCCGGACGCCACCGTCGTCATCGACGAAGAGGGCGTCATCCAATCGTTCAGCGCTGCCGCGGAGCGGCTCTTCGGCTACACGGAGCCGGAAGTGGCCGGAGCGAACGTGTCCATGCTGATGCCAAGCCCCTATCGGGAGGAACACGACCGGTACATTTCCCGTTATTTGACCACGGGCGAGAAGCGCATCATTGGTATAGACCGTGTGGTCACCGGCCAGCGCGCGGATGGATCGACCTTTCCTATGAAACTCGAGGTCGGCGAGATGCGATCGGGCGAGCGCCGCTTCTTCACGGGCTTCGTCAGCGACCTCACCGAGCGGCAGCAAACGGCGCATCAGTTGCAGGAGCTGCAAACCGAGCTCGCCCGCCTGTCGCGGCTGACCGCAATGGGCGAGATGGCGTCGACCTTGGCGCATGAGCTAAATCAGCCGCTGTCGGCGATCTCGAACTACCTTCAAGGGTGCGGCCGGCTGCTGGAAGGCATTGACCATCCGAACGCGCCGAAAGTTCGTGATGCGCTAGGCGAGACGACGAAGCAGACCTTGCGCGCCGGACAGATCATCCGCCAGCTCCGCGAGTTCGTGGCGCGGGGCGAAACCGAGAAGCAGGCCGAGAACATCAACAAGCTCGTCGAGGAAGCGAGCGCGCTCGCGCTGGTGGGCGCCAGGGAGGAGGGGGTCAAAGCCCTATTTCGCTTCGAGAGCCATACCGATGCGGTCATGGTCGAGAAGGTCCAGATCCAGCAGGTCTTGCTCAACCTCATGCGCAACGGGATCGAGGCCATGCATGGCTGCGACCGCAAGCTGTTGCTCGTGACCACCGCCGCCGTGGACGGCGACATGATCGAAGTCAGGGTGGCAGACACCGGCCAAGGCCTGAGTCCGACGATCGCCGATCGGCTGTTTCAGCCGTTCGTGACGACCAAAGCGGCGGGTATGGGGGTTGGCCTGTCTATCTCAAAGCGCATCATCGAGGCGCATGGCGGTAGGATCTGGGCGGAGCCGAATCCCGGCGGCGGGACTGTGTTCTGCTTCACCTTGTTATCTGCCTCACCTGAGGACACGTCCCATGCCGGATAACCGCGTGGTCCATATCGTCGATGACGACGAGGCCGTGCGCCAATCGCTCGCCTTCATGTTGAGCGCGGCGGGCTTGGCGGTGCGCGTCTACGACTCGGCGAGCGCCTTTCTTGCCGGGTTCCCAGGCGTACAGGACGGCTGCCTGATCACCGATGTGCGCATGCCGGACATGACGGGCATCGAGTTGCTTCACAAAGTGAGAGCCAAAGGGGGCAGCCTTCCCGCCATCGTCATCACCGGCCATGGGGACGTGGCCTTGGCGGTTGAGGCGATGAAGGCCGGGGCCGCGGATTTCATCGAGAAGCCGTTCGACGAGGAGACGATCTTGAGCGCGGTCCATGGCGCCCTCGAGCGCGGCGCCGATGAGGGGAACGGGCCTGCCATCGCCGCCAGGATCGCCACCCTGTCCGAGCGTGAGCGGCAGGTGCTCGAAGGCCTGGTCAGCGGCAACCCCAACAAGATCATCGCCCAGGATCTCGGCATCAGCCCACGGACGGTCGAGGTCTATCGCGCCAACCTCATGGCCAAGATGCAGGCCAAGACCCTGTCGAAGCTGATTCGCATGGCGATTCAGGCAAAGCTGCCGGCCGATAGAAACGCGCAGAAATAACCGCCGCGCGCGGAATCGTGCCGAAACTAGCGCTTAGGCGCTTGACCTGGCTCAAGGCGCCTCTCCGCCCCACGCATAATCTTCCGCCATGAACCACGGTCCGCGGCAGCGGGCCACGACGCCCGTGTGCGGAGAATCGATTGCCGGAAACCGAAACCATATTCATCGCGGTAAGCGACGGCGTCCTCGCCGATTCGTTGCGCTTCTCCCTCGAGCTCGAAGGCTTCACGACGCGCTTTTGCGACGAACACTCTCTGCACCCCGCGATGGCCGCGGCCATTCCGCAACGGGGCTGTCTCGTGCTCGACCAGGACGTGTTTACGCGAATGGCGGGGCGGGACGCGGAGGGCGCCTTCTCCCGCGGCGACATGCCCGTCGTCTTGATGGTGTCCCACGCCACCAGCCAGGTCATGGCCCGCGCCGCCGCGGCGGGCGTCACGAGCGTAGTGGAAAAGCCGCTCCTTGGCGGCGTCCTGTTCGCCGCGGTGCGCGAGGCCTTGGGCAAGGCCGGTGCCCCGGAGCGCCGGCTAAGGCCCTAGCGCCTACGTAGTTTCCCTTAGGTGTTCGGCCCGAATTTCGGCGCGCCCCCGCGAGGCGTAGCTTTGACATCGGTCAAATCGATCTCTTGGAGGATCACCGATGCTGACGCCGACCCCCATCACCGCCGAACTGCCACGGGATCACCGCCAGCTCCGGCCCGCGCCCCGCACGGCAGGGCCTGAATCCTATCTCCCGTCGAGCGTGCCGATGAATTTTGGACGCAACGCCGAGATATTCGCCGAGGGCGAGACCGCGGGTTACGTCTACAAGCTCGTCTCGGGTGTCGTGCGCGTGTCGAAGCTGCTTCCTGACGGGCGCCGCCAGATCAGCGCCTTCCATCTGCCGGGCGACATGTTCGGCTTCGAGGTCGACGACGTCCACCACACCTCCGCCGAGGCGGTCGTGCCGGTCAAGCTCGTCGCCTTCAAATGGCAGAGCCTACTGAGCGCGGGCGCCTCCACCGGCTTGGTGCACGAGTTGCTCAATCGCACCATGATCGGCTTGCGCCACACCCAGGACCACCTCCTCCTTCTCGGCCGCAAGAATGCGCTCGAGCGTCTCGCCGCCTTCCTGCTGGAGATGACGCGGCGTTCGGGCGACAGGCAGGTGCTGGATCTCGCCATGCCGCGCCACGACATCGCCGACTATCTCGGGCTTACGCTCGAGACCGTGTCGCGCATGTTCGCCGAGTTGAAGGAGATCGGTCTCGTGCGCCTCGAATCAGCGCGCCGCGTGCATCTGCTCGATCCGGCGAGGTTGAAGGCGATGGCCGCCTGAGTCTACGGTGCGCAAGGGGAGACTTGCACCGGCAGGGATGGCAGGAACCCATGGACGCACGGATTGTTTTCACCCTGGGAGCGGTATTCGCCACGAGCGCGGCTTTCGCCGGTCCGGTGACCAGCGCCCCCGATCCGGAGCACGGCAAGGACCTCGCTCAAAGGCTCTGCTCGAATTGTCATCTTGTTGACAGCGGGCAGTCCCATGCCAGCGTCGACATACCGAGCTTCCGCGAGATCGCCGGCAAGGAGGGCCAGACCGAAGGGGCAATCATGGCGGCTATCGTCATCCCCAAACACCCGATGCCGGTGATTCCCATCACCAAGACTGAACTCGAGGACCTAGCCGCCTATATAATGACACTCCGCGAGCCCAATGAACGGTGAGGCCATGAAGAAAGCCAAGATTTGGTATGCCATTGCCGATGGCGGCAGGGCGCGCTTTGTCGAGCGCGACGAGAACGGCGCCTTCCGCACCATCGCCAGCCTCGAGTCCACCGACCTTCACGACCGCGCCAGCGATCTTGACCGCGACCGGCCCGGGCGGGTCATGGAGAGCGCCACGCCAGGCCGGTCCGCCGTCGAGCCGCGGCGCGACCTCAAGCAGGCAGCGAAGGAGGATTTCGTCAAGCTGGTCGCCGACGAGCTTGCCTTGGGTCATGACCGCGGCCAGTTCGACCAGCTGATGTTGGTGGCGCCCCCCGGCGTCCTCACCGAGCTCAAGCAGAAGCTCGCCAAGCCGATCGCCGACCTTGTGGTCAAGGATTTGCAGAAGGACTTGACCAAGGTCCCGGACCACGACCTGACCCAGCACCTCGCGCCGCGCTGAACTAGGCGGCCTCTCGTTAAGGCTGCTATGGAACCGGGATGACGGCCGCTTCCCCCGCCAAAAGCGCCCCTCAGGACCGAACCCTCCTCGACAAGCTGAAAGCCGCGCTGATCACGCCGGTCCGCGCCATGCGGTTGCGCTACGTGCCGCTCCTCATGATTTACTACGCCTATGGCGCGCTCGGCCTCGTCGCCATCGCCGAGGCGTTCTGGGTCAAAGAGGCCTTGACCTTTACCCCGGCCGAGCTTGCCGCGCTCGCCGTCTGGCTGACCTTGCCCTGGACCATCAAGATGGTGTTCGGGCAGCTCGCCGATTCCGTGCCAATCTTAGGTTCGCAGCGTCGCATGTATGTGTTCATCGGCGCGAGCCTGGTGGCGTCGGGCATTGTGATCCTGGCGGGCGCCGCCGGCGGCTGGATCGCGTTTGCCAGCAAGAACGCGCTCTATGTCATGGCGCAACTTCTCATCGTTGTCGGCGTGGTCATGCAGGACGTCATCGCCGACGCCATGACTACCGAGGTGGTGGAGCGCGTCCGCCCCGACGGCACGCCGAAGCCGAAGGCCGAAGTGGAGCGCGAGCTCGGCCTTGTCCAGGTGCTCGGCCGGCTGGCGTTGTGGTCGGGCGTCCTCTCAGTGTCGGGCCTCTCCGGTTGGCTCGCGCAGATCTATAGCTACGAGACCGTGTTTCTGCTCGGCCTCGCCATCCCGGCCATCTCGGTCACCGGTGCCGCCCTCGTCCGCCTCGACACGAGCGAACGGAAGCCCGTCGATTGGCGGATACTCGGCGGGGGGCTCGTGTTCGGCGCCGTGGTGGCGGCCATCGGCCTTGGCGGCCTGCCGCTCGGCCAGGAGCTGGTGTTTGCCATTTCGCTCACGGTCATCGCCTTGATGCTCTACCGCATCACCGCCGATCTCGATCCGGCCTTCCGCCAGCGCATCTTCTACGCGGCGCTGGTGATCTTCCTCTACCGCTCGGCCCCGGGCGTCGGCGAAGGCTATCGCTGGTTCACCATCGATATGCTCGGCTTCGACGAGGCGTTCTACGGCACCTTGGCCCAGATCGGCGCCGGACTCGCGCTCGCCGGCGCCTGGCTATTCTCCGACGTCATCACGCGCAAGCCGATCGCCAAGGTGCTGCTGTGGCTGACCGTCATCGGCACGGTGCTGGCGCTGCCCAACATCGCGCTCACGCTTCGCCTCGATCAATGGACCGAGGCCAATCTCGGTTTTGGCGCCCGGACTATCGCGCTGATCGACATCACGACGGAATCGCCGTTCGCCGAGCTCAGCATGATCCCGGCTCTCACCCTCGTCGCCATCAACGCGCCGGCCGGGCGCCGCGCCACGTGGTTCGCGCTGATGGCCTCGCTGATGAACGTGGCGCTGGTGGCGGGCCAGCTCCAGACCAAATATCTCAATTATTGGTTCGAGGTCGGCCGCGGCTCTTACGCCGACCTGCCGGCGCTGACCATCATGGCCGTCCTGATCGGCTTCGTCGTGCCGGTGGCCGGCATCCTCGCTTTCGGCAAGCGCGCCACCTGACCTGCTTCACATAACAAGAGGGTGTGCCCACAAGCGAGTGCATACCCTCTAGAAAAATCCTGAGCGGCCTTGGCCGGCCAGCCTACTCCATGTCTTTGACGGTCGCCTCGTCAGCCTTGACCATGCCGTCCGCGCAAGCCTTGTTGAACTCGTCCTTGCTGATCGCGCCATCCTTGTCCGAATCGACCATGGTGTAATCCAGGACGAAAGGCACCGTGGCGCCTTCCGAGATGGCATCGCCGCCCGGCGAGGCCATGGACCACGCCTTATCGCACTTGTCGGCCGCCACGGCCATCTCGGCCGCCTGCGCGATGCCGCCACCGAACCCAATCGCAAGCGCACTTGCCAGGTATGTCAGGGTTGCCAGCTTCATTGATCGCACCTCCTCTGAATAGTCCATATGGACCGGTAGAAAGCCCAATCCTAGGCCTCGGGTCTCCGCTCCCCGCGACATAAACCATCGGAAACTGGCCGGAACGAACGCTACCTAGGCCACACCGCGATTCTCCGCAAGGTGGCATTTCCTGCTCTTCCCTACATAACCATTGGACTTTGAGGTCCCGGCGGCGTGGGCCGCTCGATGCAGCGGGAAGGCGCGGGAGATGGCCTAGCCGCCAGAGGTTATACGCTGTCCGCCGCCGCCGCCCAGCAAGGCGTTTCGGGAATGCTTGGCAAGCCTATTTCCAGGCTTGCCATTGCTATTTCCTCCCTTCCAGCCTGCACTGACTCTTGTAAGAATCCCCTATAAGGACCTTGAGACAGTGGATTTTTCTTGGGCCCCCGCCGAGAGTTGGGGGGCGGGGCAAGCCGCCCGTGCCGTTAAATCTAATCATCAAGAGCCCTTGCAATTGGCTCATTCCCGGTGGTGTGACCCACCGATCATTGTGGAGATCGTGCTGCAAAAGCTTTGGTATGAACGCCCGCTCCGGACGCAGGTTCTTATCGCGATAGCCGCGATCAATCTCCTTGCCGCGCTCGTGGCGGGCGCGATCTCGATCGTCAACACGCGCACGGCCACGAGGGTCGAGATGGAAGCTTCGCTCGAAGTTGCCCAGCGTCTCGTTGTCGCGACTTTGAACGACCTGGCCAGTCAGGACAATTTGGAAGCGGTGAAGCAGCAATTGCCGCAGCAGCTCAAGCATCTTCGCCACGTCCGCATCATGTTTATGGACGTGACCGGACACCTCACGATCGCCTCGCCCCATGACATTGTCGGTGATGGCGCCAGGCCTTACGTTCCGAAATGGTTTGCTGCGCTGGTCCGGCCGCAGAAGGGTGGCCGCGCGCTCCGCGTCGTGACGGTGGATCGTTCGACGCCCATCGTCATCGTCGGCGAGCCGGCCGACGAGATCGCCGAGGCTTGGCAGGATTTCTCCTCGATTGCCATCGTGTGGCTCGTCCTCAATGTGATCGTGCTTGCGGTTCTCTATGTCGTGCTCGGACGCGTGCTCGATCCTCTGGCGCACCTCTCCAAGGGCATGCTCAATCTCGAGGATGGACACTACGCGACGCGGCTGAAGCCCTCCAAGGTCAAGGAGCTTGCTGTCATCACCAATCGGTTCAACACACTGGCCGGGGCGCTCGATACCGCGCGCGACGAAAACAGCAGGCTTTACCGCCAGCTCATTACCCTCCAGGAGGAAGAAAGGCGCGAGATCGCCAACGAGCTTCACGACGAGGCGGGACCTTGTTTGTTCGGTATCACCGCGAATGCGTCCTCGATCCAGAGGATCTCGACACAGAATCTTACGGAACGCGTCAACGAGATAGGCCTGCGCGTCGGCGAAATTCTCACGATTACCGACCGGCTGAAGGCGATGAACCGGGCGCTGATCAAGAAGCTCCGGCCGGGGCCGCTCGGCAGCGTTACGCTCAGCGAGCTGATCGACGAGCTCACGGCCCGCTACCAACGCAGTCATCCCGACACGCAGATTCAATTGGGCCTCGGCGAGCTCGGGAAGTCCTATGGGGAGCCGATCGACCTCACCGTCTACCGGTGCATCCAAGAGGGCATTGCCAACGCCATTCGCCATGGCGACCCGAAAGCCGTTAGCGTTGACTTGGCGGAAACGCCGATCAAGCGCGGTAGAGGTCGTGCGCAGCTGGCGGCGTGGCTGCATCTGACCATCAGCGACGACGGGAAGGGGATCCCGCCGTCGACGCCCAAGGGGTTCGGACTTGCCACCATGACCGAGCGAGTGCGATCCCTTGGTGGGACGTGTGTAGTCGACAGCACGCCTGCCAAGGGCACGACGATTCGCATAGAGATTCCGGTACGCGAAAGCAAAGAGCGCTCAGGAGCGCCAGAGCTGGTCGGGGAGCTATCATGACTCAGGTTCTCGTCATCGACGACCATCCCATTGTCCTCCAGGGCTGCCGTCAGCTCCTGGAGGACGCCGGCGTGAGTGAAATCATCCAGGCACAAAGCCTGGCCGAAGGTTTCCGCCTCTACCGCAACCAGAAGCCTGACGTGATCATCGTCGACCTCGCCATGCGTACCGGCGCGCTCAGCGGCTTGTCGTTCATTCGGCGGCTTCGTCTGCACGATCAGCGCACGCCGATTCTGGTCTTCACCATGCACTCCGACCCGGTCATCGTCAGCCGCGCGCTGGAAGTGGGCGCGACCGGATACGTGTTGAAGGATACCTCGCCCGACGAGGTGGTGAAGGCGTTCCAAAAAGTGCGCGAGAACCGGCCGTATCTCAGCCATGACCTGGCTTCCGAGGTCGCCTTCATGGAGGCGAGGGGCACGACCAATCCCTTGCGGCGGATGACGGTGCGCGAACTGCAGACGCTCGCCCTCGTCGCCGAGGGAAAGCCGTACGGCGTCATCGCCGAGCATTTGCATGTCAGCTACAAGACCGTGGCCAACACCTGCACGCAGCTGAAAGCCAAGCTTGGCGTGCGGACGTTACCGGAGCTGATGCGAATCGCCATCCAACATCTCCCGACGACTCAGGTCAAAACCTCCAAAGAATGAAATTGGAGCTGGGCAGCCATCGCGGACGCGCGCGGTGAGCGCGGAAAAGCTTCCTAGACGAACGGGGCCCGATGCTGTTGCAGCACCGGGCCCCGGCCCATATGCCACCCTACTAGGTATCGGCCCACGGGCGAGGGGACGCGGCCAAGCCGGTTAAGAGGTCTGATTCTTGGCGTCTCGGTGTTCGCCTTTTCGTCCCATCAATACACTCAGAAACTGCATCAACCCGGCGATGCGCTGCACACCAATTCCGCACAATTTTGACTTGACACGAAATTTCCCTGAACCGCGCCATTGATGCAGCGCAGCGAAGCGCAATGGCATTTGGCACATTTGATTGCCTTGAGCACTTTTCACTTGCAAAGGCAGGACATTTGGCAATTATGAGCGGGCAGCTTGGCAATGTGTGGGATGTACATTCCGATCAACTATCTGGAATGCCCACATCGCACACCGTGTTAGGCTGGATTCCTCGTGAGGTGTCACCGCGTGATGTGTTCATCGGAGAACCCGCCGCCAGGAGCGGGCGCGAGGCGGAATTGTTTGCTTCGCCGCTTTCGGGCATCCTCCCATATCCACAGTGACAGCTTGAAAACTTGCAAGGGCTCGGTGCTCTCTTGGCATTTCGCTCAAGGGTGAAACGTTACCCAAGCAACACACAGAATAGCTCAGCTTTCGTTCGGTGAACTGAGTAGCTAGGGAGAGGAGAACGATATGAAAATGAAGTTTGGTGTTCTGGCCGGGACCATCGTCGCCGTGACGATGGGCCTTTCCGGTCAGGCAATGGCAAACACAGACGAAGAGCAGCTGAAGCGCATGGCTGACCCCGACCAGTGGCCAGCCCCCGCTCGTGACTTCGCGGTTACGCGTCACAGCACGCTCGCCGACATCAATACCAAGAACGTCAACAAGCTGCAGATGTCGTGGCTGCAGGGCACCAACGCCCTCCGCGGTCATGAAGGTCAGCCGCTCGTGATCAAGGACGTCGGTGGCAAGACCATGCTGTTCATGATCTCGGGCTGCCCGTCCATGGCCAACTGCAACGTTGTGCAGGCGCTCGATCTTACCGATCCTGACAACCCGAAGCAGGTGTGGTCGTACGTGAAGAAGACCGACCGTGACGAGTCGGCTGTGCCGCGCGCTTGCTGCGACACCGTCAACCGTGGCGGCTCCTATGCCGACGGCAAGTTCGTGTATGGCACTCTCGACGGCTTCATCATTGCCCTCGATGGCCAGACCGGCAAGGAAGTCTGGGTGGTCAAGTTCGCTTACCCCGAGAAGGGTGAGACGATCACTTCGGCTCCGATCATTGTCGACAACAAGGTGTTCTCGGGCTTCGGCGGTGACGAGTTCGCAGCTCGCGGACGCGTTGCGGCTTGGAACCTTAAGGACGGCTCTGAGGCTTGGGTGTGCCACAGCACGGGTTCCGACGCGGACGTGTGCCTGACCCCCGAGACCAACAAGGCCAACCCGCATTTCGGCCAGGCTGGTGAAGATCTTGGTATCAAGACCTTCCCTGGTGAGGACTACAAGATCGGCGGCGGCGCTGCCTGGGGTTGGTTCTCCTATGATCCGGAGCTGAAGCTGGTCTACTACTCGACCGGTAACCCCGGCCTGTGGAGCCCGTCCTATCGTTGCCCCGACAAGACCCACGAAGAGTGCAACACTGGTGAGTTCGACAACAAGTGGTCGATGACCATCTTCGCCCGTAAGGTTGAGAACGGCGAGGCGGTCTGGGCCTACCAGATGACCCCCTTCGATCAGTGGGACTATGACGGCGTCAACGAGAACTTCCTTACCGACATGGATATCGACGGTAAGAAGGTGAAGGCTCTCACTCACTTCGATCGTAACGGCTTCGCCTATGTCATGGATCGTACCGACGGTACCCTCCTCCGCGCCACGAAATACGTGACGACGGACTGGGCCGAGAAGGTCGACATGAAGACTGGCCGTCCGATCAAGGTGCGTGACCATTCTCCGCTCGAAGTTGGCCGCAACGTCTCTTCCTGCCCGTCTGCTATGGGTGGCAAGGACCAGCAGCCCGGTTCGGTGGATCCCAAAGAGCCGAACATCTTCTACATGCCCACCAACAATTGGTGCATGGAGCTGGAGCCCCAGGAGCGCACGCACACGAACCAGGGCACGGTCTACGTGTTCGCGAACGTGTACATGTATCCTGAGAAACCCGGCACCACCGGCAAGATCAAGAAGTATGACGTCTTGACCGGCAAGACCGTATGGGAAATCCCGGATCCGTATCCGAACTGGGGTGGCACCATGGTCACCGACGGTGGTCTGATGTTCTATGGCTCGCTGGGTGGCGACTTCCGCGCGGTCGACCGGAATTCCGGTAAGGTCCTGTGGAGCCGCAAGCTTGGTTCGGGCATCATCGGCAACCCGATCACCTACAAGGTCGGCGGCAAGCAGTATGTCGGCGTTTACTCCGGCATCGGCGGCTGGATCGGCCTTCCCGTGACGGCTGGCCTCGATCTCGAGGACAAGTTTGGCGCCATCGGTGCCACGGCTATGACGAAGGCTGCTGGCCTGAATCATATCCCGCAGGGTGGTGAGCTGAACGTCTTCCGCATCTACGAGTAATCGTTAGCGGAAACGTGTAGATTAACGGCGCCCGATGCCCTTGCGGCATCGGGCGCCTTTTCCTTATATAAGTGCCAGAAGTCTAGGCACCCAGGCGGGTTAGGCCGATGGGATTTTCGGCCCCTGGCGTTTGCGCCCGCCGCTAACAAAAGCGAAGTAGGCCAGTGATCTTCCCCCATTTCCGCATTCTCACGGCCGCGGCCGTTTGCATCCTTGGTCTTGGCCTTGCCGGCGCTTCGGCCGCCGACAAGAAGACCATTCAACGCGACCTCAACAAAACGTTCGACGAGCTGACGCCCAGCGAACACATCGCCATCCGCGCCGCCGCCAAGGCGGCCTACAAGGGCAAGAAGCTCGGCCAGCTCAATGTCTGCGCCGATCCTGGCAACATGCCGCTCTCCAACATTCAGAGAGAGGGCTTTCAGAACAAGCTTGCTGAGCTCCTAGCCAAGGCCACGGGTGCCCAGATCAAGTATCACTGGCAGCCCTTCATCGAGCGCGGCCTGACCCGGTCGACTTTCGAAGAGCACTATTGCGACCTGATGTTCGACATCCCGGCGTCGTATGGGCGGCTGCTAACCACGGTCCCCATCTACAAGACCCCTTATGTTCTCGCCTATCGCGACGACAAGGGGCTCGAGCTTTCCGGCCTCGACGATCCGAAGCTCAAGGATCTCAAGATCGGCGTGTTCCAGACCTCCGGCGTTCGCCGGGCTTTGGCCAAGCGCGGCATCATAGACAATGTCGATCTGCAGTTGCAAACCCATGACGGCGACCTCGTTCCGGAAAACCAGCCCTGGTATGTCGTGCAGCGTATGCTCGACGGCGAGCTAGACGTCGCGGCCGTGTTCGGGCCCTTCGCCGGGTGGGTGAAGACTATGAAGAACGAGCCCGTGGCCATTCAGCCGATCAATCTCGACGACGACACCGTACCGATGGAGTTCGAGCTCGCTATCGGCGTTCGTCCGACGGACGTCTTCCTCAAATATCTGCTCGATTGGGCCCTGGAGGACCACGAAGAAGAAGTCGAGGCAATCCTAAAGGAATATGGCGTCCCGCTCGTCCAGTGCAGCAAGTGCGTGGTCCCTGGCGATTTGCCGGCCCATGGCAGTTATATCAAGCTCGCCGACCAGAAGTTCGAGGCGCGTCCCGACCTTGCCACCCCGGACCAGGTCGTCACCGAAGAAAGACTCGAGAAGTGGCTCGAGGAGGGCGCCGACCCGCAGCAGGAACTTGCCAATGCCCTGATCGCCAACGATCACGAGCGTATCAGGTTTCTGGTCAGCAAGGGCGCCGACGTCAATAAACCCGACTTGCAAGGCTGGACGCCGCTCACCAGCGCCGCGCGGCAGCGTCACGACAAGACCATCGATCTCCTTGTCGAGCTCGGCGCCGATCCCAATAAGGCGGACGGCAACGGCATCACGCCACTCGCCGCGGCCTTGATGCGCGACCACGTTCCGTCGATCAAAACTCTGATCAATCACGGTGCCGACCTCGAAGTTCCGGGTCAGCAGGAGTTCCGTCCGCTCGCTCTCGCCGTCGCCGAGATGAAGTACGAGGCGGCCAAGGCGTTGATAGAGGGCGGCGCCGACGCTAGCATCGCCTCGGGCACCGAGGGCTTGACCCCGCTGATGATCATCGCGGCCCAGACCGGCCCGGCGGAAGGATCGATTTTCCTTCCCGGCAGCACGCGCCCAACCGACATCGCCAAGGCGCTTCTCGACAAGGACGCCAACGTCGATGCCCAGGCTCACAATGGCATGACGGCTCTCATGATCGCCGCCGCGAACAACAGCGCGCCGATGATCGGCCTCCTGATGGACGCCGGCGCCGATCCCACCGTCAAGAATGCGCAAAATCAAACCGCCGAGGATGTGGCCAATCTGAACGACAACCAGGAGGCCGCGCAAGCGATCCGCGTGCTTTCCCTCACCCGGGCGTCAGCCTCGCCGCAGGCCGCCGAAGGCGACGGCGGAGGAACCGCAAAGCAGTGATGCCCATGTTGAAGCACATGCTCAAGCATGCGGGGGCCACGGCGTTAGCCGTGGCCCTTTGCATTTCAGTGGTTGCTCCCTCCGTGGCCGCGGACTATCCCGACTTCGACGAGACCTCGGTGACCAAGAGAACCGAGGCGGTTATCAACGAGCGCTCGAAGGACGGCGTGTTCGTATTTCACGATCCGAAGCTCAACGAAGACCTCAACCTCGTCTACGGGAAGATCCGGGTCGTGCGCGGCATGCGGGGCTATGGCTGGTTCTCCAACGCCATCTTCCACGACAAGGACGAGCCCAAGAAGCAATACGCGCTCGATTTCTGGTTCAAGCCGCAGCCTGAAGGCGACAGCCTCGATCTCATCGACATCAGGGTCCAGAAGGGGCCGAAGCGCGACGGCGACGGCTATATCATGGTGACGCGGCTTCCCGTGGCGTGGTGGTGGCTGCCCGTGCAGGAACATCCCGGCGACATGGAAGTGGTCCGCGCCTGGCATGTGATGAGCGCCATCCACAACTACATCGCCGAACACAAGAACGAGGAGGGGGCGCTAGTCCTGACCGACGAAAAGACCGGCGAGGAGATACCCCTCGAGTTCGTCGAGATGCACCAGCCCGTGCGCTATCTCAAGAAAGAGGGCGAATATTTCGCCTGCACGGACTTCCGCAAGCCCGGCAGCACCGACGAGTACTACGACGTCGATTTCTGGGTCGACGAGAAGACCGGCAAATTGGTCGTGAAGGACGTCAAGATCCACAAGGTCCCGGTCCAAGAGGATGGCGTCTGGATCCAGGTGCCCCGTTACACCTTCGAGGACATGGACTTCGAGGTTACCAATTGACCCTCGGCCTCGGCCCTGGACTCGGCGAGGGAAGGCAAAATGCCGCATCTTTGCCTGGCTGTATGACTCTGCCTCCTATTTGAACTATGACAGCACCCAGCAAGACAGAAGAGAGCGCTTCCCGCCTTCCCGGGCTGGAAGCAGAGCTCCAGCCAGCTTGGGTTCACGGAGGATGACGTCATCGCGACCGTGAGGGACAGCGCGGCCGGCTCTTCTGGAGACGGCGCCGAAGGATTGGGAGATCTCACGCTGGGGTCCAGGCCCCAGGTCGTGAGGCCGGTGGCCGTCGGCCGCCGCCGTAAGTCCTTTCCCCTCGATTTCCATGACAAGTTCCGCCCCGAAGGGCACTATGTGCCCGAGGCCTCGCCCTGGCGGCAGGGCAAGCATTTCCACGCGCCGGCGTTCGCCGGAGGTTCTTTGATAAGGCTCAACTAAGACTGCAACCAGGGTAAGGAAACGTGACCGTGCGCAAAATCATCATCGGAGTGCTAGCCGCCGGCCTTGTCAGCGGCATGAGTGTGTTTGCTTGGCAGGCGATCGCTGCCGACGAATGCTGCCCGAAGGACGACCAGACCCCGCCGCTCGACCTCATCGCGGCCACGCCGATCGGCGGCTTACACAACCCCTACAACGACGACGTCGCAGCAATAGAGGAAGTCGGACACAAAAAGTACCTCTCCTTCAGCTGCAATGGCTGCCATGGCGGCGGCGGTGGCGGCGGCATGTGTCCGCCGCTCACCAACGACACGTTCGTCTACGGCGCCGACGACGACACGTTGTTCCGTCTGATTGCGCTTGGCTCGGACGAGCTCCAGAAGCTGGGTTACACCCGCGTCAAAAAGGAGATCGTGACGGGGCCCATGCCGCAATTCGGCACCATTATCAAGACCTCAGATGATCTGTGGAAAGTCATCGCCTTCATCCGGGTCAAGAACCCAAGCTCGGTGAAGCACGTCTCCACTCCGGCGCAGACCCCGGGTCAATAGCGCCGCGCGGAAGGGTTCGATTCGAAGAGCCGCCAGGCCGAGATCTGGCGGCTTTTCGTTTACCCTTGAACCACCCCAAGCCGCCAATGGCGTGACAAATCTCATTAAAAGATTGTCATGTTCTGGAAGCTTCCTGCTAACGCCCTATATTTTGGGAAGATTTGGCATCGCTTTATGCCACTTCGGCTACGTAAAAATTGTGCAGTGCGCATTGCTAATCGACGGCATGTTTGAGACATATCACGCGCCTGGAGCCTCACATCCCAAACCTCCTGCAACGAGCCCCAGACCCCGAGAGATGCAGCTGTTGAGTTCAGTCCTCAGGTCCCGAAGCGCCGCACCACTTTTCGCCTCGGCCCTCGCGCTCTTCGTCGCGTTGCTGGCTGCGCCCGCGATTGCGGAAGCTCCGGACGCGGCTCCCGTTGAGACGCCGATCGAGAACGAAGCGCCTGCCGCACCGGAGAGCGCCGCGCCGCCTAAAGCGGACGCCGATGCCGAAGCCGCTGAGCCCGCCAAGCCAGAAGCCGATGCGCCGAAACAACCTAAGATGAAGAACATGCGCATCGTCTATCTCGGTAAGGAGTACGAGGAGCCGCTGCCGCTCTCCTATGCCGAGAAGCCCATCCCCGACAAAGGCATTCAGGGCGCGCGCCTCATGCTCAAGGAGGCGAACCAGGCCGGGAATTTCGTCGGCCACTCCTTCGAGCTGATCGAGGCGATCGTTCCTGAGGATGGGGACGTCGTCGCCAAGGCCAAGGAAGCGCTGGCCAATGGCGAGCGGTTCTTTATCGCCGATCTCGAGCCCGACGATCTGCTTGCCGTCGCCGACCTGCCCGACGCCAAGGACGCCATCATCCTGAACATCCGCTCGAGCGCGACGAAGCTGCGTCAGGAAGAGTGCCGCGACAATGTCTTCCACATCATCCCGGATTATGCCATGCGCGCGGACGCGCTCGCGCAGTACCTGATCTGGAAGAAGTGGCCAGAGTGGTTCGTCATTCGCCGCGACACGGAGGAGGACCGGGACTTTCTGGAGCAGGTCAAACGCGCCGCCCGCTTCGGCGGCAAGGTGGTGGAAGACCACATCTACGCTCTACCGCCCGGCGCCCGGAATCTCGACTCGGGTCATCAGCAGATTCAGCAGCAGATGCCCATGGAGACGGAGAGCGCCCCCGACCATGACGTCGTGTGGGTTATCAACAGCGACGACGACTTCGGCGACTACCTGATGTATCGCACCTACACGCCGCGCCCCGTGGTCGGCACGCAGGGCCTTCAGGCGACCGCTTGGGACAAGTCCTACACCGAGTCTGGCGCCATGCACTTCCAGAACGCCATCCCGCGGCTTGCCGAGAGGCCGCCAGTCGAGCGTGACTACACGGCTTGGCTGGGCTTCAGGTCGCTTTCCGAGTCAGCCATGAAGTCCGGCAAGGTCGCGCCCAAGGCGGTGAAGAGGTACATGCTGTCCGACCAGTTCAGGCTCGAAGCCTTCAAGGGCCAGGCGCTCAGCTTCCGTGACTGGGACCACCAGATGCGCCAGCCGATCATTCTCGGCGGTGGCACCCGCGTGCCGGTCTCGACCTCGCCGCAGGATGGCTTCCTGCATCCCATCAATCTCACCGACACGCTTGGCTTCGACAAAGCGGAGTCCAAGTGCAAGTTCAAATAGCTCTGACCAGGGGTTAGTCGATGATGACTCGCATCAGTCTTTCTGTGGCTTGCGTGACTGCCATTTTGCTCGCTGCCGTGCCCGCTCATGCCGCGAAGATCTTCGTCTCCAATGAGAAGGACAACACGATCACTGTCATCGACAGCGAGACCTTGGAGACCATCAAGACCATCAAGACCGCGCGCCGCCCCCGTGGCATCGTGCTGAGCCCCGACTCCAAGGAGCTGTTCGTGGCGGCCGGCGATGGCGATATCATCGACGTCATCGACACGGGGAAGATGGAGGTCGTCCGCCAACTCGAATCCGGTCCCGATCCTGAGCTCATGGCGATCGATTCGAAGGGCGTCGCCATCTACATTGCCAACGAGGACGACAGCCTCGTCACCGTCATGGACATCAAGAGTGGCGATGTGCTCGGCGAGGTTCCGGTGGGGGTGGAACCCGAGGGCATGATTGTGAGCCCGGATGACCGCTACACCGCCGCCACCTCGGAGAGCACGAGCATGGCGCACATCATCGACAACAAGTCGATCAAGCTCGTCGGCAACATCTTGGTCGACAGCCGTCCGCGCGAGGCGAAGTTCACGCAAGACATGAAGGAGCTGTGGGTGTCGTCGGAGATCGGCGGTACCATCTCGGTCATCGACACGAGCGATTGGGACAACCCCGCCAGCTGGAAGGTGGTCAAGAAGATCGGCTTCGAGGTGCCCGGCGTGCGTCCCGAGCAGCTCCAGCCGGTCGGCATGGACTTCAACAAGGATGACTCGCAGATCTGGGTGCCGCTCGGCCCCTCCAACCGGGTGGCGGTGATCGACACCAAGTCGAAAGAGGTCATCGAGTACGTCCTGGTCGGGCAGCGACCGTGGCACGGCGAGTTCGGGCCAGACTTCAAGAAGTACTACGTCGCCAACGGCCTCACCAACGACGTGACGATCATCGATGCCGAGTCGCTCAAGGCCGAGAAGTCAGTACCTGTGGGCCGCTTGCCCTGGGGCGTCGCCATCATGCCGTAACCAGGTTTCAGAAGTCGGAGGTCAGTGCTCAGATCCTTCTGACTTCTGACTTCTGACTTCTGATCTCTGAGCACTGATCCCTGACAGCTTGGCGCCCCACCAGACGAGCAGGGCTGCCGCCAAGGCGATGGCGAGATTGGTGAGAAGGCCGGTGACGCCAACCGCGATTGCCAGGACCCAATGCGCCGGCTCGCGCAAATCCCTCATCAGCGCAACGTGCAAGAGCCCGGCGATGCCGAGCAGGCCGGCGAGGATCGGTATGGGAAAGCCCGTCAGCAGAGTCGTGAGACTTGCCCCGATGACGAGCGCGAGGCCCAGCAGGACAGCTCCGAGGATGATTGGCGTGCCGCCGGTGCGCGCGCCGAAGCCGTAATGGGCGCTCATGCCGCCCGCGCCATGGCATACCGGCATGCCCCCGATCGCACCGGCAAACAAGTTCGCCGCACCGAGGCTTAGCGCCAAGCGCCCGGGCCGCACGCGTTCCGCCGCCGCGCCGAAATAGGTGCGGGCGGCGTCTGCCGTCGCCAGGCATGAATTTGCGAAGGTCAGAGGCAGCTGCGGTAGGACGAGCACGACGGTAGCGGTGGCGAAGGCGCCAAGGGTCAGCTCCGGCAGTGTGATAGAGGAGGGGCCTAGCTCCAGCGGGCCATGCGCGCCAACCACCATCGCGGCGAGCGTCAACCCAAACAGGACAAGGGCCACGGCGTGACGCGGCATAAGGAGCGCGACGACGACAACCGCCACCGTGCCGCCCGCAAGCCACCACAACGGCGCGTCATGATCGGCGAATGCCGCCGGCGGCGCGACGGTCAAGGTCCACGCCAGTTTCAGGAACAAGAGGCCGACTGTGAGCTGAATGCCTCTGATGATCGGTTGAGGGAAGATTTTGGCGACGCGGTCGAGCCAGCCTGAAGCCCCAAGCGCCACGAACACGGCCCCCATGAGCAAAGCGCCGGCTGCGATCTCGTTGGCGCCGAGGCCCTCGACGATGGCGATGGCGCCGAACGCCTTGAGTGGCTGCACCGGCACCGGCAGCCGGTAGTACAAGCCTGCGGCGACGTAGAGCAGCCCCGCCGGCAGCAGCACCGCGCTCGCCGACAGGCCGTTCTGCATGATGAGCGCCACGGCGATCGGCACCAGAACGCCAAGATCGGCGATGGCGCCGGAGAATTCCCCGCGATCGAAGCGGACTGGCGACATCTTCACTCGGCGGCCCGCGGCCGCGTCGCACGACGCGACGGCCCCGGGGCGGCGCTTCCGTTCAGCACTGGCGCCAGCAGTTTGGCCTCGGTCACCAGCGCATTGATCAAAGGTGTCAATGGGTTACGCTGAGGCACGACGAGCCCGATTGAGTGGGTGACCTCCGGCTCGACGATGGGGATGGTGCGCACCTTCTCGGTGAGGCCAAGCACCTCGGCGAGCTTCGCCGGCATGACGGACGCCCAGCGGCCGGTCCGCACATGGGCGAACAGCACGACGATGGAATCCGATTCAAGAGTCGGCGCTACGTCGGCGCCGGCATGCCGCAGCAGCCCCTCGATGATCCGACGATTCTGCATGTCCGGCGTGAGCAGGCAGAGCGGCACCTTGCCCACCTCCGCCCAGGTTACGCGGTCGCGATTGCCGAGCGGGCTGTCGGCGGAGGCGAGCAGGCGATATTGCTCGCTGTAGAGCGGCACGGTCTGTACCCGCCCCAACGGCTCGTTGTCGAGATAAGTGAGCCCCACATCGATCTCCAGATTCTCGAGCATGCCGAGAACCTCGATGGAGTTCCGCGACCAGACAGTGAAGCGCACATCGGGGTGCTGCGCCCGGTAGGGCGTGGTCAGCATGGACACCATGGCGAGCGCGGTCGGGATTGCGGCGATGCGGATGTGGCCGGAGAGGCCGTGCTTCAGCGCGTCGATCTCCTGACGCATGGCGCGGGTGTCGCCGACGATGCGCCGCGCCCAATCGAGCACCCGCTCGCCCTCCGGCGTGAAGCCGCGGAAGCGCGAGCCGCGCTGCACCAGGAGCACGCCGAGCGTGTCCTCGAGCTGCTTGATGCCGGCGGAGAAGGTCGGCTGGCTCACGCCGCAGGCTTCGGCCGCGTGGCCGAAATGCCGTTCGCGCGAGAGCGCAATGATGAATTCGAGCTTGTCGATCATGGCGTGCCGGCGAGGGGCTCCTGAGGCGGAACGAGCCCAATTGTGGGCCCCTGGGAGCCCTTCATCAACCGGGAAGGAGGCCGCCTGGCCTAGTCGTCCTCGGCCCGGAAGCTTTTGTGGCAGGCCTTGCAGGCGTCGGTCACCGTCTGGAAGTTCCCTTTCCAGGCGGGATCGCCAGCGTCGAGCGCCGCCGCCAGCGCCTTGGCGGCCGCTTGCAGCTCCTCGGCGTCGCTCGTGAATTCCTCCCAATTCGTCCAGATTTCAGGCTTGGCGTCGCTCGGATGGCCGTCCGAGCCTTCCGGAAACAGCTCGTGGATTTGCTTGGAGGTCGTCTCGATGTCGCGGGCGGCCTCCGCCGCCTTGGCGGCATCGAACGGCGCCTTGCCCTTGGCCATGTCGCCGATGATCTTCATGGCGTCCTTCTGGGAGTCCATGAGGTCCATGCGTTCCTTGACCACGCCGGTCGCCTCCTCATGGGCGAGGGCCCATGTGCTGGACAGCAGCAGGCAGGCCGCAGTCAGTCGAGCGATCGTCTGCGCGGCAGGGAAGGTCTTGAAACGATTAGTGAGCGTGACCGCCATGGCCGTCGTCCGCCTCCATCTTCTGCTTCGGCTGATCCTGCATGATCTCATCGTGGGTTGGCGCCTCTTTCACAAGAGCCTGATACTGCTCTGGCGAAAGCTCGGGTAGTTTCCGCAAGAAAGCCACGACGTCCCAAAGCATCTCGTCGCTATGGGTCACACCCCAAGCCGGCATGCCTGTCGCCTTGATGCCGTGCTTCACCACCCAAAATTCCTCCGCAGGCGAGAGGTCGCTCCCGCGGCGGAGCTCAGGCGCCCTCGGGTAAAGGCCGCGGCTCATCTCGGTTCGCTTCATGCCGGGCGCAAGATGGCAGCCCGCGCACATATCAGCATACTGTCCGGCGCCTGAAACGATGCGGTCGGCATTGTCGAGATCGCCCGGCACGGCGAGGTCCGTGGCACGCACGGCGACGGACCGTTCCCGCATTGTCTCGATCAGCCAGAAGACAGGTTTGGTATGCGGAATATCGGCGGCGACGTTGTACAGGCCGGAATAGACAACCACCGCGATGGCGGCGATAGCTGCTAGCAGCGCGCCGGCCGCGCCAAGCACAATGAATCTGGCTTTTGATACCTTTGAGACTGAGTGAGACATGCGCGCCTATTCCTCTAAGGCCTCCATGGCGGCGTGCATGTGATCTTCGCAGCCCTTCATGTCCTCCTTGCCCATCATCTCTTCGGCCATCTCCAATTCCTGCATGGCGGTTGCCTTGGCATCCCCGTCGGGCATCGACTGGATATCGGCCTCCACCGCGTTCATCGCCGTTTCGCTGCAGGTCGCCTGATGCGCCTCGTGGGCGGCCGCAAACGTCAGCAGAGCGCTCGAAACCACCACCGAGATGAAAGTCCCAAGGGCGAGCCGGCTGACGAGTCCGTAGTTGCGCATGTCGCTTCTCCACTTCGTTGCTATTGCAGTCGGTTGGGGCGCGGTCCGCGGCGTCTTCGTCCGCGCCCGGACAAGGCGCTCCCTTAGTGCTGATGCATGTGACCCTCAGGCGTTGCCGGAGCCGTTGCCGCCGCATCGGGATCGGCATCAACCGCGTGAGCCACCGTGCCCGGCGGATGCTTGTACCAACCGGGATCGCCATAATCGCCGGGCGCGAGGTCCTCCCGGACTTTCATCACCGTGAACATGCCGCCCATCTCGATCGGCCCGAACGGACCGGTCCCGGTCATCATCGGCAAGGTATTGGCGGGAAGCGGCATCGACATGACGCCCATGTCCGCCATGCCGTCGGTGCCCATCGCCATGGCGCCGGGCGTCGCGTGGTCGAGCGCTTGGCGTAAAGCGGCCTGCCTCATGCCGATGAGGTTCACCACCTCATGGCCCATCGCGTTCATGGTGTGATGCGATTTGTGGCAGTGGAACGCCCAGTCGCCGGGATTGTCCGCCACGAAGTCGATGGCGCGAATGGAGCCCACCGGCACGTCCGTGGTGGTCTCCGGCCACTGGGCGGTCTCCGGCACCCAGCCGCCGTCGGTGCAGCTCACCGCGAAATTGTGGCCATGCAGGTGGATCGGGTGGCTGGTCATGGTGAGATTGCCGATTCTGATACGCACCCGGTCGCCGAGCCTGACCGGCATTACGTCGATGCCGGGGAACACGCGCGTGTTGAACGTCCAAATATTGAAGTCGGTCATCTCGGCGACGTGCGGCAGCGACGTGCCGGGGTCGAACCGGTAGGCGCTCATCACGAACACGAAGTCGCGCTCGACCGGCCGGAAGGCGCGGTCCTTGGGATGGACCACGATCATGCCCATCATGCCCATGGCCATCTGCACCATTTCGTCGGAGTGGGGGTGGTACATGAAGCTGCCGCTGTGTCTGAACGCGAACTCGTAGACGAAGGTCTTGCCCACCGGGATATGCGGTTGCGTCAGTCCGCCGACGCCGTCCATGCCGTTCGGCAACAGCACGCCGTGCCAGTGAACGGTGGTGTGCTCCGGCAGCTTGTTGGTCACGTAGATGCGCACGCGGTCGCCTTCGACGACTTCGATAGTTGGGCCCGGCGATTGGCCGTTATAGCCCCACAGCTTGGCGACCATGCCGGGCGCGATCTCGCGCTCCACCTCCTCCGCCACGAGGTGAAACTCCTTGACGTTGCCGTTCATGTGGAAGGGCAAGGACCAGCCGTTGAGCGTCGCCACTGGCTGATAGTCCGGACCCGCCGCGGGCGGCAGGGGCGGTTTCATGGTGGGCAGCGTATAGCTTGGCGCTTCGGGTATGGCGGCGGCCTCTACTCTGCCGCTCACCGCTGCCGCGCTGATCAGCACCGCCGACCCCGTAAGAAAATTCCGTCGCGAGAGCATGGTACGCATCCTTTCTCTAATGACCCGCAGCGCCGCTCGTGTCCGCGGCCATCACGGCCTCGGCCGCCGGACTCAAGTCGCCGCCGCCAAGCACGGCGACGCTGAGGTCGGTATAGGCAAGCCAGAAGTTCCGCTTGGCCTCGATGCTGGCCACCTTGGCCAGGGTGTCGGCGCGCGCCTCCTGCAGGAGCGCGAAGGCGTCGACCTGCATGGCGTTGTATTGCAGCTCCGTCTCCCGCGAGATCGTCGCGCGGAGCGGCAGCACCTCGTTCTGATACTGCACGGCGATTTTGTAGGCTGCGGCGTAGGCGCCATATGCCTCTCGCGCTTCCGAACGCGCATTGACCGCCCTCTCGCCCAGCAGATTCAGCGCTTCCATATAGCGCTCCTCGGCCTCGCGCACACGCGCTCTGCCGAAATCGTAGATCGGCACGACAAATTCGATGTCGAAACCGCCGCCGTCGACGGACGGCCCTTCGCCTTTATCCTTCTGCGTCTTGGAGATGCCGCTCGCGTCGACCACGTTGATGAACCGCGTCTTGCGCGTGAGTCCATAGGAGCGTGCCAGCGCCTCGGCTTCGAGCTTGGCGATGGCGAGGTCCACGCGCCGGTCCATGGCCTCCTGTTCCACCGCGGCGAGCGACCGCGTCGTGCGGACAAGCGGCGGCAGGGCGCCGGGCAGCACACCGCTAAGATCGGTGCCCCACAGACCGAGCACGCGGGTCAGCCGTTCCTGGGTCGCCGACACTTGCTGGCGCGCCGCCGTGACCTGCGCCGCCATCTCCTTGGCGAACACCTGGCGGCGGGCGTGCTCGAGCGTGTTCAGCGCGCCGCTCTGCTTCAGGCTCTCGGCGAGCTTGGCCGAGGCGTCCGCGTTGGCTGCGGCCTTGCTGACTGCGGCGAGAATCTCGCGCGCGGCCACCGCCCGCCAATAAGCCTTTCGCGCGTCCGCGCCCACATTGAGCGTCTCCTGCGCCGCCTGGAGCTGTGCCTGCTCGAAGCGTACTCCGGCGATCTTCGACCGCGCCGGCCATGTGGCAAGCGACAAGATGCTGGCGATGATCTTGCGCTCGAAGTCGAGCTCGAGCGGTGTCGAGACCGTTTCAAACGCGAAAATCGGCAGCGGCGGCCGGCTCGACTGCACGGCGACGGCCTCGGCGATGCCGAGCCGATTATATGCCGCTTGCAGCCCGAGATTGTTGTAGAGCGCGATCTGCACCGCGGCGTCGGCGCTGAGCGGTGCGTGCAGGAGGCGGGCGACCGCATCCTGGGCCGCGGCAGCGTCCTCGGGCGAGCGGACCCGAACCACGCCTTGGTTCAGCCCGTCGCCGGCGATGGCCGCGACCCTCCCCATCCCCCCGTCGGGCGAGAAGGTCTGGCAGGCTGACAGGGCAGCGGCGGCCGCTAGAGCGGCGGCGCATGCCCGGAGTTGGGAGAACATGACCTATCCCTCTCGTTTGTCGTTGACGAAGTCCGCCGGGCGGAGACGCGAACATCCCGCCCTCTGGACGCTCAGACAAACACGAGCGAGATCGGAGGTCGGTCCAGACGCTCGGGCACGCCGCCCGGAAGCAGGATGTTCAGCGGGAGCACGTATGACCCGCCGGCGGGCGCCGGAGCTAGGGCCTCGCCGCCGACGGGCAGGGCGCTCAGGCAGAACAGCCCGCAGCAATTGGCGTGATGCCCCTCGGAGGGTGTCCCGCCTTCCTGGTCGGCCGGCCCATGATCATGAGCGTTTCCGTGGTTCACCGCGTCGGCGTGTGACAGGCAGGCGATGGTGTTGGCGCCATGGCCGAAGGCGAGCACGGCGGGCGGCAGCACGAAGCAAAACGCCGCAAATGCGGCGAACGCGATCGCCAGCCTGAAACGGAGCCCTGTACCGAGCCTGATCAGCATCTTAGGTGTTACCCTGCCGATGTCCCCCTTGGAAGCCTAGTGCCCCGAGGCGCGGGGGGCAAGGTGCGCGACCGATCACAAATCGGTTTACTCACGGGGCTGCGCGGCCGAAAAATCTCATATGAGCAATATGAGCAAAATCCCCTCCCGCGCCCTCGTCGCCGATATCGGCGGCACCAATGCACGCTTTGCCCTCGCCGACCTCGTCACCTTGGAGCTCGCCTCCGTCAAGACTTTCCAGGTGGCCGAACACCCGACGCTCGCCGGCGCCATTGGCCGCTATCTTGAGGGTCTGGCCGAGCCGGTCGACCACGCCGCGATCGCCGTCGCGGCGCCGGTCACCGAGGCGGCGATCCAGCTCACCAATTCGCCTTGGGTCGTTGCCAGACAAGAGCTCTGCGCGGCAGCCGGGCTAAAGCGCGTTCATGTGCTCAACGATTTCGAGGCGCTCGCGCTGTCGCTGCCGCATCTCGCCGAGGCCGAGCTGCACCAGATCGGCGGCGGACCACCGGTCGCCTTCGGCACCAAGGCGGTGCTCGGCCCGGGCACGGGCCTCGGCGTGGCCGGCCTCGTCTGGTCCGGCACCCATTGGGTCCCGGTACCGGGCGAGGGAGGCCACGTCACCCTCGGCGCCGAGGATGAGCGCGAGCTTGCCTTGGTCGAGCGCCTGCGCCGCGGCCGCGAGCGCCTGTCGGTGGAGCGGGCTTTGTCCGGTCCGGGCTTGAGCGATCTGCATCAGGCGGTCGCCGCCTCGCACGGCCACAACGAGGAGCCGCTGCCGCCGCACGGCGTGGTGGCGCGCGCCCTGCAAGGGGATGCCGTTGCCCGCGAGGCCCTCGACATGTTCGTCGTTTGGCTCGGCCGCTTCGCCGGCGACATCGCGCTGGTGCTCGGCGCCCGTGGCGGGGTTTATCTCGGCGGGGGCATCGCCCCAAAGCTCTTGACGCGGCTCGCCCAGGGCGATTTCCGTGAGGCTTTCGAGCACAAGGGCCGCATGAGGGCGTTCCTCGCGCCCCTCCCGGTTTATGTGATTCTTGCCGAGTTTCCGGCCCTCAAAGGGGCCGCCGCCGGCTTGCGCGCGGCGCTGGCGAGCGGCTCGCCCGTCTAACCTTAGGTTCCGCCAAGCCCTGATTTCCGGTTAAATGCCCGGGCGTGGAGGCCAGGGGTGGGCGCGTGAGCGGTAAGGATCAGGGCTACGACGCCTTTGTCAGCTACGCCAAGGCGGACGCGAGCAAAGCCCACACCATCGTGGCGGCGCTCGAGGCACGGGGGCTGAAATGTTGGGTCGCGCCCCGCGACGTACGCCGGGGCCATAAATACGCTTCTGAAATTCTCCGCGGCATCGAGCAGGCGCGCGCCTTCATCCTAGTTTTGTCGCAGGACGCCAACGACTCCAAATTCGTATGCAAGGAGGTCGAGCGCGCGGTCAGCAAGGGCAAGCCGGTGCTCACAATTCGCGTCGCGGACGTGGAGCCCTCCGAGGAGCTCGAGTTCTTCATCTCCGACACGCAATGGACCGATGCATGGTCCGGCGATCTGGCGGCCCATGTCGCCCCGGTCGCCGAAATGCTGCGCGACCGGCGTGCGGCGGATAAGTCGAAACCGGCCAGAGCGGCGCGCACAAGGGCCGGCGACAAGGCCGCAACGCGCAGTGCGAGAAAACCGGCGCGCGGCGCCAAGCCGGGCGCAGGCGCCGACGTGAAGACACCTCCCGATCCCCAATCCGAACCGGAACCCGGGCCGCGTCGCTGGCCTTTGGTCGCCGGTCTTGTCGCCCTCGTACTGATCGCCGCGCTTGCCTACATCATCAGGGACCGCTTCGTAAGCCCCGCCGCGCCGCACTGGACCATCGCCGGCGATTCCGCTTATCTCGGCGAGGACGTCCGCTTGGCCTGGACCTACGACCCGCCCAAGCCCGGCATGTCGCTCCGCTTCGAGCTTGAAAGCGCCGGCGACCAGGACTTCGACACCGGGCGCAGCGCCCCGATCTGCACCGACTCCAACCCCTATTTCGTCGGCAATCTCAACGGCACCCGCTTCTGGCGCGTGCGCGCCGTGACCGACTGCGTCGACAAGACCCCGGTCAGCGCCTGGAGCGAGCCAATCGCCGTGACCCAGTACGAGAGCGTCTATGACCGCATCAAGGCCACCGGCAAGGCCAATATCTACGTGTCCAATTCCCAGGACCAAGACGTGTTCAAATGGGGCGACCATGGCTTCGACATCAAGCTTGCCAAGCTGATCTTGCGCGACCTCTCAACGGTGATGGACCGCCCGATAACGCCGAGCTGGCGGTCGGTGCCGTGGCCCAAGCTGCTGCCCAGCGCCGGTGACGGCACGGCGGATTTCGTCATCTCGTCAATCACCAAGAAGCGCGAGCGCGAGCGCAAATTCAACGTCGTCTTCTCCGAGAGCTATTTCTGCACAACTCACGCGCTGATCTATCCCGCCAACCTCGCCGATGCGCCGATCGCG
Organism: Methyloceanibacter sp.; assembly: GCF_050726195.1. Taxonomy (GTDB): domain Bacteria; phylum Pseudomonadota; class Alphaproteobacteria; order Rhizobiales; family Methyloligellaceae; genus Methyloceanibacter. The sequence goes on along the minus strand of NZ_JBOHJC010000015.1, from coordinate 28,510 downwards.
GATTTGATCGCGGGCAAGAAGGTGGGAGTGCAGGGCGACACGACCAATGCGGCGCTCGCCGACGCCTTAACTCAAGACCTCGGCATCGCGGTCGTCACCCTGCCCAACACCGAGACGCTCCGAAACGAGCTCCTCAACGGACAGATCGACTTCGCCATCACCGATACGACCTTCGCCCGCTCCGCGCAGCTCGACGCACGGCTCGACAGTGGCTTGGACCGGCTCAAGGTCAAGGAGTTCGAGCTCGCCGACATGCCCAATGCCATAAAGGACGAGCATCGACAAGAATACGGGCTTGCCGTTCGCAGGGGCGAGGTCGGGCTGCTGGCCGCGATCGACAAATCCCTCGCTAAAGCGAAAGAGGATGGGACTTTGGCGGCGCTATTTAAGGCTGCTTCCGAGGAGTACGAGTTGGCCAAGGGCTATCGCCCGGGAAGCCGCGGCCTCGGTGCGCACCCGTGGGAGTGTGTCAGCCAAACCGCCGGTGGCGAGTGACCGGACGCGGGCCGGGTGCTCGGCTCTAGCCTTTCAGCGCCGGCGCGATCGCCCGAGCCACGGCCGCAAAAGTTTCGTCGCGCCGCTTGGGTGGAGCCTCGGTCTCTTTGAGGTAGGCGGCAATGATCACCGGCGCTCCTTGGGGTGGCCAGGCGATGCCGACATCGCCCGCCGTGAAATCGTTGCACGTCCCCGTCTTGTCGCCGATGCGCCACCCGGCGGGAAAGCCGGCCCGCAGCCGCGCGGCGCCGGTCTTGCTGGCGATGAGCCACGCGGTCAGCTGGTCCCTGGAGCGTGGTGTCAGGGCATTGCCGACGAGGAGCGCATGGAGATCGCCGGCCATCGCCGCAGGCGTGGTCGTGTCGCGCGGATCGCCCGGCGCCGCCTCGTTCAGTGCGAGCTCGATGCGGTCGAGCCGTGTGACCTCATCGCCGAGCGACCGTGCGTAGGAAGTGAGCGCGCCGGGTCCGCCGAGCGCGGCGAGCAAGAGATTGCCCGCCGTGTTGTCGCTCAACGTGACAGCCGCTTCGCACACGCGCGCGAGCGGCATGGAGCCGCCCACATGCTTCTCGGTCACTGGCGCGTAGGTGACGATGTCTTCCTTACGGATAGCGACCTCGCGGTCGAGGCTTTCCTGTCCGGCGTCGACTCGTGCCAGGATCGCAGCACTTGCGAGCAACTTGAACGTGCTGCAGATGGGGAAGCGCTCGTCGGCGCGATGGCCCGCGCGCTGCCCGGTATGCGTATCCAGAGCCGCGACGCCCAAGCGGCCGCCGCTCTCGGTCTCGATGCGCGCAAACTCGTCGCCCAGCCAGCCGAATGCACCGCCACCGTCGATCGTCGCGCGGGCCAAGCGATTGGAGCCGAGCAGGAGGACCGCAGCGCCGAGCCCCTGTCCCAATTGCCGACGCGTCATCATGCCGGCGGTCTAGGAGACCGATGCGGCGATGATAGGGCGTTTATTTATATTCGACTTTGAGGATCTCGTAGGATTTGCCGCCGCCGGGGGTCGACACCTCGACGACGTCCTTCCGGCGCTTGCCGAGCAGGGCTCTGGCGATGGGCGAGGTGATGGAGATCTTGCCCTGCTTCACGTCGGCCTCGACCTCGCCGACGATGCGGTACTTGACCTTCTCCTCGGTGTCCTCGTCGACCAGGGTGACGGTCGCCCCGAACATGATCTGATCGCCCTTGAGCTTGGTCACGTCGATGATGTCGGCGCGCGACAGCTTGTCCTCGAGGTCGGCGACGCGCATCTCGGTGATGCCCTGCTGCTCCTTGGCGGCGTGATATTCGGCATTCTCCGACAAATCGCCATGGGTGCGCGCGTCGGAGATCAATTTGATGATCCGCGGGCGTTCGACGGTCTTGAGATATTTGATCTCGGCCTCGAGCGCTGCATAGCCCTCCGCGGTCATCGGCACTTTATCCATGTCAGTCAAAGCTCCTTCGGGGGGTTTCCCCTTGAAATAGTCTCAAGGAATTGCCCAGTCTGAGTCAAGAATCGGTTGATTTTGACCGTTTTTCTATGCCGGCTCGGCCAGTTTGGCTGCGCCTTTGCCGACATAGCTTTGCAAGGGGGCCACGGTCAGACTGCCCTCCCGGAGCGCCTTGATGGCCTTGGTCACGGCCAGTGCGCCAGCCAGGGTTGTATAATAGGGGATGTGGTAGAGCAAGGCCGAGCGCCGGATCGACATGGAGTCGGCGAGGGCCTTGGCCCCTTCCGTGGTGTTGAACACGATGTCGATCTCGCCGTTGGTGATGGCGTCGACGATATGAGGCCGGCCCTCCAGCACCTTGTTGACCCGCTCGCACGGGATGCCGTGAGCGTCGAGGTGGCGCTTGGTGCCGCGCGTGGCGACGATGCGGAAGCCCATGTCCACGAGCTGCCGGACCGGCGCCACCAGCTTATCCTTGTCGCTGTCCTTCACCGACACGAACACCGTGCCCGACAGGGGGAGCTTTGAGCCGCCGCCGAGCTGGCTTTTGGCGAAGGCGACCGCGTAGTCGCGGTCGATGCCCATCACCTCGCCGGTCGAGCGCATCTCCGGGCCGAGCACCGGGTCGACCCCGGGGAAGCGGGCGAACGGGAACACCGCCTCCTTGACGGCGATATGGCCGAGCTTCGGCCGCTTCAGCCCGAACGAGGCGAGTTTCCGACCGGCCATGACCTCCGCGGCGATGCCGGCGATGGGGAGCCCGATCACCTTGGCCACGAACGGCACGGTCCGCGACGCCCGCGGATTGACCTCGAGGATGTAGATCTCGTCGTTCTGGATGGCGAACTGCACGTTCATCAGACCTATAACGTTCAAGGCGCGCGCAAGTTCGACCGTCTGGCGCTCCAGGTCGGCGATGATCTCGGGCTTGAGCGAATGCGGCGGCAGCGAGCAGGCGCTATCGCCCGAATGCACGCCCGCTTCCTCGATATGCTCCATCACCCCGCAGATGAACACGTCGCCGGTTCCGTCGGCGAGCGCATCGACGTCCACCTCGATGGCGTCGCGCAAATATGAGTCGATCAGCACCGGGCTCTTGCCCGACACCACCACCGCTTCGGCAATGTAGCGGGCGAGCTGCGGCTCGTCGTGCACGATCTCCATGGCGCGGCCGCCGAGCACGTAGGACGGGCGGATGATGAGCGGAAAGCCGATAGTGTTGGCGATATCGACGGCTTGCGCGGCGGAGCGGGCGATGCCGCTGTTCGGCTGCCTAAGCCCAAGCCGCTCGATCAGCGCCTTGAACCGGTCGCGGTCCTCCGCCAAGTCGATGGCGTCGGGCGAGGTGCCGAGGATCGGCACATGCGCGGCCTCGAGCGCCGCTGCGAGCTTGAGCGGCGTCTGGCCGCCGAACTGCACGATGACGCCCTTGAGCGTGCCGTTCACACTCTCGGTGCGCACGATCTCCAGCACATCCTCTTCCGTCAGCGGCTCGAAATAGAGCCGGTCCGAGGTGTCGTAGTCGGTGGACACGGTTTCCGGGTTGCAGTTGACCATGATGGTCTCGAACCCTGCCGCCGACAGCGAGAACGCCGCGTGGCAGCAGCAATAGTCGAACTCGATGCCCTGGCCGATGCGATTCGGCCCGCCGCCGAGAATGATGACCTTCTCTTTGTCCGACGGCCGCGCCTCGCAGGCCGGCGCGCCGGCGAACCCCGCCTCGTAGGTCGAGTACATATAGGCCGTGGGCGAGGCGAACTCCGCCGCGCACGTGTCGATGCGCTTGTAGACGGGGCGCACATCGAGCGCGCGCCGCCGCGCCGCCACCTCGCCCGGATCGAGCCCGGCGAGGCGCGCCAGCCGCTCGTCGGAGAAGCCCTGTGCTTTCAGCGCGCGAAACTGGGCGGCGGTCTGCGGTAGCCCATGCTGGCGCACGCGCTCCTCGGCGTCGACGATGTCCTGGAGCTGGTTGATGAACCACGGATCGATGCGGCATGAGTCGTAGATTTGCTCGTGGTCGAAACCGAGCCTGAGCGCTTGCGCGACTTTCAGCAGCCGGTCGGGCGAGGGCGTGCCGAGCGCTGCGCGGATCACGTTCTTGTCGTCGCCCTGGCCGAGTCCCTCGAACGTGATGTCGTCGAGGCCGGCGAGCCCCGTCTCCATGGAGCGCAGCGCCTTTTGCAGCGACTCCTGGAAGGTGCGGCCGATCGCCATGGCCTCGCCCACCGATTTCATCGACGTGGTGAGGGTCGGCGTGGCGCCCGCGAACTTCTCGAAGGCGAAGCGCGGGATCTTCGTCACCACGTAATCGATGGTCGGTTCGAACGAGGCCGGCGTCGCGCCGCCGGTGATGTCGTTGGCAAGCTCGTCCAAGGTGTAGCCGATGGCCAGCTTGGCGGCGATCTTGGCGATGGGAAAGCCGGTCGCCTTCGAGGCCAAGGCGGAAGAACGCGACACGCGCGGGTTCATCTCGATGATGACGAGCCGTCCGTCGGCCGGGTTCACCGCGAACTGCACGTTGGAGCCGCCGGTCTCCACCCCGATCTCGCGCAACACCGCGATCGAGGCGTTGCGCATGATCTGGTATTCCTTGTCGGTCAGGGTCAGCGCCGGCGCCACCGTGATCGAGTCGCCGGTATGCACGCCCATCGGGTCGACGTTCTCGATGGAGCAGATGATGATGCAGTTGTCGTCCTTGTCGCGGACGACCTCCATCTCGTACTCCTTCCAGCCGAGCACCGACTCCTCGATCAAGACTTCGCAAGTCGGGGAGGCGTCGAGCCCGCGCTCGACGATCTCGATAAACTCTTCGCGGTTAAAGGCGACCCCGCCGCCCGTGCCGCCCAAGGTGAAAGAGGGGCGGATAATGGCCGGAAGGCCGATGTCCTGGAGTGCTTCCAGCGCCTCGATCAGGCCTTTTTCCACATAGCGCCTGCGCCGCTCGCTCTCGTGCCGCGCCCAATCGGCCTCGAACTCGAACATGGCCTTGGCGCGCGCCTCGGGGTCCGGATTCTCGGCCTCGATGCGGGCGACCTGCTCCTTGTAGATCTTGCGGTCGGCGCGCTTGAGGGTGGCCGCGTCGGCGAGCCGCGAGCGCGGCGTTTCGAGCCCAATCTTGTGCATCGCCTCGCGGAACAGCTCGCGATCCTCCGCCTTGTCGATAACGTCGGCCTTGGCGCCGATCATCTCGACACCGAATTTGCCGAGCACGCCGCCCCGGTGGAGGCTGAGCGCGGTGTTGAGCGCGGTTTGCCCGCCCATGGTGGGCAGCAGCGCGTTCGGCCGCTCCTTCTCGATGATCTTGGCGACCACGTCCGGGGTGATCGGCTCGATATAGGTGGCGTCGGCGAGCTCGGGGTCGGTCATGATCGTGGCCGGGTTCGAGTTCACCAGCACGATGCGGTAGCCCTCTTCTTTCAGGGCCTTGCAGGCTTGGGTGCCCGAATAGTCGAACTCGCAGGCCTGCCCGATCACGATCGGTCCTGCGCCAATGATCAGGATGGACTTGATGTCTTCGCGTTTGGGCATGGTCCGGCAGCGGGTGTCCGGCGCCAGTCTCGGGCCGGGACCTTGGGAGAGCGATTCTAAGGGCTAGAGGGCACCATATAGGCGAAAGCGCCCGCCACGGGAAGCGGCGCGCCGCCACAGCAGCGGGAAAAATGGAGGCCCGGCGGGAGAGACCGCCGGGCCTTGGCAGCAAAGGGCTTGGGGGGTGGTTAAGCCGCTTTGCGGAACATCTGCGGGATCGTCGCGTGGTAGCTCGGCCGCCCCTGGAAGGCCGCGCGGAGCCCCGCCACGTTGGGCGCCTCGGCCACCAGCTCCGGACCCTCCGGGGCCACCGTCACCAGTGCGTCGACCATCGGCATCAGGATCATATCGTCGAGACGCGGCCTGTTGCCATGCAGGAACGTGCGGCCGTCGAGCGCCCGGTCGAACACGGCGAGATGCGCGCGAATGTCCGGGATGGCCGCGTCGATGGTGGCGCGGTCGATCGGCTTGCCGGTGAACTGCGGCAGCACGTACTGCACGACGCAGCGGCCCATGATCGAGCGCGACCCATAGTCGAGGAGCGCGCTGACCCACTGCTCCATGCGCACCGCTTCGAGCGGGTCCTCCGGCACAAGCCGCGGGCCGTCGAACATGCGGTCGATGTAGTGGCCGATCGCCAAGGTCTCGAACAACACCACGTCGCCGTGGCGTATCGCCGGGATGCGGCCGAAGGGATGAAGCTGGAGGTGCGTCTCGCCCTTCATGTCGGCGAACTCGTTCATCCCGTTCGTCGTCAGCGTGTAATCGACGCCCTTCTCCTCGCAGAAGATGCGCGCGGCGCGCACCCAGTTCGAAATGTCGAAGCCGATGATTTCCACGGTACCCATAAATTCAACCCTCCTCATGTCCCTCGCCAGATCGTGCGCGAGTGTCCCGCAGAACTAAATATGTTCAAGAACATAAATTGGCTTTGGGTTACGCTCCGGGGTCACTGGTCGATGGAGGAGGAGGAAATGCAAGCGGAAGAGGTCAAGAGCTGGGTCGCGGACGGCAGGCTTCACAAATTCGCGAGCCGCGTCATCCCGGTGCCTCCGGACGTCGCCTGGCGGGTGATGACCGACCATGCCGGCTATGCGGACGTGGCCGACAATCTCAGCAAGGTCGAAGTGGTTTCGGGGGAAGGCCTTGGCATGGTGCGTCGCTGCCACGATACCGGCGGTCGCTCCTGGAGCGAGACCTGCACGGTATGGGATGACGGACGGGCGTTTGTCTTCGCCGTTCACACGTCGGCCCCGGACTATCCCTATCCGCTGACCGAGCTTGAAGGTCATTGGCGAGTCGAGCCGGTTCCGCAAGGATCGAAAGTCATTCTCGAGTTTGCCGCTCGCGCCAAATGGGGCGTGCTTGGGCGCCTCCTGCTCCGTCTGATGATCGGGCCGGCCGAACGGATCTGCCGCCGCCTGCTCGAGCGGTGGGAAGACAGAATGATTCTTGAAGAGGGAAGATAAGCGATGCCCTACACCCCGCAGCACAAGGCCGAGACGCGCAGCCGCATCGTCGATGCCGCTCGGCGCTTGTTCAATCGCCGCGGCCTCAATGGCGTGTCGATCGACGAGATCATGGCCGAGGCAGGACTGACCCGTGGCGGCTTCTACAATCATTTCAATGCTAAGGACGAGCTCTATGCCGAGGTGGTCGCCGGCGTCCTGTCTTGCGCTTCAGCCAGGCGCCAATCCGCCGGCGACACCGCGGAAGCTGGCATCGCCCACGCGTTCATCGCCGCCTATCTGTCGCAAGCGCGCTTTGACGATCGCGAGAATTCCTGTCCGCTGATGGCGCTGCCTTCCGACGTGGCGCGAAGCGGCGAGCCGGTGAAGCGCGCCTACGCCCAAGTGCTGGACTATGTGGTCGGGCATCTGGAGGAAGGTCTTTCCGGTCCGGCCTCGCGCCGGCGCGCCATGGCGATTGCCGCGCTCTGTATCGGCGGCATGGCGGTGGCTCGCGCCGTCGATGACGCAGAACTCGCGCGCGAAGTCAGAGAGGCGGCGGAGGAGGCCGCGTTCTCCCTCGCGAATTGGGCGGCCCCGCGTGTCGAGGCCGCCGAGTAGTTCCGAAAGGACCGCGCGATGACCAATGCAAAAAGGCTGCTTGAGCGCCTCTACGACCGCTTCAATGCCCGCGACCTAGACACGGCGCTGGCGTTCATGCACCCGGACGTCGTGTGGGCAAACGGGCTGGAAGGCGGCCACGTAGAGGGACGTGACGGCGTTCGCGAATACTGGACGCGACAATGGGCGATGATGGACTCACGCGCCGAGCCGGCTGGATTTTCCATCGGCGGCGATGGAACAGCACATGTCGAGGTTCATCTGACGGCGCGCGACCATGATGGAAAGGTGTTGTTCGACGAGATTGCCGGCCACGTGTTCCAAATCGAGGACGGGCTGATCCGGCGCTTCGACATCCAGAAGTAGCATCGGCCGGTGCCTATCTGGTCCCGATGCCAGGTCGCGGGCGTTAGCTGTTGCCGCGCTCTGTATCGGCGGCATGGCGGTGGCGCGCGCCGTCGATGACGCAGAGCTCGCGCGCGAAGTCAGAAAGGCGGCGGAGGAGGCCGCGTTCTCCCTCGCGGATTGGGCGGCCCCGCGTGTCGAGGCCGCCGAGTAGAAGTTACTGCCAGACGTTGGGCACTTCGCCGTCGGTTTTGAGCTCCGTCGCGCTCGCGCAGAATTTCTTCGGCTTGTCGTTGCCTTCGGCGAGCAGCAATCCGTAGCTCATGCCGAACCGGATGAGGACCGCGGCGTTCCACGCCTGCGCGTCCTCCTCGGACATATTCTTTGGCGCTGGCGTCGTCGCCTCGGCGATCCCCGCGGAGAATTTGTCGGGGTTGAGCTTGAAGCCGTCGCAGATTTTCGCCGCCGCCGCTTGGAACGCAAGGTTGTTGAGCAGCGCGAACTGCTTTTCGGTCAGCACCGGCTCCTGGTCGCCGATGGCGTCTTCCCAGGCGTCGTCGAGCCTGAGGTCGTCGTCTTTGTCCTCCGCCAGGGCCGGAACAAGCCCCACGGCGAGGCAAACGATGAGCGCGAGCAGCGCGTTGCGGATCTGCAATGTGAGGGTCATGATCGTGCTCATCGCGCGTAAACCTTGTAAGTCCAGTTGGCGCTATAGGCGCCGTTTGAGTTGTAGCAGGCCCGGTGCGCCGGATAGCACATGACGCCGGGCTTTGGCGAAAACGACTGATCCCACGATGACGGCTTGGGCTTCTCCCTCACGTAGACCTTCTTTGAGTGGTTGATCTCGCTCGACACCACCGCCCCGACCGCCGCTCCGGCGATGATGCCGCCGACCACCGCGGCGGTGTTGCTCTTGGCGTGAGCCGGCGTTGCCAGGCAAAAGCTCATCGCCGCCACTGCCGTCAAGGCGGTACCCGGCACTCTCATATTGAGGCTTATCATCGACTGGACCCTCCTTGATCTGCGCGAGGCGCGCCTCGCGCGCCTCAGCCCTTCTTGGTTTCCTCCATCAGCGCCACGAAGCGTGTGAAGAGATAATGACTGTCTTGTGGCCCCGGCGAGGCCTCCGGGTGGTACTGCACCGAGAACACCGGCTTGTCCCTCACCTTGAGCCCGCAATTCGACCCGTCGAACAAAGACATATGCGTTTCCTCGACCGTCTCCGGCAGGCTCTCGCGGTCGACGGCGAAGCCGTGATTCATCGAGGTGATCTCCACCTTCCGCGTTGTAAAGTCCTTCACCGGGTGGTTCGCGCCGTGGTGGCCTTGATGCATCTTCGAGGTCTGTCCGCCGAGCGCGATTCCCAGCATCTGATGGCCGAGGCAGATGCCGAACACCGGCACGCCGGAGTCGACGAGCTTTTTGATCTCCGGCACGGCGTAGACGCCGGTCGCAGCCGGATCGCCGGGACCGTTCGACACGAACACGCCGTCCGGCTTGCGCTCGAGGATTTCTTCCGCGCTGGTCGTCGCCGGCACGACGGTGAGCCGGCAGCCCACGGTGGCGAGCTCGCGCAGGATATTGCGCTTCAATCCGAAGTCGATGGCGACCACGTGGAAGCGCGGCGCCTCCTGCCGCCCGTAGCCGTGTCCCCAGCGCCACGCGGTCTCGTCCCAATTGTAGCTTTGGCCGCACGTCACCTCCTTGGCGAGGTCGAGGCCGACCATGCCGGGCCACGCCGCCGCCTCGCGCTTCAGCGCGTCGAGGTCGAATCTGCCGTCGGCCGCGTGCGCGATCACCGCGTTGGGCATGCCCTTCTCGCGGATCAGCGCGGTGAGCGCGCGCGTATCAACGCCGGTGATGGCGATGATGCCGCGGGCTTTGAGCCACGCATCGAAGTTCTGGCCGGCGCGCCAGTTCGACGGCGCCGTGATGGGGGCGCGCATGACGCAGCCGCGCACGCCGGACGAGGCGGCGAGGTTCGCCGTCTCCATGTCCTCGGTGTTGACCCCGACATTGCCGATATGCGGGAAGGTGAAGGTGATGATCTGGCCGGCATAGGACGGGTCGGTGAGGATCTCCTGATAGCCGGTCATCGCCGTGTTGAAGCACACCTCGCCCACCGCGACGCCCGTGGCCCCCGCGCCGTATCCTTCGATCACCATGCCGTCGGCGAGCACGAGCAGCGCCGTCGGCGCCGCGTCGGCCCAGGGCGGCACGCGCCGCACGCGGGAAGGAACGGCCTCCGCGGCCAGGGGGTCAGGTGTGTCGTTCATGGGCGTGCCAACTATGGGCGGCTCGCCGCCATGGCAAGCCAACCTCACGCGGTTCTTTACGTTAGCCCCGCTGCGCGGTCAATCCACACGACAAAATATTTTCTTGTGAAAACAAGATGTTAGATGGGCAAATTCGCTTGCGCCGCCCGACCACGTCGATTACCTTGGGAGCTTCTTCCCGCAACGCCGAACCGAGATCGATGCGCGAGACCATCACCGCCGCCGTGCAAGCTGCGACCAAGGCGCGCGACACGCGCCGCGTCTCGACCTTGCGGCTGGTGAGCGCCGCCATCAAGGACCGCGACATCGCCGCGCGCACAGCCGGCAAAACGGCGGCGACCGACGCCGAGCTCCTCGAACTGCTCGCCAAGATGATCAAGCAGCGCGAGGAGTCGCAAAAGATCTACGCCGATGCCGGCCGCGCCGAGCTTGCCACGCAAGAGGCGGAAGAGATCGCCATCATCCGCGAGTTTCTTCCCAAGCAGCTCTCCGACGCCGACATGGCGAAGGCCATCGATGAAGCGATCGCCGAAACTGGCGCGTCAAGCGTCAAGGACATGGGCAAGGTCATGGCCGCGCTGAAAAGCCGCTACGCAGGTCAGATGGATTTCGGCAAAGCGAGCGCCGCAGTGAAAGCGAAGCTCGGCTAAGCGCTGCCTAGTTAAGCGCCATTCCGGCGGAAGCCGGAATCCAGAACATGCACTTCGCACAATGCGTGTGCATCGCTTGCGCAATCGGCAAGGCAAATCGACTCTTTTGTGAAACCCTGCGTCAGCCCGACACGCGTCAGTTTGTCAGTGCACCGCAACATCGATTTGTCGCGATGCGTCGTTACCTACGACGCAATGCAGCACGGAGTGATTCTGTGCTCGAAGATTCCAAAGGAGGCCTATCGATGTTGCTGCGATCTTTGAAATGCGCATCTCTTGCCGCGAGTGCGCTCGCGGCCGTCGCCCTCGTGACGCCGGCGATTGCTCAAACGCCTGAAGCCAATCTCGGGCCTGTCGGCCCGTACGAGCCGATCCTCGCCATGATCGGCGACAAGCGCGTCATCGCCTACTACGCGCCGGACGGCGGCAAGTGCACGGTGAGCGCCGTGGTGTTCGACGCATCGCCCGGTGGCGGCGGGCTTGGCTCGACGCGGGTCCGCGTCAGCTTGAGCCCGGGCGAGACCTTCAATCTCGACGCCGTCAAGGACGAGACGGTGTCGCTTGCTTGCGGCGATGGCGCCGGCAAGCTCGTAATCGTAAATCGCCGCGAGGTGAAGCGCTCGGCCAGCAAAGCGGCCGACTAAAGCGATCCGCTAACGAGGAGGTGAGCCGGGTGGAGCGGTCCGCTCCGCCCGGCTTTTCTTTTTGCTCGAAATCCCGTTTTCTTGTGGCGCGGCGGCGAATGACCCAGCATGGTGCCAGGTCATCGGATCTCAACATAGGGGTTACGTTATGCGAGTTTGGAAGTTCGCGCCGTTGGCGCTTTTGGCAAGTGTTTGCTTGATGCCGACGCAGGCTGCGGCGACCTACGATTGTGCCCTTGCCGAGGTGTTTGCCTGTACACCCGCCGGCGGCTGTCAGCGGGTATCGGCTCAGGACAACAATCTCCCGCCCGCCGTGACGCTCAACGTCAAGCAGAAGAACCTGTTCTCGGGTCTGTTCGGCGGGGAGGGCATATTGCATTCGGGGGACGTCTATGAGGACGAGAAGGTTCTCATCCTCCACGGCCGTCGCGCCCTCCAGACCTGGACCGCGGTCGTGAACAAGCAAACGGGTGCCTATTCCGGTTCGGTCTCGCAACTGGGCCAGACCTTCGCCCAGTTCGGCACCTGCACCCGGGTCGTCAATTAGCCGGCGCCATAAGCAACACAGAGCCGGGGAGGGCTGAGGCTCTGCCCGGCTCATCACGCTACAGGCGCGGCCGCTGCCTTCGGTTCACCCAATAATAAAGTGCGAAGCCGCCGACCAGGAACAGCACGATCGCCGCCGCCCACGACAGGGCCGTGCCGTACCAGTAGATAAGGCCGAGGCCCGCGGCCGGCGCTCCGATCATCGCCACGATATCGGCGATATCGATATCGAGCACCCACCACACCATGAGTGCAGCTGCGGCGAAGATCGCCAGCGCGATGATCAGGACCGTCTCCATCGGACCTCTTCGAACCTCCTGGCCTGTTTCTTCTATTTCGGCGGCTCGGCCTTCCGGCTTCCGGCGCGGCGCACTAGGAAATAGACGAACGCGCCCGCGACGGCGAATAGCGCGATGCCTGCCGCCCAGGCGAGCGGTGTCCCGTACCAATAGATGAGCAGCGCGCCGGCCCCAGGCGCCGCGACCGGGACCACAACCTCGGGTGCGTCGAAATCCATGAACCACCATGCGACGACGGCGATTACGGCAATCGCCACCAGCACACCGACGATGATTGTCATTTAGTCTCCCCGCTTTCAGTTACTTGATCGAATCTTGCTGGCCTATTTGCGCTTCGCCCGCGCCTGCTCCATGAAGCTCCTGAGCACCGCGTTGATGCGCGTCTGATAGCCGGTGCCAAGGCTCTTGAAATAGGAGAGCACGTCCTCGTCGAGCCTGATCGAGATCGCCTCCTTGCGGCGGGGATAGACGAGTTCCGCCTTCGACCAGTCTATGTCAAGCAAGCCTTCCCATTCCGGATCGGCGCGGGCCGCCGCCTCGATCTCTTCCTCGGTCATCGCCTTGAGCCGCGCCCAGTCGGTTTCGTCCTTGACACGTTCAAGACGTCCGTCGGCGTGCTCGACGACGTAGGTGCCGTCGTCGAGGGAGGCGACGAGGCGCACGATGTCTTCTTCTTCCTTCTTCCGCTTATTGGCCATAACGCCTTCGTTCCGATTTGCGCTCTCCGCGCCGAGATGATGCGAATACGTCCTTCGCGAAATGTGAAGACCACAGTTACTAGCCGTCCGTCGACCTCACCAACGATCATTTGCCTTATTTCGCCGCCGCGGCTCTGCGCCTCAAGCGTCACAGCCGCCGGGTCCGAGAAGACGAATTGCGTCCTGGTAAAGTCGATCCGATGTTTGACGACGTTGGACCGTCTCTTCCTTGGGTCCCATTCGAAGCCCTCGAACAAGAAATCGTCTTCGTCGCGAGGGGGGGCATTCGAGTTCCCACCTACGCCAAAAGCCGCCGTTACGCAATACATTCTGTATATACAGCAAACTGTTCGCCTTTTGTTCTATAGTGAATTGCGGGAATAGCAGCAAGTGAAAGGTGGCTTTCGGGCATCGCCTAGCGCCCACTCCAACACATGAAATTCTCCGATTCGTTCCTCGACGAGATCCGCGGCCGGCTTCCCGTGAGCCAGGTCGTGTCCCGCCGCGTGCCCTTGAAGCGGGCCGGGCGCGAATGGAAGGGGCTGTCGCCCTTCAACCGCGAAAAGACGCCGTCCTTCACCGTCAACGACCAGAAGGGCTTCTATCACTGCTTCTCCTCCGGCAAGCACGGCGACATCTTTACCTTCCTCATGGAGACGGAGGGCCTGAGCTTCCCGGAAGCCGTGGAGCGTCTCGCGGGCGAGGCCGGCCTGCCGCTACCCAAGCCCGACCCGCAATACGAGCGCGTGGCGAAGGAGCGCTTGAGCCTGCTCGATGCGCTCGAGGCCGCGGCCAAGCTGTTCGAGGAGGCGCTCCAATCCGCAGCCGGACGCGAGGCGCTGACTTATGCCGAAGGGCGCGGTCTCGCGCGTGAGACGCTTCAGGAGTTCCGCATCGGCCATGCGCCATCCTCGCGCGACGCGCTCAAATCGGCACTCATCAAGCAGGGTTTCACCGAAGTCCAGCTCCTCGACGCCGGCCTCCTCATCAAGCCCGACGATGGGCGCCCCACCTATGACCGTTTCCGCAACCGCCTCACCATTCCGATCCTCGACGCCAAGTCCCGCGTCGTCGCCTTCGGCGCTCGTGCCCTCGACCCGCAAGCCGAGCCGAAATATCTGAACTCGCCCGAGACGCGACTGTTCGACAAGGGCTCGACCGTCTTCAACTTCGCGCGCGCGCGCGGCCCCGCCTTCGACAGGGGCGAACTGATCGTGGTCGAAGGCTATATGGACGTGATCGCGCTCCATCAGGTGGGCTTTGCCAATGTGGCGGCGACGTTGGGCACTGCCTTCACCGAGCGCCAGATGGAAATCTTGTGGCAGCTCGCGCCCGAGCCCGTCATCTGCTTCGACGGCGACCGCGCGGGCGAGGCGGCGGCGGCGCGTGCCATCGACCGCATGCTGCCAGCTTTGCGCGAAGGCCATTCCTTCCGCTTCGCCTTCTTGCCCCAAGGCCAGGACCCCGACGATCTCGTCCGCAGCGCCGGGCCGGCTGCTTTTGCCGCGTGTGTCGGCGGCGCGCGCCCGCTCATCGACATTCTCTGGCTCAGGGAGAAGCAGGCGGCGCGCCTCGATACGCCGGAGCGCCGCGCCGCCTTCGAGGCGAGGCTCGAGACCTTGCTCGGACAAATCACGAATGCGCGCGTGCGGGACCATTACCGGCGGGAGATCAAGAATCGCCTCTTTGCGTTGTGGCGAGAGCAGCCACGCCCGCGACAGGGAGAGAGGGCGCCGCGCGTTAAGCCCCGCACGCCCGCGCCGCGCGAGAAGCTGCCGCCGCCGTCCGTTTACGGCTTCGCCGCGATCGTCACCCTTGCGCTCGTCAATCATCCCTGGCTGCTCGATCATTTCGCCGAGGAGGTGGCAAGCGTGGAGGTGCGGGATAAGCCGCTCGCAAGCCTTCTTGCCGCCGTCACCAGCGCCATCTTCGAGGACGACCTCATCACCCGCGAACGCCTCGTCGCGAGGCTAAGCGAAGGCCGCCACGGTGCGCTGTTTGAACGGCTCATGCGCGAGAGCCCCTACGCCCGCGTCGCCTTCCTCCAGCCCGAGACGCCTAGCGACCAGGTCGAGGCCCAGTTCGCCGACGTCATCTATCGCTGGCGGGCGCTGCCGACCCTCAACAAGGAGCTCGCCGAGAGCGCCGATCAACTGGCGGACATGTCCGAGGCCGAGTTCGAGCGCTTCGCCGCGCTCCAGCAGCAGGTGGCGAGCGTCGGTCAGCACCACGAGGCGGACGACGCCGGCGAGCGCGATGCCAACAAGCGCTTCGCCGAAACCGTGGCCCGCCTCAAAGCCGAACACCTGAAGCGCGGCCGCCGCCCCGAAAAGCGCCATTAGCTTGGAGCTGCCTTCGGGCTCGATACGTCGGCCCGCAAGTCCGCATCGGCACCCTTTACACCATTAAGTTGCATATGTTCGATATACCCGCTATAAGCGTGTAGCGGGGAGGGGCACAACCGTGTCCAGCAAATTCATCAGCGCCCAGTGGGTCATGGCGACCTTAAGACAGGTCCTCGATCCGACTGGGCGGCGCGTGATCAAGTGGAACGGGCCCGTCGGGCGGCTACATCAGAGGTGGCAAACCCGCCGTCCGCGCGTTCCATAACGTCCTCAACAAGGCGCCAGGCTTCAGCGGCTACAAGCTCAGCCTGGTCCCCGGCGACATGGCCGCAGTCAAGACCGTCGCCGACATCGGCGCGGTCCTGGTCGGCTGGTTCAAGAAGAAGGGGTACGAAGTGGTCATATGAACGGGGGACGGGGGCATGTGCAGACTTCTTGCGGCGGCGTGCGCGCTCGCCGTGATCATGGCGGCTAGCAGTCCAGGAGACGCAGCGACCGGCGGTCAACTGAGAGAGATCGATTACAATCGGAACGGCGCGCTCGATCCCGGCGCGGAGTACAAAGCGTATCTCAAGCTGGAAGGGCTGGACGCCGCAAACCTCACCGACAGCCAGATTTCCCGCATCGGAGCCCTACAGGCCGACTTGGCGACATTCGGCGCCATTCCCCATGAACAACTTGCCGTGCAAGCAACAGAGCCGCAGTCCGCTTGCGACCCCGGGCAAGGCTTCTATCTCCGTCGCGACAAGCTCGACATCTCCATCTACAACGCAAGCCTTGAAGATCCGGCCGCGAAGGGCGCGGCGATCGCGTTCTCCGACAATTCCGAGACTGAGACGGAAACCGGAGAGGTGCACGCCGTCGCCGCCTATGTCTTCGCTAGGAACCCGTGCCGGCAGCGCCCGGGTGGCGTTGAGGTGGGCAAGCCCTTCGTCTCCGGCTATGCCTTCGCCGTGTCTGTCCTCGCCGACGGCACTCTGACCGCCGATCGCACGACTGAGAAGAGCGCCCTGCAGCCTTCGTTCGACGCGCAAGTGGAGATCGCCGCCGGCCCGTTCGATCTCCAGGCTCTAACGTTCACGCCCTATTATCAGACCGACTTCCGCGGCGAGGCCCAGGCCTATGGCCTCCAGGCATCATGGGAGCCCTACAAGCTCGATTGGCGGCTCGGCGGCTCTTATCGCCTTTTCTCGCCGTGGTTCGACTATTTCTACCAGCTGAAAGCCGAGACGGTGGCTATGCACGTCGATGATGCGGGGCTCACCAATTTCACACCGGACACGGACTATTGGTGGTGGGGCGGCACGGTGCGGCTCAACGTCTTTCTGCTCCCAGATGTGCTGTCCGACCGGCTGACATGGATTTCGACCTATCAATATTATTTCGACGACCGGTCGGAGGACGACATCGACCTGTTCACCACGGCGCTTGCCTATAACCTCACCGACAGCGGCCACACCTCCATCGCGATCGAGTACCAGAACGGCACCAAGCGCGATACCTTGGAGAACGTCGACCAATATCTCGTGACGCTGAACGCCAAGTATTGACGGGACGTCGGCAGCCGAAGCGCGGCCGGCCCCAGAGGCGGCAATCGTAGCCCGGATGAAGCGAAGCGAAATCCAGGACCGCGCATGTCGCTCCCCGCGCATTCGGGCGACGCATGCTATTCAGATAGATATAGGATTCCGGGATGGAGGCCTGCGGTGGCACACTTGGTAGCGCTGTGGAGAGGGGAGATCCCGCTTGTCGAAGCGTTTTGGCGACACGCCATCGCCTATGGCACGATCGCCAACGTCGTGGCGACGGCTGCCGCCATCGCGGCAGTCGCGGCCGGTCTGCCCGAAGCCGTTGCCATCGCCCTCTTTCTGCTTCCCGTTCCATACATCTTGACCGCGATGGTCGGCGTGGTGCGCAGCGCCAATCGGGACCGGGGCGAGTGGGCCGGCGCGGCCAAAGTCGCCGTGATTGTGTGGGGCGCCGCCATGATTTTGCTCTGACAGACGCGAAGGTGCGCGCCGTCAATTTTCGGCTGCCGCGTCGTCACCGCAATTCGGCTATACTAGGCTCTTCGTGGGGTACGAGCCGAGGGCCACGGCCTTTGAGCTTGCAAGGCTGTGTCTCGGACCGTGGAGGGAGTGACGGGGATGGGACGCCTCAGGCTTCTGGCTGCGCTGCTGCTTGCGAGCGCTCTCGCCTGCGCCGCGGCCACGCCGGCGCGCGCCGGCATCTCCATCGTGATCGACAAACCGACCCAGACCATGACCGTGACGGTCGACGGCCAGGTGCAATACCGCTGGCCCGTATCGACCGGCGCCACCAAATATTCGACGCCGGCCGGCTCCTATTCGGCCTTCCGCATGGAGCGCATGCACTATTCGCAGGAATGGGACAATGCCGGCATGCCCCACTCGATCTTCTTCACCACCCGCGGCCACGCCATCCATGGCTCCAACCATCCCGGGATGGGCACGCCGGCGTCCCATGGCTGCGTCCGCCTGTCGCTGCCGAATGCCGCGACCCTCTATCAGTTGGTCGAGGCGCGGGGCATGGGCGGGACCACGGTCGTGGTGCGCGGGTCCGACCCGCCCGGCTACCACGCCCCGACCGACATCCCGACGGCGGCGGCGACGCCGCGGCAGCGGCGCGGGAACTGGCCGTTCCGCGGCCTGTTCGGCGGACGCCCTTGAGCCGAGTAGCCCGGATAAGCGAAGCGCCATCCGGGACCCTTTGGCGGCCGCCGCCCGGAAAGCGCGATTAGGGGCGCGGCGAACCAGTCTCAGCGCAAGAAGATTAGGGACTCTAGTGAAGCGCGGCGCCAATTTGCGGGGTTTGCTGCTGTGACGTAGTGGCGAGCTCCGGTAGCGGATCGGCGGGCTTCCAGCCCTGCGCAAGCTTCCAGATCTCGGCGACTTTATGCATCGGCAGTTGCCGCGCCACACTCGCCCGATACAGCATTGCCGGCTTGGTTTCGAAGCCGTCCTCGTAGCCGTGGGCATCGAATATGTTGAGAGCAAGCATGAAATGAAGCAGGGCCTGCTCCCGATTGGGCACGATGCCGTAATTGGCATCTCCCTCGCGATAGACCCATCCCAGCTCGCCATGCGCCCAAGGATCGCCCTGCTGCGCGCCAAGTCGCAGCCATTCCAGCGCTTTGCCCGGGTCTTTGGCAACGCCATTGCCTTCGGCGTAGCGCTGCGCGATGGATTTCGCCGCAAGGGTCACGCCATCCTCATGCGCGCGCAGGAGAAGTTTCATCGCTTCGTCCGGCGGCGTGTCCTTGAGGCCCGCCACCGCGAGCAGCGCCATGGGATAGCCGGCCGCCGCCGCGGTCCTGAAGCTCGACGCGAAATCTCTCGAATAATCTATCCAGCCCCAGTTGGAGGCGTCGGCGCGCTGCTGGGCTCGGGCCAATTGATATAACTGCTTGGCGTCGGCCGGATCCCGGGAGACGGCCGCCTCGCAGAGAGGAAAGGCCTCCTCGTTAAGCTCTGCCCAGGACACGCCAATGCCGCCGCTGCGCGGATCGAACGGATCGGCCGCGGCCTCGCCACAGCTCTGAGCCTTGGGTGCAGGCGGCTGCTCAAGGCCCACCTCCTCACGCTCCTCCCAGGACAGGTGTCTGCTGATCGAAGCCCGCAGATAGCTGGCCGCGGCTTCCAAATTCCTCGGCACCCGCCAGATGCGAATTTTCTTCTGCTTCGATGCGACCACCACCTCGTCGCCGTCCGGACTGAAAGCGGCGCCGGTGATTTCGCTGAGAGATCCGTTACGTCCTTCTTCGGACCCCTTGTCGTAACCCTCCAGGATCGCAATAGGGGTCCCGGTTGCCGTGTCCCATAGCCGCGCCGTTCCATCTGTTTTCGAAGTCGTTAGAATGGACTCGCCATCTGGGCTGAAGGTGATTTTGCCGAGCTCACCGAATTCGTGCCCCTTCAATGCTCTCAGCCGCTCGCCGTTCGTGGCATCCCACAGGAGCACCGTGCCATCGTCGTATGCGACCGCGAGAAGAGTATCGTCGGGATTGAAGGCAAGTGCTTCGATTGAAACGCGCCCGGGAGGCTCGAGCAAATGAAGCATCTTGCCAGTGGCGGCGTCCCAGACTCGGCCGGTACCGCCGATTCCTCCCATCGCCACCTGAGTTCCCGCATGATTGAAATTGCCTGCGTTTAGATCTTCGTATCGTGAAGGATCGCCTCCTTGCACCGACCGAAGCTGCTCGCCGGTCGCCGCATCCCAGATGGTGCTGTCACTTGGTGTTACCGTGAGGATTCGCGTCCCGTCGGGGCTGAATGCCGCGTCGAGGATCTTTCCCGCGTAGCCGCTGATCTCTCCCGCGTAGTCGAGTTCAAGCAGCCGCTCGCCGGTGACTGCATCCCAAAGGACCGGCTTGTGATCGTAGAAGATGGTCAGTACACGCTGGCCATCGGGGCTGAATCTCGCGAAATCCATAAGTCTGTCGTCTTGCAGCGCGACAACCAGTTTCCCGCTTGCCGAATCCCATATGCTCGATTTTTTGCGGTGGCGCGTGAGAACGCGGCCACCGTCCGGGCTGAAGGAGGCCTCGCCCCAACTATCCGGCAGCGTGTAAAGCCGCCGCCCGGTTGCCGCGTCGAACATCGCGACGCTGTCGAAGGCTCCCGCCAATACGCGCTTCCCGTCGGGACTGAAGGCGATAGTTTCCGTTTTGCCGTCACCGGCGAGGACGCGCTCTGGGCTTGCCGGATCCGTCCTCCACGCATAGACCGCGCCATCCTTGAACCCGGCCGCAAGACGACTGCCGTCGCCGCTGAATACGGGCGTCGCGCTCAGCGAGTTGTACCCGCCAAAGCGGACGATCTGGAGCGTCTCTCCCGATGTTGCTGCCAGCAACTGCATGATTGGATCCGTGTCTTGATAGCCCGTGGTCGTCACCAAAATGCTCTGCCCGTCGGGACTGTAGATTGGCCTGACCTTGTCGCTGCCACCCTTCACCGTCCGGATCGGTTGGGCGGTCGCAGCGTCCCACAGGGTGACGACCTTGTCGCGGGACGAAGTCACCACACGCTTGCCATCTGGGCTGAAGTCCCCGTCATAAATGGGGTTGTCATCGCTTTTCAGGACGCTGAGCTCGGCGCCCGTGGCTGCGTCGAGAATCTTGCCTTCGCCGCTTTCCAATACGATGAAGATCTTCGTTCCATCTCTGCTGAACCGTCCTTCGTTCCTGTCGATGTTGGGTTCGGGGTTGGCATCGAGAAGTTGTGCGCCCGTCTCCGCGTCCCAGATACGCGCGGTCGCATCACTCGATGCAGTCAAGATGCGCTTGCCGTCACTGCTGAAAGCCGCCGAGTAAACCCCTTGCAGGATATGAAGCGTCTCACCTGTTGCCGCATTCCAAACGCGCGCCGTACCGTCGGCGGATGCCGTCACCAGCATTGTTCCGTCGGGACTAAACGCGAGGCTATTGATGTGGCCGGTGTGGCCGAGAAGAATGCTGTCGATCGGATCTTTCGCAATGGCAGTGGCGATCGCGCCCGCCGCACTCGGCTCGATTGGGCGGTCGGACATATCGACACGCTCCGGGAGAGCGAGCGCCATGAGAGTCTTGGCCAATTCGAAATTCCCGTTCTCTGCCGCTTGCCGCGCACGAGCTCCGAGATATTGAGACTCATTGATCTGCGCTTGGCGTAGTTGCTCAGTCTTGAGGGTTCTTTCCGATTCGGCGGTTTGCCATTGCCACCCGGCCGCTACGGCGAAAACGAGCAAGGATGCGGCAGCGCTCATTGCCAAGGTGAGCGCCCGGCGCTGCTGGCGCACCTCTTGCGACAGCAGATCCTCTTTCGGCATGCCGCGAATGGCGGCGGCGAAATCGGCGCCGAGCTCGATGAAATGCGCGTTGCGCGGGTCGGCGCCTTCGCGGTAGGCGCGTAGGTCCACCCATTTCGGCTCGCTCGCAAAGCGCCCTTTGAGGATTTTCGGCAGCGGCGTCTTGGCGGTCCATTTGAAGTCCCCTTTCTTTTCGGCCCAGTCGAGCGACCCGTCGGTCAGGCCGATGAACAGCGTGTCCGCGCTCTTATGTTTCAGCCAATAGGCGACTTCTTTGGCGATCCAGGGCGAGCGGGCCGCCTCCGGCGAGGCGAGCAGAATCAGATGACCGGACTCTGCGAGCGCCTTTTCGATCGAAGGCCAAAGATGCGGCGTGGCGGAAAGGCTCGTATCGTCGCGGAACACGCGCAAAGCCCGCCGGCGGTACCAAGGCTTGCCGAGTTTCTGAACGACCGATTGCAGCGCCGCCGCGATCGGCTTGTCCTTGGCATGGCTATAGGAAATGAACCCGTCGTAGAGCGGCACCGATATCTCTCTGCGGCCTTGGCCGGGAGAACCGAGCCGGGACCGGTCAATTGAACAGCGCTCCTCGCGCAACACTAACACTGTCGTGGCGATCCTTTCGAGTTACTTCCCCGAAAGGCACTTGGGCGGGGGGCCGGCCGTCCCTAGTTCGGCCCCGAACTTGCATCGTTTTCGGCGCGCATTGATCCGGATCAAAACGAGAAATTCCTTGGCCGGGAGGGGCTTGCGGCCTTGACAGGGGGCACCCCCCTCGCCAAGTCATGACGGAAGGCGCGGGGTTCCCGCGCGATCCCGTTCAAGCGGAAAAGCGCGCCGCGTGCCCGCGTCGGAAGGTTTTAGCTTTCAAGGTCTTAGTGGAACCTTGGGGCCTTCCGGGGGAGTTTGCGGAAGTTGCGGCGCGCCTCAGAGTCTCTCGTCTCGATTTTGGGCTGGAAGTTCTGGGAGAAGTGGCAAGGACCGGAGGCCCGGCGCTCGAGAAGCAAAAATTCGAGGCGAGGGCACCCCGACCGGGCCATGCTTAATTGACGATTAAGGGAGAGGCCGTTAATCGCTTCTCGGGATGTGCCCCGCGCGCCGTCCCGTATCAAGAGTTGCGAACAGGCCCTCCCGTGAAGGCTGAAGAACCGGCGTCCCGATAACGGATGCGCCCCGGAGTGACATGAATGGCAACCAAAACCGCTGAAGCCGAAGACCAGGAGCAACCCGAGGCCCAGACCACCGACGGACCCGTGCTCGACATGTCCGACGCTGCAGTCAAGAAGCTGATCAAGACCGCGAAAGCACGCGGCTTCGTGACCTACGACGAACTCAACGAAGTGCTGCCCTCCGAGGAAGTGTCCTCCGAGCAGATCGAGGACACCATGTCGATGCTGTCCGACATGGGCATCAACGTCATCGACACCGATGAGGCCGAGGAGGCCGCCGGCGGTGAAAGCGCCGAGGGCGCCGACGGCAAGGCCGTGGTGGCGCAGGCCGCCGTGGTCAAGGCCGAGACGACGCGCGCCGAGCCCGCCGAGCGCACCGACGACCCCGTGCGCATGTACTTACGCGAGATGGGCTCCGTCGAGCTGCTGTCCCGCGAGGGCGAGATCGCCATCGCCAAGCGGATCGAGGCCGGCCGCGAGGCGATGATCGCCGGCCTGTGCGAAAGCCCGCTCACCTTCCAGGCCATCATCATCTGGCGCGACGAGTTGAACGAGGGCAAGATTCTGCTCCGCGACATCATCGACCTCGAAGCCACCTATCAGGGCCCGGACGCGAAGCAGGTCCCCTCCCAGCCTCTCCCCGGCGAGACCAACGGCGACGGCAGTGCCGCCGCGCCGGCCGCCGAAGGCGAGACCCAAGAGGAAGAGGAGGAGGAGGAGTACGAGGACGACGACGACCTCGAGAACTCGCTGTCGCTTGCCGCCATGGAGGCGGAGCTCAAGCCGCAAGTGCTTGAGACCTTCGACCTCGTCGCCACCAACTACAAGAAGCTCCGCCGCCTCCAGGATCAGCTAGTCGAGCGCGCGCTCAAGAACGACACGCTCTCGTCCAGCCAGGAGAAGCGCTACAAGGCGCTCAAGGACGAGATCGTCACCGAGATCAAGTCGCTCCAGCTCAACACCAACCGCATCGAGAGCCTGGTCGAGACCCTGTACGACATCAACAAGAAGCTGCTCGGCTATGAGGGCCGGCTGCTGCGCCTCGCCGAAGGCTATGGCGTCGCCCGCGACGACTTCCTCGCCGAGTATCAGGGCAACGAGCTCGACCCCAACTGGCTGCGCCGGGTGGGCCGCCTCAAGAAGCGCGGCTGGGCCGATTTCATCCACGACGAGCGCGGCATGGTGAAGGAGCTCCGCTCCGCCATCCACCAGCTCGCCGCCGAGACCGGGCTCGAGATCAGCGAATTCCGCCGCATCGTGCACATCGTGCAGAAGGGCGAGCGCGAGGCGCGCATCGCCAAGAAGGAGATGGTGGAGGCGAATCTGCGCCTCGTCATTTCCATCGCCAAGAAATACACCAACCGCGGCCTCCAGTTCCTCGACCTCATCCAGGAAGGCAATATCGGCCTGATGAAGGCCGTCGATAAGTTCGAGTACCGCCGCGGCTACAAATTCTCCACCTACGCCACGTGGTGGATCCGGCAGGCGATCACCCGCAGTATCGCCGACCAGGCGCGCACCATCCGCATCCCCGTGCACATGATCGAGACCATCAACAAGATCGTGCGCACCTCGCGCCAGATGCTGCACGAGATCGGCCGCGAGCCGACCCCGGAGGAGCTCTCCGAGAAGCTCGCCATGCCGCTCGAGAAGGTGCGCAAGGTGCTGAAGATCGCCAAGGAGCCGATCAGCCTCGAGACGCCGATCGGCGACGAGGAGGATAGCTATCTCGGCGATTTCATCGAGGACAAGAACGCGGTGCTGCCGATCGACGCCGCCATACAGTCGAATTTGCGCGAGACCACGACCCGCGTGCTTGCCTCGCTCACGCCGCGCGAGGAGCGGGTCTTACGCATGCGCTTCGGCATCGGCATGAACACCGACCACACCTTGGAGGAGGTCGGCCAGCAATTCAGCGTGACCCGCGAGCGCATCCGCCAGATCGAGGCCAAGGCGCTCCGCAAGTTGAAGCACCCGTCGCGCAGCCGCAAGCTTCGCTCGTTCCTGGATAATTAAGTTCCGTCATCCTGAGGTGGCCGCGCCTTCACTCGTCCTGTCCGGGCGGCACAAGAGCGAGCTTGATCTCCATCGGTCCGCCGCAGGCCTCGCAAGCCAATTGCGGAATATCCGACACGAGGTAGTCCGGCCCGAGCGCCGCGATCAGCCGATCGAGATCGAACACGGAGAAGCGCCGGCACGCCGCGTTCTGGCAATAGGCCTCGAGCGCCATGTTGCGGGCCTTGACCGCCCGGAACGTCCAATCGCTCATGGCGATTCCCCGCGCTCAAGCTGCGAAGCGGTAGCGTCATCCAGACTGCGCCGGCCCGTTGGCAAAGCCTCAACCTCCGTCTGCTAAACCTCTCGCCGATCAACGGCGGAGGACAAAGATGGCGACGACCATATCGATCGAGGAGACGGTAAAGGCCTGCGCGCTTGCCGGCAACTCCATGGTGCCCGGCAAGGCGCCGGTCCAGTCCGCCCTGAAACGGGAGACCTCGCTCGTCGGCCTTGCCTATCTCAACTACATCTACCAGAACGACATCGCCAATCAGCATTTCTGCGAGGCGATGCTGCTGATGCACGCGCAAGTGCCGCCCGGCACGGCGAACCCCTATGTGGCGCTGTTCACGCCCGCGCGCGCGGTCCCGGCCATGGCCGCGCTCGCCGATGTCCAGCTCGCCTTCGACTACGCCATCGCCCGCACCGATCCGCCCGCGGCCAAGGTCGAAGCCGCTCTCGCCACGCTGCGCAAGATCGTCGCGTAGGTCACCCCAACCGCCGAACCATGTACTGCGCGCCGGCGCCGTAAGGCGCGAGCTGCGCCGCGATGCTCTCGCCGCCGGCCGGCGTGAAGCCTGCCCGCGCCCAATGCCGCCCCGTGCCATAGACCGCGGCGAGCGCGAGCGCGCGCAAGCCCCGGGCTCCCGCGAGCGCGACGAGCAGCGCCACGAGCGCGCCCGAGGCGCCTTGCCCGCGCGCTTGCGGCAGGACCGCGACGTCGTGGAGGAACAGGCAATCGGCGTCTTCCGGCAGCCCGCCGAGCAACGCATCGAGCTTCGGCACGCCGCCCTGCCGCCACGGATGCGCGAACGCGTAGCCCACGACCGCGCCATCCCCCGCCAGCGCGAAGCAGCCTTGCGGAAACAGGGTGAGCTTCTCGGCGAACACGTCCGGCCGCTCGGGCAGGGTCGGGTGCACCGCCGCGGCGATCGCCTCGACCGCGGCGAGGTCGCTCATCCCCATCGCCCGCCATGCGGCGCGCGGCGCTTCATCGGCGGAATGTGTCTCGGTCATGCAGCTCCTCGAAAGCTCGACAGTTTACTCCGCTCTCGCAGCGAACTCCCGCTCTCCCCTGGGGGGAGAGCACGCGCTCCACAGCGCTCAAGTAGCGAAGCGGTAGCGCAAACCAAATGCACTGAGTAGCAGAGCGGGAGCGCATCGAAAATGCGAGCGCGGTGAGGGGGAAGCGCCGGAGGCGCGTCGGGACGCAGCGCCCCCTCACCCTTTCCGCCATGCGACTTGCAGGCGCGTTCCGCGCGCAAGATCGCGGCAGAAAGCCCTCTCCCCCACCTGCCTGCGCGAAGCCGAAGCGCCCATGTGACCAACCATGCCCCGCAACAGGGCTTCGCTTCGGCGAAGGCAGGAGGGGAGAGGGCGCCGCGGAACTTTCGCCCCCGTCTCGCCGTTCATCCATCACGGAACTCGTGTCGGAACAAGGAAGGAGAACGATCATGCGTTCGCTTCTTGCGGTGCTCATCTTTGTCGCCATGAGCGCGCCGGCGCTTGCGGCGCAGCCGGTCAAGGGCGCGGTGCAAGGCACGGCGACGGCGGCCAAGGGCGTCGGCCAAGGCGCGGTGCAAGCCGGTACTGGCATCGCCCGCGGCACGGTGACGGCGGCGAAGGGAGTGGGCCGCGGCGCGGCCTGCGTCTTCACCCTCGGCCGCCGCTGCTAGGCTCGTCGTCATCCTGAGGCGCGCGGCGCTCGCGCCGCGCCTCGAAGGATGAATCCCTCCCGGAGGGGAGGGTGGGCGCCGAGCGCGAGCGCTCGGCGGCCGGTGGGGAACTCTTTTTTCAGTTTGCGCTCGGGCTTGCCACCCCTCATCGGCGGAGGCGTGTTAAAAGCTGTGGGTCGAATCGCAGCCTGAGATTGACTGACCTAGTGTCGGACTGACCTCACGCCACCTCAGGAACTTGAGTAACCCACACTTCCTGTTCCCTACAAGCAGCAGGCGGGTGCATTCTTCTAGCTAGCACGAAAGCCAGTATTCTGTGGTTACCGTCCATGATTTCTGCGCCTGTGGAGTCATACAGGAGCGCGGGAGGCGACGGAAATACATGATGCTCTTTAAGGTATTCGAGTGCACGCAAGGTTCGTTCTTTGCCGTCTGTTATCTGTGAATACGGCGTTCGTATGCCTTCAAAATATGCCATCTCCATCTCGCCGAGCATGCGCATAGTGGCTGGGTTAAGTTTCGCAGTGACTACGTCAACCAGATCAACACGCTCCAACGTCCAACAGGCAGTCTTCCAAAATTCGATACCGCGCCCGGCAAGAATGTACTGCCACCTCCCAGGAAATCGAGGCGCGCCCAGCTCCGCAACGAATGGCGCTAGCCATTCCTCGGCTAGCGGCTCGGGAAAATTGGGAAACGTCTCGGCAATGATAACGCGAGTTCGCTCGTCCATTCGCGCTAAGTGGATTTACGACGGTTGTTGTGCTTCTTTGACCGTTTCGGCGGAACATTCTTCATCGGCTTAGGGCCAACCTTGCGGGCACCACGCAGGGGCAGCCTCCAGGCGGCGCTGGGCTTCTTCCGGCTTATACTGATCATCCTGATTCTTATCCATCACGGGGGCTCCGCTATGGATTGGTGGTTCATCTCAAATCCTTCAGAGCAGGAAGTCCTTAAGAACCTAGACAAGGATACCGACCGGGCCGCTGCCATTGTGGCAGCTGCTATCTTAGACAAACGACTCACAGACGCTATCTCTTATCGCTTCCACCCTCACGATGAAATTCACGGATCATTCTTCCGCTCTACTGGCCCGCTTGGCACGTTTAGCGTCAAAATAGATATGGCTTACGTCCTTGGCCTAATTGGCTCGGAAGCGCATCGTGACCTTATGACTATTAAAAACATTCGCAATGCCTTCGCCCATCATCTCGATATCATCGATTTTGACTCTCAGCGAATACGCGACCTCTGCGCCAACCTTGGCCTAGTTGAGCGCTACGTGTTCGAACGCGAGAGATACATCTTTGAATCGAAGCGCGACACGTCCTCCTCTGGCCCGGAAAAACTCATCGTCAGAGTTGGTGTAGAGAATCGCAATGAAACGCTGAAAAATCCTCGGCAACGCTACATTCTCAGCGCACTCGTACTAGATATGTTGATCCGCGTTAGACGCCGAGACGCGCCTCCGCTTCTCACGCCCCTCTTCTAGTCTAGCCCGCTCCATAGCCCGAAAAATCTGGGTGACGATTTCGGTTCTGGATTCGAACCTCATGGCTGAGGTAGGCGCTCAGCCCAGCCTCAACCATTCTGGGCGTCACCTCGGTTTCCATTCTTGCATCTTCCGCGTCCATTTGGGATTTTCTAGGAGTATATCCCTACTATGGCAACACCGACCTGTCACACAATTGATATTGCCACATTTTATGCGTTGTGGTGTCAAGATCGATCAAGAAAAAATTCCTAGACACTCTTCGCAACCCCCGCTACACTCTCGCCCACCTCGTCCGCTTTAAGGGGCGTTGCTCATGAGGCGTCTTGAGTGGCGGGACGGGGTGCGGCGCCTGCGGGTCTGGTTACGCGACCAAGACCTCCGGGCGGCACCGGGCTACCCCCCGGGGCTACACTATGAGCCCCCGGCAAGAGCCATACGACTTGGCCTGTCGCGCGTTTGAGCGCGATGCAAGGCCATTCGAAAGAGGGGTCCGCTGCCGACCAACGCTGCGGTATGGCGCGCCGTAAGGCGCCCGCCGGCTCCGGAAGGAGACGGAAGCCATAGGTTTGCGCTTTGCGGCGCGCCACCCCCCTCATTGGGGGGAGAAAGGAGCAAATCCCGGATGCATCCGCATCGCGGCAACGCTGGCGCATGTGTGTTGTCGAGCGCGAGCAGCGAGCTCCCGCTCTCCCCTTGTGGGAGAGCACGCGCGCCACTTGGCGCGCGGTGAGGGGTAAGCGGCGCAGCCGCGTCG
>NZ_JBOHJC010000014.1:0-97988 GCF_050726195.1 Methyloceanibacter sp. | reverse complement strand
AGCACGACAATATTGTTGGTCACGAAGCGCTTGATCGGCTCGTCGAGGGCAAGCTCGATAAGGAGGAACGTAACCCCGACGAGAAGGCCGGCGAGCGCCGACTTGGCGAGAATGCGAGTCTCGTCCGCGGGGTGCAGAATAAAGGACGAGGCGACGAGAAACGCGGCCGCCACCAAACCGAGGACCGCCCCCGCCTTGGCGAAAGCGGCGCCGGGGTCCGACCCCCAGCACGCATTGACGAACAGATAGGCGATGAACAGGCCGAGCGCGATGCCGACCGGCGTGCGAAGCAGCGCCAGCGGGTGCCGCGGCTCGGCGCGCCAAACGTGGATCGCGGCAACAACCGCCAGCGCGCCCAGGATTGTCGGCAGCAGCCGCGGGATGGCCGCCGACGAGAAGCACAGAAGACCGAGCAGTCCGGCTTGAAGCCGGAACAGCGCGCTGCCACGAAGCGACAGGGTCTCTCCGGCGCGATGGACCGTCATGCTATGCCTCTCGCCCGCGGCCTAGCGGCCGGAGCGTTCCGGTTCCGCCGCCAACTCGATATGCCTGCAAGGTTCCCCCCTTGACCCGTGGGCAAAAGCTAGCGGTCTAGCCGCCGTTTGCCTATCGCTAGACCTTCTCCAACAGCAATAAATCCTGGAGTCTGTGGGACCAAGGGCGAGAATTTGGCGCTCCGGCCGCCTTTTTTCTTGACGGGGGCTAAGCCGCCTCGCTCTGGGAGGGGGTTTCGATGCCGCAAGGGCCCGTCGAGTCCGCGTCGACCGCCAGCGCGGCAATGATGGCCCTCATCATGGCCTCACGCAGTGAGGCACCGTGGGTCGCCAAGGCCAGTTCCAGCTCGACGGGGCTGATGCTGAGATAGACGGCAAGCGGATGGCGCGACGGCGTGACGTCGAGTTCGCATTCGAAGTCTGTATCGGTCATGGCCCTTCTCCTGGTCCGCAAGCCGGACCTTATTTGGGCTTTGCAAGCTATTGGAAGAATAGGACAGCTGGGCCCCAGGCGCCTTGATCTCGCTCAACAGAAAAACCCGTTGCCCTGCCCCAATTTGGGGAACCCAGAGCCAGCATCTTGGTTTAGCTCCCTGGCGACCCTCCGCCCGCATGGGCAACGGACGTCGCCAGCGCCGAAGGGGGTGCTCGATGATGCGAGATCTTATCATGGCTCTGATCCTGCTCGCCCTTGCCGCCATCCCCATGGCTTGGCTTGGCGGCGAGCCGAGGATCGCCGTGCAGAACATTGAGGCAAACCTCGGAAGGTGATCGGGGCGCTGTGACCCCCTCCTTCGCGCCGCCCTACGGCAATTGCTCGAGGGGAAGATGGAGAGCGGGCGCCCTCAGATGGTATAGCTTGGCAATACCGCCACGTGCCAATGCGCCCGTAGCTCAACGGATAGAGCACCAGACTTCGAATCTGGCGGTTGCACGTTCGAGCCGTGCCGGGCGCACCATTTTTCGCGAGAGAATCAGTTGTCGTCGCCAGGCCGCCAGTCAGCGACGGCCGCAAGGCCTGCCTCGGCCTGCCATCGTCCGCCGTGCGCCGGCGCGTCGGCCAGCGTGGCGAGCCAGCGCAGATACTCGGCCCGCGGGATCTCGCGAAAGCCCATCTGCGCCGTAGTGGCGTTCAGCCATTTGTTGTCGCACATGACGAAGCCCCAGCGGGCGAGATGCCAAGCGAGCACGGTGAAGCCGATCTTCGATGCGTTCGACTCGTGGAAGAACTGCGATTCGATGACGAACACGCGGCCCACGGCCACGCCATAGCCGCCGCCCGCCAATTCGCCGCACCGGTTCCACACCTCGAAAGTATGCACGTGCCCTGCATCGTAAAGCGCCGCATAGGCGCGCATCATGCGCGGCGTGATCCAGGTCAGGTGCAACCGGCCCTGGCGGCGCCCGGCACAGGCCTTGATCACGCCCTCGAAATCGCGATCGAAAGTGACGGTGTAGCGGTCCTGCCGCATCATGCTGCGCAGTCTTGTCGTGATATGGAACTCATCGAGCAGGAGGACGCCGCGCTTGGGCGGTGACAGCCACTTGGCCGGTCCGAAATGCGCATGGGGGAACAGGCCGCGCCGGTACGCGGCGAGCAGGGTCGGCACCGACAGGTCGTGCGCGATTCCGGCAAGCTCGCTATTGCCGCGGAGCGCGCCGGCATCCGGCAACGCGCGGCGCGGCGTGAACAAGCTTAAGAGCCATAGCCGCGCGAGCGGCAGAAGCCGCAGCACGCGTTTCAGCCTTAGCGCCCAGGCCGTGCCCAATACGACCCGCTCACAGGCCTCGAACGGCGTCTCGCGAAACAGGGCCGAGCGCTTGTCCTCTCTCGCGCCTCGCGCCGGACCGAACGATGCCGGCATGGCACGCGCTATGACCCTTTGCTCAGACAAGGCTTCTCCCCTCGCGGCTGTTCCCGACGGCCAACAGGAAAGCAAAGACTAGCAAGCGCCGTGCCGCCACCGGAGCCCGTATCAGAACGAGGTTAATCAAGGTTGTTCTGGCGTCACGCCACCCGCCGGACCCGTGGCAACGAAAGGCCGCGCCGGGCGTTTACCTTCCACGAACGGAAAAACCAGGAGAGACCGACCATGATGGACAAGTCTCATGAGCAGGTCCGGGACACCGGCGGCGCCACACCGAACCTGGGTCAGAAGAAGGCCGCGCGCGAGAAGGCGAGCGACGAGAAGCTGAGCCACATGGAGAAGGGCTCATCGCCCGGCCAGGCGAAGCACAAAGAACAGAAGACAGACAAGAAGCGGAAGTAACCCGGGCCGGCTACCGGGGATTGCGCCTGCGGTCCCACAGCCGGCCATCGAGCACGCGCTGCACGCGCTCGCCGGCCGGAATGGCTTCCAGCTCGCGCGTGAACGCGCGGTATTCGTGCTTGGCATCCTCTTCCCCGAAGCCCTGGAGAATGGTGTTCCGCCATTCGAGGAGCCGTCGCCAGCCGCGCGCATCGCCGCCTTGCGTGGGCGGCGGCACGCCGGCGCCGACCATGCGGCGCATGACGATCTGCGCCGCTTCGCTTTCGTCATAGCCGGCCTTGACCAGGAGATCGATCACCGCGGCGGCGCGCGCGAGCAGGGTCGGACTGGGAGAGGCGCTGCGGCGGCGATCGCGTGCTTCGCCAGCAATTTCGGCTTCGCCCCGCTGCTTATTCGTGCCGAGGGCGGCTTCGAGATCGACGAGCGGCTGCAAGTCTTCCGGCGTGACCCCTTCCGCCGCAAGCTGGGCGATGACCGCATGCAGGCACTTCGCGCCGAGCGCGGTCTTGTCCCCGGCGCCGGGCGTATGGGTCTGCCGCAGCGCCCGGAGCGCCGCGCCAATACGATCCGCGGATGGCGAAATCGTTTCCATGTCTGCCATCCTAGCCAGGAAGACGTGCAAAAGGCCGCGATCGCCAGGATCGTCGGCGCCTTCATCTTGGCCCCGAGGGTTAAAAAATCGTTAGATGGCCGGCTTTGGTTCTCTTTGCCCCAGCCTTGCCAAGGAAGCGCGCCAGCGGCTAGAAGGGGCCGGTCAGGCCTGCTCGCTGCTTGCAAGGCCGCCACGCAAGGCCACATGGTGGCCCTGGTGGGGGATCGTCTAACGGTAGGACAGCGGACTCTGACTCCGCCAGTCTTGGTTCGAATCCAAGTCCCCCAGCCACCATCGCCTGATTTCAGGCTCTCAGTCGACGCTCACCAAACACTCCCGTTGCCCAAAAATCGCCCTGGGCATTCCGGCTTGGCACTCGCC
This sequence comes from Methyloceanibacter sp., assembly GCF_050726195.1. Classification (GTDB taxonomy): domain Bacteria; phylum Pseudomonadota; class Alphaproteobacteria; order Rhizobiales; family Methyloligellaceae; genus Methyloceanibacter. The sequence continues at coordinate 94,251 of NZ_JBOHJC010000014.1, read as the reverse complement.
GGCCGGGCGTCTAGTTTCGGTCTGGACACCGGGGAACCAAGATGGGCCGACCTCTGCGCAGCATCACGATCGTCGGCGGTGGCACCGCAGGCTGGCTTGCGGCCGCCTTTCTCAATCGCTTCTGCAAATCGCAAGAGACAAGGCACAAGCTCGAGATCACGCTGATCGAGTCGCCGGCGATTCCGATTATCGGCGTCGGCGAAGCCAGCCTTCCCGGCATGGTCGTGCTGCTAAACCAGCTCGGCATTTCGGAGTCCGAACTCTTCAAGCAAACGGATGCGACCTTCAAGGTCGCGGCGCATTTCATCGACTGGAACCGCGACGGCAAGGGCCGGCCGATCGAGTTCCTGAATGTCCTCAATGCCCCCGGCGCGATCGATGGACGCCAGCTCGCTGACTATTTCATCACATTCCACCCGGCGCGCGACGCGTCGGACGCCGGCCTCGAGTATGTGCGCTCGTTTTCGCCGGTCGTAGAGATCGTTCGTGACAATCTCGCACCGCGCCGGCCGGGCGCGCCCGAGTTCAGCGGCGAGATCGGATACACATATCATTTCGACGCCACCAAGCTCGCCGCATTCCTAAAGGACCACGCGACCAGCCGCGGCGTGAAGCACATTCTGGACGATGTCGACGCCGTCAATCTTGACGAGCGCGGCTTCGTCAAATCGCTCAACCTGCGCCGCCAGGGCGAGCACGCCATCGACCTCGTCATCGACTGCACCGGCTTTCGCGGCTCGATTCTTCAGCAGGCTTTGGGTGAACCTTTCGAACCTTATGGCGACTATCTGCTGAACGACCGCGCCGCCGTCGTGCAGATTCCGCACAAGAATCCCAACGTCATCGCACCGACAACGCGGGCGACCGCATTTTCAGCCGGTTGGAATTTCAACATCCCTCTGACGACGCGCGTCGGCACGGGCTACATCTTCTCCAGCAAGTTTATCTCCGACGACGAAGCCATCGCGGAGCTTCTCGCCTTTTACGGCGATCAGGCGAAGGGGGGCGAGCCGCGCATCATCCCCATGCGGACGGGCCGCGTGCGTAATGCGTGGGTCAAGAACTGCGTCGCGTTGGGCCTTGCCAGCGGCTTCATCGAGCCCCTGGAGGCGACGGCGATTTTCATGACGGATCTCGGCGTGCGCTGGCTCCAGCACTACCTGCCGACGCAGGATTTCGAACCGGAACTCGCCGCCGCATATAATCGCCAGATAAGTCGCGTATTTGAAGAGGTGCGCGATTTCGTGCAGGCTCATTATCATCTCAATAATCGCCAGGACACCGAGTATTGGAGAACCGCGCGGGAAGGCATGAAACTCTCCGAGCGCCTCCAAGAAAACCTCAAAGTGTGGCGGCACACGACGCCAGAAGTTCTGGACCTGGAGAGTTCATTTCTCTTCAGCAGTCCGGTTTACACGCTTCTCCTGATCGCCAAAGGCTTTTACAAAGACGTTCGGTTGGCGCGGGCGCCGTCCCTGAACCCTGCCGCGTTCAAGCAGTACCGCGCCGCCGCGCGCCGCGCGCGTCCCGGTCAGCTCACGGGTCTCATCAGCCACGCCGAGTTTCTGAAAACCGGGGGCGCGGCGCCGGTCGACCCATTGGTAAGTCTACGCCCGGCCGAGGCGCCGGCCTTCCGACCAACCAGCACGAGCATCAAGCTCCCAAGCCAGGCGTTATTTCCATCCGTCCGGCCCAAGCCGAAGCGTTGATATTGACGTCCTCGCTTGCGGTCATTCGAAGTGCTTTGCAAGCAAAGCTCGTGTCCCCGCGAAGGCGGGGACCCAGCTGCCACGACTTCTTTTGGCTGCCGGAAATCTGTTCTTCAGGGCCGTGGGTGATCCTCCTGGCTTCTCGTTAGTCACCCCCTGACGGAACCATTCGCCCAGCTAATCAGTTGAGGGAGCTAGCCACCTGGCAAGTGGCCCTCGGAACGGGGCTGGTCGAAAATGTCAACTGCCTTCGATGTCCTCCTGACGACAGCGCTCCTCGTGATAGCAGCGACCACCATTGGTCAGCTTGTTAGCGTGTATAGGGGCACAAGATCGCGGGGAGCGGAGAATTCGTCAGGCGCTTCGCATCCCTCAGCGATGCTCCCGGATTGACTCCGTACGTCACCGCGAAAGCGGGGAACCAGGACTGGGCCCTGACCTAAACATCCGTGAAAGCTAGTTTGGCGCGCCACCGCGGCGTATGATGCCCATGAGAGGCGTGAGCGCCTGTCCCTTGCGGCGATCGACCGCTAGCCACAGCGCTGACGACCATCAAGCCGCCACGGCGGGCGGACCTGGGCCGCCAGTCCTACTCCCTCGAACAAATCTCTAGTGCCGCTCGCGGCCCCCTTGACCTGAAGGGAGGCAAGCCGCCAGCGCGTCGAAGCCGGCGGGACATCATCATTATCAAAAACGGCTAGGAGAATTCCGCAACGAACGCCAGCGAAGGAGAACCACCATGGCATGGCAGATACCACAATCGCAGACGATAGCGGGCATAGTCGCCGATCTTGGCACAACCGACGACGTCTTCGTGGCGAGCGGCGTGACCATCGCATCGACGGCAAGCTTAACGATTTTCGGCACCGGCAGCAGCCACGAGGTGCTGATCTACGGCACCGTCGCGAACCCCGTTACCAATCCGATTCTCCTGGGCGACAACGTGGCGTCCGATAGCGGCGAGACGGTGACCATCAAGCCTGGCGGCCAGGTTCATGCCTTCGAGCTTGGATCCGTGGCGATTGTCTTTTTCGCGATGAATTCACACGTGACGAACCAGGGGCTGATCGCTGCGCCAGACGGCTCTGGAATCGTTCTTGGCGGCGAGAGCGCCACGACGGCGTCGACGATCGTCAACAGCGGCACGATCGATGCCGGTCTCAACGCTATCGCTAGAAATATCGCTTCCACCGAAACGCTTGTTCTCCAGAACAGCGGCCTGATCTCCGGCGGCGACGCGGCTTATGCCCCATTTGGCGGTGGCAATCCCAACGCAAGAGATCTGATCACCAACACTGGGCAGATGATTGGCGACATTCTCCTTGCCGCCGGCAACGACGTCTATAACGGCGCCCAAGGCCGCCTGTCCGGCGATGTCTTCGGCGGAGCCGGCAACGATGTCATCACCGGCGGCATCGACCATGACACCTTCTTCGGCGACGACGGCAACGACACGCTGACTGGCGGTCTCGGCAGGGACCGCCTCACCGGCGGCGCGGACCGCGACTTCTTCGATTTCAACTCGGTCAAGGAAAGCGTCAAGGGCGCGAACCGGGACATGATCTTGGACTTCAACCGCGCGGACGATGATCGTATCGACCTCCGCACCATCGACGCCAAGACGGGCGTTGGCGGCAATCAGAACTTCAAGTTTATCGGCAAGAGCAAGTTTAACGACGAGAAGGGCGAGCTGCGTTATATCGACAAGGGCTCGACGGTGATCGTCCAGGGCGATGTGAACGGCGACGGCAAGGCCGATTTCGAGATCTTCGTCGCCGTGGGCGCGCTCGCCAAGGGCGACTTCATTCTGTAGGACCTTGCAGCGATAGCGCGAGGGCGGGGAGCCGGCTCCGGCGGTTCTCTTCGTCTCGTCCAACGCGCGAAGGCGGCTCGCCGCGTGAACATGCGCTGAACGCTGCGTTCAGGCCCGCTTCAAAGCGATTTTCCTAAAACGCTTACTCGAATGAAGTGCTGCGATCCCGGCGGCACACAAATTGGAGTAAGCACCATGACCTTCCGGACCTTCCTCATCACCGGCGCCGCGGCCTTGACCATGACCGCCGCCGTCGCACCCGCCCATGCCGGCTCGTATATTTCCGTCGAGCAGTATGGCTGGGGCAATGCCTCAGGCAGCGCGCAGACCGGCCGCAAGAATCGCCTGACCGTCTACCAGAACGGCTATTACAACGATGCGATCGGCGCCCAGACCGGCAAGCACAACCGCATCGTCATCGGCCAGGACGGCAAGCGGAACAATGCCAACGCCGCGCAGTACGGGCACGGCAACATCGCCGGCATCGCCCAGTTCGGCAAGGGCCACACGGCCTTCACCACGCAGGACGGTTACGGCAACGCCGTCGGCGTGATCCAAGCCGGCCGCGGCAACAAGGCCAATGTCACGCAAGTCGGCCGGGGCAACATCTCGGTCATCGTCCAGGACTGATCAAGGTTTGAATCGAGAAAGGTGATTCCCATGTCATCCATCATCGCAAAATCGTTCGCCGCTCTGCTGCCGCTCGGCCTTGCCTTCGGCGCGAGCGCCGGAGGCGACGTACCGCCGTCCGCAGCCGACCAGCCGTCATGCGACATCCGCGTCGCCCATCAAGGCGGCAGCGTCGTGCTGGAAGGCCTCGTCTATGCGCCCGAGCCCATCTCGGGCGTCTACCAGCTGCAGGTCTCTCAAAGCGGCGCCAATCGCTCCAATATCCGCCAGGGCGGAGAATTCGAGGCGGTCCCCGGCGCGCCCGCGTCGCTCGGCACGGTGACTCTGTCGCTCGGCTCGGGCGGCTATGTCGCCACCTTGAACGTGCAGTGGGACGGCGGCGCCACCGATTGCACGCGCCATGTCGGCAATGGCACGCAACTCTGACGCTCTCAGCACACCAGGAGACACGACCATGTTCGCATCAACCATCAAGGCCGGCCTTGCCGCCGCCGTCATCGCCGTCGCGGCGAGCGGCCCGGCATCGGCCGGCAGCTTCACCCTGTCGCTGACGCCGAAGGGCGAGAGCGCCGACGTCATCCGCCATGGGCTCCAGATCTACGGCATGGTCAATGAGCTCAAAGGCAAGAACCACGCCAAGGTCGACCAGAAGGGCCGCAACAACGCGGCGGCGGTCAGCCAGAAGGGCAAAGGCAATTCCGGCCTCGTCTATCAGCGCGGCGACAACCACGCCGCCACCCTGACCCAGGCGGGCCGCAACAACGCCTTCGGCATCTTCCAGTTCGGCCGCGCCACCAATGTCGACGTGGCGCAGTACGGCAAGGGCGATGTCGGCCTCGTGTTCCAGGGCGGCTGGTAAGCGCCCATGGCGCTATCGAGTGGCGGATGGCGCGTGGGGCTGCGCGCCATTTGACCCTCGTGCGCAAGACTTTATGGTTGCAGACCGACCCAGAACCGATGCGCCCTGATGGCGTTCCTAGAGCGCGCCGAGCGGGTCGGCTTGCGAAGGGGGAGCACATGCAACGGGCCGCGACATCTCTCATGTGCCTTGGCGTCTTGCTGCTGTTTGGGTGCGGCGATCCAGGTCCACAAGGCGAGCCAGGGCCGACCGGACCGCAAGGTGAAACCGGCCCGCGGGGTCCGGCCGGCCCCGCCGGGCCGCAAGGGGAAGCCGGCCCGGAAGGCCCGACTGGTCCCCAAGGCGAGACGGGGCCGCAAGGACCGGCCGGCCCGCAAGGAGAGCGCGGCGATCCCGGTCCCAAGGGTGAGACGGGAGCGCGCGGGCCGCAAGGCGACCCAGGCGTGCCCGGTACGTCCGGCATCCGCATGCTCGAGCCGGTCGGCGGCGGCAAACGCGCCTCCTGCGCGGCCGGCGAGATCATGATCGGCGCCTACTGCATCGGGACTTACGTCTCCTATCCCCTCCAGGTCGGCAACAACGAGGCATGGTGCTCGGCCGGCGCCGGCTCAGACGTGAAGGTCGTGGTCATCTGCGGCAAGCAGTAGCGCGGCAAGCTTACAAGAGCGGCACGAAGTAGTTCACGATCGCCCGGAACTGCGTGAGGTCGTCGCTCGGAAAGCCCAGCCCGAACACCTGCCAATCGATATATTCCAGTTCCACGCGCAAGCCCTGAAGTCGCCCCTCGTGCGGCTGATACACGAAGCGCAGATCGAGCTCGTCCTGGTCGGCGAACCCGCCATTGGTGGCGAGATCGGGTGTGCCATCCCCTTTGCCCCAGGCCACCTGAAACGTCACGCCTTCGAGGCCGATCCTCGCGAAGTCGTAGGACAGCGACAACATGTAGGCGCGCACGCTGGCCTGCTCGAAACTTGTGATGACCATGGCGGTGTACGACGTGCTGAAGCCGAACGGCTTTTGAATGTCCGCTTCGTCTCCGGTCTGCGACGCCGCGCCGGTGAACACGAACCCCCCATAACTTGCCACGAGCCGGGCCGAAGCCTGATAGGTGTCGCAAGGCGCGCCGGCGATCAGATCCGCGCCCACCGTCCTCTGGTCGAGAATGTTGGCGCCGACCCGCAGGCTCGGGCCGACGTCACCGTCGCGCAACACATAGTCGATCTCCGCATAGGCTGTGTTAAGCGCGTCGCTGACCCAATAATTGGCGATACCGGCATGCCATGATCGCGCGCTGTAGCTCGCGCCGGTGATGAGCATGCCTTCGTCGTCATCGACGCCGAGCCCTTCGCTGAACGAGATGAAGTCGCCGTCGTTCCACGGCTTGTAGCGCGTGAGATAGGACGCGATGTAGTCGAACGGCGCATGGTCCTCGGGTAACAGCACGATGCCCTCGAACGTCAGGGGGATCATCCTGATATCGTACGGATTGACGTAAGGCGTACGCACCAGCTGCCGGCCGGCTGTGACCTGTTGGCCGGCAAACTTGATGCGCCCGTGGATCTGGCCAAGCGTGGTGATTTGATCGCCGTCCGGCGAGAGGTTGTCCGTGTCCCCGGCCTCCGCGTTCGCATAGAGCGGCTGCGTGGTGTAAAGCGCGCCGCGCAGCTGGAAGAAGTCGGCGAGATAGCCCGACTGATAGGCGATGTGGCCGCCGGTCGTCAGCGCCTCGGGCTCGTTAAGACCAAACTGATCCTCGTCGAACCAATAGGTCCGGCTGTGGGCCCTGAGGTTCATATCGCGAATGAACGTCGGGGCGGTCGGCCAGCGCGTCTCGCGCAGCTCTTCGAGCCGCGCCTCGCCCGGATCGACATGGCGCCTCAGGCCTCTCAGGTCCTCGCGCGGTTCGATCGGGCTCTCGAACCCCTCGCGGATCGGGCCATAGGCCTCGATGGCATTCGACGGAATCGGATAGTCCGTCGCGCCCTGAGCTAGCGCCTGGCCGGGCAGCGCAAGGAGGGCAAGCATCAAGACGCCGTTTCGAGCCATACCTCGAATAAGCCCGGCCATAGCCTCAGCCCCCACCGCAACGAGGTCATTCCTGGCTCAACCTGCCGAACCTAGCCGATTCTGAGAGGGGTTGCGAATTGCCGCGGCCCCCTATCGGGCTCCCGCTCGCGCGCCCGCTTTGCTAGTCTCCCGCCACGAAATCTCCCCGGCAACGCTAACAGGGTCGGTTCATGGTCAGACACACACGCCGCCGCGCGCTCGGCCTTCTCATCGCCGCCTGCGCCGGCGCCCGGCTCATGCCACTGCAGCGCGCCATCGCCGCCGAGGAAGACACCGAGGCGACGGACGAGACCGAAGGCACGGAGGAAACCGAGGAAGTCGAATGCTACGACTCCAAAGCCTTCGGCGCCTGGAAGGCGGAAGCGAGCGACAAGAGCGCTGGCGCCAGCATGAACGAGGTTCCCCCGCTCAAGGCCTGCGACCTGACCATGGAGATCCAGGTCAATTCGAAGTTCGAAGCGAGAATTTTCGTCACCGGCGATCCCGACAAGACGCCGCTGCCAGAAGAATTTCTCGTCAAGGCGGAGAATAGGCTGATCGCCAAGGCGGCGGACGGCACGGTGGCAGTCGACGAACCATTGTGCGGCAACTGCACCGACATCTACGACGACGCGGTGAGCATCGTGCTCCCGCTCGCCACGGCGCCCCTGTTCCGCGAGGAGAAGTCCGTCGAGCTCGCCATCAGGCTCGCCGGCAAGGACGAAGACTGCCGCTTCAAGATCGATACGGTCACTATGCGCAAGGCGCTCGACTGGGCCGAGGCGCGGCGCGACGCCTTGGCCAAGCAGCTGACCGACGACGAATGCGTGTCGCCCGAGGGCTGCTTCATCACCACGGCCTGCTGCGAGGTGCTCGGCCTCGGCGACGACTGCTTCGAGCTGCGCACGCTCCGCCGCTACCGCGACGAGGTGCTGGCGAAAGCGCCGGGAGGCGAGGCCGCGATCGCGCGCTATTACGCGATGGCACCGCAAATCCTTGCGCGGCTGCCCGCAGCAACGCGCGACGCCCGGCTCTCTCTCGTCTACGCCTGCTACATCCTGCCGAGCGCCATCGCCGCAAGGCTCGGCTTCGACGCGCTCGCTTACCGTATCTATGTGCGCATGCTGAACGAACTTGCCCCCGAGATGCCGGACATGACAACGGGCGCAGGCTGTGGCCTGCGCCCGTTGCCGCGAACCTAGCCTCGAGCTTAGCTCACAGCCTCGCCGTCCTCGAACGACAGCGGCTCGCCGATGGGCTCGAATGCCCACACCATGGCGTCGCCGGTGGCGTTGCAGAGGAACAGGTCGCCGGCGTCGTTTTCGACGAACACCACATAGCCCGGGTCGTCGGTCAGCCCGTCGGAGGCGCTCGTGAGCACGAAGCCGCCGTCGGTGAGATAGGCCACGCAGACCTCCTCGGCGACGGTCTGCGGGTTATCCTCGAACTCTCCATCGGAGGTCAGCTGCAGGCCGATCAGCTCGGCGCCCGAGCCGTCAAGGAGGTCGTCCTTCACCAGGGTGTAGGAATAAACCGCCCCGGTATCGTCAGCGTCGCACATCCACAAATTGCCCTCGGCGTCGTTGAGCCATACCAGGCTGAAGCCGATGCCGCTGCCGTCCTCGACGGCGCCGATAGCCTCGACCGGCTGGATCGGGTTGATCGCCGAGCAGGCTTCGATCGCCGCTTCGTGGGTGATCTCGCCGGTCTTGGCGTTGACCGGAGCCAACGCAAGCACGGCAAGGGAGAGCGCGCCGACGGCGGCGCCGAGCATCAACGTTTTGGGGGTCATTTTTCAGTCTCCTTCGGACATGTGCCAGGGCGGGATTGCCTTTTGGCTTGGCCCACAAGTGGCGAGCCGAAAGGGCGCTCACTGTGAGCCGTGTCACACTGGCCCAAAGCGGTCCCGGCATCGCCCGATTGAGGCCAGCCCGGCGCCCCACTCCCCGGTTAGGCTTTTTATTCAGCGGCCTAGGAACCCTGAACCGGGGTCGCGCATTGAGATGCGGGAATGCCGGACGGGAGCGGCCGCCGGTCTTCGAGATTGAGGGATCTCGTGCCGTAGCTGTCCTTGCTTACCAAGCGCGAGCGTGCCGGCGGTCCGACCGCGGCGCGGATATGGCGTAACGCCGGAACACGGGGTGGTTTGTGTTGCGTACCAAGCTTCCAAGCTTCGCGTTTGCGCCGACGGCCGTTGCTCCGAGCACGGCACGAGAATTTGTTCAAGCACGACATGGAGTATCAGCGCGCTACGGGGCACGAATGCGCGCGTTCAAGGGGCAGTGGGGCGAATGCCGCGCGGCGTGTACCCGTGCGGCCAAAGAAGGGAGTCAATAACGATGATGAGTTCCACGATGCCCTTGGCCGAGCGCCTCGACTGGCACCCGGTTCATCGCGCTAACGCGCTGCTGCGCCGGGCGCTGCTCAATTCGGCGGCCATCTCCCCCGATCCGGCGGAGATTTGGGACGACCGCATGATGCGTCCCGCCCATGCGTTCACAGGACTCGCCCACGGACCGGTCAGCATCACCTATCCGGCGTCACCGACGGAGCTGCTCGGTCTGACCTCAATCGACGATGAACAAGTCATCTGTCAGCCGCTTGTCACGTACGAACCCGATGGTAGCGCGCCTTATGAAGGTGCAACGGAGGGGTTCGTGATGCTCGATGGGGCTGCGCAGGCACAGCTCAAAGGATTTGTGGAAGCCTTCAACCGGCGGCAGCGGCAGGCGAGCCTGCTCGTGGCCTGCTCGGTCGCCATTGCCTTCACTCTGACCCTTGGCGGTCTCCTCCTCATGTTCAGCGTCACCGACCCGAAACCAACGCCGCAGGAAGACGTGACGCCGAAGGACGTCGCCTCCATCGCACGGAGCGCCGAGATCACGCCCCCTTTTCCTGATCGCATCCGCGTGCGGGCGAACCGGTCCGCCAAGGCCGCCCTTCTCTTGATCCGCGCCAAGGCCGATATGGAACCGCCGGCCATCGGCGCGGCTGCCGCAAGCGATGCCCGGGTTATTCACGCCACCACCGGGCGTCCGCTCGCGCTCGCCTCCCTCCTGCCGCTCGGATCGGCGCGCTACCTCCTACTGCGGGGACTTCCCGACCAAGCGGCGCTCTCGGCCGGGCGCAAGACGGGAACTGGCTCATGGATGGTCAAGGACGAAGACGTGCCAAGCCTCACCTTGACCCTCGGCGGCAGCGCGAGCGGCGACTATCCGGTCGACGTCTATCTGCTCGAAGCGAATAGCGGGCCGCAGGCGCGGCGCAGTCTCGTGTTGCGTGTCGAGCCCGCGCCGCGGCTCTACACAGCGGGGCTGAGCCTCGGCTGGCCGTTGGCCCAACCCACGTCTGAGGCGGCGACGCCCGAAGCAACCGAAACGCCCCCGGTGGCCGTGCCCACGATCGAGCCGCGCGCCCTAGTTGAGCGGGCGCACACCCTACTCGCCGAAGGCGACATAGCCGGAGCACGGCTCATCCTCATGCATTTGGCGGAGCGCGGCGACGGGGACGCGGCCTATGCGCTCGCCAGCACCTACGATCTAGGCGCGCTTGGTCGGTATGGCGCGAATGGCGTGGCCGGCGACCCGGCCATGGCGCGCGCCTGGTATGAGCGCGCGGCACGCCAAGGGCACGCGGGCGCGGCCCAACGCCTGAAGGCCACCGCCGGCGGCTTGGCGGCCGAATAGCCTAAACGACGTGGCGGCGCCTGAGCTCGGCGAGCACCATGTCCGCAAGCGTCTCCGGACCGGTGTCGGTGGTCCTGAGCGCCAATTCGGCCTGCTCCGGCGGCTCGTAGGCCGAGTCGATGCCGGTGAAGTTGCGGATCAATCCGGCGCGCGCCTTGCGATAGAGACCCTTGGGATCGCGCGCCTCGCATATTTCGAGCGGAGTATCGACGAAGACCTCGATGAACTCGCCCTCGCCCACGAGCTCGCGCGCCATGCGCCGTTCCGAGCGGAACGGCGAGATGAACGACACCATGACGATCAGCCCGGCATCGACGAACAACCGCGCCGCCTCGGCGATGCGCCTGATGTTCTCCACACGGTCCGCGTCGGTAAAGCCGAGATCCTTGTTGAGGCCATGCCGCACGTTGTCGCCGTCGAGCATGTAGGTGTGGCGGCCGAGCGCGTGCAGCCGCCTCTCCAGCGTGTTGGCGATGGTGGACTTGCCGGATCCCGACAAGCCGGTAAACCACAATACGCAGGGCTTCTGGCCTTTAAGGCCCGCACGCGCCGACTTGTCGATGAAGAGCTCCTGCCATTGAACGTTGGTTGCCCGCCGCAGGCCGAATTCTATCATGCCGGCCGCCACGGTGGCATTGGTGAAGCGGTCGATCAGGATGAAGCTGCCGGTCTCGGCATTCTGCGCGTACGGGTCAAATACCAGCGGCTTCGCCATGCTGAGATTGCACAGGCCGACTTCGTTCAGCTCAAGTGTCTTGCCGGCCACGTGATCGAGATTGTCGACGTTGAGCTTGTATTTGAGGGTCGAGATGGTGGCCGTCGTGGTCTGGCTGCCGCATCGGACGGTGTAGGCCCGTCCGGGCAGCATGGCCTCCTCGTCGAACCAGATCACCTTCGCGGCGACCTGATCGGCCACCGACGGTGTGGCCTCGGGTCCCGTGACTACGTCGCCGCGGCTGACGTCGACTTCCTCGGCGAAGGTGAGCGTCACCGCATCGCCTTCATGCGCCTCGTCGAGATCGCCGTCGGCCGTGACGATCCGCGCCACGTGAACGCGTCTTCCAGACGGGTGGATCACCACTTCCTCCCCGACCTTCATGCTCCCGCTCGCCACAGTGCCGGCATAGCCGCGAAAATCGAGATGCGGCCGGTTCACCCACTGCACGGGAAAGCGGAACGGCCGGGCCGCCGACCTGTCGGCGACGTCCACCGTCTCCAAATGCCCGAGCAAGGTTGGCCCGTGATACCAGTGCATGTGGGCGCTCGGCGCCGTCACGTTGTCGCCCCGGAGTGCCGACACGGGGATGGTGGTGATGAGCTCGAAACCAAGCGGCTCGGCAAACCCCAGAAAATCCTCGGCGATGGCCTCGAACTTCGCCTGATCAAAATCGATCAAGTCCATCTTGTTGACCGCCACCGTCGCCTTTTTGATGCCAAGCAGCGACAAGATGCAGGCATGGCGGCGCGTCTGCGTCAGCACGCCTAGCCGTGCGTCGACGAGCAGCACGGCGAAATCGCAATTGGACGCGCCCGTCGCCATGTTGCGCGTGTACTGCACGTGGCCCGGCGTGTCGGCGACGATGAACTTCCGCCGCGGCGTGGCGAAATAGCGGTAGGCCACGTCGATGGTGATGCCCTGCTCGCGCTCGGCTTGAAGGCCGTCGACCAGTAGCGAAAGATCCAGCTCGCCGGCACGGTTCGCGCTCGGACGCCGCGAGTCGCGCTCAAGCGTCCTCAACTGATCCTCGAACACGAGCGCCGAGTCGTATAGCAGCCGGCCGATCAACGTGCTCTTGCCGTCATCCACGCTGCCGCAGGTGAGGAAGCGCAGCAGCCCCCGGTTCTCTTCGGCCACTATGCGCGCCGCGAGCCGGTCGCCGGCGCTCTCCTTCTCTTTGCCGACTACACTCAACTGCGGCATCAGAAGTAGCCCTCCTGCTTCTTCTTCTCCATCGAGCCCACCTGATCGTGGTCGATGACGCGTCCCTGACGTTCGGAGTGCCGCGAGGCAATGAGCTCTTCGATGACCTCCGGGACCGTGGTCGCATCGGATTCGATGGCGCCGGTCAGCGGATAGCACCCGAGCGTACGGAACCGCACCTTCTTCATCTCGGGCGTCTCGCCGGGGTCGATCGGCAGCCGGTCGTCGTCAACCATGATCCATGTCCCGCCGCGCTCGATCACCGGCCGCTCCTTGGCAAAATAGAGCGGCACTACGGGGATGTCTTCAAGATAGACGTAGGTCCACACGTCGACCTCGGTCCAGTTCGACAGCGGGAACACGCGCATGCTCTCGCCCGGCTTGACCTTGGTATTGGCGAGGTGCCAAAGCTCGGGCCGTTGACGCTTCGGATCCCAGTTGTGCGCGGCGTTGCGGAACGAGAACACCCGCTCCTTGGCGCGCGATTTTTCCTCGTCGCGCCGCGCCCCGCCGAATGCCGCATCGAAGCCGTGCTCGGCAAATGCCTGCTTGAGCGCCTCGGTCTTCATGATGTCGGTATGTAGCGCACTGCCATGCGTGATCGGAGAGATGCCGTCGCGCACACCCTGCTCATTGATGTGGACCATGAGATCGACGCCGAGCCGCTTGGCCTCCTTGTCGCGAAACTCGATCATTTCGCGGAACTTCCAGGTCGTATCCACATGCAGGAGCGGAAACGGCGGCTTGGCCGGATAGAAAGCCTTCATCGCCAGGTGCAGCAGTACCGAGGAGTCCTTGCCGATGGAATAAAGCATCACCGGGTGGCGGAACTCGGCCACGACCTCGCGCATGATGTGGATGCTCTCGGCCTCAAGCTGCCGGAGATAAGTGGATAGGCGCTGCTTCATGACCCTGCACTCAAACTCTTGTCCCTCTTGGCGGAGGACTTGCCGGGTTGAGGCTCGTCCTTACCGGCGCCGTGGCCGTTCTGGGCCTTGGCGTGCTCCTCGGCCTTCCGCTTCTCGGCGAGATAGCGATAGGCGCTGACCGGGATCAAGGCGAGATAGGCCACCGACCCCGCGGCGAGAGTGAGGGATGGATAGGTCAAAAGCAGGGCAATGAAAAGTGCCGCGAGCACAAAAACCGGGGGCACGTATTCCCGCCGGATTCTCTGGCCGATCATCTTGATCGAGAAGGTGGGCACATTGCTGACCATGAGCAGGGCGATGACGAGGGTGTAGACCAGCACCAGCGGCGTGAGAATGGGCAGATGCAGGCCGAGATCCTGGGCGTAGATCGGCAGCAACACGATGATGGCCCCCGCCGGGGCCGGCACCCCGACGAAGAATGCGTTCTTCCAGGCGGGCAAGTCGGTCCGGTCGAGCGACACATTGAAGCGGGCGAGACGGAGCGCCGAGCAGACCGCGAAGACAAGCACGGCAATCCAGCCGAGACTGCGCAAATCTTCAAGCGCCCAGTTGAACATGATGATGGCGGGCGCCACGCCGAAATTGACGAAGTCGGCGAGGCTGTCGAGCTCGGCGCCGAAGCGCGACGACGCTTTCAACAGACGCGCGACATGGCCGTCGATGCCGTCGAGAAATGCGGCGAACACGAGCGCGGCCACCGCCAGGTCCCAGCGGTGCTCGATGCCCATGCGGATCGCCGTAAGTCCGGCGCACAGGCCGACCAGTGTGAAGATGTTGGGGATGAGCACGCGGATGGGGACTTGGCCCCGGGCGAAGGCGAGCGGCCGCCGCTTATGGTCGTCTCTTTCGGGATCGAAGGGAGGAAACATGCCGCCTACACTCCCCCTGCTACGGATGCGGTTCGTGACCCGCCTGCAACGGACCGCTCGTCGCGCGTAAATGCCGCCAGCACCGTCTCGCCGCCGATCGCAGTCTGACCGACATCGGTAAACAATTCGGCGCTGGCCGGCAGGTAAAGGTCGACGCGGCTGCCGAAGCGGATCAGGCCGATGCGCTCGCCTCGCGCCACGCTAGCCCCCTCGCCCACAAATGTCACGATCCGTCGCGCCACGAGGCCGGCGATCAGCACGACGCCGATTTTCACGCCGCTCGCCGTCTCGACGACAAGTGCTTGGCGCTCGTTGTCCTCACTCGCCTTGTCCAGCTCGGCATTGACGAAGGCCCCCGGGACGTAGGTGCTGCGGACCACCCGGCCGGGCACCGGCGCGCGGACAATATGCACATCGAAGACAGACAGAAATACGGAAACCCGCGTCAGCGGATCAGGTCCCATCGCAAGCTCCCGCGGCGGCGGAACGCTCTCGGTAACGCTAACGACCTTCCCGTCGGCGGCGCTTACGATCAGCCCCGGACGGTCCGGCGTCACCCGGTCCGGATCGCGAAAGAAGTAGGCGCATGCCGCAGTGGCAAGCGCGGCGAGCCAGCCGAGCGGCGGCGCCACCAGGAACAGGAACAGCGTGGCCACGGCGAAGGCGGCGACGAATTTGTAGCCGTCCCGGTGAATGGGCACGAAGGCCCCTGCGATGCTGTCGAGCAGAGTATGCCGATGGTTCATGGCGTGTTGAGGTCCCCCGGTTTTGTCAGGTTGAGGCAAGCGCCTCGTCCTCCAGGCGCTCGGCGGCGCGGGAATCCGGAAGATCGCCCTCGTCGAGCGCGTGCGCAAGCCGTTCGCGCGCCTCGTCCGCCTCGCGCTGCCGCATCCACAGGCTCGCATAGAGGCCACCCTTGGCGAGCAGATCTGGATGCGTCCCCTGCTCGACGATCTGTCCCTGATCGAGCACGATGATGTTGTCGGCGTGCACCACCGTCGACAGACGGTGCGCGATCACCAGGCTCGTGCGGTCGCGCGCCACGCGCTCGAGAGCGTCCTGAATGTCTTTCTCCGTGTGGCTGTCGAGCGCCGAGGTCGCCTCGTCCAGCATCAGGACCGGCGGCGATTTGAGGATGGTGCGGGCGATAGCCACGCGTTGCTTCTCGCCGCCGGAGAGTTTCAGGCCACGCTCGCCGACCAACGAATCGTAGCCTTGCGGCAAGGTCATGATGAAGTCGTGGATCTGGGCGAGCCGCGCGGCCTCACGCACTTCCGCCGCCGTTGCGTCCGGCTTGCCGTAGCGAATGTTGTACTCAATCGTGTCGTTGAACAGGACCGTGTCCTGCGGGACCATGCCGATCGCCGCGCGGAGCGACTCTTGCGTCACCTCCTCGATGTTCTGGCCGTCGATGGCGACCTTGCCGCTCGACAGATCGTAGAACCGGAACAGGATACGAGAGATCGTGGACTTTCCCGCGCCAGACGGCCCGACAATGGCGACCATCTTGCCCGCCGGCACGTCGAAGCTCACATTCTTCAGGATCTGGCGCCCCGGCTCATAGGCGAACGAAACGTCGTCGAATGTGATCGCGCCTTTCGTCACGTTGAGCGGCTTGGCGCCCGGCCGGTCGACGATCTCCGCCGGCTCGTGCAGCAGGGCGAACATGGTCTCCATGTCGATCAGCCCCTGTTTGATCTCGCGATAGACCATGCCCATGAAGTTGAGCGGCATATAGAGTTGAATCATGATGGCGTTGATCATGACGAAGTCGCCTACGGTGAGCACGCCGCGCGTGACGTCGCGCGCCGCCAGCAGCATGCAGACGATCATGCCGAGGGTGAAGATCACCGCTTGTCCGGTATTCAGCACGCCGAGCGAAGTATAGGCGCGAACGGCCGCCTTCTCGTAGCGCCCCATGGACGCATCGAACCGCCGCGCCTCCAGCTCCTCGTTGCCGAAATATTTGACCGTCTCGAAATTGAGCAGGCTGTCGACCGCCTTGGAGTGCGCCTCGGTGTCGCTCTCGTTCATGTCGCGGCGGATGGCGATGCGCTTCTCGCTCGCGAAGAATGTGAACCACACATAGACGACGACGGTGGCGAACACGACCACCACATAGATCCAGCCGAAATACCAAGCGACCAGCCCTGCAATCAAAACGAGCTCGACCGCGGTCGGGATCGAGTTCAGCACCGCCATGCGCATGATGGTGTCGACGCCGGAGACGCCGCGTTCGATGACGCGGTTAAGCCCGCCCGTGCGCCGCTCCAGATGGAAGCGTAGCGAGAGTTCATGCAGGTGGCGGAAGGTGCGGTTTGCAAGCCGGCGCACGGCGTTCTGCGATACGACCGTGAACACCACGTCGCGCAGCTGCGCGAACAGCACCATCAGGATGCGGCCGACGCCATAGGCGATGATCAGCATGGCCGGCACGATGGCCAACCCGAGGAATGAGAGGTCCCCGCTAGCGCCTGCGGTCTTGTCCCCGGTGAGGAAGTCGACGGCGTTCTTGTAGGCGATCGGCACCGCCAAGGTCACGACCTTGGCAATCACGAGCGCGGCAAAGGCGAGGACCACGCGGAAGTGCAGATCGGGCCGGTTGCGCGGCCAGATATAGGGGACGAGCTCGCGCAACACGGCGAGGTGCCCCGCCCGCGCCTGGAGCACGGTGTCGCTTCTCGATTGCGGCAGTCGATCTTGCATGAAAAGTCTTTACTATCAGCGCGGTAGCGCGGCAAAAGGGGCAGCGTCAGGCGCTGCCCCTGCTCTGAAACCGATATAGTCCCCCGAGGCTCCCGCGCCAAGCGGGGTCGGCCGCTCGGAGCCCGAAGCTCAGGGTTGAGTGGCTGCTGGAGCGTCGCCTTCCGCAGCGCCCTTGCCGTCGTTAGGCTTGGCGCGCGAAAGACTGAACATGGCTCTTGCCGCGAGCATGCGGGTCGTATCGTCGTATTGCTCGACGCGCACTTGGTGCACCGCGTCGCCGAGCTCCACCGTGTTTTCCACGCTCCACTTGCCGTCGCCGTCGGCGATGACCTTGCCGAGCGGCTTGTCGTCCATGAAGATATAAACCGCGCTGCCGGCTAACGCTGTGCCCGCAAGCTTCAACGTGCCGGGACCCTCGCCGGCATCGGCATAATCGACCACGTCGACATGGATGGGCGATTTGGGGGACGCCGACTCCGCGCCGCCCTCACCCTCCGCCGCCATTGCCGGCGCCATACAAATCGTGCCAAGGGCAATCGCCAAAGCCGCCGCCCACAGCATGAATTTGCTACCGATCATCCCGTCATTCCTTCGAAACACTTTTGTTTAAGGCGCACCAAAGGCCGAATTGCGGTCGGCCCGCGGCCAAGCTGGCGGAACCCTATCGGATCGTTCAGCGCCTCGCCAGCTTGTTGGTGCACCCTTGCTTGACGCCTGACGAAGCCGGGTGGCAGATGGACCCATGAACGAAATCAAGGGCACTTCCAACATTCAGAATATCTGCGTCTATTGCGGGTCCGGTGGCGGCCGAAATCCGGCGTTCCTCGAAGCCGCGCGCGCGTTCGGGCGCATCCTTGCTACGTCCCGCATCGGCCTCGTCTACGGTGGCGGCAGCCTTGGACTCATGGGCGAGATCGCCCGCTCTGTTCTCGATCATGGCGGCCATGTCACGGGCATCATTCCCGGTTTCCTGAGCGAGCGCGAGCACATGCTGATCGAGGCGCAAGAACTGATCGTCGTCGACGACATGCATCAGCGAAAGCATTTGATGTTCGTGAAGTCGGACGCCTTCGTGGCGTTGCCGGGCGGTCTCGGCACCTTGGAGGAGTTTGTCGAGCAGCTCACCTGGGCCCAGCTCGGCCGTCACATGAAGCCGATCATCTTGGCCAATATCGAGGGCTACTGGGATCCGCTCATCGTGATGTTCGACCGAATGAGCGGCAACCTCTTCATCCGGTCCGGGCTCGAGCTCAAGATGCTGCTTGTGGACCGCGTCGAGGACATTGTCCCCACCATCCAGCGCGCACTCAGACCCTACCCTGACGAATTCGCGGCTGAGACGGAGGTCACGGCCAAGTTCTGACCTGGAGTTCAATAGTCATGGGGCTGGACAACACACCAACGAAGTTCCATTTTGCCGTTAGGAGTGACCAATGGCGACGATGATCTCTGAGGTCTATGACGCGTTTGTCTCGGCCGGTGCGCCGGAAGACAAGGCCCGCAAGGCTGCGGAGGCGCTCGCCGACTATGAGAACCGATTCACCAAGTTTGAGGGGGAACTCCTGGTCCTCAAATGGATGGTCGGCTTCGTCATTGCCCTTGATGTTGCCATCCTAGCCCGCGTGTTTTTCTCGTAAAGGGACTAAGGCGCGGGCGCGCCGTCGCGGATCAGCTTGTAATTGATGGAATCGAGCAACGCCTCGAACGAGGCGTCGACGATGTTGGGCGACACGCCCACGGTGAACCAGCGGTTCCCCTCGCCGTCGCGGCTCTCGATCAAGACGCGCGTCACGGCGTCGGTGCCGCCGGTCAGGATGCGCACCTTGTAGTCGACCAGCTCGAGGTCGTCGATATAGCTCTGATAGGGGCCGAGATCCTTGCGCAGCGCATTATCGAGCGCGTTGACTGGGCCGTTGCCCTCGCCCACGGACATCACCGCCTCGCCGTCGATCGTCACCTTCACCGTGGCTTCCGAGATGGTGACGAGACGTCCGAGCGCGTTGTGCCGCCGCTCGACCAGGACGCGGAAGGAGTCCACGTCGAAGAACTGCGGCACGTTGCCGAGCATGCGCCGCGCCAACAGCTCGAAGGAGGCTTCCGCCGCCTCGTAGGCGTAACCCACGGCCTCCCGCTCCTTCACCTCGTCGAGAAGACGGCCGATCCGCGGATCATCCTTGGGCACGGCGATGCCGATGCGGTCGAGCTGCGCGAGAATGCTTGAGCGGCCGCCCTGGTCCGACACCAGGAGCTTCCGCAAATTGCCGACCGACTCCGGCGGCACGTGCTCGTAGGTGCGCGGGTCCTTCTGCACGGCCGAGACATGGATGCCGCCTTTGTGGGCGAAGGCGGACTCGCCGACATAAGGCGCGTGCCGGTTTGGCGCGCGGTTCAGTACCTCATCGAGAATGCGCGAGGCATGCGTGAGCGTGCGCAGCTTGTCCGGCGTGACGCCGGTCTCGAAGCGTTCGGCATAGCCCGGCTTCAGCATCAGAGTCGGGATGATCGACGTGAGGTTGGCGTTGCCGCAGCGCTCGCCGAGCCCGTTCAGGGTGCCCTGGATCTGCCGCGCGCCGGCGCGCACCGCAGCCAGAGAATTGGCCACTCCGTTGTCGGTGTCGTTGTGCACATGGATGCCGAGATGATCGCCGGGCACGTGCTTCACCACCTCGCCGACGATTGCCTCGACCTCCTCTGGCAAGGTGCCGCCATTGGTGTCGCACAGCACGACCCAGCTTGCGCCGGCTTCGTAGGCCGCCTTGGCGCAGGACAGCGCATAATCCGGGTTGGCCTTATAGCCGTCGAAGAAATGCTCGCAGTCGAGCAGCGCCTCGCGGCCGCTCTCCACTACGGCGGCGACCGAGTCCCTGATGCCTGCGAGATTCTCCTCGAGCGTGCTGCCAAGCGCCACGTCCACATGGAAGTCCCAGGTCTTGCCGACGAGGCAGATCGCGTCCGCCTTGGCGGCAAGCAGCGCCTGGAAGCCGGGGTCGTTCGAGATCGACCGGCCGGCGCGCTTGGTCATGCCGAAGGCGGTGAACTTGGTGCCAAGCTTGCGATCCTCGGCGTACAGCCGCGTGTCGGTCGGGTTGGCGCCGGGATAGCCGGCCTCGACATAGTCGATGCCAAGCACGTCGAGCTGCTGGGCGATCAGCAGCTTGTCCTCGAGCGAGAAGTCGACGCCTTGAGTCTGGGCGCCGTCCCGCAAGGTCGTATCGTACAAGGAGAGCTTTTCGCGGACCATGACCTACACCACACCGAAGAAGAAATGCACCGCGAGCAGCACGGCGAGCACCAGCACCGCGAGCTTGATCGCGAGATACACGAAGCGCGAGCCCTTGAACGGCACATCCTGGAAGAACGGCTTCATCGCGCGACCTCCCAGGTGGTGACGAGCTCGCCGGTCTTCGGGTCCTTGGCGTCTTTTACTTCGATGCCCATGGCTTGTAGCTCATCGCGGATGCGGTCGGCCTCCTTGAAGTCCTTCGCCTTGCGCGCCGCGTTTCGCGCGGCAATAAGGGCATCGACTTCGTTCGCGTTGGCAATGTCGGCGCCGTCCTGCCGTACGCGTTCGATCTTGCCGCGCTCGCCGGAGAACCCGAGAAATTGCAGCGCCGCGCGAAGCTCCTCGAAATGCCCGGCGCCATGCAGCCTGTGCAGCTCGGTGATGACCTTCGGGGTATTGAGATCGTCACCGAGCGCCTCGATCACCGGCATAGGAACCGGCGCGGCGGGCGTGGCGTTCTCCGCGTCGCCGTACCAATCCCACAGCACCTTGTGCGCTTCGTCGAGCCCGACCAGGGTCCAATCGAGCGGCTGGCGGTAGTGCGTCCTGAGCATATTGAAACGGAGCGCTTCGCCGGGCCAGGCGTAGCTGTGCCACCCGGTGAGCAACTCATGCACGGTGACGAAGTTGCCGAGGCTCTTCGCCATCTTCTCTCCCTCCACCTGGAGGAAGCCGTTATGTAGCCAGTAATTCGCCATCACCGTCGTGCGGTAGGCGCAGCGCGACTGCGCGATCTCGTTCTCATGATGCGGAAACACGAGGTCGATGCCGCCGCCGTGGATATCGAACGTCTCGCCGAGATGCGCCGCCGACATGGCCGAGCACTCGATGTGCCAGCCCGGACGTCCCGGCACCTCGATGCCGCCAGGCGACGGCCACGACGGCTCGCCGGGCTTCGACGGCTTCCACAACACGAAATCCATTGGGTCGCGCTTGAACGGCGCTACTTCGACCCTGGCGCCCGCGATCATCTCGTCGAGCGAGCGTCCCGACAATTTCCCGTAGTCGGGCATCGATGCGACATGGAACAGCACGTGGTCCTTCGCCACGTAAGCGCAGCCATTGGCGATGAGCCTGTCGATCATCACCCGCATCTGCTCGATATGTTCGGTGGCGCGCGGCTCGGCGGTGGGATCGAGCGCGCCGAGCGCATGCATGTCCTCGTGAAACTGCGCCTCGGTCTTCTTGGTGACCTCGCGGATCGCCTCGTTCAGCGGCAGGCTCGGATAGTCCTCAGCCGCCCGGGCGTTGATCTTGTCGTCGACGTCGGTGATGTTGCGGACATAGGTGACGTGGTCCGGCCCATAGAGGTGCCGCAGCAGGCGGAACAGGACATCGAACACGATGACCGGTCGCGCATTGCCGATATGGGCGTAGTCGTAGACCGTGGGCCCGCACACATACATGCGCACGCGTGCCGGATCGAGGGGCTCGAACGGCTCCTTCTGGCGGGTGAGCGTGTTGTAAAGCGTAAGCGCCACTGACAAGCCCCTCTGGCTTGAGGCCCGCCGGATGTTCGTAAGTGAAAGATATGTTTGGTTAAAGGAGGAACGACCCGCGCGAGCTTGATTTGCTAGCCCGGAATGATGCCGCAGGAAATCATAAGGATGGGTTGCTCGTGCATCATCTCGGGGCCGCTTATGGCCGGAAACGGCCAAATCGTCAAGCAAACCATCTTATTGATGCCTCATTGACCCCGGATTCTAAGGGCGCATAATGGGTCAGAGGCTCCCCGGGGATCGGACACCATCGTGAGTGCCACTCGCCATCTCAGGCGCGTTCTGCCGTCGTCTGTGCGGTCGCTCGGCCGCGCGGGCCTTATTGCGCTCGCCCTCGCGGCCTTGGCCTTGCCGGGCGAGGCGGTGGCCCAAGGCCTAACCGAGCAGCAGATCCGCTGCATGCAGCTCGAGCAGGAGCTTGCCGCTGCCAGAGGCGGCGGCGCGAATGCGGGGGAACTGGCCCGCCTGGAGCAGCAGATTGCCCAGCACGACCGCGTCTTCCAGGGCACCCAGGCCGCCATGGAGGACGCCGGCTGCTACGAGCGCATGTTCATTTTCGGCCGCGCCCTGAAGCGCAGCGCCCAATGCCTCAACATGAACAACCGCGTCGAGGACGCCCGGCGGCAGCTTGCCCGCCTCCAGGAGCAGCGCAGTGCTCTCCAGCGTGGCGGCGGCAACAAGCGCCGCCAGGCCGAGCTGCAGCAGGCGCTGGCACGCAGCGGCTGTGGCGGCGCCCCGCGCCGCGGCGGCGGCGGGCTGTTCGACTTCTTCGGCGGGGAGCGCGAGCCTGAATATCAGACCCCGGTCTATCGCAGCATTAATCCCAACGGACGTTACCGGACGGTGTGCGTGCGGCTGTGCGACGGCTTCTACTTCCCACTCCATCACTCGATCTATGGCAGCCAGGTCGCACAGGATGCGGAACAGTGCCAGGCAAACTGCGCCGCCCCTGCCGAGCTTTACGTCTATCACAATCCCGGCCAGGAGATTGAGCAGGCGATCTCGCTGAGCGGCTCGGCCTATATGGACCTGCCGGTCGCCCTGAAGTTCCGCAAGGAGTTCGTCAAGGGCTGCTCCTGCAAACAAGTCGAGTACAATCCGACCGAAATCGAAGCCGCCAACAAGAAGGCGGATGCCACTCAGGCGACCGGCGCGACACCCGCCCAGGCTGCCGCCGCACCGGCGGCGCCGGCCGCGCCCGAAGGCGAGGTACCGCAACTCGACCTCGACATCACCGGCAGTGCCGAGCCGCCCGCGGCAGCCCCGGCGCCACCGGCGGAAGAGGTAGAGGCCGAAATCGCGCCGCCGCCGCCGCTTCCCGCGGCGGAGGCCCCCTCGCCGCCTTCTCCGCCACCTGCGGCCGAGGCCCAGGGGCAATCCACCATCACCAAGACCAAGCCTCAGACGTCCGCGAACTAGCCGCGCCTCACGCCGTCTTGCCTTCGAGCCGCGCATGAGCGCGGTCGCGGCCGATCAGCGGCAGGAGATGCTTGAGTTCGGGCCCGTGTTCCGCGCCGGTGAGCGCAAGCCGCAGCGGCTGAAACAGCGCCTTGCCCTTGGCTCCGGTCGCGGCCTTGACCGCGGCGGACCACGCCGGCCACGTCTCCTCGTCCCAGGGTTCCAGCGGCAGCACCCTCGCCGCCGCAAGACAAAGTTCACGGTTCTCGATCACGGGCGTGAGCGGTCCCGCCACCACGCGCCACCACGCTTCGGCGTCCTTGAGCACGGCGAGATTGCCGCGTACCGCATGCCAGAACGCCTCGCCGCCGCCGATGCCGAGTGCGCTCAACCGCTCCACCACCGCTGCGTATGGTAGTGCATGCAGCAACTTCGCATTCAGCAGGCGAAGCTCGTTCTGGTCGAACCGCGCCGGCGCCCGCGACAGCTTGGCGAAGACGAACAGCGCCACGAGTTCGTCGAGGCTGGTGTGGGGCGCAACCGGGTCCGAGGTGCCAATTGTTGCCGCATAGCTCGCGACAGCCAGCGGTTCCAGCCCGTCCGCGCGCAGGCCTTCGATGGCAAGCGAGCGGTCGCGCTTCGACAGCGCCTGGCCGTCGGCGCCCACCAGGAGATTGTGATGGCCAAGCGCCGGTGGCTTTGCGCCAAGCGCCTCGAAGAGTTGGATCTGCGGCGCCGTGTTGGCCACATGGTCTTCGCCGCGAATGACATGGGTGATGCCGAGGTCGATGTCGTCCACCACGCTCGGCAGAGTGTAGAGATAAGTCCCGTCGGCGCGGACCAGAACGGGGTCGGACAGCGAAGCGGCGTCCACGTGCTGGGTCCCGCGCACCAGGTCCTCCCACACCACGTCGCGCTGCTCGAGCAGGAACCGCCAATGCGGCTTGCGTCCCTCGGCCTCGAGCTTGGCCTTGTCGTCCGCCGAGAGTTTCAGCGCCGCGCGGTCGTAGACGGGAGGCTTGCCGCGGGCGAGCTGGCGCTTGCGCTTCAGTTCGAGCTCCTCCGGCGTCTCGTAGGCCGGGTAGAGGCGCCCCGATTTCTTCAGTATCTCGATCGCCGCGTCGTAGAGCGCGAAGCGGGCGGACTGGCGGACTTGCTTGGCCCATTCGATGCCGAGCCAGGAAAGGTCCTCCTCGATGCCGCGCGCGAACGCCTCCGTCGACCGCTCCCGGTCGGTATCGTCGAGGCGGAGAATCAGGCGCCCGCCCATCTTTCGCGCGAACAGAAAGTTGAGCAGCGCCGTGCGGATATTTCCTGCGTGGAGCCGGCCCGTGGGACTCGGCGCGAAACGGACGATGACGGTCATGCCTAAAGCCGCTCGCGGAACTTGTTGGTGATGGGATAGCGGCGGTCGCGGCCGAAATTCTTGGCGGTGATCTTCACCCCCGGCGCCGCCTGCCGCCGCTTGTATTCGGCAAGATAAAGCATGCGCTCGACCTTCTTGACCAGTTCCGGCGTATGCCCGCGCGCCACGATCTCGGAAAGCGGCAGCTCGAGCTCGACCAGGCAGTTCAGGATATCGTCCAGCGCCTCGTAGGGCGGCAAGGTGTCCTGGTCGCGCTGGTTGGGCTTCAGCTCGGCCGACGGGTCCTTGGTCAGCACGCTCTCGGGGATGATCGGACCTCTCGGACCGCGGCAGTCCTTGGGACGGTTGGCGTTGCGGTAGCGCGCCAGCGCGTAGACCTGACCCTTGTAGAGGTCCTTGATGGGATTGAACCCGCCGTTCATGTCGCCGTAGAGCGTGGCATAGCCCACCGACACCTCGGACTTGTTGCCGGTGGTGAGCACCAGCGGGCCGAGCTTGTTGGAGACCGCCATGAGCAAGGTGCCGCGCGCGCGCGACTGCAAGTTCTCCTCGGTGGCGTCGCGGGGCAGCCCCTCGAACAACTTCTCGATGCTCTTGGTCAGACCCTCAACGCTATCGTGGATCGACACGATGTCGTAGCGCACGCCGAGAGCCTTGGCGATCGCCTTGGCATCGCTCAGGCTCTCTTCGCTCGTGTAGGTGTAGGGCAGCATCACGCAATGCACGCGCTCGGCCCCGAGCGCGTCCACCGCCATCGCCGCGCACAGCGCCGAGTCGACTCCGCCCGAGAGGCCGAGCACCACGCCGGGGAAACCGTTCTTGTCGATGTAGTCGCGTAAGCCGGTGACGCAGGCGAGATAGTTGGCGGCGTCGCCCTCCTCGACCATCGCCATCGGCCCCGGCAGACAGTGCCAGCGTCCGCCCTCGCGCCGCCACTCAGTGACGCCGAGCGCGATTTCCCAGGCCGGCAACTGCACCGCCAGATCCTCGTCGGCGTTGAGCACGAATGACGCGCCGTCGAACACCAGCTCGTCCTGCCCGCCGACCTGATTGACATAGGCGAGCGGCCGCCGCGTTTCGCCCACCCGCGTCTCGGCGACGCCGTAGCGGGTCTCCTGCTTCCCCATCCAGTAGGGCGAGCCGTTGGGGACGATCAGGATCTCGGCGCCGGCTCCCACCAGCGCCTCGCACACGTCCTCGGCCCAGATGTCTTCGCACACCGGCACGCCGAGCGAGAGGCCGCGAAAGTGGATCGGCGCCGGCAGCGGGCCCGGCGCGAACACGCGCTTCTCGTCGAACACGCCGTAATTCGGCAGATTGTTCTTGTAGCGGACCGCGCCGATGCGGCCGCCGTCGAGCAGCGCCATCGCGTTGTAGACGAAGGGCGCCTCGCCCCAAGGCAGCCCCATGAGTATGGCCGGACCGCCGTCCGCCGTGTCGCGCGCCAAGTCCTCGCAGGCTTCGCGCGCGGCCTTCTGCAAGGCGGGCTTCAACACCAGGTCCTCCAGCGGGTAGCCCGTGAGGTAGAGCTCGGTGAAGACGATCAGATCGGCGCCCGCCTCGCCAAGCGCCGTGCGCACCTTACGCGCCGTCCGCAGATTGCCCTCGATATCGCCCACGACCGGATTGAGCTGCGCAAGCGCGAGCTTGAAGCTGTCCTTGATGTCACGGGCCATGGATCGAACTTAGTCTTGGACGCAAGGCAGGCAAGCGCGGTCGGCGGATATCCCCGCCTACTCGCCCGCGGCGATGGAGATCTCGGGCAGCCGCCGCTCTTCCCGCTCCCGCTTCAGCCGCTCGGCCACGATGAAGGCGAGCTCGATCGACTGATCGGCGTTGAGCCGCGGGTCGCAATGCGTGTGGTAGCGGTCCGACAAATCCGTCTCGGTGACGGCCTTGGCGCCGCCGACGCACTCGGTGACGTTCTGCCCGGTCATTTCCACATGGATTCCGCCGGCATGAGTGCCTTCGCTGCGATGAATGTCGAAGAAGGCTTCGACCTCCTTGAGGATGAGGTCGAAGGGCCGCGTCTTGTAGCCGCTGCCGGCCTTGATGGTATTGCCGTGCATCGGATCGCAGGCCCACACCACGGACTTGCCCTCGCGCTCCACGGCGCGGATGAGTGCCGGCAAATGGTTGCCGACCTTGTCGGCGCCGAATCGGCAGATCAAGGTGAGCCGCCCCGGCTCGTCCTGCGGACTCAAGAAGTCGATCAGCCTGAGCAGATCGTCGGCTTTCAGGCTCGGGCCGCACTTCACGCCGATCGGGTTCTTGATGCCGCGCAAATAATCCATATGCGCATGGTCGAGCTGGCGGGTGCGGTCGCCGGCCCACAGGAAATGTCCCGAGGTCGCGTACCAGTCACCGGACGTGGAATCGATGCGCGTCATCGCCTGCTCATAGCCGAGCAGGAGCGCCTCATGGCTCGTGTAGAAGCTCGTGGTGCGCAGCTGCGGCGCGTTGTCCGCGGTCAAGCCGATGGCGCGCATGAAGCGCAACGTCCCGGCGATCTGCTCGGCCAGCTCCTGGTAGCGATGCCCGGCGGGGCTGTCCTTGACGAAGCCGAGATTCCACTGATGCACGTGCTCGAGATTGGCGTAGCCGCCTTGCGCGAAGGCACGCAGCAGGTTGAGGGTCGCCGCGGCCTGGCGATAGGCCATGTGCATGCGCTGCGGGTCCGGCGTTCTGGCCGCCTCCGTGAATTCGATGTCGTTGATGATATCGCCTCGATAGCTCGGCAGCTCCTTGCCGCCTTGCGTCTCGGTCGGAGCTGAGCGCGGCTTGGCGAATTGGCCGGCGATGCGTCCGAGCTTCACCACCGGCGAGCCGCCGGCATAGGTGAGCACCACGGCCATTTGCAGGAACACGCGGAAGAAGTCGCGGATCGTGTCGGCACGATGCTCGGCGAAGCTCTCGGCGCAATCGCCGCCTTGCAGCAGGAAGGCCTCACCTTGCGCGACGCGGGCGAGCTTGGCCTTCAGCTCCCGCGCCTCGCCTGCAAAAACCAGCGGCGGAAACGTGGCGAGCTGCTGCTCGACCTGAGCGAGCTGGGCCCCGTCCGGATAGACCGGAACCTGCTCGATCGGCTTCGTGCGCCAGCTGTCGGGGCTCCAACGCGGGGCCATGTTAGGCTCTCCTGAAAAGTCCACGCTATATAGGCGATTGACGGGATCGTGGCTAGGCGGCCTCGCGCCATTTGCCCGACCCCGGTCATGCATGCCACATATGTCTTAAGGCCAGGAAAAGGAACGGGATTTGCCTCCACGTCTCGAGCACGGCCATAAGCCGGGCGAGATCGCCAAGCGCCTCGGCAAGGGGCCGCGCGTGAGCTACCTGCGCGATTGGGTCTATGGCGGCATCGACGGCACGGTCACGACCTTCGCCATCATGGCGGGCGTGGTGGGCGCCAATCTCTCCCCCACGGTGGTGATCATTCTCGGCGTCGCCAACCTCCTCGCCGACGGCTTCTCCATGGCGGCCGGCAACTACACCGGCACCAGGGCAGAGCGCGACGAATACGACCAGCTGCGCCGCATGGAGGAGCGCCACATCGACATCGCCCCCGAAGGCGAGCGCGAGGAGATCAGGCAGATCTTCAAGGCCAAGGGCTTCGAGGGTGAGGCGCTTGAATCCGCGGTCGACATCATCACCAAGCGCCGCGAACGCTGGGTCGACACCATGATGACGGAGGAGCACGGCATGCCGGCCGTGGTGCGCTCGCCGGTCCACGCCGCGCTCTATACCTTCGCCGCCTTCGTGCTGTGCGGCAGCGTTCCGCTCATTCCTTACATCTTGCAGCTCGACGAACCGGAACTACCCTCGGCGGTGATGACCGGCATCACCTTCTTCGCCATCGGCTCCCTGCGGAGCTACTGGTCGCCGTCGCCGTGGTGGCGCACCGGGCTCGAGACCCTGATCATTGGCATGTTCGCTGCCGGCGTCGCCTATGTCATCGGCGGCTTTTTGGAGGGGCTTGTCTAAGGGGTTGCCCCCTCCCTTCACCAAGCAAGTTGTGCCACATTCCCCGTCATGGCCATCAAGGAACCGAGTTTCTCCATTGGCATCGAGGAGGAATATCTCCTCGTCGACAAGGACAGCCGCGACCTCGCGCCTGAGCCGCCCCCTGCGCTTCTCGCCAAAGCCGAGGAGGCGCTGCGCGGCCAGGTCAGCCCCGAGTTTCTGCGCTCGCAGATCGAGGTCGGCACGCGCGTCTGCAAATCGGTGCAGGAAGCGCGCGACGAGCTGGTCCATCTTCGATCGACCGTAGGCCGCATCGCCGACGAGTTCGGCCTGGCGCCGATCGCGTCATCGACCCATCCCTTCGCCCAATGGCAGAGCCAGCACCACACCGACAAGGAACGCTACAACGTGCTGGCCAAGGACCTCCAGCACGTGGCGCGTCGCCTCGTCATCTGCGGCATGCACGTGCATGTCGGCATCGAGGACGACGACCTGCGCGTCGATCTCCTCGGCCAGGCGCCCTACTTCCTGCCACATCTGCTCGCGTTGTCGACCTCGTCGCCGTTCTGGCAAGGCAACCAGACCGGCCTCAAATCTTACCGCCTGTCGGTGTTCGACGAGCTGCCGCGCACCGGCATCCCGCACAACTTTTCGAGCTACAGCGAGTATGAGCGCTCCGTCGACCTAATGGTCAGCGCCGGCCTGATCGAGGACGCCACCAAGATCTGGTGGGACATGCGGCCGTCGGCGCGCTTCCCGACGCTGGAGATGCGTCTCACCGACGTCTGTCCGCTGGTCGAGGACGGCGTCTGCATCGCCGCGCTTTATCTCTGCATCCTGCGCATGCTCTACCGCTTGCGGCGGCAGAACCAACGCTGGCGGCATTACCCGCCGTTCCTCGTCCGCGAGAACCGCTGGCGCGCGCAGCGTTACGGCATCGAGCAGGGCATGGTGGATTTCGGCAAGGGCGCCATCGTGCCGTTTGCGCATCTGCTGGAGGAGCTGTTCGAGCTCGTGGCCGAGGACGCCGCCTATTTCGGCTGCGTCGCCGAGGTGAAGCATGCGCGGACCATCCTGCAGCGAGGCACAAGCGCCGACCGCCAGCTTGCCCGTTATGAAGCGGTGAAGGCGCTTGGCGGATCGGAGGAAGCGGCCCTGGTCGCCGTGGTCGACGAGATCGTCGAGGAGACCGTGACGTTGCCCGAGACGAAGAAGCAGCCTTCGCGGCCGAAGGCAAAATCCGCCTAGAGCGTCGTGGCCATGCCGCCGTCGACGTTGAGACTGGCGCCGGTGATGTAGGCGGCCTCGTCGGAGGCGAGGAACAGCGCCGCGTTGGCGATGTCGTCCGGCGTGCCGAAGCGGCGCAGCGGCGTCTGTGTGAGCAGCGCCTTGGCGATCATCGGATTCTGCAAATAGCGCCCGATCAGCGCCGTCTCGACATAGCCCGGTAGCAAGGTGTTCACCCGGATGCCGTAGGGCGCGTACTCGACCGCCAAGCTGCGCGACAGCGCCGACACCGCGCCCTTGGTCGCCGAGTAGACCGCCATCTGGCGCGTGTGCTTGGCCGCCATGATCGAGGAAAGGTTGATCACCGAGGCCTTGCCCGAGGCGCGCAACAGATCGAACGCCTCGCGCGCACAGCGCACCGTGCCATCGAGATTGACGGCCCACACTTTGTCCCAGGCCTCGTCGCCGAGATGGCGGAAGTCGGCGCGCTCGCCGACGCCGGCATTGTTGACCAGCACGTCGAGGCGGCCATGCGCCGATTTGATCGCCTCCATCAGCGCCTTCACCTGGCCCGTATCAGTGACATCGACGGTATGGGCGGAGGCGGCGCCGTTCGCCCTGACGATGGCGTCGGCCACCTCTTTGGCCGCGTCGGCGTCGATATCGGCGACAACCACGTGCGCACCCTCGCGGCCGAAGGTCTCGGCGATGGCGCGGCCGATGCCGGCGCCGGCGCCCGTCACCAGCGCGATCTTGTCCTCAAGCCGCCGCATCGGACCCCTTGATCGGCACCGGCGGCTCCCAGCGATGGCGCATGGTCACCAGCTCCTCGGCGATGCTCGGATGCAGCGCCATGGTTGAGTCGAGCTGTGCCTTGGTGACGCCGAGCTTGAGCGCGACCGCCGCCATCTGCACGATCTCGGCGGCGTCGGGCCCGAGCATATGACAGCCGAGAACCTTGTCGGTTTCCGCGTCGATGACAAGCTTCATCAACACCTTCTCGTTGCGGCCGCTGAGCGTCGCCCGCATGGGCTTGAAGCTCGACTTATAAATGTCGATGCGCGCGCACCGCTCCCGCGCCTGCTCTTCGGAATAGCCAACGGTGCCGAGCTCCGGCTCGGTGAACACCGCCGTCGGGATGAACGTATAATCCATCGCCGCCGGCTTCCCCTGGAACACTGTCTCGACGAAGGCGTTCGCCTCGCGAATGGCGACCGGCGTCAGGTTCTTGCGGTCGGTCACGTCGCCCACCGCATAGATGCTGTCCACCGACGACTTCGAGTACTCGTCCACGACCACGTGGCCGTTCCAGCCGAGCTCGACCCCGGCCTGCTGCAACCCGAGCCCCGCCGTGTTCGGCGCGCGTCCCGTCGCCGCCATCACCAGGGCCGCGGCGACCGATCCGCCCTCCTTGAGCTTGACGCGGTAGCAACCCTCCTCCTTCTCGATTGAAGCGACATTGGTGGCCATGCGGAGGTCGACGCCGCGGTCACGCAATGCCTCCGCCACGCCGTCGCGCAGGTCCATGTCGAAATCGCGGAGCACCTGATTGCCGCGATAGAGCACGGTGACTGCGACGCCGAGGCCGGCGAAGATTGAGGCGAACTCCATGCCGATATAGCCGGCGCCGATGATGACGATGCTCTCTGGAAGCGCCTCGAGGTGAAAGCACTCATTGGAGCTGATCAGGTGCTGAGCCCCTGGGACCTTGGGCATGACCGGATGCGAGCCCGTCGCCACCAGGATGTATTTGGCCGAGATTGGCGTATCCCGGTCGGCGAGCCTCACGCTGTGCGGATCCTCTAGGGTGGCGTGGGTGAGGAACTTGTCGACGCCGGCGTTCTCCAACGTGCGCGTATAGACGCCGTTCAGCCGGTCGATCTCGCGCCGTACGTTGTGGATGAGCGTGGGCCAGGCGAAGCGCACGCCCTCGCAGGTCCAGCCATAGCCGCGAGCATCCTCGATTTCGCCGCCATAGCGGCTGCCGTAGACCAGCAGCTTCTTCGGCACGCAGCCGCGGATCACGCAGGTGCCGCCGATGCGATATTCCTCGGCGATGCCGACCTTGGCGCCGAGCTCGGCGGCAAGCCGCGCGCCGCGTACCCCGCCGGAGCCCGCGCCGATGACGAACAGATCGTAGTCGTACTCTGCCACTTTCGCCTCAGGCTCCCGGGCGGCGTATCGCCTTGACCCCATCGCTGCCGGCCACGATAGCCAAATCGGCAAGGCCGAGAAACAGCCCGTGCTCAACCACGCCCGGCACGCGCTTCAGCGCAAATGCGAGCACTTCCGGCTCGGGGATGGCGTGGAACGCGCAGTCGACGATGAGATTGCCCTGGTCGGTGACGAACGGCAGATCGCCCTGCCCGGGTCTCAGCCTGATCTCGCCCTCGCACCCGGCCTCGGCGGAAAGCGCCTCGATCAGGCGCATGGTCGCGGCAAGCCCGAAGCGCACCACCTCCACCGGCAGCGGATGGGAGCCCAGCGTCTCCGACAGCTTGCTGTCATCGGCGATCACCACCATGCGCGCCGAGGCGGTGGCCACGATTTTCTCGCGCAACAGCGCGCCGCCGCCGCCCTTGATCAGGCGAAGCTGGTCGTCGATCTCGTCGGCGCCGTCGACCGTGAGATCGAGCTGCGGCGTCTCGTCGAGCGTCGAGAGGGGAATGTGCAGCTTTTCGGCATGCGCCCGCGTCGCCTCGGACGTCGGCACGCAGAGCACTTCGAGACCGTTTGCCACGAGCTCACCCACGGCTTCGACGAAGTGATACGCGGTGGAGCCGGTGCCGAGGCCGAGCCGCATGCGCGGCTTCACCAGCTCGACCGCGGCGCGGGCAGCCTCGGCCTTAAGGTCGTCGACCTTGGTTGCCCTGTCACCCATCGGCCCTCAGCCCCCTTCATGACGTCTGTCCGCGGTCTCCCTGGTCTCTACGCCGCCGCTTGCCAGGCCGCAAGCCACGTGTGAGAGAGGCGCCATGTTGAACGGAGCCACCATCGTCTTCGACCTCGACGGCACGCTCGTCGATACCGCGCCCGACCTCACCAATGCGCTGAACGCCGTGCTCGTTCGCCGCAGTCACGATCCCGTCGTGCCGGGCGCCGTCCGTGCCGCGGTCGGCCGCGGGGCGAGGGTGATGATCGAGACGGCACTCGCCATGACCGGGACCGAAGACGACGTGGATCAAATGCTGGCCGAGTTCCTGGTCCACTATGAGGCCAATATCGCCGCCGAAAGCCGTCCCTTCCCCGGCGCCGTGGCGGCGCTCGACCGGCTTGCCGCCATGGGCGCCACGCTTGTCGTATGCACCAACAAGCGCGAGCGGCTGACCCGCCTGCTGCTGCAAGCGCTGGAGCTCGAAGACTATTTCGCCGCCATCGCCGGGCGCGACACGTTCAAGGTGTCGAAGCCAGACCCGGGCCACGTCACGGGCGTGATCGCGCTTGCCGGCGGCGATCCGTCCCGCGCCGTCATGGTCGGCGACAGCGATGTAGATATATATGCCGCGCAAGCCGCGCGCGTGCCATCGATCCTGGTGAGCTTCGGCTACGCCGCGCCGCCACCGGGCGGCCCCGCCGCCGACGCCGTCATCGACCACTTCGATGCGCTCGACGAGACCGCGATTTCGCTCTTGCAACGCTTGCCAACCAAACGCCATGGTCGGGGACTAGCGTCGTGAGCCTCTTGGGAATTGGTTCCTTGCAGGCGGGAGCGACGGGAATGCTGAGACTGATGGTGGCCGGCGCCTGCATAGCGTGTTTCATGAGTACGGCCGCCTACGCCGCGGAAGACACGCCCAAGGAGCCGCCCGTCGACATGGAGTGCATCCAGCAGCTCATTCGCGCCGAGAAGCTCGTGGAAGGCAAGGTCGAGGCTGAGGCCCTGAGCGAGGCCGATCAGGAGAAGCTCTACCTGCTTCTCGACGAGGCCGATGCCTTCTGCACCGAAGGCAACGCCAAGCAAGCGAACAAGAGCCTCGCCGCCGTCAGGAAGATGGTCTCGGAGGCGAAGCAGTAAACTCCCGATTTGAAGGCGCGCCGCAGGCCGGCGGCCCTTCCTTGACTTCTCCGGGGCCCAATCGCTAAATCCAAGGCTCCAGCCGCATCGTCCGGAAAGGCAACCGGTCTTCCGAACAGACGATGCGCCCGCGAAGACAAAGGGCGGTTAGCTCAGCTGGTAGAGCACTGTGTTCACATCGCAGGGGTCACTGGTTCGAGTCCAGTACCGCCCACCAGCCTTCGCACTTCGCGCTTCGGCTTGGCAAGCCAGACGAAGCCGATAGGAGAAGGCTGTCACGCCGTAGTTGCGTTAGCAACGAAGGCGGACCACTCCCAACCTGAGCGCCCAGACTTAACCCTTATTCCGCCGCAGCGCGTCGAGGCTCCACGGGCCGGGGCCGGCGAAGGCGATATAGAGAAACACGAAGCAGTAGAGGATGGCGGCGTCGCCGCCATTGAGCACCGGGAAGGGACTCTGCGGCGCGTGCGCCATCCAATAGGCGAACGCCATCTCGCCCGCGAGGATGAAGGCGACCGGCCGCGTGAACAGACCGAGGACGAGCAACGCCCCGCCGACCAGCTCCAGCGCGCCTGCGATCCAAGATAGCGACAGCACCTCCGGAAAGGAGTGATCGGAGGGCGGGAAGCCGAGCAGTTTCGAGGTCCCATGCTCGAAGAAGAGCAAGGCCGCGACGATGCGCAGGATGCTGAGGACGCGTGGCGCCCAAACGGTCTCAAGCGTTTCGGTATTCATGGCCGGCAACTTCCCCCCTTTAGGCTCTGGATGTGATCCAAGGCTGGAAGTCTAACCCGCCCGCAGGCCGGCCGTCAGCACACAACAAATTGTGCGGGGGCCGCAAGGGCCCCCGCACGTCGCCTGGCGCGCGATTCGCGCCCCCCGTCTAAGCCGCGGCGCTGATCTTGATTGGCACGGAAGCGATCGTCTTCAGGACCTGCGAGGCGATCTGGTAAGGGTCGCCTTGCGAGTTCGGCCGGCGGTCCTCCAGATAGCCCTTGTAGCCGTTCCTGACGAACGAGTGCGGCACGCGGACCGAGGCGCCACGGTCGGCCACGCCGTAGCTGAACTTGTTCCACGGCGCGGTCTCGTGCTTGCCGGTCAGACGCATGTGGTTGTCCGGGCCGTAGACCGAGATGTGGTCCTCGATGTTCTTCTCGAACTCGGCCATCAGCGCCTCGAAATAGTCCTTGCCGCCCACCTCGCGCAGATACGCGGTGGAGAAATTGCAATGCATGCCCGAGCCGTTCCAGTCGGTGTCGCCGAGCGGCTTGCAGTGATACTCGACGTCGACGCCATATTTCTCGGTGAGCCGCTGCAGGAGATAGCGGGCCATCCACATCTCGTCGGCGGCCTTCTTGGAGCCCTTGCCGAAGATCTGGAACTCCCACTGGCCCTTGGCCACCTCGGCGTTGATGCCTTCGTGATTGATGCCGGCGGCAAGACAAAGATCGAGATGCTCCTCGACGATCTCGCGCGCGACCGAGCCGACATTCTTATAGCCGACACCCGTATAGTAGGGTCCTTGCGGCGCCGGATAACCGTCCGCCGGGAAGCCGAGCGGGCGGCCGTCCTTGTAGAGGAAATATTCCTGCTCGAAGCCGAACCAGGCGCCCTCATCGTCGAGGATGGTCGCCCGTTTGTTGGACGCATGCGGCGTCACGCCGTCCGGCATCATGACCTCGCACATCACCAGCACGCCGTTGGTGCGCGCGCCGTCGGGATAGACCGCGACCGGCTTTAAGACGCAGTCCGAGCTGTGGCCTTCCGCCTGCTTGGTCGAGCTCCCGTCGAACCCCCACAGCGGAAGCTCATCGAGCGTGGGAAAGCTGTCATACGCCTTGATCTGCGTCTTGCCGCGTAGATTCGGCGTCGGCGCATAGCCATCGAGCCAAATATACTCGAGCTTGTATTTTGTCATCGCGAGTCCTTCGTGAGCTGTTGAAGCGGATGTGCGTCCCCTGACGGCGCCAACGGCGCTGGCGGCCAATGGCTGCACTAAGCACCAACTGTGCCAATGGCATCGGCCGCCGCGCGCGGTCTGCGCGACACCGCTCCGCGGGCGCGGCCCGCACGCTCCACATTCATTTTTCGTGAGGAATTTACGGCACTTGGCCGAACGCTGGCAGCTGTCCTTGATGCACGCATTGCGCTGCGGCGATGCACGTCAACCGCAGTCGCGACGACTGCCGCGCACAGATGCAAATGCTAAAGCGCTGAAATAGTAGTCATTCCGCGAATTTGTTGTGCAAACGCTCTTTCGAGTCGGCTAACTGGATCCCACCTAAGGTCGGCCCGCCGAGTGTTGGCCAAGAGCATTCGAGGAGAGCATTCGAGGAGACGAAACGATGACAGACACAAACCGGCAGTCCGCCACAATCTATCAGTTCCCTGCGGGTGGTCGCGTACGCCTCGGCGGCCGTCGCGACATGGCCGCGCCCGCCGAGCAGTTCGTTGCCCCGCGCGCCGTGAAGGCCGTGCTGGGCGGCGCCTGGTATCACGACGAGGCCATCGAGGAAGCGAACCGTGTCCGCAAAAACTGACGGCGGCGTACCACGAGGACAATGTCCTCGACCAACCGCCTCTCATTGAGAGGGCCAACTCCCGAGTTGGCCCTCTTTTGTTTTGGATGAATGCCCCTACGCCCGCGCCGTCATGCGCGCGGGCGGCGCCTCGTCCTCAGTGCCCTCGTACATTGACAGCATGGGCTCGTCCGTAAGGACCACCTCATCGTATTCGCCGAAGCCGTTGAACCGAGTCGCCATGGCGCGGCCATAGGCGCCGACCTGCCCGATCTCGAGATAGTCGCCTTCGGCCACGCCCGCCGGCAGCACGAACGGCCCGGGCAGATGGTCCGAAGAGTCGCAGGTCGGGCCGTAGAGCGAAAACTCCGCCTCCGGCTCGCCCGCGCGTGCCTCCCCCCCGATCAGCCGCGCCGGGAAGCGGAAGCCCGAATAGCAGGCGTCGAAGAGCGTGCCGAACGCACCGTCATTGACGTAAAGCGCTTGCCCCCGCCGCGCATCGACCCTCACGATCACCGACTCGGCCTCGGCCACGAGCGCGCGCCCCGGCTCGCACAGAAGCTCGCAAGAATGCTTGACGGCAAGCTCGTCTGCTGCGCGCACCACTTCATCCATAAAGTCGGCAAGCTCGGGCGGGTCGGAATGCGGATAGCGGCTCGGAAAACCGCCGCCGATGTCGATGGCGTCGACCAGGACGCCTGAGGCTACGATCAGCTGCCCGACCTGGCGGAGCGCCTCGCCGAAGGCAGCGGGCACCACGGCCTGCGAGCCGACATGGAAGGTGATGCCGAGACGGGCAGCGCGCTGGCGGGCTTTCAGGAGCAGCGCCGGCGCCTCTTCTTGCGACGCGCCGAACTTGCCCTCGAGCGGTATGAGGCTGTGGGTGTTGGGGCAGGCGATCCTGAGATACAGGGTGAGGTCGTCGGCCCCGCCGGTCTCGTCGATGACCTTGTCCAACTCGTCGCTGGAATCGAAGGCGAAGCGCCGGACGCCATAGTCGCGGTAGGCGGTGGCAATTGCGCCGCGCGACTTTATGGGGTTCATGAAATAGAGCTCGGCGTCCTCGACTTGCGCCGTCCGCGCGATCTCCACCAGGGAAGCGACGTCGAACGCGCGGATGCCGGCCTTGACCAGCGCGTCGATTATCACAGGCGCGTCGTTGGCCTTGGCGGCGTAGAGCACCTTGCCCGGAAAGTTGGCCAGGAACCACTTCGCGGCGCGATGCGCGGCGTGCGGCCTCAAACCTAGGACCGGGCGCTCCGGACGATGATGACGGAGAAGCTCCGCGGCAGAAGTGAAAACGTCCATCCCATGTCTACTCCCACACGAGATTGCCGGTTGTCATGCTGCCCTTGAGCGAGTTCGCTTACCGAGCCGCGTGGTGCGTAAGAAAATCTCGGGTCGTTGTAAAGCGGTTTTCGCCCCTCGCCCATTAATTAGGCTTCGCGGCGACGGCGCCTGACAGCACGGGGGTGGCCCCGCTCGAATAGACCGGCTGCTGCAGCAACCCGAAGGTCTTGCGCGCGGCGAGCCTCACCATGGCGGCGGCGTAGACAAAGCTCTCGGCACTGTCGACCATGCCGTCGCCGTTGCCGACGGGATAGAGATCGGCGGCGCCGGCCAGTCCCTCGATGAGGTAGCGGGTGAACAGGCCGACGTCATAGCTCGTGTCGATCAGCTTGCGTTGCCCGCGGTCGGTGGCGGACAGGACCGTGACGTTAGTGTAGGGCGCTTGCGGCACTGCCGAGTTGGTGGTCTCCGGCAGGTTGGGCGGCAGCACATAGGCGCCGTGATCGCGCCCATACTCGCTCTCCAAGAGGACGAGCACTGATTTCGCCTTGAGAGCGGCGAGGTTGGCGTAGAGCGTCGATAGCGGATAGCCGCTAAGCTCCTCGCGGTAAGGCTCGGCGTCGGCCGGCAGGAGATATGTCTCGCTGTGGTCGCTGTTGGTCCCGCCGTGGCCGGAGTAGTAGACGATCACTTTGGCGTTGGGCTGCGCGCGAACGAGGCGGGCGAGCTCCCCGTCGGAACCGGGCACCGGCCCGAATAACCGCTCGAGGTCCGCCTTCCGCGCATTCCGCACGTCGATGATATTGTCCTGGCGGTGGCCGAGATGCTCCGTCAGGAAGAAGTACATCGCGCCGGCGTCGTTGGCCGCCGTCTCCGCCGGCGGCAGCTTGTCGTAAGTGCCGTTGCCGATGATGACAGCGATCAGCGCCTGATCCTCCGCGGCGGGCGTCTGCTCCCGGTACAGCTCGCGGATACGGGTGAAAGACTTCGCCACATTGCCGTTGCCGATCCCCGGACGGGGAAGATGGCGTGGCGGCATGGCGCAGAGCTCGAAATCGCCCGCGCCTTCGATGCGCCAAATATCGGGAAGCGACAGATGCCCCTCGATCTGCACGCAGTCTCGGCACCACGCCACGCCGAAGCGAGCTTGCAAATCGTCGAGCTGAGCCTGGCTGAGCCCCGCCGGCGACGGCAGGCAACCGGGCGTGCAGGCGCGCGCCCGCACGCTGTCGCCGTGCGCCGCGCGCAAATGGCCGATCAGGTCCTCCGGCAGGCAGTCGGTGTCGATCCGGGCGAGTGGCGGCGGCTCGACCGGCTCCTCCTCGGCGGCCGGTTGAGGCTCTGCCGCGGGGGCAAGCGCGACGGTCACCTGCTCTTCGTTCGTCTGCACATCGGGCTCTGCCATTGGCTCCGCTAGGGGCTCTGGCTCGGCCGCTTGCGTCTGAGGTTCGGTCGCTTGCAGAGGCTCGGGTGCGGCCGCGGGAGCAGGCTCGGACTCGGCCGCTTGTGCAGCCTCTGGCTCCGTCACAGGCTCAGGCTCGGTTGCTGGCTCAGGTTCAGCCGCAGACTCGGGTTCCGGCGCGGCCGCCACCTCCTCCTTGCACAACTCGCGCAGCTTCTTCTGGACTGCGTCGGCGAGAAAATCGCCGTAGGCCTTCAACCCGTGATCGTTCTTGAAGTACCAATGCGCGGTCCAGGTATCGTCGTTCGCCTTGCCGTCGATCGGACCCTTGTAATAGCCGAGCTGGGCGAAGCAGCGTTGCACCCGCGATATGGCCTCGGCGCGCGCAGTGGGGGCGGCTGGCGGCGCGCGTTCCGCTCCGGTCTCAGGCGTGACCACGGCAATGACGGGGCCGTTCAGGGGTCTTGCGGCTGGATCCAACGGCTCGGCCACGGGCGCGAAAGCTGTCACGCCTACAACCGCAAGGGCGAGCCCGAATGCGAGGCTCCGCCCGCCTCCCGATCTCCCCGCCATGGATATCCTCAACGCGAAACCTGTGCGCTGCCGAACGCACGCGCACCACTGCAACACAATGATCCCGATCCGGAGCAAGCGCTAGGCCAAACCGCACCCTCGTCAGATATCGGAAACGACGGTAGGGCCCGATGGCGGCAAGAGATTGGCGAAGCGCCAATCATCGGACGACCAGCTTGATCGCGGTCCGGGCTAAGACCTCATCATCCCCAGATGCGGCGGCATCTTTCGGTGTTTTCGGGTCGTCGGCGGCCGCCTTGTCCTTCTGACCCGCGGCGATCTTCGAGGCTCCCTCCACGACGATCTTCCGGGTCAGGAAATTGCGATAATTGCCCAGCGGCGTGAACTGCCGCGTCTTGAAATCGTGCTCGATCCCGTCGGCTGCGACCCCTGTCGCATTGCAGATGGCGATGACCGTCTCCGTGCCCGGGTCTTTTAGGCGGAACTTGAACGGCGCGTCGTCGCCGGGGAACTTCACCTCGGTGTTGGCCGGGATGAGACTGTCCTGCTGGAACGTGTTGGGAAAGATCACCGTGCCGTCGCCGTTCGCCTCTACATTGATCAGAGTGAGGTGACAGTCCTTGGCAGACGATATGGTGAAGATCGGAAGCTCGTTGACCCGGTACGTGCTCTTGTCGGAGGTGAGGGCGAGGTCGAAATCGTGGAATTCTTCCTCGGGATCTTCGCCGGGGCGCGCCACCGGCACCGGCCCGAGCGACGCGATCTCGATGGGCTTGTTGGGCGAGACCTTGGCGACCAGGTCCTTGAACTCTACTTCGAGAATTTCGCGCGGCAGGACGCCCTGCTCGAGCCGGCGCTTCATGCGCCCCGCTTCGCCGCCCGCCTTGGCGAGACCTTCCGCCAACGCCTCGGCCGTCAGGCCGTACTCGGCCGCGGCGATCCTCAAGTCGACCGATTTCTCATAGGCCTTCGACAGAACGTTGATGCTCTCGACGCCCACCGTCTCAGAATCGAGATCGGGATTGAGGCCGGCGCTGAGCATTGCCTCGCGGAAGCGCGCCGCATCGCGATCGAGCAGCGTCTTCATTTCCTCCGGCGGCGCGTAGAGCGCCGCCACCGCCTTGCGCACATGTTCGGGGAAGCTGTTGTCGTGCAGCACGTGCCGGCGAATGTCGTCGCTCGCCTGGCGAATGCCCTGGTTGTGGCAGCCGAAGCAGGAGATGGCATTGGTTACGGCGCGGTCGCGCTGACTGTCGTCGAGCACGATCTCGGTCGGGCCTTTGCTCAGCCGCTCACCGTCGGCGGTGTTGAGATAGTAGGCCTGGAAGCCGTTCGGCAGGCTGAACAGAGTCTCGCCGCCGTCGTGCTTGAAGGCGTCATCGCCGTAGGGCCCGAGCGGATGGACGAACAGGCTCTGCGCCGGCTTGTCGCCCTTGAAGTCATAAGATGTCCAGAAATAGCCGGTGGGAATCGAATGCCGCTCGATCAGCCGGTTGTGCTTCGACACGCCCGACTTCTGAAAGCCGGCGCGCCGGGCAAGGAACGCCTCGATATTGGCTTTGACGTCGACCCCCTCCTTCCGCTCGAGCGCGGCGAACGACTCCGGCAGCTTCAGCAGATCGTAATAGAGCGGCGCCCGCGACGCGGCGAAGGCGAGCCAGTCGCCGCGGACCCAAGGCAGCTTCGAGCCGGTGACCGCGGCGGCTGCGTTATAGGCCATGACGTCAGGCTGCATCCCGTAGGGATAACCGCCGACGATCCTCGCCCAATCGTCGCCGGTCCAGGCGAGATCGGCGAGATTGAAAGCGATGATCGTCTCCTGCGGATCGATCGTGCGCATCTTCAAGGCTTCGGGGTTACGGCTCAGACTGTTGAGCAGCTTCACCACCCCTTGCCGATAGCGCGCCATGTCGCCGTCCGCGGCGCACGCATTATAGAAGTGCGTTAGCGTGACGTAGCGCATGCCCTTGCGCCGGCGCTCTTCCTGCGCCCCAATGTCGCTCGAGATCGAGCTGACGATCGCCGCTTCGTCGATCGGCGCACGGTCCGCGCACGCGGCGGTAACCTGGTCGCCGAGATCCTTGATCCAATCATAGACCGCCTTGACGTCGGTCTCCGTGGGTTCGGCCTCGCAGTCGAATTCCTGATAGCAGTCGTACGGCATATCCTTCTTGGCGATCTGAATGAACAGACCGGAGCCGTCCGGATTGCCGGGCAGGATC
This sequence comes from Methyloceanibacter sp., assembly GCF_050726195.1. Lineage (GTDB taxonomy): Bacteria > Pseudomonadota > Alphaproteobacteria > Rhizobiales > Methyloligellaceae > Methyloceanibacter. The sequence continues at coordinate 52,368 of NZ_JBOHJC010000014.1, read as the reverse complement.
AAGTCAGGATCGCGCGCGATCTCGTCGAGCTTCAGAATGTTGCCGAAATTCTTGGCCGGCTTCTGTCGCTTCAGATTCGGTCCGGCCTGGTGGCAGCGCGCGCAATGCTTGTCGAGCGCATCGAAGGCGGCGCGTGCCGCCGGGTCGGCTGGCGCTGTGACATTTGTCTGCGCGGAGGTCACCTCCTCGGCGTGTGCGCGGCCGAAACCAACCGCCATGCCGGGCAGCATGGCGAGCGCAAGAAGCGCCGGCGCCGAGCGCCACCTCATCAGGGCCTCCCTTGGCCTGAGACCGGACTCTTCCCGCCCTTTTTAGGCGATGACACCTGAACCTCCTATGAACGGACGTCCGCCACCGTCACTCGGACTTCTCGGCCTTCTTCTTAACCACGGCGTCAGGGCGCGGCGGCAACGACTTGAGGAAGGCGGCGATCGCCTTGCGGTCCTCGGGCGAGAGTTTCGCCATGTTCTCCTGCACGGGGACCATAGTCTCGCCGATCGTGTCGAAATCCGGCTTGTTGCCGGTCTCGAGTAGGTACGCAATGTCCTCTTCGCTCCATTCGCTGATCCCGTCATCGCTCGGCGTAATGTTGGGCACCGTGCCGTCGCCTTCAGGGTTCCTTGCGCCGGCAAATTCCTTCGATGACATGATCCCGCCAAGAACATTGCGGGGCGAGTGACATTCGCTGCAATGGCCCGCACCTCGCGCGAGATAGGCGCCTCGATTGATTTCGTCGCTCGCGTCCGGATCGGGACTGAAGTCTTCGCCGTCGACGTAGAGACGCTGGTACAGGCCAAGCCCCCGGCGAATGTTGTACGGAAAGCCGAGCTCGTGCGGAGGAGTCTGGTTGCTCACCGCCGGCAAGGTGTCGAGATAGGCCTTGAGGTCGATCAGGTCCTCATAGGTCATGCGCTGATAGGACGTGTAGGGAAATGCCGGATAGAGATGAACGTCGCCCGGCGCGACTCCCCGCTTCATCGCCGTGACGAAATCGAGCGTGCTCCACGTGCCGATGCCGGTCTTCTTGTCGGGGGAAATGTTGGGCACATGGAAAGTGCCGAACGGAGTCTTGAGACAGCGACCGCCCGCCAAGACCTCCTCGTCCTCAATATCGAGATCGTCGCAGGAGCCGGCCGGCGCGGCGTGACAGTCGGCGCAGCCGCCGGCCGTGAACATGTACTTCCCATTTTCGGCATCAGGTGTGTGATTGGGCAACGCCGAGGCCGGCACCGTCACGGGAATGGTCAAGAAGTAGAAGGCGATTGCAGCCGCGGCGGCCAGCGCAAGCAGCGCAAGAAGGGCTCTGCGCACGTTTCAGTCCTCTTCACATCCGACGCCGCGTCATCCTGCCATGCTCGCATACCACCTTCCACTCACGCTCACGGCATGGGCAGCTTGCGTCCCTCGCCGATCACGTCCCATCCCCGCTGCACGGCCGGCCGCTCGGCGATCGCCACGTACCAGCGCTTCACATGCGGGTAGTCGGCGAAGTCCACGGTCTGCCAGGCGAAGCGCGAGATCCACGGCCAGATCGCGATGTCGGCGATGGAGTAGTCGCCCGCGACATACTCGACCTCGCCGAGACGGCGGTCGAGCACGCGCCACAGCCGCTTCGCCTCCTTGGCGTAGCGCTCCTCGGCGTAGGCGCTCTTGCCGGGATTGAACTTTACGAAGTGATGGACCTGGCCGAGGAACGGCCCGATACCGCCCATCTGCCACATGAGCCACTCGACCACCCGCCACTTGGTGGGAAAGTCCTGCCCCCATAGCTTCCCGGTCTTCTCGGCGAGGTAGAGCAGGATCGCCCCGGACTCCATGAGGTGCAGCCCGTTGTCGGTATCGACGATGGCCGGGATCTTGTTGTTCGGCGACACCTTGAGGAAGGCCGGGTCGAACTGATGATCCCTGGTGATGTCGATCGGGTGGACGCGGTAGGGCAACCCCACCTCCTCCAGCATGATCGAGACCTTCTGCCCGTTCGGCGTCATCCAAGTATAGAGCTCGATCATCGTCCCCTCGTCGCCTTGCTGCGATGCAAACGTCTGCACGTGAACGGCCTCGCCGTCAAAAGTGCTGCACATGCACACAAACTTCCTTCGCACTTGCGGTAAATTTGATTCACCAAGTCTTCATTCCATGGCCTCCCTATCGCCAAGAACCTGTCGCGCCGCCGCCACAGGCTGCTGTTAGCCATGTTTAATGAGCGCCGCGTGATTCAATGCGCGCCTAAAGGGGAGGCCCCAGATGCTTAATTGTGCCCGTGTCGCCAGTGAACCGGGGGTCGCCCCGACTTGCCGAGCGGATTTCGCCCGTTATGCCATCTTCTACACGCCGCGGCCGGGAACGGCGCTGGCGGCATTCGGCCGCTCGTGGTTCGGCCGCGCGAACGACGGCGTGACCTTGCAGGCCTTCTCCGCCGCGGGGCTCTCGGGCTCGGGCTTCGCAAAGATTCCGCACGCACCGGGTCGCTACACGGGGCTCCACGCCACTGTCCGCGCGCCCTTCGCCTTGCGCGATGGCGTTGGCCTCGACGAGTTGAAGTCTCGGCTCATCGCCTTCGCCGCACGCCGCGAAGCCGTGGAGACCGGCCCCTTGACGCTCGCGCGTTCCGGCCGCTACCTCGTGTTGCGTCCCGTCGAGCCCCGGCCGGCGCTCGACTGGCTCGCCGCACAGTGCGTCAACGCCTTCGAGGACTTCCCCGTATCACCCGACGACGAGGACGGCGACGACGTTCGCCACCTCACCGATCACCAGCGTCTGCTCTTGAAGAGCTTCGGCCATCCCCACGTGATGAGCGAGTATCGCTTCTCCATCACTTTGACCGGGCCACTCGACAAAGCCCATATGGACCGCGTGTCTCAAGCGCTGTGGCCGGTCATCGAGGAGATTTGCGCATCGGGCGTCACCGTCGATGGCCTGTCGCTGTTCGGCGACGCTGGCGGGCGCACGCCTATGCGCATGATCGGCCGCTATCGTCTGGGCAGCTAGTTCGAACGCCATTGCGCCGATTCGGGGCACTTTGGCCCGAGCCTAAGTTTTGACACACCGCTCGCCCACCCTCGTTTCGCTGGGGAAATACGGGGGTTCCAATGCCCGATTATGGGGAGATCCTGGCGTTCCTCGCCGCCAATCCGCCGCAGGCCGAGGCCGAGCGAGAACTGCACGCCTCGCTGCTCGAACTCCTCGCTCAATGCCTGCGCGCCGAGCAGGTGGCCACCGGCGATGACGGCGAGGAGGATCTCGACCCAGGCGAAATCCGCTGGGTGAGCGTCAACTAACCGCCGGCGCGGAATTGACCCTTATCAAGGCGTGGGGCCCTGGCTGATCTAGGCCATTTCCGTGTGGATCCGGCCAATGAAGGCCAGCCCTTGGCATTTGCACGCAAGGGCACCGGGGTGCTATTTGAGCTTTGGTTGGGTCTGCCTGGGCGCTGGATCGGCCAGCATTTTTTTGCACCGTTTTGAGGGAGTTGACCTACGCCATGAGGGAAAGCGTCGCGGTACAGCAGCCACCTGCTGAAGCTGAGAAAAGCTCGGCGGAAGACATCATCCGGGCCTTCACGCAAAGCGTCGAGAACGGCAAACGCTCCGATCAGCCCTATCCCCATTGGATCGTGCGCGCATGTTTGCCCGCCGACACTGTGGACGACATCCTGGCCCTTCCCTTCGAGGCCCCGTCTCTCGAAGGTGTGTCGGGCAAGCGCGAGCTTCACAACAACACGCGCAAATATTTCGACGTCGAGAACCGGAAGGCCTTCCCTGTCTGCGAGGCGGTCGCGCAGGCCTTCCAGGACGAGCGCGTCATCAACCAGATCGAGAGCACCTTCGGCACCGATCTTACCGGAACCTATCTTCGCATGGAGTTCGCCCAGGACATTGACGGTTTCTGGCTCGAGCCGCACAGCGATTTGGGCGTCAAGCTGTTCACCATGTTGCTCTACCTATCGAAGGACCCGCGCCACGGCGATCTCGGCACGGACATTTACGATGGCGACAAGCGCCATGTGGGCCGCTCGCCCTTCGAGCCCAATGCCGCGATGATCTTCGTGCCCGCGGATAACACCTTCCATGGCTTCGAGAAGCGCCCGATCAAGGGCGTGCGCACATCGCTCATCATCAATTACGTGACCGACGAGTGGCGCGCCCGGGAGCAGCTCGCCTTTCCGGAGGCGCCGATCGCCTGATCGCGCCAATCGTCATACCGGCGAAAGCCGGTATCCAGTGCAGCCTCGTACATCGAAAGTTGGATTCCGGCTTGCGCCGGAATGACGGAGACGGGCAGACTTGGCGCATGAGCAAAGTCGCTTGGATTGGGCTCGGCGTCATGGGCTATCCCCTCGCCGGCCACCTCAAGACGCGCGGACACCATGACGTCGTCGTGTTCAATCGCACCAGGGCGAAGGCCGAGCGCTGGGTCGCTGAGTTTGGCGGGAGCCTTGCCGGCACGCCCGAAGAAGCCGCGACGGGCGCCGATTTCGTTTTCACCTGTGTCGGCAACGACGACGACCTGCGCGAGGTGACGCTCGGCCCGGGCGGCGCCTTTCAAGCGCTTGGCACACGGGCGGTCTTCGTCGACCACACGACCGCCTCGGCAACGATCGCCCGGGAATTGCACGCGGCAGCGCGAGTGCGCGGCGCCGGCGCGCTCGACGCGCCGGTGTCCGGCGGCCAGTCGGGCGCCGAAGGTGGCACGCTCTCTGTGATGGTGGGCGGCGACGAGAGCGACTTCGCCACGGCGCGGCCGCTGATCGACACCTATGCGCGCGCGGTCAATTTCATCGGGCCTTCGGGCGCGGGCCAGCTCACCAAGATGGTCAATCAGATCTGCATCGGCGGTTTGATCGAGGGCCTCGCCGAGGCACTCCACTTCGCCAGACGCGCCGGGCTCGATATCGAGAAGGTCATCGACACGATTTCCAAGGGCGCCGCCCAATCCTGGCAGATGGACAATCGCTGGCGCACGATGATCGACGGCAAGTTCGATTTCGGCTTCGCCGTCGATTGGGTACGCAAGGATTTCGCCATTTGCTTCGACGAGGCGCGCCGCAACGGCGCGAGCCTGCCGGTCACCGCGCTCGTCGATCAGTTCTATGCAGAGATCCAGGAGATCGGCGGGCACCGCTGGGACACGTCCAGCCTGATCGCGCGGCTGGAGCGCAAATAGCTCAGGCCCGCTTCTCCTCGGCGGCGTAGTCGAGCGGCAGGGCCGTGGTGAACTTGATCTGCTCCATGGCGAAGGCCGAGCTGACATCCGACAGCTCGATCTTGGCGATCAGCCGCTTGTAGAACTCGTCGTAGCGCTCGATGTCGGGCACCACCACCCGAAGCAGATAATCCACCTTCCCGCTCATGCGGTAGAACTCGACCACCTCCGGAAAGTCCTCGAGCACGGCGTGGAACCGCTCGAGCCAGTCTTGCGTGTGATGGCTGGTGGTGATGGAGACGAACACCGTCACCCCGGCATTGACCTTCTTGGGATCGAGCAGGGCCACGCGGCGCTCGATCACGCCCTGCTCCTCGAGCTTCTGGATGCGCCGCCAGCACGGCGTCGTGGAGAGCCCGATCTGCTTGCCGATCTCGGCCACCGGCAGGGTGCAATCCTTCTGCAAGATGTCCAGGATCTTGCGGTCCATGCGGTCCAGCATCGTAGTGCCTTAAAAAAATACCGGGAAATCGCGGTAAACCGCGAAACAGCGTTCCACAAACCCGGCCCTATCGCACGATTAATAGATTATTTTTCCAAGACCCGCAAGGGCGCTAAAGCAGCCGCCGCACTTCGCGCCGGAGCACGGGCAACAGCTCCGCCTCGAACCAGGGGTTCTTCTTGAGCCACCCGTTGTTGCGCCAGGAGGGATGCGGCAGCGGCAAGACGCGAGGTCGCCGCTTCGCTTTAAGATGAGTGCGCCAGGCGAGCATCGTTTCCTGCAGCGTCTTGGCCCGGTCGGCACCGAGATGGAAGTCTTGAGCGTAGGAACCGACCGCGAGCACCAGCTCGATCTGCGGTAGAGCCGCGAACAGCTCGCGGTGCCACAGCGCGGCGCACTCGCGCCGTGGCGGCAGATCGCCGCCGTGGGAGTCCTGCCCGGGAAAGCAGAACCCCATGGGCACGATGGCCACCCGCGCCTCGTCGTAGAACTCCTCCGGCGTGACCCCCATCCATGCGCGCAAGCGGTCGCCGGACGCGTCGGTAAACGGCGTGCCCGACAAATGCACGCGCGTGCCCGGGGCCTGGCTGCACACCGCAAGCCACGCCGTGGCGCTCGCCCGCAGCACGGGCCGCGGCTCATGCGGCAGAGGCTGTCCTTGTGGCGTCTCGACGCAGTGGCGGCAGGCGCGGATAGCGGCGAGCATCTGGTTTAGCTCAGCCATGGCGGCGATTATAGGTCGAGAACCATGCCGTCTTCAGCAACGAGATAGCGCGATCTGTCGACCGTCCCCACCTGAGCCAGCATGGCCTCTCCCATATGGGTCAGGAGCACCCGCTTGGCGCCGAGCTTCGCGTAATTGGCGTCGATCGTCTTGTAATCGAGGTGGATCGGCAGCGTCACATCGTATTGAAAGCATTCGCTGATGAGGAGGTCGGCGCCACGCGCCACGTCGCACAGCACATCGACCCAGCCCGTGTCGCCGGTAAACGCGAGCGCCTTCCCTTCGACGTCAAATCTCAGAGCATAGGGCGGCGCGCCGGAGGGGTGCTTCACCTCGAACGGCGTCACCGTCACGCCGCCGACCTCGAGCGGCTTCTGCTCCTCGTACTCGACGAAGCTGAGATCGAAGCCGCGCTCGACCGTGGTGGAGTTCGGATAGAGCGCCTCCGCCGCGGTGACGAACCGCCTCTCGATGCCCTTGGGGCCGGTGACCACTAAGGGCCGCGTGCGGTTGCTCACATATTTGGCGTCGATCAGGAGCCAGGGCAGGCCGCCGAAGTGATCGCCGTGCAGATGGCTGACGAACACCGTGTCGATGTCGTTGGGCCTGATCCCGAGCCGGCGCATGCCGATGAGCGACGTGACCCCGCAGTCGATGAGGAACGTCGAGGGCCCCGCACGCACATGGAATGAGGTTTGGAGGCGGCTGCCTGCTCCGAAGGCGTCGCCGCAGCCGATCACGGTTAGTCGCATGGAGGGTCCATCTTAACCAAAGCCCGCGCCGCTTCGCGAGCCTCTTCGTCGCGCCAGCCGCCGGCCATGGGAAAACCCTGCGTTTCAGCGCGGGGCGACAGTAAACGGGCCGTTAGGGATTTCCGCTGATAGTTCTCGTTAAGCCTAAATCGGGGGTCGGGCCCGGCGACGCCATAGCGTTATGCCATTGACCCTCAACGGCTTTTTGTCAGTGGGTCAGTCGCGGGTCTAAGTTGGTCATGTCAGGAGGCGCGTCAGCCGAGGCCCCGCGGGCCCAATCGGGACCGGCCAGCAACGTCAAGCGCCGCGCCTATCGCAGCGTCCAAGAAGCCCGGGAAAAGCTCACCTACAAATCAGGCTACAAGCCGGAGTTCGAATACGAGCTCCTGATGATGTTCGTGAAGAACGAGCTGTCGGCCGCCGTGACCACGCCGCTGCTCGCCGTCGTCGTCGCCATGGGTGCCATGTTCTGGGCGCCCCCGCGCGAACTCCTCCTGTGGCTCTGCGCCGTGTTCGTGTCGAAGGGCATTCTCATCGCCCTCTGCCGGCAATTCGCCAAAGCGCCGCGCGAGGATGCCGCGACGCCGACCTGGCGCGCCAAGATCACCGCCGCGGAGTTCCTTTACGGCGTGACCTGGGCGACCGTTGCCTTCATCAGCCCCGAGACCCAGGGCGAGGCGGCGCACACCTTCATCTTTGCCTCGCTCCTCGTCGTCATGTCGATGCGCATGCTGTTCGCCTCGACGATGATGCCGATCGTCTACGCCGGCACCTTGCCGATGACCGTCGCCATCGTCGTGCGCTTCGCATTGCTCGACAACCCGTTCTACTGGGCCATGGCGGCCATGGCGGTCGGCGTGCACATCTATTTCATCTGGCTGATGAATGGGTTCAACACGACCGTCATGGCCATGTTGGAGTACCGCGCCGAGAAGGATGCCTTGATTGCCGAGCTGGAACAGTCGAAGTCGATCTCCGACGAGGCGCGCCTGCGCGCCGAAGAAGCCAATCTCGCCAAGTCGCGCTTCCTCGCCACCATGAGCCACGAATTGCGCACCCCGCTCAACGCCATCCTCGGCTTCTCGGAGATCATGCGCGGCGAGATCCTGGGGCCGCACGCCAATCCGACTTACAAGGAATACGCCAACGACATCCACCAGAGCGGCCAGCACCTGCTTACGCTCATCAATGAGATTTTGGACATCAGCCGCATCGAGGCCGGGCGCTATGAGCTGCATGAAGCGCCCATCGCGCTCACCGACGTCGTCGAGGACTGTCACCGCCTGATGCGGGTGCGCGCCGAGAACAAGGGCCTCAAGATCGTCGAGTCGTTCGAAGCGAACCTGCCGCAGCTGTGGGCCGACGAGCGGGCGATGCGGCAGATCTGCCTCAACCTCCTGTCCAACGCCATCAAGTTCACGCCCTCCGGCGGCACGATCACCCTCAAGGTCGGCCGCACGCCGACCGGCGGCCAGTATTTGAGCGTGAAGGACACCGGCCCCGGCATCCCCGAGGGCGAAATCCCGCGCGTGCTGCGGAGTTTCGGCCAGGGCTCGCTTGCCCACCAGACGGCCGAAGGCGGAACCGGTCTCGGCCTTCCCATCACCAAGGGCCTGACCGAGTTGCACGACGGCACCTTCGAGCTCAAGAGCAAGCTCCGCTACGGCACGGAGGTCATCATCACGCTGCCGCGCAGCCGCGCCATGGAGGCCCTGCCGCGGGTACCGGAGCGCGGCGAGAAGCAGCCCGACAAGCCGCAAGTGCCCTGGCGCGCCTCCGGCGGCAAGCGCTAGCCCCCGCTTCCCCGGTCGGTTCCCCGCAGGGTATTTGCCCCGTGCGGCCTCATTCCCTACATAAGGTCCGAGGGAACAATCAGACCGGCGGCCCTTTGGAAACTCCCTGCGTCAATATCTGCCTGCTCGACGAGACGTCCGGGCTCTGCGCCGGCTGCGGCCGCACCATTGGCGAGATCGCGCGCTGGGCCGGCATGACGGCCGGCCAGCGGCGTGCCATCATGGCGGCCCTGCCTGAACGCCTGGACAAACTGGAGCGTGAGGCAGAACCGGAAGGGACCAGCGCGTGACCACCTGGCTCGCCCTTTTCATCCTGGCGCTCGCCGCCATGATGCTGGTCAGCAGCGATACCGGCATGATCGCCGGTATCGACGCCACGACCTTCGGCTACGTCGCGTTCTTTCTCGCCCTTCTCGTCTACGTGTCGGGCGGTTTGGTGACCCGCTATGCCGGCGGCGCCAGCGCCATGGTCCGCGACGCGGTAACCTGGCTCGCGCTCGGGCTCGGCCTCGTCACCATGTACGCCTACAAGGACGAGCTGGTGCCGATCGCGGCCCGCGTGGTCGGCGAGCTGATGCCCGGCACCGCCATGACCGTCGAGGAGAGCGCCAATGGGCTTACCGAGGTGCGCATCCGGCGGCGCCTCGACGGGCACTTCACCGCCACGGTGGACGTGAACGGCAATCCGATCTCCATGATCGTCGACACCGGCGCCTCGTCCATCGTGCTGCGCCCCGAGGATGCGCGCAAGGCGGGGATCGACCCCGACACGCTCACCTACCGGATTCCCGTGCTGACGGCCAACGGCCGGACCGTTGCGGCAAGGGTCCGGCTGAAGGAGGTCGCCATCGGCCCCCTCGACCGCACGGGCGTCGACGCGCTGGTGGCCAAACCGGGGGCTCTGACCCAGAGCCTGCTTGGTATGAGTTTTTTAAGCCGCCTCCGCTCCTATGAGTTTTCCGGCGATTTCCTGACCCTGCGCGGCTGAATTCCGCGGGCTAAGCCGGGTTCGGAGTGCGGTTTCTTGCGTTCGGCCACCAAACATATGCTCGTCGAAACCATGCAGTGGGGCGCCCTCGCCCTCGGCATTTTCGGCTTCGTCTATTTCTTCGACGACATCCGGGCGGTGTTCGGCCCGCAAGGGCACGACCTGCCTTCGATAGCCGAGCTCGCAGGCGGCAAACAAGAAAGCGCGGCAGTCTTCTCCGGCGAGGTTCGCCTCAAGGGAGACGGACGCGGCCACTTCATCTTTGAAGGCGCCGTCGATGACCGCCCGGTGACCTTCATGGCCGACACCGGCGCCACCATGGTGGCGCTCACTTACGAGGACGCCAAGCGCGCCGGCCTTTCGCCCCATAGTCTCGATTTTTCCGCCCGCGTCCAAACCGCGAACGGCGTCGCTCGCGTTGCTCCGGTCGTACTGGACCGCGTCCGCGTTGGGGACATCACCGTGCGCGATGTTCCCGCGGCCGTGGCCGAGAAGGGGGCGCTCGCCACCAACCTCCTCGGCATGAGTTTTCTAGGCCGGCTCAAGAGTTTCCAAGTCCAGAACGGCGAGTTGGTCCTCATCCAATAAGCTGATACCACCCATTCCGATGACCCGGGCCGGAACTCTGCTGCGGTTAGCGGCATTGGTCCTGCGCTGAGAAATCGTCTATTCCTGAGTAAGGCATGTTCCCGAAACCGCGCCAGGATCTCGTTCCCAATACCGTCGAATTCGAACGGCTGCCTTTGATCAAGGCGACCGGATTCCGCGAATACGACGCGCGCTGGCGCTATCCGCAAGAGATCAATCTGCTCGGCATGGAGGCGGTCGGACTTGGCCTCACCACCCTGATGCGCGAGCGCGGCGTGCCGGTGCGCATCGTCGTCGGCCACGATTTCCGCTCTTATTCGTCGGCCATCAAGGCGGCGCTCACCACGGGCCTCCTCGCCGGCGGCGCCGAGGTACACGATATCGGGCTTGCGCTCTCGCCCATGGCCTATTTCGCCCAGTTCGACCTCGGCGTCGAAGGCGTGGCCATGGTCACCGCGAGCCACAACGACAATGGCTGGACAGGCATCAAGATGGGCATGCAGCGGCCGCTGACCTTCTCGCCCGAGGACATGACGGCGCTCAAAGCCATCGTGATGAATGCGAAGTTCGCGCCCTATCACGATGGCGCTCGCTACATCTACGTGCCGGACATGGCCGAGCGCTACATGGCCGACCTGCTCGACCGGCCAAAGCTGCTGCGGCCGTTGAAGGTCGTCGTGTCCTGCGGCAACGGCACGGCCGGCGCCTTCGCGCCGCGCGTTCTCGCCGAGCTCGGCTGCACCGTCATTCCGCTCAACTGCGAGCTCGACTACACCTTCCCGGCGCACAACCCCAACCCGGAAGACCTCGGCATGTTGAACGCCACGCGCGATGCGGTGCTTCAGCACAAGGCCGATCTCGCGCTTGTGTTCGACGGCGACGGCGACCGCTGCGGCGTGGTCGACAACGAAGGCGAGGCGATCTTCGCCGACAAGGTCGGCGTGATGCTGGCGCGCGACATCTCCAAGCAGAATCCAGGTGCGACCTTCGTTGCCGACGTGAAGTCGACTGGCCTCTTCCTCACCGATCCGGTGTTACGCCAAAACGGCGCCAAGACATTGTTCTGGAAGACCGGCCACTCCTATATCAAGCGCTACAGCCATGAGACCGGCGCGCTGGTGGGCTTCGAGAAATCCGGTCATTTCTTCTTCAATCCACCCCTCGGCCGGGGGTATGATGACGGCTTGGTAGCTGCGCTCGCCGTGCTCGACATGCTCGACCGCAATCCCGACAAGAGCCTTGCCGACCTTAAAGCTGCCCTGCCGCGCACCTGGCAGTCGCCCACCATGTCGCCCCATTGCGACGACGAGGTGAAGTACGCGGTCGTCGACCGCGTGGTGAAGCACTTCGAGGACGTCGCCGCCAACGGCGGCATGCTCGCCGGACAGAAAATCCGCGAGCTGATCACCGTCAACGGCATCAGGATCGTGCTCGACGACGGCACCTGGGGCCTGGTGCGCGCCTCCTCCAATAAGCCCGAGCTCGTGGTAGTGGTGGAGAGCCCCACCTCGGAGGCGAACATGCGCGCCATCTTCGCCGAGATCGACGCCGAGCTCGCCAAGCAGCCCGAAGTCGGGGAGTATAACCAGAAGATCTAGGGAGGCTTAGATGCGCGTGAACGCAATGGAACCGTCAGATCTCTGTCGCAAATCTGCAATCCGAATCTGCTTCCTTGCGCGCTCGTCATGATCGAATTCGATTACACCAGCGTCGTGTTCGCAGCAGGCCTCCTTATCGGCATGGCGCTCGACCTTCTGCTGCTTCGCACGCTTCTCGCTCCGCCCTTCCGCATCTGGCCGACGCCCGAGCCGGGAAGCTGGCAGAGCCTCACCTTCTGGGGACTGTTTCGCGGCGGCATGGTGCTCACCTTCGTTGTCGCCGTACTGGATTGGAACGCCACCCCGCTGCTCGATTGGACGCGGTTTATTGTCGGTGTACCGCTCGGTCTCGGCGGCCTGTTCATCACCGTGTGCGGCTATTTCAATCTCGGTCTCGGCAACACGTATTGCGGCTCGGACGGTCTCGTGAGCCACGGCCTCTATCGCTTCAGCCGCAACCCGCAATACACCGCTTCGATCATCGGCCTGATCGGCCTGTCGATCGGCGCCAACTCGATCCTCACGATCGTGCTCTCCTGCGTAATGATCGGCGCCTATGTCCTCATGTCCTTGGTCGAGGAAGATTGGCTGAAGCAGGAATACGGTGCGACCTATCGCGAATATTGCGAGCGCACCGCCCGCTTCCTCGACGTTCAGGGGCTCGTCCTCGCCCTGACCGATCGCAAGAAAACGTCCCGCCAGACCGGCTGAGCGGACCAACGGAATTCGTCATGGCCGGGCAAGGCTCGGGTCGACACTAAAGGCCCGGCGTGCCCGGCCTGACGAGATGGGAAGTGCGTCTCTACTCCGCGGCGACGGCGCGATAGGCCTCACCGGCGACGATTGCCCGCGCCTGCTCCAGCACCTCGATACCGGCACCGTCCAGATGGGCGTTCTCGGCGAGATGGCGGCGGAACACCCGCGCGCGGGGCTGGCCATGGAATAGCCCAAGCACGTGCCGGGTCATGGCGTTGAGCCGGACCCCGCGCGCTAACTCGCGCTCCACATAGGCCATGAACCGGTCGAGCACGTCGAGCCGCGTCGGCGGCTGTGCGTTCGCGCCGTAGAGCGCCCGATCCACCTCGGCCAGAAGATGGGGATCGGCATAGGCGGCGCGACCGAGCATCACGCCGTCGAGATGGCGGAGATGCGGGGCCGCCTCTTCGAGCGAAGCGATCCCGCCATTGATGACGATTTCGAGCTGAGGCCGGCGAGCTTTCAAGCGATGCACGCGGCCATGATCGAGCGGCGGCACGTCGCGGTTCTCCTTGGGGCTCAAGCCATCGAGCCAGGCTTTCCGCGCGTGGACGAGGAAGGTCGAGCAGCCGGCCTCCGCCACCGTGTCGACGAAACGGTCGAGGCTCTTCTCCGCGTCCTGGTCGTCGATGCCGATGCGGCATTTGACGGTGACGGGCACGGCCGCGGCCTCGCCCATGGCGCTCACACATTCGGCGACGAGTTCCGGGTCGGCCATGAGGCACGCGCCGAACCGGCCCGACTGCACGCGGTCCGACGGGCAGCCGATATTGAGGTTGATCTCGTCGTACCCCCAATCGGCGCCGATGCGCGCAGCGGCCGCAAGCTTCTCAGGATTGCAGCCGCCGAGCTGTAGTCCGACCGGGTGCTCCGCCGCATCGAAGCCGAGCACGCGCTCCTTATCGCCAAAGAGCACCGCCTCCGCCGTCACCATCTCGGTATAGAGGAACGCGCGAGCGGAGATCAGCCGCAGGAAATAGCGGCAGTGGCGGTCGGTCCACTCCATCATCGGCGCAACGCAAAAGCGGTGGGAGTCCAGTTTCAACGGCTTACGCTCTCGGTGAGAATTCAGGTCTGAACATGGCGCGACGCGAAGGCGGGTGCAAGCCATCCCCGTTACCGGTAACGCTCGCCCCAGGCATAGAGCGCCTTCATCACCGGGCCGAGCGCCCTGCCCTTGTCGGTGAGGTAGTACTCGTAACGCGGCGGGTGCTCCTCGTAGAGCCGCGTGGCGATCACCCCTTGTGCCTCCAGCGACTTGAGCCGCGCCGACAAGGTATTCGGCGCGATGCCCGGCAGCCCCGCCTCGAAGGCCTGGAAGCGCAACGGTCCCTTGCGGAACAGGTCGCGCAGGATGCGCAGCGACCATTTCTCGCCGATCACGTCGAGCGCCCGCGCCACCGGGCAATCTTCCTGACCGTAACCCTTTGCCATGCCAGTGAGTTATCCCTCCGCTCATGAAATGCAAGTGACTACGTCTTGACAAGTTACTATCATAATCATAGTTAGTGGCCAAGGCAACCCGCCCACGGAGGTTTCGCGGATGAACCTCGATGACCACCCCACCGTCAGGCGCCTGGCCAGTTCGGCGCCGGCGGCAGCGGTCTCGACGCCGCTCGGCGCCGCAGAGCTCCGCCAGTTGGTCCTCGACTGCGGCGCCGCCGATGCCGGTTTGGTGGAGATCGCGCGCCCTGCCCTCGATGCGCAGCGCGACCGGATTCTCAGCAACTATCCTTGGACCAAGACCCTCATCAGCTTCGTCGTGCGCATGGCGCGCGAGCCCGTGCGCGGCGCGCCGCGGTCCGTCGCCAATCTCGAGTTCCACCGCGCCGGTCACGAGCTCGACGAGATTGCCGCCGCGATCGTCGCCAAGCTCGAAGAACGCGGCATTCGCGCCATCAATCCGTCCATGGGCTTCCCCATGGAAATGAACGACTCGGTGCCTTGGCTCGTCTCGCACAAACCGATCGCGGTGGAAGCGGGGCTCGGCCACATGGGCATCCACCGCAATCTCATCCATCCGAAGTTCGGCAATTTCGTTCTCCTGGGGACGGTGCTGATCGACGCCGAAGCCGACTCATACGATCGCCCCGTCGAGTACAACCCCTGTCTCGAATGCAAGCTGTGCGTCGCCGCCTGCCCGGTCGGCGCTATTGGGCCGGACGGAACGTTCAATTTTTCCGCCTGCTTCACCCACAACTACCGTGAGTTCCTCGGCGGTTTCTCCGACTGGACCGAGCAGGTCGCCGACTCGCGCGACGCATTCGACTACCGCCGCCGCGTCAATGAAATCGAGACGACGTCGCTCTGGCAAAGTCTGAGCTACGGCCCGAATTACAAATCCGCCTATTGTCTCGCCGTGTGTCCCGCCGGCGAAGACGTCATCGGCCCGTATCTGACCGACAGGCAACGCCATCTCAAAGAGGTGGTGAGGCCTCTGCAAGAGAGGCCCGAGCCGGTCTATGTCGTCGAGGGTTCCGACGCCGAGGCCATCGCCCGTCGGAAATTCAAGAACAAGACGGTGAAGCCGGTCGCGAGCGGACTTCGGCCGCGCACGATTGCCGCCCTTCTGCAATTCATGCCCTACGTCTTTCAGCCGAACCAATCGCGCGGGCTGAACGCCATTTTCCACTTTAGCTTTGTCGGCGCCGAGGAGCGCCAGGCGACGGTCACGATCAAGAATCGCACCATCGACGTCAAAGACGGCTTTCACGGCACACCCAATCTCCGCGTCACCGCCGATGCCAAGACATGGCTCGGCTTCCTTGCCGGCGAGAAGAGCCTGCCGCTTGCGCTCGTGCGGCGCAGGATCAAGGTCAAGGGCGACCCGCGGCTCCTGCTCGCCTTCGGCAAATGCTTCCCCGCCGCCCCGGTGCGCCGCCGGCCCGTCGAGGTCCTGCCGCAGACCTCGGGCTTCAAGTACGAACCGGCACGCTACGCGAAGAACGATCCCGCCACCGGGAAGATCAGGTGGCGCGGCACGCTGATCCTCGCCGAGACCGCCGACGTCACACACAATGTGAAGACCTTCCGCTTCACGCCTATGGGCGGCGGCGAAGTTCCATTCGATTATTTGCCGGGCCAGTTCCTCACTTTGCACATCACGCCGGGCGGCGTTCCCACCAAGCGCTCCTACACCATCGCCTCCACCCCCACCTGGCGCGACCGCATCGAGATCACCGTCAAGCGCGAGGACCACGGCGTCGTTTCCCGCTGGCTGCATGACGAGCTGAAGCCGGGCAACGCGGTCGAGATCGAGGCGCCGAGCGGCACCCTCTTTTTTACCGGCGCCGAAGCTGACAGCGTGCTCCTGATCGGTGGAGGCGTGGGCATCACGCCGATGATGAGCGCCGCGCGCTATCTGACCGAAACGAACTGGCCGGGCATAGTGCATCTCCTTCTCGGCTTTCGCACCCCTGCCGACTTCATCTTTCGCGACGAGCTCGCCGCACTTCAGAAGCGCAACCCCGATCTCCACATGACGGTAGCGATGAGCCAATCCGACCGGTCTTGGGAGGGAACAAAAGGTCACGTCGACGCGCAGCTCCTCGCCGCGTCCGTCCCCAACATCGCCTCCCATCGCGCTCATGTGTGCGGACCACCTGCCATGATGGACGCGGTGAAGGCTGCGCTGATCGGTCTCGGTCTGCCGGAAGAGCAGATCCACACGGAGGCGTTCGGTACGGCGAAACGCGATCCGACCGCGAAAGGCGCAGCATCTACCGAAGTTGCCGGGAAGGTTTTCTTCCAAACGTCGAACACCACCGCGCCCGTCTATGTTGGGGCCACCATACTCGACGCCGCCGACGAGGCTGGAGTCTTCATCGACAATGCCTGCCGTTCGGGAACCTGCGCCTCGTGCCGTGTGAAGCTCGCCTCGGGCAGCGTGCACATGCCGGTACAGGACGCACTGACCGAGGAAGACAAGGCGGACGGTTATATCCTGGCGTGCCAGGCCGAGATCAGCGGCGATGTCGCCGTCGATGCCTAGGAGGAGAGACAATGGATACGGTTCTGTGGGCTTTGATCATCTTCGTTGCGGCCGGCGTCGGCACTTGGCTCGTGTCGTTCATCGTCGAGGCGCTGCGGCCAAAGCCTAAGCCGCCTGCCAAGCTGCGTTGGGCACCTGACATCCCGATCCAGGCCATCGAGATCGACGGCACCAGGCTGCGCTACATCAAGACCGGCAAGGGCCCCGCGCTTGTCCTCCTGCACACTTTGCGCACGCAACTCGATCTGTTCGAGAAGGTCGTGCCCGAGCTCGCCAAGCACTTCACGGTGTACGCGCTGGACTATCCGGGCCACGGCTACTCCGACATTCCCGAGGCGCGTTATGATGCCGACTTCTTCGTCCGCGTGGTCGAGGGCTTTCTTGATAAGCTCGACCTGCGCGATGTCACCCTTGCCGGCGTCTCGATCGGGGGGCCGATCGCCCTCATTCTCGCCGCGCGGCGCAATCCTCGCGTCGCACGGGTGGTCGCCATCAATTCTTACGACTATGCCAAAGGCCGTGGCATGGCGCGCAGCGGGCCGTTCGGCTGGGTCGTGACCTACGCATCGCTCGTCCCCTTCGTCGGCGAGACGGTGATGCGGCTGCGGAATTACCTGATCATGCGCGCGGTGCTGCAAGGCGGTGTCGCCGATCCCCGCAGCATCCCGCCTGCGCTATTGAAGGAAATGTATAAGGTTGGGAGCCGCCCGGGCCATTACCGTGCCTTCCTCAGCCTCCTCCGCAATGCCGAAAGCTGGCAAGACGCCGCCAAGAGTTACGGCCGCATCGAGATTCCCGTGCTGCTCATCTGGGGCGAGCAAGATTGGGCGAAGCCGGCCGAGCGCGAGCATGACCGCACGCTCATACCGAATGTGCAGATGGAGACGGTCGCACACGGTGGACACTTCCTGCCCCTCGACAGACCGCAGGAGGTCAGCGAGGCAATCATCGGCTTTGCGAAAACATGAGCGGTCCCCGCAGCACTTGGCCGCGCCGCGCGGCAGAGCTGCAGACTTGCGCGCTTAGTTCCCTGGCTCCGCATCCGCCTCGCCGGCGACATCGTCGGCCGTCGGCCGCGTTGGTACAGGCTCCGGCGGCGCCGGCGGGTGCGGCTTCGAGATGATATAGGCGGCCACGTCCCAAGCCTCTTGCACAGAAAGCACCGGCTCCCGATAGTCGATGCCCATCGGCATGTTGGAGCGGATGTAGGACGCGGCATAGGCCGTCTTGGCCATGCCCGCCGCGGCGTTGAAGGTCGCGTCGCCCCACAGCGGCGGAATGGAGTAGCCCACCGCCGGGGCGAGCTTCGGTTCCCCTTGTCCATCGTCCTTATGGCAAGTCGAGCAGTGCTTGGCGTAGACGCCCTGCCCACGCCGCGCGTCCGGCGGCGAGGCCGGCATGGCGATCGGCATCAGCCCCATGCCCGGCACGCGCACGCCCTCCGGCGTCCCCTTGCCGAGGAATTGCATGTAGGCGGTGAGCGCCTCCATCTCGCGGCTGTCGTCCGGCAGTTCCTTACCGTTCATGCTTCGCGTCATGCAGCCGTTGATGCGCTCGGTGAGGGTGTGCACCTGGTCGCCGACCATCATGGGGAAGGAGGCGACGGTGGAAACGAACGGCGCGGCGAAAGGCTGTAGCCCCGCGTTCAAATGGCAGTTCTGGCAGGCGAGGTCGTTGCCGGCGTAGCGCAGGTCGGGGTTCTCGGCGCTCTTGCCGATATAGCGCGGCGTATCGACGATCAGCGCCTTGCCGTAGCGGATGAGGTCGTTCTCAGGCCCCGGCCCGAGCTTCGAGATGTCGGCCTTGTACCAATCGACCGGCTGGTCCCACAGCAGCCAGCCGATACCGAGGCCGGCCGCGGCCGCCAGCGCGACCAACACATCGGTCATGACAGTGCGCATCGCTACCCCTCCCAACAGGCGCCGCTCTTTACATTATGCTAGGTGCGGGTGTGCGAAGCAGCATGAATCACTATATGAGCCGGGAACCCCCACGGTCCTGAAATCATGACAGAAGCCGTCCGCACCCAAATCCATCTCGCCACTGACCCGGTGTGCGGCATGAAGGTCGATCCCCATGCCGGCAAGCCGAGCCACGCCTATCAAGGGCACACTTATCATTTCTGCTCGGCGGGCTGTCAGGCCAAATTCGCCAAGGAGCCCGAGCGCTACCTGAACAAGCAGGACGAGCCCAAGCCCGCGCCGCCCGGCACGCTCTACACCTGCCCCATGCACCCGGAGATCGTGCAGGAAGGACCTGGCCACTGCCCGATCTGCGGCATGGCGCTCGAACCCATGGGCGTACCTCCAGAGCACGAGCATGGCGGCCACCCCGAGCTGATCGACTTCACCCGGCGGCTCATGGTCGCCGTGCCGCTGTCGCTCGCCCTCGTCATCCTCGACATGAGCGCCCACGTCTTCGGCCTCGACCTCCTGCCCTTCCTGTCGCCGCGGGCGGAACAATGGCTCGCGCTGTTGGTCGCCACGCCTGCGGTTCTGTGGTGCGGCTGGCCGTTCTTCGTACGTGGCTTCGAGTCGCTCCGCTCGGGCTGGCTCAATATGTTCACCCTCATCGCCCTCGGCACCGGCGCCGCCTATCTCTACAGCCTCGTCGCCACCATGGCGCCGGGCCTGTTCCCGGACTCCATGCGCGATCCTCATGGCCTCGTCCCCGTTTATTTCGAGGCGGCGGCCGTCATCGTCGCGCTCGTGCTACTCGGGCAGGTGCTCGAGCTCCGCGCCCGCGAGAAGACCGGCGGTGCCATTCGCGCTTTGCTCGACCTCGCGCCCAAGACGGCGCTGCGCGTGCTGAAGGAAGGCAAGACCGAGACTGTGCCGCTCGCCGAAGTCAAGGTCGGCGACGTGCTTCGCGTGCGGCCCGGAGACAAGGTGCCCATCGACGGTACCGTGATCGAAGGCCGCAGCGCCGTGGATGAGGCGATGCTCACCGGCGAGCCGGTGCCGGTGGAGAAGACGGCGGGCGACCGCGTCACCGGCGGCACGCTCAACGGCACGGGCTCGTTCGACATGCGGGTCGACCGCACCGGCGCCGAGACCACGCTTGCCCAGGTGGTGAACATGGTCGCCGAGGCGCAGCGCTCCCGCGCGCCCATCCAGCGTCTGGCCGACGTCGTCGCCGGCTATTTCGTGCCGGCTGTGGTCGTCATCGCCGTGATCGCCTTCATCGTCTGGCTCGTGATCGGGCCGGCGCCGCAGCTCACCTATGCGTTGGTGGCGGCCGTGGCTGTGCTCATTATCGCCTGTCCCTGCGCCCTTGGGCTCGCCACGCCGATCTCGATCATGGTCGCCACCGGACGCGGCGCGCAAGGAGGGGTGCTCGTGCGCAACGCCGCGGCGCTCGAGCGCCTCGCCGCGGTGGACACCCTCGTGGTCGACAAGACCGGAACTCTAACCGAGGGCAAGCCCAAGCTGACCGGGGTCGAGGCGGCTTCAGGCTTCGACAAGGACGAGGTGCTGCGCCTTGCCGCGGCGCTCGAAGCCGGCAGCGAGCACCCGCTCGCCGAGGCCATTCTCAAGGGCGCCGAGGCAAAAGGCTTGAAGCCTGAGAAGGTGCAAGGCTTCGCCGCCGTCACCGGCCAAGGCGTCAAGGGCCGCGTCGGAACGCAAGAGGCGCTGCTCGGCAATGCTCGCCTCATGGAAGCGTCGGGCATCGACACGGCGCCTCTCGCCGGCGCCGCCGAAACGCGGCGCCAGGGCGGCGAGACCGTGATGTTCCTGGGCGCCGGCGGCAAGCTCGCCGGCATCGTCGCCGTGGCGGACCCCATCAAGTCGACCGCCGCCGAGGCCGTGGCCAAGCTTCATGCCCTCGGCCTTCGCATCGTCATGGCCACCGGCGACAACGCGACCACCGCCAAGGCCGTCGCTGCCAGACTCGGCATTGACGAGGTGCATGCCGGCTTGCGGCCCGAGGAGAAGCTCACCCTGATCGAAGGCCTGCAAAAGAAAGGCGCGGTCGTCGCCATGGCCGGCGACGGCATCAACGATGCTCCGGCGCTCGCCAAGGCCGATGTCGGCATCGCCATGGGCACCGGCGCCGACGTCGCCATGGAGAGCGCCGGACTTACGCTCCTCAAGGGCGACCTTCGCGGCGTGGTGCGCGGGGTCAAGCTCGCCCGCGCCACCATGCGCAACATCAAGCAGAATCTGTTCTTCGCTTTCGTCTACAACGCGCTCGGGGTGCCGATCGCCGCCGGTGTGCTGTATCCCGTGTTCGGCATCCTGTTGTCGCCGATCATCGCCGCGGCCGCCATGAGCCTGTCCTCGGTCTCGGTGGTTGGCAACGCGCTCCGGTTGCGCACCGTCGATCTCGACTAGCGCACGGCTGCTAGCGCATGACGTCGATGAGCATCACAATCACGACGATGAGCACGAAGGCGCCGAACAACCCGCCATAGAACACGGCGCGTCGCGGCTCCTTGTCCAGATAGAGCTCGATCCGCCTCGCCCACTCGCCGGGATAGTCCTCAGCGGTGAGTTCGTGCCGGGCGCATGTGGAGGAATATTCCGTCTCGGTCGCAATCATGGCGCTCTCCGATCTCAGGTCGCTACGACCAGAAGGACACAATCCCACCGAACAGCCCCGTGAAGAAGATCGCTCGCGCCAATTTCGTCTTGAGGATGATCTCGCCCTGACGCGCCTTTTCGGCCGGGCAGTCCTGCGGCGCGTCGTAGCTAGAGGCCTGCGACCCTTCTGCCGTTCTTTTGGCGATCATGGAGGACCTCATTCATGGATGACCTCATAATTTGACTGAAGGGGACTAAACGCCCCGCACAGCCCTAGGTTTCAATCGTGGGGTCCCCAGCTTCAGGCTTGGCATGGCGCGCTCCGCCCTCTAAGAGCGAGCCATGAACGACTCCAGCCGTCAAACGAAACTCCTCAAAGATTACACGCCGCCCGATTACCTCATCGAGGAGGTCGCGCTCGACGTGAGCCTGGCGCCCAAGGCTGCCAAGGTTGCCTCCAGGCTGAGGCTTCGCCCAAATCCCAAGGTGGCGACTGGCGGCCGACCGCTCGTGCTCGACGGCGAGGACCTGGTGCTGGAGCAGATCGCGCTCGACGGCAAGGAACTCGCCCCCGGCGATTACACGCTGTCCGAGGGCAAGCTCACCATCGCGAACGTGCCGGCACATCCCTTTTCCCTCGAGGTGGTCACCCTCTGCGACCCCGAGGCCAATACCGAGTTGTCAGGCCTCTACCGCTCCCGCGGCACCTACTGCACCCAGTGCGAGCCGGAAGGCTTCCGCCGCATCACGTATTTCATCGACCGGCCCGACGTGCTCGCCGTCTATACGGTGCGCATCGAGGCCGATCGCGCCACGACGCCGGTGCTGCTCTCGAACGGCAACCCCATTGAGCAGGGCGACATCCCCGGCACCGGGCGTCACTTCGCCGTGTGGCACGACCCCTTCCCCAAGCCGTCTTATCTGTTTGCGCTGGTCGGCGGCGATCTTGCAGCGGTGCGCGACAGCTTCACCACGGCTTCGGGGCGTGAGGTTGCGCTCGCCATCTATGTCGAGCCCGGCAAGGAGGACCGCTGCGCCTGGGCCATGGAGTCACTCAAGCGCGCCATGCGCTGGGACGAGGAGCGCTTCGGCCTCGAATACGATCTCGACGTGTTCAACATCGTCGCCGTCAGCGACTTCAACATGGGGGCGATGGAGAACAAGGGGCTCAACATCTTCAACGACAAGCTGGTACTGGCCCGTCCCGACACCGCCAGCGATGCCGACTATGCCTCGATCGAGAGCGTGATCGCCCACGAATATTTCCACAACTGGACCGGCGACCGCGTCACGTGCCGCGACTGGTTTCAGCTCTGCCTGAAGGAGGGCCTGACCGTCTTCCGCGACCAGGAGTTCACCGGCGACATCCGTTCCGGCCCCGTCGAGCGCATCGTTGATGCCCGCAACTTGAAGACCCATCAGTTTCCGGAGGACGCCGGCCCCCTCGCCCACCCGGTGCGCCCCGGCTCCTATATCGAGATCAACAACTTCTATACGTCGACGGTCTACGAGAAGGGCGCCGAGGTCTGCCGCATGCTTCAGACTTTGCTCGGCCGCGACGGCTTCCGCCAAGGCATCGAGCTCTATTTCCAGCGCCATGACGGCGAGGCGGTGACGGTCGAGGACTTCGTCGACGCCATGGCCGACGTGTCGGGCCGCGACCTCTCGCAATTCATGCTGTGGTACACGCAAAGCGGCACGCCTGAGCTTGCCTGCTCGCTCGACTACGACCCGCACGCCAAGATCGCGCGGCTGCATGTCAGCCAGGTGGTGCCGCCGACCCCGGGCCAGACCAGCAAGGAGCCGATGCTGATCCCCTTCAAGGTGGGCCTCATCGGCGCCAACGGCGACGAACTGCCGCTCAAGCTCAACGGCACGCACGTTCCAGGTGGGCTTCTCGAAATAACCGAACGCGAGCAGGTCTTCGAGTTCCACGACGTCCCCGCCCCGCCGACACCGTCCTTGCTGCGCGACTTCTCGGCGCCGGTGCGCCTCACCACGAGCCTCGATCCCGGCCAGATCGAGTTTCTCATGTTGCACGACTCCGACCCGTTCAATCGCTGGCAAGCCGCCCAGACCTATGCCACGGATCTGCTCACCGCCGCTTCACGGAAAGGCATGCATCTCGGCCGCGTGACCGGCAAGGAGGCGGCACGCCTCGCCCAGTCCCTCGCCGCCGCCATAAGCGACGCGACGTTACGGCCGGCCTATCGCGCCGAGACCCTTAAGCTGCCGAGCGAGTCCGATATCGCGCGCGAACTGGCGCGCAACGTCGATACTGACGCCGTCCACACCGCGCGCGACGCCCTGCGCGCCAAGATCGGCGGCACGATCGCCGACGCGTTGGCGGAGATCTATGCAGCGGGCGCAACCACGGGACCATTCTCGCCTGACCCGGAAAGCGCCGGGCTTCGTGCCTTGCACATCGCGGCGCTCGATCTCCTGACGGCGACAGAAGCCCCGGAGGAGATCGCCCGCGCCGACCGCCACTACCGCGAGGCATCCAACATGACCGACGCCATCATGGCGCTCTCCATCCTGTCGCATCTCGCCTCGCCTCTCCGCGATTCGGCACTCGCCCATTTCTATGCGCGCTGGGAGGACGAGCCGCTCGTGCTCGACAAATGGTTCGCCGTGCAGGCCCGCGCCGCGCGCCCCGACTCGGTGGAGACGGTGCGTGCCTTGCTCGGCCACCCGAAATTTTCGCTAAAGAACCCCAATCGCGTGCGCGCGCTGATCGGCAGCTTCGCCCACGCCAACCCGTCCGGCTTCAACCGCGCCGACGGCGAGGGCTATCGTCTGCTGGCCGGCCAGGCGCTCGAGATCGACCGCTTCAACCCGCACGTGGCCGCCCGCCTGCTCGGCGCCTTCGAGAGCTGGCGCACCTTGGAGCCCGAACGTCAGGCCCTCGCCAAGGCCACGCTCGAGGATCTCGCCGGTCAGGAATTGTCGACCGACAGCTATGAGATCGTCACCAAGACCCTCGGCGCCACCTGAGTCTTAACCTCTGTCAACGGGTTCTTAACCGAATTTCCACAGGTTTCCTCTGGACGACGCCGCCGTCATCGCCTCCAATGGTCGGAAGCGATTCGGAGATGCGGCAAGTTCTCCGGCTCGAAGCAGGAGAACTAGAAGGGGGACCGAATGGCGCGGGCGCGTTCTGCGCGTGGTGAGGGAGTCTTTTCTGTCGCGGGGCCGCCATGGCAGGACCTGCGGGCGGTTATCGACTGTCACCTCCCCTCATCCGACGTCCTCCGCCATCTCGTTCCCATCCTGCTCATCGGCTTCTGCGCCGTGGCCATTGCCGGCTTCGCCTACCAGATCGGCAACGGCAAGAAAGCGGCCTTCGACGCCGCCCAGCGGCAGCTCGCCCTCATCGCCGACGTCGCCGCGCTGAACCTCAAGGACGAGACCCTGAGCTCGAGCGCCGACTGGCAGGGAAAGCTCGCCGCGAGCCTGCCGAAGGGCGCGACTCGCAATCGCCGCACCGCCCTCCTCGCCGATGCCGAAGGCACGATCCAGGCCCGCGCCCCCATCGACAGCCCGTATAAGGGCACGCTCCTCACCATTCTCGGCCCGCAGCAGCCCCTCACCATCATGGGCGCCGATGCCGGCGTGCTGCGCATCACCCTCCTCGACGGCACCGACGCCCTCGTCACCGTCCGCAACATCCCGCAAACCGACGCGCAGATCACCTTGCTCCAGCCGATCAGCGGCGCGCTCGGAGACTGGCGGCAGGACGCCTTGATCGAGATCACGCTGCTCGCCTGCGCCGGGCTCGTCCTCGCATTACTCGCCGGCGGGCTTTGGTATCTCGTCCCTGCCCCCGCCCGCGCGGACGACAACGCCCTGGCCCAAGAGCTGACCGAGGCGCTGCCAGGCTGTGGCGTGTGGCGCTGGAACCTCGCGCGCGGTCATATGCACTGGTCTGCTCCCATGTACCGCCTGCTTGGACTCGAGCCCAGTGCGGAACCGCTCGCATTCGGCATCGTGGCCAAAGCGCTCCATCCCGACGACGACCTCCGCGCTGAGGTCGACCGCCACCTCCGAGAGGCCATTTCCCTATTCGATCAGTGCTTCCGCCTGCGCCATGCCGAAGGGCACTGGGTCTCCTTACGCCTGCGCGGTCACATCACCCGGGGTCACGCTGGCTCGGAGCCCTATCTCACCGGCATGGCGGTCCTCGCCGACCACGATGCCGCGCCTGGCTCCGCCGACGCCAATGCGCGGCTCCGCGACGCGGTGGAGACGATCTCGGAAGCCTTCGTGCTGTGGGACAACCAGAACCGGCTGGTGATGTGCAACAGCAAGTACCAGCAGTTCCATGGCCTCGCCGACGACATGGTGCAGCCCGGCGCTTCCTATGACGAGGTCATCGCCGCCGCCTCCGAGCCTATCGTGTCCAAGCGTATCGCCGTTACCGGCAAGGACGCCGACGATTCCCGCACGTACGAGGCGCAGATCGAAGACGGCCGCTGGCTGCACATCAACGAGCGCCGCACGCGTGACGGCGGCTATGTCAGCGTCGGCACCGACATCTCCGTGCTGAAAGAGAGCCAGCACCGCCTCGCCGAGAGCGAGCAGCAGCTGCGCGCCAGCGTGGCCGAGCTCAGGCTTTCGCGCCGCGAGCTGGAGCACCAGAAGCAGCAGCTGGTGGATCTCGCCGAGAAATATGCGCTTGAGAAGAACCGGGCCGAGGCCGCCAACCGCGCCAAATCCGAGTTCCTCGCCAATATCAGCCACGAGCTGCGCACGCCGCTCAACGCGGTGATCGGTTTCTCCGAGGTCATGCAGCAGGCGCTGTTCGGCCCGCTCGGTCACCCCAAATATGACGAGTACGCGCGCGACATCTACGCAAGCGGCGCCTTTCTGCTCGAGGTCATCAACGACATCCTCGACATGTCGAAGATCGAGGCCGGGCGGATGAGCCTCGACGTGGGCAACGTGGACGTGGCCGATATTATCGACGACAGCATGAAGGTGGTGAGCAAGGCGGCCGCCGACCGCGATATTACCCTTGAGCGCCACGGGCCCGCCCATCTCGCCATCGAGGCAGACCGCCGGGCGCTGAAGCAGGTCTTCCTCAATCTGCTGTCGAATGCCGTCAAGTTCACCCGCGACGGCGGCAGCGTCGACGTGCACCTGTCCCGGATCCGCGGCCAGGTGAAGATCGCCATCAAGGACACCGGCATCGGCATTCCCGACACCGACATCGCCAAACTCGGCAAGCCCTTCGAGCAGGTCGAGAACCAGTTCTCCAAGAGCCATCAGGGCAGCGGACTAGGGCTTGCCATCTCCCGCGCCCTCGTGGAGCTGCATGGCGGCACGCTCCTTATCAAGAGCCGCGAGGGCCAAGGCACGACGGTAACCTGCACGCTGCCCTCTCGCGCCATGACCCCGAGCGACGAAGCGCCGCTCGCCAAGAGCGCCTAGTCAGGCCAAAAGAAAATTTCACTCGAATTTTCTCTAATCCTTCGAGATTAAGCCTGACAGCGAATGCCTTTTCTTCGGCCCAATGTGGTCCTCATTCAGGTTGATTTCGTGTGCGCAAGTGGCGGTCTTAAGAGCGTGGGGGGGAACCATGCAAGACCACCGTTTTGGCGCGTCGCCGATCGTCTGCATTTTCGACCAGAAGCCACATATTCGAAGATTTGTTCGAGAAGCTTTGGGGGAGTTCGGTTTCAGTGTCTATGAATGCCGCGAGCCGCGCGACTTTAGGGGTGCGGTAAACGCACGATCGGCCGAACTTCTGATTCTCTCTCTGAGCGGCGGCGCCGGTACGGCACGTGAAGTCCTGTGCGAGCTTGCCGTGGCCAAGTTTCAAGGCCGCGTGCTCCCGCTTGCTTCGCGCGATTTGGACCGAACACAAGAAGCCAAAGACGTCGCGGAGAAGCTGGGCCTGACGGTGCTTCCCCCTCTTTTCGCGCCGTTCAACAAGGAGCGTTTGCTCGAGATCGTCGCGCCGCTCTTCCCCGGGAGATCTGCGCCCAGTCATCCTGACTTGTCGGAAGCACTGCGCGAGGATTGGCTGGAGCTTTGGTATCAGCCGAAGATCGACACGCGCAGGCTCGTCATGCGCGGCGCCGAGGCGTTGCTGCGCGTGCGGCACCCCATTTGGGGCGTGGTGCCGTCTTCTTTCTTGATTCCCGATGACGGCGACCCGCGCCTTCTCCCCGTATCTGAAGCGGTAATCAGCCGCGCGGTCGAAGACTGGCGGCACTTTTTCTTCGCGCGAGGCCCCGTCGAAATCGCTATCAACTTGCCGATCGCCTTCCTGGAGCATCCGGAGTCGATGGACTATCTGCGGCAGGCCTTGCCGCGCGACGCAGCTTTCGAGGGCTTGCTCATCGAAAGCAATGGAACGGACATCGCCCGCAATCTCTCCCTGATACGCGACATTGCCAAGGAGCTTCGGCCGCATAAGGTTGCGCTGTCGATTGACGATCTCGGCGCGGAATGGCTCTCGTTCATTGGCCTTCATGACTTTCCTTTCGTGGAGGTCAAGGTCGACCGAAAGTTGGTCGCCGGGTGTGCCAAGGATCGGCTGAAGCAGTCGCTATGTCGCAACATCCTGGCACTCGCCAATGGCTACGGCGCCCGTACGGTTGCCGAGGGCGTCGAAACTTGGGCGGATTTTCTCACAGTGCGGGAGTTGGGCTTCGACTTGGTCCAAGGATTTCTGTTTGCCAAGCCGATGAGCCCGCAGAAGTTCTCCCGAGCGTGTTGGACGCATGTGCGGGTCGACGCGAAGCCGGTGTATTCGACCAGCTTTGACGTGGCGAGTTCCTCGTAGCGATGCCTTGGTGGTCCCGCTCAGGCCACGATGCGGTCGAACGCCGCGTGCACGGACTGGAGCGTGTCCTTGAGCGCCGCCTCGAGCGTGTCGAAGTCCGGCATGTCGGAGGCGCGCGCGAGCAGATCCCTGAGCGCGAGTGGCGCGTCCGCCGCGGCGAACGGCTTGTCGAGACAAAGCCGCAGGACTTGCGTGAGCGTGTGATAAAGGCGCGCCGCCGGCACCAAGATCTCGGCATCGCCCGGGGACAGCACGCCTGTGGCCGAGAGCTTGGTCAGCGCCATCTCCGTGTTCTGGTCGAGCGCCTCTGGATCGCGCTCCGCGCTCACGATCTGCAGGAATTGGGTGAGGAATTCGAGGTCGATCAGTCCGCCGCGGACCTGCTTCAGGTCCCAGATGTCGGTCGTGCCCTTCTCGTTCGCGATCTTGGCCCGCATGGCTTTGACCTCTTCGGCCACCATGGCCCGCTCGCGCGGAACGCAGAGCACCGCCTTGATCGTCTCGTTGATCTTGCGGCGGAGTGCCACGGGACCGGCAACCACGCGGGCGCGGGTCAGCGCCAGATGCTCCCAGGTCCACGCCGAACTCATCTGATAGTCGATGAAGCGCGACAGCTTGGTCGCCACCGGCCCTTGGCTCCCTGACGGCCTCAGTCGCATGTCCACCTGGTAGAGCGATCCTTCCGCGGTCTGCGCCGAAAGCGCGGCGATCAGGCGCTGAGTGAAGCGGGAATAAAACTGCGTGCCCGGCAGGCTTCTGGCGCCGTCGGAGTGCCCGTCGTCGCCCGCGAAATCGTAGACGATGATGAGATCGAGATCGGAGGCGGCGGTCATCTCGCTGCCGCCGAGCTTGCCCATGGCCACGACTGCCGTCTCGCCCCCTGGCAAGTGCCCATGCTGGCGCGCGAGTTCCGCCCCGACCCGGTCGCTGAGCGCCTCGATCAGCGTCTCGGCCAGCGCCGCATAGGCCGCGCCCGCCTGCCGCGCCGAGATGGTGCCGGAGATCACCCTGACGCCGATGAGAAACCCTTGCTCGCGGCCGACGATGCGCGCGCGGTCGAGCGCGTCTTGATAGTCGCCTGCCTGGGCGATGGCGTTGCCGACCAGTTCCTTCAGCTTGGCCGCCGACGGTACCGCCCCGAAGAACCCCGGGTCGAGCACCGCGTCCAACAGCCTGGGGCGCCGGCCGATGATATTGGCAAGGCGTGGCGCCGTGCCCATGATGTCGGCGACGAGGCGCAGCAGGCTCGGATTAGCGGCAAGCAACGAGAACAGCTGCAGCCCCGCCGGCATGCTGGCGATCACCTTGTCGAAGGTCGCCAGCGCGAGATCCGGCTCGGCGGTGCGGCCAAACGCGTCGAGCAAAAGCGGCAGGAACTCCGTGAGCCGCTCGCGCGCCTTCAAGCTTCGCGTCGCCGCATAGCGGCCCGACTGCCACGCGCGGATGGCGGCCACCGCCACGGCCGGATTGGTGAAGCCGAGGCGCTCGAGGCCGGCGAGCGCGGCCGGATCGCCCTCGTCAGCGACGACGATGCTCGGCGCCGATGTGGGCGGCTCGGGAATCTTCTCGAACAGCGCTTCGTAATGCGTCTCGACCAGTTTCAGCTGGTCGAGCAGCGCCTCGCCGAACGCATCCGTGTCGTCGAAGCCCGATAACCTGGCGATGCGGTCAAGTTCCTGCCGGTCGTCCGGGATGATGTGGGTCTGCTGATCGCCCACCATTTGCAGCCGGTTCTCGATGCGGCGCAAGAACAGATAGGCGCTGGTGAGCTCGTTTGCCGTGGTTTTTTCGATCCACTCGCCGTCGGCCAGCCGGTCCAAGGTCTCGATGGTCCCGCGCGTTCTGAGCTCCGGGTGGCGCCCGCCGGCGATCAACTGCTGCGTCTGGACGAAGAACTCGATGTCGCGGATGCCGCCTCGGCCGAGCTTGATGTCGTGACCCTCCACGGCAATCGCGCCATGACCCTTGAAGGCGTGCACCCGCCGCTTCATGGCGTGGATATCGGCGACCGCGGCGAAGTCGAGATATTTGCGCCAGACGAAGGGCGAGAGCTGACCCAGGAACTCTTCGCCCAACGCGACGTCGCCGGCCACCACCCGCGCCTTGATCAGCGCCGCCCGCTCCCAGTTTTGGCCGAAGCTCTCGTAGTAGGTGAGCCCTGCGTCGGTGGAGAGCGCGATCTGGGTCGCCCCCGGATCGGGACGTAGCCGCAAATCGGTGCGGTAGGAGTAACCGTCCGCCGTGAACTCCTGCAACAGGCGCACGAGATCGCGCGTCAGCCGGACGAAGAAGGATGATGGTTCGATGCCGGAAGCAAGCCCGGCGCTCTCGGGGTCGTAAAAGACCATAAAGTCGATGTCGCTCGAATAGTTGAGCTCCGTGGCGCCGAGCTTGCCCATGGCGATGACGAAATAGCCGGGCGTGCCCTCCGGCGAGATGATTTGCCCTGCCTCGCGCCCCTTGCGGAACAGAAACGCCACCGCTGCTTGCAGCGAGGCCTCTGCCGCCTCGCTTAGCGCCTTGAGCGTTGCTTGCGTCGGCCACACGCCGCCAAGATCGGCAAGCCCGGTGAGCAACGCGCTCCGTTGCTTGAACTGGCGCAGGAGGGTCATGACCTCTTTTGTGCCCGGCGCTTGCGCCACGTCACGGGCGAGCGCCGCGCGCGCCTCGGCCAGATGCGCGCCGGGATCGCGCGTGAGACAATCGGCGAGAAGCTGGGGGGAGCGTTGGGCGAGCGCGGCGAGATAGGGCGCGCCGGAGAACGTGGCTTCGAGCAGCGCCGCGGATTTTGGCGCAGCAGCAACCTCGGCCGCCACGGCAAGCTCAGGCCGGCTGCCCATCGCAGACAGCACGCCACCAAGGACGTCGGCGCCGCGCGCCGCGTCATAGACTTTCGGAAGTTCGGTGATGCGCTCGGCGAACGCCGTCACGTGGGTCTCAGCTCTGCTCCCGGGGGTGGCATGGCTACCGCCCCGTTGCCCAGCGCGTCGGCCTCGATTGGCAGGACGAGGACGACGCGGAGGCCGGGTTCGTTATCCTCCAGCCTCAGGCTGCCACCATGCAACCTCGCTACCGCCGCGACAAGGCTCAAGCCGAGGCCGCTGCCGGGCTCCGACCGGCTCGCCTCCAGCCGAATGAAGCGCCCGAGGACGCGCTCGCGTTCCGGCCCTGGCACGCCGGGACCCCGGTCGGTGACGATGATTTCCGCCACCCCCTCCCCGGCTTCCGCGCGCACCTCGACCTCCGGCTGCCAGCCATTGCCGCCTTCGGCCGTGGCCGGGGCGCCGTATTTCAGGGCATTGTCGATGAGATTGGCGATCGCTTGGCCAAGCAGCTGGCGGTCGGCGTGGATGACGATCGGCACCGCGGTCTCGGCGTGCAAGGCGATGCCGCGCTCCTCGGCCACCGGCTCGTAGAGCTCGGCCACGTCGCGCACGAGTTCCGAAAGGTCGAGCCTCTCCCGGTTCTCGCCGCCGGCGCCGGCCTCGAGCCGCGCGATGGAAAGCAGCGCGTTGAACGTCTTGATCAGACCGTCGGCCTCCTCGATGGTCCGCTGCAGAGCCTCGCGGTAGGCGCCCTCGTCGCAGGATTCGCGCAGCGCCTCCTCGACCCGGTTGCGCAGTCGGTTCAGAGGCGTCTTGAGGTCGTGGGCGATGTTGTCGGAGACCTCGCGCAAGCCCGCCATGAGCTGCTCGATACGCGCCAGCATGAGATTGACGCTTTGCGACAGGCGGTCAAGCTCGTCGTCCGAGCCGCTCACCGGCAGCCGTCCAGCGAGGTCGCCTTCCATGATCGTGCGCGTCGTAGCGGCAAGGTCGTCGATGCGCGTTAGCAGCTTGCGGCTCACCCAGAAGCCGCCGCCGATGCCGACCAGAGCCATCACCCCGAGCCCCCACAGCATCGTGGTGCGGATCAGCCGCGCCAAGTCCCGCCGGTCCTCGATATCGCGGCCGACGATCAGGCGGTAGCCGCCCGGCAGGCGGAACACGTTGGCGAAGGCGAGCCGCCGCTCGACGCCACCGGGAGCTGGCCGGCTATAGACGAACTCGACGGGCCCTAGGCTGTTCCACAGCGCGGGCGATACCGCGCTGAGATTGCCCGCGAGCTGCTTCCCTTCGTTGTCCGCCACGAGGTAGAGGCTGTTGCCGGGCGTCTGGCTGCGCTCGGCGACGGTGCGGACCAGCTGGTCGAGACCGCCCGCCCGGTACTGCTCGGCGAGGCCCTTCAGCTCCGCATCGATCGTCTGGTTGAGCTGCCGCGTCAGCAGCACCGTCGTGTTCCAGTAGATATAGAAGATGGCCACGATGGCGGCCACGCTGAACAGCGCAAGGTAAGTCAGTGACAGGCGAAAGGTGGTGGTCCGGAAGAGCTTAGTGAGCGCTGTCACGGATGGTGTAGCCGGCGCCGCGGACCGTGTGCAGGAGGGGGTCGCCGAAGTTCTTGTCGATCTTGGACCTGAGCCGCGAGATGTGGACGTCGATGACATTGGTCTGCGGGTCGAAATGATAGTCCCAGACGTTCTCGAGCAACATTGTGCGGGTCACGACCTGGCCCGCGTGCTTCATCAAATATTCGAGCAGCCGGAACTCGCGCGGCTGCAACATAATGGCTTCGCCCGCCCGCGTCACCTTGTGCGACAGGCGGTCGAGCACGAGGTCGCCCACGACGAAGCGGGTGCTGCCCTCTTCGGGCGAGGTGCGCCGGGCCAGAGCTTCGATCCGGGCCAATAATTCGCTGAAGGCATAGGGCTTCGTCAGGTAGTCGTCGCCGCCGGCGCGCAGGCCCTTGACCCGGTCGTCCACCTCGCCGAGGGCTGAGAGAATCAAGGCCGGCGTCCTGATCTCTTCGCTCCGCAGCGCTTTGATGACACCGAGCCCATCGCATTTCGGCAGCATGCGGTCGACGATCAGGACGTCGTAGGCATTGGTCCTGGCTAGGTCGAGCCCGGTCTGGCCGTCGGGCGCGTATTCGGCCACATGGCCGGACTCTTTCAGCGCCCGTTTGAGAAAGGCCGCCGTCTCCTGATCATCCTCGATCACCAGAACGCGCATATCGGCGGGTCTCCCTGACAAAGCTGCCTCGGCCTCGGTTGGAGAAAGGGGCGGGCGGCGCGGTGGGGGGAAACCGCGCCGCCCTCCGGCGTAGAAAGCCTAACTCAGGCCTTCTTCAGTGAAAGCGCCACGAAGCGCGTCTGATCGCCGGTTTTCACTTGCATCAGCACCTTGACGGTATCCTTGTCAGCCTTGGCGCCGGCCATGGCCTTCTGGACGCCGGCCGCGACGTCGTCCGGATTGGACACGTTCACGCCCGCGACCTGAAGGATGACGTCGCCGGGCTTCAAGCCCTTGTCGGCGGCGTCGCTTGAAGGATCGACCTCGGTGATGACCACACCCTCGTCACCGGCGCCGGGAAATTTCGCCGCCGGAGCGAGCGACAGTCCGAGGTCCTTCATCTGCTTGCCGGTATCGGCGGGCTCGTCCTGCTCGAGCGCGGCAAGCTTCTTGGCGCTGGGGAAGGCGCCGAGCTTCATGTCGACCTCATGCTTGTCGCCATAGCGGACGATCGACAGCTTGACCTTGGTGTCGGGTTCGAGGTCGGCGATCTTGCGGGCAAGGTCACGCGAGTCTTCGATCGCCTCGCCGTTGACTTCGACGATGACGTCGCCGGCCTTGATGTCTTCCTGAGCGGCGGGGCCGTCCTCGGTCACCTTGGTGATCATGGCGCCCTTCGGCTCGGGCAAACCGATCGAATCGGCGATGTCGTCGTTGACGTTCTGAATGACGACGCCAAGCCAGCCGCGGTCGACGCTGCCGTGGCTCTTCAGCTCGCTCACCACCTGCTTCACGAGCGCCGCCGGCACGGCGAAGGCGATGCCGACATTGCCGCCGGAGGGCGAGAAAATGGCGGTGTTGACGCCGATGACCCTGCCGTCGAGACCGAAGCTCGGACCGCCCGAATTGCCGCGGTTCACCGCCGCGTCGATCTGGAGATAGTCGTACGGCCCGGAGCCGATGTCGCGGTTATGCGCCGAGATAATGCCAGCCGTCACCGTGCCGCCGAGGCCGAACGGGTTGCCTACTGCAAGCACCCAATCGCCCACGCGGGGATCCTTGTCGGAGAACTCGACATAGGGAAAGTCTGACTTCTCCTCTGTCACCTTGAGCAGCGCGAGATCGGTGCGCGCATCGCTGCCGACGAGCTTGGCCGAGTATTTCTTGCCGTCTTCCATCGTCACCGAAATGTCCTCGGCGTCCTCGACGACGTGGTTGTTCGTCACCACGAAGCCGTCCTCCGACACGAAGAAGCCGGAGCCTTGCGCGAGGCTCGGGCTCGGCTTGGTCGGCGGCGTCGGCATGCCCTTACGGAACTGCTTGAAGAAATCGTAGAGCGGGTTGTCCTCCGGGATGTCGGGCATGCCGGGGATCTGCATGTCGTTGTCGGCGACCTTGACGTCGCCCTTGACGTTGATACTGACCACGGCCGGACTGACCTTCTCCACAAGGTCGGCGAAGGACAGCGGCGCGCGCCCGTACGGCGTGTCGATGGTCTCCACCGCCTTCGCCTGCTGCGGCGTCTCGGCAATGGCGAACGGCATGTTCGTGCCGAACGCGAGCCCCAATGCGCCCGTGGCGATCAGGGCGGCAGCGGCGAGGAGCGCGGGCTTGCGGGTCAGCGTCCGCGACCGCGGGCTCTCGTTCGCAGCGTTGCTCTGGTCAGATTTCATTGGTTACCTCTCCTGAGAAGGACAATCCCGTTGATCGTATCGCGCCCCCGACGGGCGGACATCCAGGCTCCAAGATATAGGGGCTCGCCGATTACCCCGCGGTTTCGCCGGGATTAAATTTCAGTAAGGTTCAACGGCTCAAACGCCGGCTTTCCTGAGTTGTTCCGCCCACTTAGCGGGACACTCTAAGGCTCGAGGTCGCCCACGAGCCGCTTCAGGTGGCGCTTCTCGTTGGCCGACAAGGGCTTGGGCCCCTCGGCTGATAACCTGCGCCGGCGATGCGCAAACAAGATCGCCGTAAGCCCTGCGGCAAGGACCAGCGGCGTCGCCAGCCACAGCAGCCAATTGTGCGGCGAGAAACGTGGCTTGAGCAGCACGAACTCGCCGTAGCGCGCCACCACGAAGTCGATGATCTCCTGATCGCTGTCCCCCGCCGTCAGCCGCTCGCGCACCAGAACGCGCAAGTCCTTGGCGAGCGGCGCGTCCGAATCGTCGATCGACTGATTCTGGCAGACGAGGCAGCGCAAGCCTGCGGACAGATCGCGTGCCCGTGCCTCGAGGGCTGGATCCTGCAAGACCTCGTCGGGCTGAACCGCATTCAGAGGGCCGGTCGCGGAAATGCCCGCCAGCAGGGACAAAACCAAGGCGAGGACGGACTGGCGCAGCAACATCGTCACTCCCCCGCCGCGACCGGCGCCGGCTTCGTTTGCGCGCGCTTCGGCGCGCCGACCCGCAAACGCCGGTCCGACAGCGACACGGCGCCGCCGAAGAACATCACCAGTGCCCCGATCCAGATCAGCCGCACCAGCGGATTGAAATAGACCCTGACCGTGTAGGCGCCGTCCTTCAGCGGATCGCCGAGCACGACATAGAGGTCACCCCGCCAGCTGTTGTGGATGCCGGCTTCCGTGGTCGTGTTCCGCTCCACGGTGAATTCGCGCTTCGACGGCGCAAGCTCGGTGACCAGGCGGCCGCCGCGCGTGACTTCGAACACGCCGACCCGCTCCTGATAGTTCGCACCTTGCCGCGGCGCGGTCCCCTGGAACACGAGCCGGTAGCCGGCGATGTCCACAGCCTCGCCCGGCGCCAACGCCTCGATGCGCTCCGAGCGCCACGCCGAGGTGGCGACGATGCCGACGACCACGAGGCCGAGCCCCGCATGCGCGAGCGCCGAGCCGTAGGCGGCGCGCGGCAGATTGCGCAAGCGCCGCCATGCCTCGGCGCGTGACGAACCGAACAGCTTGACCCGCGTGGCGATCTCGGTCGCCGCACCCATGATCAGCCAGACGCCGAGGCCGACGCCGAGCGGGGCAAGCCAAGGTCCCTTCTGGTTGATGGCGAGCACGATGACAATGACCGCAAGGCTGACGATCGCCGCCGCCATGAGCCTTTGCGCCGCCGCCAGGAGATCGCCGCGCTTCCACGCGAGCAGCGGCCCGAACGGCACGGCGATGAGGAGCGGCACGATGAGCGGCACGAAGGTCAAGTTGAAGAACGGCGCCCCGACCGAGATCTTGTCTCCCGTCAGCGCCTCGAGCGCGAGCGGATAGAGCGTGCCGACCAGCACCGCGGCGCACGCCACCGTCAGCAGAAGATTATTGAGAACGAGGGCGCCTTCCCGGCTGATCGGCGCGAACAGGCCACCTTGCGACAGCAGCGGCGCGCGCCACGCGAACAGGATCAGCGCCCCGCCGATGAACACCGCCATGATGCCGAGGATGAACACGCCGCGCGCCGGATCGACGGCAAACGCATGCACCGAGGTGAGCACGCCCGAGCGCACCAGGAACGTGCCCATCAGGCTCAAGGAGAAGGTGATGATGGCCAGCAGGATGGTCCACACTTTGAGCGCGTCGCGCTTCTCCATCACCAGCGCCGAATGGAGCAGCGCCGTGCCGGCGAGCCACGGCATGAACGAGGCGTTCTCCACCGGGTCCCAGAACCAGAACCCGCCCCAACCAAGCTCGTAATAGGCCCACCACGAGCCCAAGGCGATGCCGAGGGTGAGGCACATCCAGGCCGCGAGCGTCCATGGCCTGACCCAGCGCGCCCAGGCGGCATCGATGCGGCCGTCGATCAGCGCGGCGACGGCGAAGGAAAACGCCATCGAAAACCCGACATAGCCCGCGTAGAGGAACGGCGGGTGGAAGGCGAGCGCGGGATCCTGGAGCACGGGATTGAGGCCCTGCCCGTCGAACGGCGCCGGGTCGAGCCGGGTGAAAGGATTGGACGTCGTGACGATGAACAGGAGAAACGCCACGGCGATCGCGCCTTGCACGGCGAGCACATTGGCCTGGAGCTGGCGCGGCAGATTTGCGCCCCACGTAGCGACCGCCGCACCGAACAGCGCGAGGATCAGCACCCACAAGACCATGGAGCCTTCGTGGTTCCCCCACACGCCGGAGATCTTGTAGAGCATCGGCTTCGCCGAATGCGAGTTCTGCCAGACATTCGCCACCGAGAAGTCCGACGTCACGTACGCTGTCGTCAGCGCCATGAAGGCGACGAGGATCAAAATGAACTGCGCCTGCGCGGCGGGAATGGCGACGGCGGCAAGTTGCGCGTCGCGCGTGCGCGCGCCGAGGAGCGGCAGTGCCATCTGCACGATGGCGACCCCGAGCGCCAGGATCAGCGCGTAATGTCCCGTCTCAGCGATCATTAGTTCACCTTGCCGTCTTCCGCAGCGTCTGCCCCGTCGCCCTGCCACACACCTTGTTCCTTCAGCTTGGCGGCGACTTCAGGCGGCATGTAGTTCTCGTCGTGCTTGGCGAGCACGCTGTCGGCGTGAAACACCCCGTCCGGCTCGAGCACACCCTCTGTGACCACGCCCTGTCCCTCGCGGAAGAGGTCCGGCAAGACACCCGTGTACGTCACGGGCAAGGTTTTCTTCTGGTCGGTGACGACGAAGCGCACGGTGGTCCCCTCGCCTCGCTCGACGCTTCCCATCTCGACCAAGCCGCCGAGCCGGAACCGCTGACCCGGCGCCACTTTCATCTCGGCCACGTCGCTCGGGCCATAGAAGAACACGATCGAATCCCGCATGGCGTAGAGCACGAGCCCGACGGCGAGCCCGAGCACCGCAAGGCACGTGCCGATCAGAACCCCTCTTCGCTGCTTGCGCGTCATGACTGCAATCCAAGCTCCGCCGCGAGCGCGTCGAGCTGCTCGATGGCTTGCGCCTTGCCGGCGAACTGGCTCTTGGCGCGCGCCAGCGCCTTCAGGGCGTCGTCCTTGCGGTCGAGCACCGTATAGGCGCGCACCAGCTGGAGCCAGCCGCCGAGGTCGTCGCCCTGCTGCTCGAGCCGTGCGGCAAGGCGCTGCACCATCTGCTCGGCCATCGCCGCGCGGTCGGCCGGGCTCATGTTTTGCGCCGCGGCGATGTCCGCTGCGCTCGGACCGCGCACGTCCTGCGCCTCGTCGATAGGCTTGCCGGACATCTGCGCCTCGGCCGCTTCGATGCGCTTCTGCACCATCGCGCGCCACCGCTCGTCGGCGCCTTCCCGCTCGAGCAGCCCGCGCCAATCGTCGATGGCCGCGGCAAACTCTCCGTCCTGCTCCTTGGCGATGGCGAGCAGGATGCGCGGCTCGACCAGGCTCGCGTCAAGCGCGAGCGCGCCTTCGAGCGACTTTCGCGCTTCCTCCGTCACCACCCCGCCGGTCTCAAGCACGAGCGCCTGGCCATGGCCGGAGAGACGCTTGGCCGACGGCCCGAGCAGCCTGATCGCCTGCGCATAGGCATCGGCCGCGTCGCCATAGCGGCGCCAGCCCATATAGACCGGCGCGATGACGTCCCAGCCTTCACCTTCTTCGGGATGTTCGCGTAAGCGCGCCTCGACTCTGGCGACGAGCGCGGCGAGATTCTGATCGTTGGCGGGATCTTGCAGCCGCGCGGCGAGCGGCTGATCGGGTAGGCGGGGGGAGCCGTAGGTGAGATAGAGGCCGAGCGCTGCGAGCGGCAGCGCGAGCGCAACGCCGATCAAGGCAGCGCGGGGAAGCGTGCCGGACCGGCGTGCGCCATTCGCTACCTGCGTGTTGGCATCGGCCGCGAGCAGGCGACGCGAAACTTCGAGGCGCGCAGCCTCGGCCTCGGCCTCGCCGAGCAACCCGCGCGCGCGGTCGCTCTCGATCTCCTCGAGCTGGTCGCGATACACGGCCGCGTCGAAAGCCCCGCGTCCGGGCTCGCCGGCGCCGCCGCTCACGAGCGGCCGCAACAGAACGAAGAGAACGATCGCCGTGAGGCCGGCGAGAATGACCCAAAGCAGCACGTGAGGTGCCAACCTCCAGAAGCCAACAGAAGGTTAGGCATAGGGAAACGGGCTGAGCGGGGCAAGGTCCGCCCGGACCTCGCGGAGATTAATTCGCCGCAATCTGAATGGACAGGCCGCTAGCCGACCACGTTCCAGGTGCCATCGGGTCCACGGCAGGCCGTGCCGCGGGCCGTCTGCGGCTGCCCGCTGACATAGATCGTGTGCGTGTACGGGCGGCAAAAAGAGCTGCCCTGCTGATAGGGCTTGCCCGGCACGATCTGGCCGCGGTGCTGATTGGACGGATTGTTCCACGGCGTGACCTGGCCGGCCTGACCATATTCCAGCGCCTGGTATTGCGCCTGCGCCGCCAATTGGCGGTCGCGCTCGTCGAGGTCCGCGCCGATCAGATTGCCGAGAATGCCTCCGGTCACCGCGCCGATCGCCAATCCGGCCGCCCGGTTATCCTTGCCGCCAATCGCGGCGCCCGCGGCGCCGCCGGCGACCGCGCCGAGGATGGTCCCCGTGCCTTGCTTGTTGCCCGGCCCGCATGCCGTGAGAAACAACGGCACCAGGGCGATTGCGATGAATGGTGTTAGTCTCATGGCTTCCCCCTACGCCTAGAGTTAACCAACCCGGCCCCCGGCGAGAGACTGAATAGCGAGAGTTTATCCTGTCCTACGATCCTTAAGAATAACAAATCTGGCCAAAATAGGTTGAGACAAGGCAAATCCCTGGAAATCAAGCCGCCGGCAGCTTGTAGCCTGGATGGAGCGTAGCGAAATCCGGGTTTCTCACACTCAATCCCGGGTTACGCTTCGCGTCACCCGGGCTACGATCAAGCCGCCGGCAGGGTCAGCCTGGCCCGCAAGCCCCCTTCCGGCGAGGGTTCCAGCTCGAACCGCCCCTTATATAGATGAGCCAGGTCGGCCACGATGGAGAGGCCGAGGCCTGAGCCTGGCTTGGTCTCGTCGAGGCGCTGCCCCCGCTTCACCACCTTCTCCCGCTCGGCCTCCGTCAGCCCGGGGCCGTCGTCGTCGACGATGACCGCGAAGCTTGCGTTGTCGCCCAGGCGCTCGGCGTTGACCGCCACCCGCCCCCTCGCCCATTTGCAGGCGTTGTCCAGGAGATTCCCGACCATCTCCTCGAAGTCCTGCTTTTCGCCTTGAAACTTCAACCCGGGCGATGCCTTGACTGCCAGTTCGATCCCGCGCTCGCCGTAGATGCGGTCGAGCGTGCGCTTCAGCGCGTCGAGCACCGGCGGCACGTCGGTCAGATCGCCGATCACGCTCGACCGGGCGGCGACCCGCGCGCGGTCGAGGTGATGGGTGATCTGCGTGCGCATGATCTCCGCCTGCTCCACCACCTTGTCGGAGAGCGCGCCTTTGTGGGTGCGCGCCTCGTTGCTGATGACGCTGAGCGGCGTCTTGAGCGCATGCGCGAGATTGCCGACATGGGTGCGCGCCCGGTCGACGATCTCGCGATTCGATTGAATGAGGGCGTTCAGCTCCTGCTGAAGCGGCTTGATCTCGTCGGGAAGCTCGCCTTCGAGCTTCTCGGCCTCGCCGGAGCGGATCGCCGTGAGGTCGTGGCGTATCGCGCGCAAAGGCAGGAGCCCGAAGCGCACCTGGAAGAACGTCGCCGCCACGAGGCCGAGCCCGAGCAGCGCCAACGCGAGAATGAGCATGGTGGTGAACTCGGCGAGATCGGCGTCGATCTCGGCGGCATTGCCCGCCACGGCATAGGAGTAGGGAATGGAGAGCTCCCCGCCCGGCCTGATCTCGCGCTCGACGATACGCAGGCTCTGATTGTCAGGGCCCGGCGCATAGCTCCGCCGCGTCAAGGTCTCGTCCGGCTTAACGCCGTCGCGGCTCGGCAGGTCGAGTTGCTGATCGAGCAGCGAGTCGGAGATGTAGAGGGGACGCTCGGCGCCTCTAAGCGGCTTGATTTGCCAGTACCAGCCGGAGAACGGGATGGTGAAGATCGGATCGCCGAGATTGGCGGGGTCTTTGGGGGAAGTGCCACCCTCTTCCGTGGTCGAGGCGACCAGGCTCGTCAGGTAGACGTTGAGGCGCGCGTCGAAATTGCGTTCGACGGCTTGGCGATAGAGGGAGACGAGGAGAATGGCGGCGGCGGGGATGACCACGAGGGTCCATGCCGCGGCCGAGGCGAATAGCCTGAAGGCGAGAGACTTAGGCCCCATCTTCGTTGTCCGTGAGGCGGTAGCCTAGCCCCCGGACGGTCTTGATGAGATCGATGGGCAGCTTCTTGCGCAGGCGCCCGATGAACACCTCGACCGTGTTGGAGTCGCGGTCGAAGTCCTGCTCGTAAAGATGCTCGACGAGCTCGGTGCGGGAGACGACGCGCTCGCGGTGCATCATAAGGTAGGCGAGCACGCGGTATTCGTGGGAGGTGAGCTTGATGCTCTGGCCGTTCACCGTGACCCGCGCCGTCCTGGTGTCGAGACGGAGCGGCCCGCATTCCATCTCGTTGCGGGCGTGACCGGCCGAGCGCCTGAGCAGCGCCCGCAGGCGTGCCAGCACCTCTTCCATGTGGAACGGCTTGGCGACGTAATCGTCGGCGCCGGCGTCCATGCCGGCCACCTTGTCGCTCCACCGTTCGCGCGCGGTGAGGATCAGGACCGGCATCTTGCGGTCGTCGCGCCGCCACTGCTCGAGCACGGAGATCCCATCCTTCTTCGGCAGGCCGAGATCGAGCACCACGGCGTCGTAGGGCTCGGTATCGCCGAGAAAGTGCCCCTCCTCGCCGTCGAACGCAGTGTCGACGGCGTAGCCCGCCTCGCCGAGCGCGGTGACGAGCTGACGGTTGAGATCTGGATCGTCCTCGACGACGAGAAGCCGCAAAGCCCTACCTCCTCAAGCTTAGGACGCTCCCCGCGCCCTCCTAAAACTGCCCGGTGCGAGCGTCAACGTTGAGATTGGTGACCTCGCCTTTCTTGCCCAGGACCACGATCTTATAGACGAAATTGCCGCCGCTCTCGCACAAGGTGGCGGAGATCACCTTCCCGCCGGTCTTCGACTGCACCATCTTGTAGATAACATTGCCTGGGATGAGTGAGTTCTGCGAGATGAGCGCGCCGGCCGATTTCCACGGAAGGCAGCCGGCCTCGGCCGGCGCCGCGCCCGCGGTCAGCAGGACCGCGGCAAGCGCCCCAATGGCCATTCGCATCGTCGCTCGGCTCGTCATCTCAGTCCCCAAATATCCCTACTTGAGAGTAACCCTAAGGGAGGGCCAATGAACGGTGCATGAACGGGGCCCTCGCCTACTTCACCTTGGAGGGCTTGCCCGCCTCGGGCTTTGCCGCGGCATCGTCCACCTTGGCGCCGAGCGCCGCAAGACCGAGCCGCGTCATGTCGCCCGCCGCCCAATAGCCGACCGCCGAGAGCGCCGTAGTCACGCCGAGGATCTGCGTGCGGTAACCTTTGGCGAAGCCGCCAGTGATGAGCCATGAAAGCGTGTTCATTCTCAACGTCCTTTCCTTGTTGTGGGAACAGTCGTAGCCCGGATGGAGCGAAGCGAAATCCGGGACCTAGCAACCCGCATTCCGCTTCGCTTCATGCGGGCTACAGGAGCTGATTTCTGATTCCTGACCCCTGGCCCGGCCAGCGGTAGCCGAGCACGAGGCTCTTGCGATAGGCGGCGAAACAGACTTTGTCGGACTGGTTGCCGCCGAGACAGACGAGGCGCCCGTTTTCCTCGCGATCGAAGAACGTGACGTGGCCCTGCCAACCCTTGCCGCGCTTCAGCACCACGATGCAGCCTTGGCGCGGGGTGGACAGCTTCTCGCCCCAGGCAAGATAGGAGCGCGCCGCGAGCGAGCCCGACGGCTTGAGCCCGGCGCGCGCCAGCATGGCGCCGGCGAACGCGGCGCACCACGGCACGCTGTCATGCTTCACGTCCGCGTGCCCGGCATCCCGGTAGTAGCCCTGCACCACCGGGTTGTTCGCGGCGCCCGGCGCTTCCTTCACGCCGCGTTCGGCGAGCGCGAGCGCGTACCAGCGAGGGATCGCCATGCTCCCCTCCAACAAAAAAGAGGGGCGCCTCAACCGCGCCCCATCCGATTTCTGATTTCTGATTACTGATTGCTGATTACTGATACGGCTTCGCCTTCATGGCGCGGTACTGCTGCACGATCTTGAGCGCCACGAGCACGAGGGAGGCGAGGCCCGTCAGGCTGCCGATCCCCAGCGTGAGGAGGTGCAGCCACGGCGACAGCGTACTCGGGTCGATCATCGCCGCGGTCAGCGAGATGCCAGTTCCCGCGCCGCCGAGTGTCGCTGCCTTTGCTGTGCTCATGTGCTCGACCGAGCGATAGATGGCGTTCAGCAACATCGTGCCCATCGGCCTCTCCTCGCAGGGGCCCCGTCTCGCTTAAAGGCTCAATCGCGCAGGCGTGCTTCGCCGCTTAGAGCGCGGGCTCGCGCAAGCCCACCGCCACAGCGAGATCCTCGGCGGAGATCTCGCCGGAAGGCGAGGTCGCGACCCGCTCGGCGGCTGCCGCCCGCGCCGCCTCGATCAGTGCCTGGCGCTCTGACGTCGCTCGCCGCTCGGCGTCCTCGGCCCACGCGCCGCGCCGCTCGTCCCATGTGTCGTGCACACCTGGCTTCGCGGCCGTCACGTCATCGGGCAACGCGCCAAGGTCTTTTATCTCACGCTCCGTACCGTCTGCGGTAGCGTAGACCGTCTCGCCGCGATGGTCCTCGACTTGCACCCAAACGCCGTCCTTGCGGCAGACAACGTGTCCAGGCGCAAATTCGGGCGGCGCATCGAGCGTGCGCGAGGCGTGATGTGGTCCTGGCAAAAGTTCG
Organism: Methyloceanibacter sp.; assembly: GCF_050726195.1. Taxonomy (GTDB): domain Bacteria; phylum Pseudomonadota; class Alphaproteobacteria; order Rhizobiales; family Methyloligellaceae; genus Methyloceanibacter. Next base: position 8,421 of record NZ_JBOHJC010000014.1, on the reverse strand, counting down.
GTGCCGAACCGGTCGCGCTTCGCCTGCATGCTCCCCGCAAATTCGCCGGTCTCGGGATCGAAGAGGTAGATGGTCGTCATGGCTGATCCTTAGGCTGATCCCTAGAACACGATGCACGGCAGCAAAGCGATGTTGTTGGGGCGAACCTCGGCAGCCGCGCCATAGATGGCATTGCTATCCGAGGCGTCGAAAGCCAAATCGCTGTTGGCGGAACCGGTGCCCGTATTTGAGCCTGTAGTGGTGCTGCCATCGTCTGAGAAAGCACCCGAACCAGACATGCGGACAGTGGGGTTCGCATTGATGGAGCCCGTGATGTTCGGCAGGCCGCTCGACTGCGTCGTCCCCACCGTGATCGCGGAGCCATCGGCGGCGCGGATGAAGCGGTTGTCGGTGATAAGGTCGGGCAGGTCGAAAGTCGTCGAGCCATCGCCGGGACCGAAGGTCGTGCCGATCTCGGCAAAGAGACCGGCATACGTGGTCCGCGACACTGCCGATCCGTCGCATTCCAAGGCAAACGCGGGCGGCGACGTGCCGGCGTGCCAGAAAACCAACCCGATGAACCCGCTGGCGCCGCCCCCGCCGCCGCCCGGCAGATTGCCCACGTCGAATTTGCGAATTTCTCCCGAGCCAAGGAAGCCGACCAGGAAGTCGCCCGCGGCGGGTGACGCCTCCTCCGTGAGATCGGCAAGCGCCACGTCGGACGGATCGCCGGAGGAGCCCGCGTTGCGGAGCTTGAAGCTCCACGCCGCCATGTCGGCCGCCTTGGCGTTCGTCACCGCGTTGTTGGCGATTGTGGTGGAGTTCGACCCGGCGCTCGCCGTCACGTCGCCGGTGAGCGCCGCGCGCCGCAGCTGGCCGGCGCTCATCGACAGAGTGGTGTTGAGCGTGATGTTCTCGGGATCGCCGGTGCCGGCGGTGTCGCGGCCGATCAGAGAGTCGGTGGCGATGTCCTGCATCTTGGCGAAGGTGATCGCGTCGTTGTCGACGGTCCACGTAGCGCCGCCACCTGAGACAGTGATGTCGCCCTTGTCGCCGTCGGTGAGCGAGGCGCTCGTGATGAACTCGAGCCCGTCCTCCGTCGCCGTCACCGCCACGAGTTTCGACGCCTGGCCCGAATAGCTCGCCGGCACGTCGCCTAGATCGATAAAGTCGGCCGCCCCGCCCCCGCCGCCGCCCGGCAGATTGCCCACGTCGAATTTGCGGATCTCGCCCGTGCCTAGGAAGCCGACCAGGAAGTCGCCCGACGCGGGCGAGCCCTCTTCCGTCAGGCTGGCGAGCGCCGCGTCCGAGGGATCGCCGGACGAGCCGGCGTTGCGCAGCTTGATGGTCCACGCCGCCATGTCAGCAGTCTTGGCGTTGGTCACGGCGTTGTTGGCGATGGTGGTCGAATTGGAGCCGGCGGAGGCCGTCACGTCGCCGGTCAAGGCCGAGCGTCTGATGCCGCCCGAGCCGGTGAACTCGACGCCGCCCGAGACGGTAATCTCCTCCGGGTCGCCACTGGACGCGGTGTCGCGGCCGATCAGCCGGTCGCTCGTGACGTTTTGCATCTTGGCGAAGGTGACCGCGTCGTTGTCGACGGTCCACGTACCGCCGCCGCCGGAGACGGTGATGTCGCCCTTGTCGCCGTCCGAGACCCCGCCGCCGCCACCCCCCGAATAGAGGTTCCAGTCCGCGCCGTCGAACACATAGAACGCGGCCTCGTCGATCACCCAGGCGCGCCAGCCCTGCCCGCCGCCGGCGCCGGGCAGATAGGAGCGCCACTCGCCGTCGATGAAACGGGCGATGCGCTTGTCCCAGCCGAGCCACTCGCCGGTCGCGGATCCCGCCACGATATAGGTGTCGCCCTCGGTCGGGCGGTGCGGCCAGGTCCTTGTCGAGCACGGCAAGCTGCACCAAGGTGTCGAGCAGGGTCATGCCCTCGTTATGGGTGACGTGCTTCTGCGCCTGCGCCGCGGCGATGTAGGGGATGCGCAGCTTCGCGGATTCTTCAGCCATTGGGCTCGTTCCTCGCCAGAAGCCAGAAATCAGAAACCAGAGACCGGAAGCGCGCCGGACTCCTTCTGGTTTCTGGTTTCTGACTTCTGATTTCTAGTGTTGGTAGTCGTAAGTCAGCTGCTCGGCGGCGGCGCCCGCGCCGTAGACCGGCGAGATTTGTGAGACCCGAATCGGCACGTTCCATTGTGGCGCCCCGAAATCCGCCGTCTGCATCGCCGCGGTGTAGAGGAATATCGGCGCCGTCACCTCGACGGCGCGGAGCACGTCGCCGCCCGGCGCGTCGAGGATCTCCAGCCGATAGCGCTCCGCCTCCTCGGCCAACGGCACCTCGACGCTCTGCCAGCTATCGCCGCCGATGCGCGTGCGCCGCACCCACAGCAACATCCAGTCGCCGGTCGAGGGCTCACGCTTGCCTTGCAGATGCACCGGCGATAGGGGCCGCAGGCCCAATCCCTGAAAGGCGTGCGCCGCGGTGCCGTATGACTCCGCATCGAGGCTCTCGCTCGCCGGGCCATATTTGTAGTTCAGCGCAAGTCCGACCTCCGGCCGCAAGCCAACCGGCGTCACCGCGCTGTTGACCAGAATGAAGCGCGCGCCAGCAGCGACGGGATTGCGCATGGCGCCTTCCGTGCCGTTCATGCCGCGCAGCAGCACCGACAGGTCGTAGGTTGCCGCGTCGGCCAGCGCCGCCGTCTGGAACTGGATCAGCTCCCAGTCGCCGTCTTCGTTCTGGATCGCCGCGAAGTTGGCGCCGTTGAGCAGCGCCTCCTCGGTCACCGACTCCAATTCACCGAAGTTAAGCTTGACGCGCAGCACATTGCTCTTGTCGAAGCGGTGGAGCGGTCCCGAATAGAAATCGAACACCGTCTCGCCGCCGGTCGCCCGCGCGCCGACGATGGTGTTGAGCTCGTAGCCGCTCGTCGACGGCGAGCGATATACGGCGACCGCGCCCGGCCAGGGATCGGCGTTGGCGGCGATGTAGCCAATATGCGGCGCCTCGTCCCCGCGCAGCAGCGGCAGATCGAGAAACGTCGCCGAAGTCGGCCCGTACACCGTGACGACGTCGAACTCCCGTTCGCGTTCCGGCACCGGCAATGCGTCGAGATTGAACGGCTCGACCGAGCGCGCCTCGATCGCCTTGAAGGCGCCGTCCCGCGTCTCGGTGAGACGGAGCGCATAGCTCCGCCCCGCCGATTGCAGCGTGATCACGTCGCCCGGCTCGAGCGCGAGCCGGCTCGGCGGCAGCGCGAGGCTGCCGCGCTCCCGTGCCGCCCAGGCGTCGCGCAGCCAGCGCTCGGCGATGGCGAGCGCCCTGCCCTGATTGATGACGATGGGCAGCTCCGCCGCCGACACCCGGTCGCTGCGCACGCCAAGGCGCCGCGCCTCCACCGCGCCTTGCGCGTAGTCGTGACTGCCGTCGATGAACGTGACCTTGGCCGAGAGCGGCAGTTCGGTCTCCTGGCCGCGGGTCAAGGTGTAGAGCGGCGCCGCGGCATCGGTCTCGACGAGATCGTCCGGCGCGACCGCCGCCACCGGCCCGATCAGCCCGCGATGGGCGAACTGAATGAGGCCGCCGGATTCGTAGGCGTCGAACAGAAAAGCGAGCCCGAGCGGCTGAAGCGCCTCGCGTGCACTCATGATTCGGTCGATGACGAAGCCGTCGAGGAAGCCGTAGAGCCGGCTCACCTCGTAGCGGGTGAAGCCGTAATCCTCGAGGATTTGCCGCACGATTGCCGACAACGCACCGCCGCCGACGCGCCCCGTGAGCCAGTGCCCAAGCTCCCAATTGCCGCCGTCCGCCCACACCGACAACGCGTAGGGAAAGGCAGGGAATGGCCGCGCGTCCCAAGTGTAGACGAACATGCGGTTGGGATCGACCATGCGGCCGCCGTACGCGCCGGACACCGGGTTCGAGCCGGCCACGTAATCTTCGTGGCTCGGGTCGAAGAAGCTCAGCATCGCCTCGATGTAGCGGCGCTGCATCAAATCGTCCCTGACGCTATTCGAGAAGTACGGCGCGAAACTCTCCGAGCTCTTCGGGTCGATGAACACGTTGGGCTGGTTGGCGCCCTTGTCGACCGCCGGGCAGCCAACCTCCGTGAACCAGATCGGTTTCGATTCCGGTTCCCACGCGGTCGGGCTGCCGGCTTCCGCCCCGCCAGGACGATTGAAGTGCTGGTTCTGCCACCACTCCTTGATCGCCTTCGGCTTGTAGACCCACGGCTTGCCGTGGGCGCCGTCGGTGATCGGCAAGCGCTGTTGCGCGCTGCGCTCCGGCGACGCCTCGTTGCCCGTGGCGCCGGCCGCCGGGTAGTACCAGTCGAAGCCCTCCCCGCCCCTGATATTGCTGCGGAGATAATCGAGGTCGTAGATCGACCGCCAGCCGGCCAGATGATCGAGATGCGCCTCGCCGTCCCGCCAATCGCTCAGCGGCCAATAGACGTCGATGCCGACCGCGTCGATGTCGGCGCTCGCCCATAGCGGGTCGAGATGGAAGAACACGTCGCCCGTGCCGTCCTGCGGCTGGTGCCCACGATGCTCCGTCCAGTCCGCGCCGTAGGTGATCTTCGTGCTCGGCCGCAATACCGCGCGCACGTCGGCTGCCAGGTCCACCAACGCACCGACGAAGGGATAGGCGGATGGGCTCGACCGCAAATTGGTGGCGCCGCGCATCTCCGAGCCGATGAGGAAGGCATCGACCCCGCCCGCCGCCTCGCACAGATGCGCGTAGTGCAGAATGAACCGGCGGAACGACCATTCCGCCGGCCCCGCATAGAGCACCGTATTGCCGGAGATGGTGAAGTCGGAGGCTTCCGCCGCGCCCACGAACGACGCGACCTGGGTCGCGCACGACGCCGTCTTGTCCACCGTGCCAGGCGCGTCAGGCGCGGGATCGCAGGTGATGCGCCCGCGCCACGGGTAAGGCGGCTGCCCCGTCTCCCCCGTGTACGGGTCGGGCAGCGCATTGCCGTCCGCCACGTCCATGGAGATGAACGGATAGAACGTCACCTTGTAGCCGCGCGCCTTCAGGTCCTCGATCGCCGACACCACCGCCCGGTCCGACGGCGTGCCGCCATAGGCCGGACGCCCGTCGACTTGCGACACGACGTAGGCCGCATCGCGCGTGAGCCCGCCCACCGACCAGGCGTAAGGCTGCGTCTCCTTGGTGGCGACCTCGACCCCGGGCTTCACCTCGCAGGAACCGATGCGGAGATCCGTACCGAACCAGCTCACCACGATCGACACGTGCCCGACATTCGGCAGCTGATCCTCGAGCTGGTCGATGGCGGCCTTCCAGTCGGTGCCGCCGAGCGCCGTGTGCAGGTTCTCGGCGATGGTCACGCCGTTCTCGACTCGGATCACCCGCGCCTTTTCGTAGACGAACTCGCCCGCCGACGGGATCAGGTTGACCGCGTTGACTTGCTTCTCGAAATCGTCGACCGCGCGGAACACCTCGAAATTGAGCTGCGGCAGGCGGTTGCCGAAGCGCTCGAGCGCCATGTTCTCGAACACGACATAGGCCGTGCCGCGATAGGCCGGGGCCTTGTCGTCGCCGCCTTCCTTCGAGGAGATCAGCCCGTCGGCGTCGTCGTTCTCGTCGCCGCGATGGATTCGAATTGTAAAGTCCGACTGCTTCAGCTCCTTGCCGTCCGCCCAGATGCGCCCGACCCGCGTGATCGGCCCTTCGCAGATCGCGTAGGCGGCGTTGGCGAAATATCTGTAGGTGACGGTCTTCACCGTCTGCGTCGGCGATTGCGCCGCCGGCGCGCTCGGCGCGTCGAAAATGTCCTTGCCGCCCTTCGCCGGCGCGCCGCCGCCGGTCGTCTGCGTGGTGACGGTCACCTCCTCCTTGAACCGCGTGGCCCAGATCAGCTGGCCCGGCAGCCGCACCCGCCCATAGATGCGCGGGATGGGCGCGCCCTCGCTGGAGGCGCCGAGCTTGAGGTCGGCAAGGCGCGGTCCCTGCTCCAGCCGCGTCTGTCCCGACGATGCGGCGAGCGGCGAGAACAACGCCTGATCGATGAACGCGCCGGCCACCGAGCCGACCGCGCCGCCGATGGTGGCGCCGGAGATCGCCGTGCCGAAGATGCTGACGCCACCCGGAATGAGCGCGCCGCCCACCGCCGACCCCACCGCGCCAAGAACCAATGTCGCCATTACGTCGCCACCCGTGATGCAAACCCCCTCTCCCCTGTGGGGAGAGAGTCGGGGTGAGGGGGAGCCAGAGTCTGAGCCCCCTCACCCGACGCGCTTAGCGCGCCGACCTCTCCCCAACGGGGAGAGGTGAGTCATTCGATGCCTGGAAACCGGAACGCCGCGACGGCGCGGCGCAACCACCACCGCCCAAGCGGAATTTCGACAACGCCAAGCCCCTCTTGCGCGTGAATGAGCCGCGGCCCCTCCCCCGCGTCATTCCGGCGCAAGCCGGAATCCAGGGCAGCAGGCTCGGCGAAAACCAAAATCCCCGCATGCTTCGCCACGCCCTGGTCGCGCATTCGGAACACGAGCACGTCGCCCGGTCCCGCCTCGCCGACATCGGCGAGCTTGACGAGGTGCCGGCATCCGGCCTCCATCAAGGTCTCCGAGCCCGTGGCGTTGCCCCAGTCGCGCGTATAGGCCGGCATCGCCTCGGGCTCCGGCCCGCAAAGCTCGCGCCACAGCCCCCGGATCAAACCGAGGCAGTCGCAGCCCACGCCCTTCACGCTCGCCTGATGGTGATAGGGCGTGCCGATCCAGCCCCGCGCCCCCGCAACGATCGCCTCGCGTGTCGTCATCGGTCTGCCCGCTGGTCTCATGATCGTCTAGGATCGGCTTGAATGGAGGACGACAGCCATGACCGACGCCAAGGACAAGACATCCATCGGCCGCCGTGATTTGATGAAGGGTGCGGGTCTTGCCGGCGCGACGGCGCTCGCGTCTCCTCTCGCAAAGGCCGAGCCGATGCCCAACGACGTGACCGCCGATCAAATCCGCGAAGCCCTCAAGCTCGAGCCGAACCAGACTTGCGGCTTCGTGCGCAACACCTACAAGAGCGCGTTGTCGATCGCGCCGGGCGGCCTGCCCGCGCCGTTCGCCGCAGGGCGCCCGCTCGGCACCGCGCTCTACTTCATGATGACGCCAGAGGCGCCGGTGAAGCTCCACCGCATCATGAACGACCAGCTCTATCACTATTATCTCGGCGACCCGATCGAGCTGCGTCTGCTCTATACGAGCGGCGCCACCGAGCGGGTCGTGATCGGGCCGGACGTGCTCGGCGGCCAGCACGTGCAGTTCTTCATTCCCGGCGGCACGTTCCACACCGCGCGCATCTCAGGTGCGCGCCGCTGGTTCCTCGGCGGCTCGACCGAATGGCCCGGCGTCGATGTCACGAAAGATGTCGAGCTTGGCGACGCCGAAGCCCTCGCCGCGAAATACCCGGCCGCCGCCGCCGACCTCCGCGCCTTCCCGCAGCCGGCGTAGGCCTACCTGCTCAGCTTCTTGCCGTCGTTCTTGCCGCCGCGGGTCGCCACCGACAGCATAAAGTCGTTGCCCGGCACGTGCGGGAAGCCGCGGAAATTCGGCAAATTGTCGAACTTGACCCTGCAAGTCTTGAACTGCTTGTCGCATCCCGCGACGATCTTGAACGTATCGCCCGGCGCGATCGGCTCGGCTGGCCTCTGCCACAGCTCGATATGCACCTCGCCGCTGCGCTTGGCGTGCAGCTTCACCTCCGACGGCCGGCCTGCGTTGGCGCCGGAGAGCCAGGTGATCAGCCCGCGCGTGAACCAGTCGTTGGCGAAGGGATTGATGCCCGAGGCGCGGAACCTGCGCGGCGAGGCGCCAAGCTCCGCCACCACGCCGTCATTGGAGCGGAACGCCGCCTGGTCGAGATCGACCTTGCAGCGCGCATCGCCGAGCTCCGCGTCGCAGCCATATTGGACGATGCGCCCCTTCGGCTGCTGCAGCTCGTGCGCGAGCCCACGCACCTCGCAGGTGAAATGAGTTGCCCCGCGCGACACCTCGCCGAGATTGCCATAGCGCATCAGCACGCGCTCGGCCAGCGCCGCCCAGTTCACCCGGTAGATCTCGATCAGCGCGTTGTCGAACAGGCCGGCGGCGAGGTCCGCCTCGTTGAGCCGCTCCGACTTGAGCGCGCCCTCGACGTCGAGCGTATCGACATTGAGGCCGACGGCGCCGGCGATCTCCGTGCCGGTGAAGCCGCTCGCCGCCTCGAAGCTCGTGCCGTCGAAGGCAAGATCGCGGTCGTGATCGGTGAAGCCGAAGCGCGTCCCGTCGTTCCGCGTGATGCGCCAGCACCAGCACAAACTCGTGGCACCGCTATCGAGATGATCCTGCAACCCCGCCGACAAGACTCTCATGACAATGCCTAGCCGTATCCCTTTTCACCTCTCCCCTGTGGGGAGAGGTCGTGCCGAAGCTTGCTTC
>NZ_JBOHJC010000013.1:0-103474 GCF_050726195.1 Methyloceanibacter sp. | reverse complement strand
AGGCTTACGAGAAGGCGTTCGCCTGCGACCAGGTGAGCGCGTTCGGCGGCATCGTGGCCCTGAACCGCCCCCTCGACGCCGAGGCGGCGCGCGAGATGGTCAAGATCTTCACCGAGGTGATCATCGCGCCTGAGGCGAGCGAGGAGGCGATCGCCATCGTAGCCGCGAAGAAGAATCTGCGGCTCCTGCTTGCGGGCGGACTGCCAAACCCGCACGCCGCGGGCCTCACCTTCCGCTCGCTCGCCGGCGGCTTCCTCGTGCAAAGCAGAGACAACGGCATGGTATCGGGCGCAGACCTCAAGGTGGTGACCAGCCGCGCGCCGAGCGACCAGGAGTTCGCCGACCTCATCTTCGCCTTCACCGTGGCGAAGCACGTCAAGTCGAACACCATCGTCTATGCAAAGGACGGCGCCACGGTCGGCATCGGCGCAGGCCAGATGTCACGCGTCGACGCCGCGCGCATCGCCGCGCGGAAAGCCCAGGACGCGGCGCAAGCGCTTGGTCTAGCGCAGCCGCTAACGGTCGGCTCGGTGGCGGCGTCCGACGCGTTCTTCCCGTTCGCCGACGGCCTGAAAGTGGTGGCGGAGGCGGGCGCCACCGCGGTGATCCAGCCGGGCGGCTCGATGCGCGACGACGAGGTGATCGCCGCCGCCGACGCCGCCGGCCTCGCCATGGTGTTCACCGGCATGCGCCATTTCCGGCATTGATGGCGACGCGCCTATCGGGAGGAATTGATGACTCAAGGGACGATCTATATGTGCCTGGCCGCGGCGATCCTCACCGAAGTGATCGCCACCATCGCGCTCGCGGAATCGGAAAGCCTGACGAAGTTCGTCCCCAGCATCATTGCGGTGGTCTGTTTCATCGCCGCGTTCTGGCTGCTGTCGTTTCCGCTCCGCGCGATGCCGGCCGGCATCGTCTATGCCATCTGGTCGGGGTTTGCGATCGTGCTGATCACGGTCGCCGCCTGGGTCTGGTCCAAGCAGGCGCTGGACGCGCCGGCGCTCATCGGCGTCGCCCTCATCACCGCCGGCGTGATCGTCATGAACCTGTTCTCGAAGTCCACGCTGCTTTAACGAGAGCGCCGGCAGACATCACGCGTGGGTAGCGCGGCGTATGTCGGCTTTGTGACACGCGGCGATCAGATTGCCTTAACTCTGGCCAGGTAGATTCAGGTCTCGTCGCTGCGTGGGGTCGCATGTCACAGAGGCAATGCAACTCTTTCGAGCCCGCGCCGTTACATACCGAGGGGACGAGAAGTCTTCTCTGCGCGTACTCTAGAGAGGAGATGAGACGTGAGAATCCTTGCCGCCACATTCGCAATTATCTGCGGCTGCGCCGTAACGCCGGCGCTTGCGTATGATGGTCCGCAGCCTTTGACCCGGGCCGGCTGCGATCAGGCCCAATTGGCTTGGGACGAAAATGCCAATGTGTGCACGACGGCGCCGAAGGTTGCGGGCGGCACGCCCGACTTGGCGGCAACGCCGCCCAGCGCCCGGCAGCCATTGACCAGAGCGGGTTGCGAACAGGCCAGTCTGACGTGGGACGACAACGCCAATGTGTGCGACGCAGCACTGGAAGCGATCCCGGTCGATGTGGCGGTGCCTGCTCCGTCCGAGATCCTTATCGATATCGACAAGGCCAAGCAGAAGATGGTGGTGTGGGTCGACGGCACCGAGACATATACTTGGCCGGTTTCGACCGGGCGTGCAGGCTATTCAACGCCGTCGGGGAGCTTCACGCCGGGCTCCATGAACGAGATTTGGTACTCCAGGCAATGGGACAACGCGCCCATGCCCCATGCCATCTTCTTCACGAAGAAGGGCCATGCGATCCACGGCAGCTTGGAGGTCAAGCATCTCGGCAGGCCCGCGTCCCATGGCTGCGTGCGCATCTCGCCAGAAAATGCCGAGACGCTCTATCAGCTCGTCGAGGAGAACGGCCTCGATCGTACCAAGGTCGTGCTGGCCGGACTGACCCCAGGGGGTGAACATGTCTCGCCTGCGGCGAGCTCCAACACAAGCTATGTGCGTGTGTCGCCCGCCGAGGAGGTTCAACCGAAGCGGCGCGGCGGGTTGCTAAAACGGCTGTTCGGGCAGCGGTAGTCCGCGCCATGGCGTTCCCCGCCAGGCGCCGCTTTAGACGTGCCTGATTGGGCGGCAACGCCCGCACGCGCCGCCGCTGCCACGCTTGCGAGGGACTAAAGCCTCAAGCCGCGAGGCGCTGGATCAGGTTCACGATCAGAAGCAGGATGACCGCGCCAAGGGTCGAGGTGACGATGGCGCCGACAATCCCGCCGCCAAGGGTGAGCCCCAGCCCGAGCCGCGGGAACAGCAGCGCCGCTATGAACGCGCCGGCGATGCCGATGATGATGTTCCACAGAAGGCCGAATCCTGCGCCTTCGACGATGACGCCTGCGAGCCAACCGGCAATCGCGCCGATGATCAGTGCAACGAGCACGCCAACGATATCCATGAGTCCCCCCTCCCGTTGTGGCCCTGTTCGGTGCCACCTGTTCTAGAGGCAGCGAAGGTAGCGCAACCGCCCACCCCGCGCCAGAACATGTCGCCATCCGCCTTCTTCCCCTGTTGAGGTCAGCGGCTGACGGACGGCCGCCTACAGCCCTTCAGGCTTGCCGTCGGGATATTCCGGCTGCGGCTGGGACGAAAGGCCGTCGTCCGGAGGGGCGATCGAGCCGGTATCGTCGGTGTCGTCCGCAGGCTCGTCGTCTGGAACGACCGGCTGCGGCTGCGACTCCGATGGCGGCTCGCCCGTGGACGGCTGCGACGGCGCATCGTCTGCGACGGTTGGCGGGTTGACGATGATCTCTTCCCGGCCCTCCTCCATCACCTCGTCGGCCGCCGGCTCATGGGTGACCGATGGCTCCTCGGGCACCCCTTCGTCCATCGCGCCCTCCTCAGGAACGACCGGCTGCGGCTGCGACTCCGACGGCGGTTCGCCCGTGGACGGCTCCGACGGCGCATCGTCCGCGACGGTTGGCGGGTTGACGACGATCTCTTCCCGGCCCTCCTCCATCACCTCGTCGGCCGCCGGCTCATGGGTGACCGATGGCTCCTCGGGCACCCCTTCGTCCATAGTCGCGGCAGGCTCATCGGCTGCGGGCTCCTCGGCGGGAGCCGCTTCCTCTTCGGCCGGCGCCTCAGCGGCCGGCTCCTCGGCAGCGGGCTGTTCGGTCGGTTCCTCGGCTTTTTCCTCGGCCGGCTGCTCGCAGGCCGCCAACAGGCAGGCCGACAGCACAGCTGCCACAGCTGCAACTTTTCTCATGATCGCCCCCCGATCTCAGTAGGCTCTTCGCCCAGCCCCTACGACTTTAACGCCAACGCCGCCGCATTACCATGACGTAGGCCGGATCCGTGAGGCTCATAATGCCTGAATACGGAATGGCGGGTGGCGCGTTTAGCTGCCGCTCTCACCCAGCTTCTCCCGGCATTTCAGCTTTTCCACCGCAGTGTCGGCCTCCAAGAGGAGGCGTTCGAGTTGTCCCTTGGTGAGATAGACCTCTGTCTGCTCCGCCGGCGTATCGAACTCCAACACGACATGGTCGGAGCCGTCTCCGACAACAAAGCGAAAATCTGTCGTCTGCATTGCGTCGTCGTGCGGTGTCGTCTCGACTGTCATTGCACGTACCTGCTGTCCTTCAACCTTTCCGCGCTAATGCCACGGTTTCGGCAATACTAGGGGCCAACGCAGAGCCGCTCCCTCGGTTCCTGCCGTGCGACATTGAGAGACGGCGATCTCCCGGAGGGTTCCGCATCACCGCTGCGGGCGCACACGCAGCAGCAACAGCAGCCCGGCGACGAGGAAGAGAAGCGCCATGGAGATACCGAGGCGCTGGCTGCCGCTCGCCGCGGTTACAGCGCCGATGGCGAGCGGCGCGGCGAATGCCGTAACCTTGCCGGAAAAGGCGAAGAAGCCGAAGAACTCGGTGGTCTTGTCGGGCGGGCACATGCGCGCAAGGAGCGTGCGGCTCGACGCCTGGATCGGACCTGAGGCAAGCCCGATGAAAACGGCGAAGGCGAGATAGGCTTGCTCGCCGGTGGACCCGAAGATCGCGCTGCCGGTCACCTTCGGCGCGACGGGAATGAAGAACAGCACCTCGTCCTGGTCGATGGAAAGAACGCCGATCGAGGCGGCAATGAACAGGAGCAGCGTGCCGGCGATCACCGTCTTCGAACCCAAGCGGTCGTCGAGCACGCCGCCAAGCGCGGCGCCGAACGTGCCGGCGGTGGTGAGCACGATGCCGAACAGGCCGAGTTCGGTCGCGCCCCAGCCGAACACGCTCGCCGCATAGATGCCGCCGAAGGCGAACACGGCGCCGAGCCCGTCGGCATAGAGCATGCGCGCCAAGAGAAAGAGCGCGATCTGGAAGTGGTTGCGCACGAGGTCCTTCACCGAGCGGACGAGATGCGTGAGGCCGGCGCGTACCGGATGGGGGGCGGCAGAATGGTCGGGCCGGTCCGGCGTGAAGAGAAAGAGCGGCAGGACGAACACGAAATACCACAGCGCCGAGAACGGCCCGACCAGGCGATCGCCTTCGCGGGCCGCGTGGTCGAGCGGCATAAGCGGTTTCAAACCCAGCAGGGTCTTGCCGGTGGCGGGATCGGCGACGATGAGGCCGGCGACCAGCACGAGGCTGACCATGCCGCCGACATAGCCGGTGGCCCAGCCGACGCCCGACAGAGTGCCGAGCCTCCTCCCCGAGATGAGCCCCGGCATCATGGCGTTGGTGAACACGGTGGCAAGCTCGGCGCCGATCAGCGCGATGCCGAACGAGACGAGCACGAGCGGCACGAGCGAGGTGTCGTGGGGAACGGCGAACCATAGCCCGGACATGCCGAGGACCAGCAGCAACGAGAACGCGGCGATCCACGGCTTGCGCGGCAGGCCGGCGTCGGCGATGGCGCCGAGCACGGGCGCGGAGATCGCGGCGATGAGCTGGGCGATGCCGGTGGCGTAGGCCCACACCGACTGGCCGTGCGCCGGATCGGCCATGAAGCCGTTCACGAAATAGGGCGCGAACAGGAAGGTGACGACGAGGGTGTAGAAGGGCTGCGCCGCCCAGTCGAACAGGACCCAGCCGAGAAGGCCCCGCTTGCCAGCCGTCGCCGGTTCGCGCCTCCGCGGGTCAGGGGACATCGAGCACGATCAGATGGTTCGGCAACTCGTCGCGATCGCCGACGCCCGGCGGGAAATGCTGGGCGAGAACCTTGCCGCAAATTTCGATGGCGTCGATGAAGCCTTCGGTGCGTGTCCCCTCGCCGATATGCGCGGTCAGCGTTGCAATGACCTTGTTCCACACTTCCGGCTTCACCTTGCGGTAGATGCCCTCGTCGGCGATCACCTCGGCATAGCGCTCTGCGGCAGACACATAGATGAGCACACCGGTGCGCCCTTTGGTGGTGTGCAGGTTCTGGGCAAGGAACTGCTCGACGGCACGCTGATGGGCGCGGGCGCGTTTCACCACGCCGGGCGCGATGGCGATGCGCAGCGGCTCCCATTGCGACACCGCGGCGGCGACCAGGAATACGATGAGCTGCACGAGATAGATGTACTCCACCGGCCATTTGGTGAAGTGAATGAAGGGCAGCGGCACGGCGAGCGCGATGAGCGCGGCACACATCAGGGCAAAGGCGCGATAGCCGGCGGAAGCGCGGGCCACAACCACGACGATCTCGCCGCTCGTGTTCTTCTCAGCGTTCGCGATGGCCTCGCTGATCCTGGCGTGCTCTTCCGGGGTGAAGGGGCGCATGGCTGCTCGTTCCTACCAGCTGCCCGACGAACCGCCGCCGCCGAATGAGCCGCCGCCACCGGAGAACCCGCCGCCCCCGCCACCGCCGCCGCCGCTCCAGCCGCCAGAGCCGCCACTACTCCAGCTCGAGCCGCCGCTCCGCCGTCCGGAGGTGGTGCCGGCGTACTGCGTACTGTTGTAGATGCTGTACGTCACCCACAGAATGATGATGATCCAGAAGATGATGGTGAACCAGTCGATGGCCGGCTCGTCGGCGTCGGGCCGCGCTTTGGCGCGTTCCTCGACCTCGGCGGCATCGCCCAGCAGCACGAGCGCGATGTCTCGCACGCCGTCCTTGATGCCGCCGACGAAATCGCCGGCGCGGAAGCGCGGCAGGATTGCGTTGTCGATGATGATCTTGGTGAGTGCGTCGGTGAGGATCGGCTCGAGCCCGTAGCCCACCTCGATGCGCACCTTGCGCTCGTTGGGGGCGACGATGAGCAGCGCGCCGTTGCTGAGCTTGGCGGTGCCGATCCCCCAGTGGCGGCCAAGCTGATAGCCGAAATCCTCGATCTCGTAGCCTTGCAAGGACGGAAGTGTGACGACCACGAGCTGGTCGGAGCTCTTGTCCTCGAGTGCCTCAAGTTCGGCCGTGAACGCGACCTCATCCTCCGGGCTCAAGAGGTCCGCGCCGTCGACGACGCGGCCGGTGAGCTCGGGAAAGGTCGGGGCGGCGAATACGGGCAGGAGCGCAAGGCAGAGCGCCAGAGCCGACGCCAATACGGAGATGCGCAAGAGCATGGAGGCCATGTGGCCCTCGCCAGAAGCCGGCGGCTCGACCCGGCGCTAGAACTTCACCTCCGGCACCTTGGTCGTCTCTTCCGCCACGGAGAAATTCTCCATCGGCTCGGCATCCGGGTAGAGCAGCGCACGCCACCACCGCCCGGGAATCGTCCTAAGCTCGGTGTTGTAGTCCTTCACCGCAGTGATGTAGTCGCGCCTGGAGATGGCGATACGGTTCTCGGTGCCTTCGAGCTGCGACTGTAGGGCGAGGAAGTTCTGATTCGACTTGAGGTCGGGATAACGCTCGACGACCACGAGCAGCCGGCCCAGCGCGCCGGAGAGATTGTTCTGCGCGTCCTGGAATTTCTCGAAGGCTTCCTTATTGGTGAGGATGTCCGGCGGAATCTGCATCTGCGTCGCCTTGGCACGCGCCTCGACAACATCAGTGAGCACCTTACTCTCCTGCTCGGCGAAGCCCTTCACCGTCTCGACGAGATTGGGGATGAGGTCGGCGCGGCGCTGATATTGGTTCAACACCTCGCTCCACGCAGCCTTGGCGCGCTCGTCGAGAGTGGGAATAGTGTTGATGCCGCAGCCGGCGACGGCCAACCCGACGAGCACGAGGCAGATTGCGCGGGATACACCGCCCGGACGGACACGCGCCAATGCGAGCATGGCTTCCTCCCTGAGAGCTTTGGCCGCAACCCGTGTATTGAGCGCCCGGCACTGTGGCAAGCGGTTTCGGCTTCTGGGCTAAGGAGGTCGTGCCGGGCGAGATTTACTGTCTCGCAACGATCGTCCCCAACGCCTCCTTCAATTCGGGCATATAGATTGTCTGGCTGGGGAATGCGAAGTCGATGCTCTCCTGCTCGAAGGCGCGGAAGATCGCGAAATTGATCGCCTGCTGGATGTCCATATACGTGCTTTGGTCGGGGCTCAGCACCCAATAGACCGTCTCGAACTCCAGGGCCGAGTCGCCGAAGCTGCGGAAATGCGCCCGCTCGAAGCGGGTCAACTCCTGAGCTTCGATGATCTCTCTGATGAACGCGGGGATCTTTTCAAGTTTGGCCTGCGGCGTCTCGTAGGCGGCGCCGACGACGAACAGCACGCGCCGTTCGGCCATGCGCTTGTAGTTGTGGACGCGCGAGTTCATGAGATCGGTGTTCGAGCAGGAAATCTGCTCGCCAGACAAGCTGCGAATGCGCGTGGTCTTGATTCCTATGCGCTCTACCGTGCCCTTCTGATCGCCGAACGCGATGAAATCGCCGACTTCGAAGGGACGGTCGAGCACGATGGCGAGCGATGAAAAGAGATCGCCGAGCACGCTCTGGGCGGCGAGCGCCACAGCGATACCGCCGATGCCAAGGCCGGCGACCAGCGCCGTGACGTCAAATCCGAGATTCTCGAAGATCAAAAGAAGCGCGACCGACCACACCGCGACGCGCACGAAGAATTCGATCAGCGTCAGCGCATTGCGCATTGCCGTCTTGGTCTTGACGGGCGCGAGCCGCCAAATCAACAAGGCCCTTGCAAGGCGGTCGGCCCAAAGCGCGATCTGGATGAAGAGCGCGACGATGAAGACCGAGAAGACGAGGCGGTGGAATGCCTCAGGCAGCGTTAGAAACGTCGTGCCGGCGTAGACGGCAGAGATAATCAGAAACAGCGTGGAGGTTCTTTGGACGAGTTCGTACAGAACTGTGGGCCAGCGCAACTCGTCCGTCGGCGCGGCGGCGGGCAGCCGGTGTAGCAGGACCAGCTTTGCCACAAGGGCGAGGGCCAACACACCCGCAGTGAGGAGGGCTGCGAGCCCCCAATCCGTCAGTTCGTTGCCGTAGAGCTCGCTTTCCAAGAATTCCGGCATGACTGGTCCTTGCGATGTGGGCTTCCGCCTAGCCTAGAGGCTCGTTCGGGCTTGACCACCCCTCTAAGGGAACGATCCGGTCGGCCCGAGTGTTGCGAGAATGAAACAACGGCAAAGTTTCTTCGGAGATGGGTGCCCGGCGCCGTCTTCCGCGCAGGACACTTGTCAGGTGATGCGTCCCAACTAAGTACTGGCAGTAGCGAGATTTTTTTCCGTGCCGCGCGAACCTGGAACGGATTCCCACAGTTTTCGCAGTGCGTTAGGCAATCGGAAGGCTTTACTGGTCAAATTCTGGGGCCTCTTTTAGTGTGATTCGTGAGTCGATTTTGGGGGACTCGCGGAGGCTCGCTATGGACCGGCCCTTAACGGGGAGCGAGTGGGTTTGCGTATGCGTATGACAGGGAACGAGGCGGCCACGGCCGCCAAGAGGGCTCTCTCGACCATTGCTGTCTGCCTCGGCGCCGCTGCCTTCGCGACGACGATTGGTGTTGCGCCTGCCGACGCGAAAAGGAGCCAGAAAAGCGCCCCGGTCGAGGAAGCGATTCCTGAGGCCGATGCCGGCCAGCCGATGACGCTGATCGTCTCTCTCGCCAATCAAAAGGTCGACATCTACCGGGGCACGACGCTCGTCACGAGTTCATCAGTCTCGAGCGGAATGCGCGGCTACGCCACCAAGGCCGGCGTGTTCAGCATCCTGGAGAAGAAGAGGCACCATTACTCGAACCTCTATGCCGGTGCGCCGATGCCGTGGATGCAGCGGCTGACGTGGTCCGGCACGGCGCTGCATGCCGGCGTGGTGCCCGGCTACCCGGCCTCCCATGGCTGTGTCCGGCTGCCCCATTCCTTTGCCCCCAAGCTGTTCTCCATGACCACTGTCGGCGAGCACGTCGTCGTGGCGCGCAGCCGGGTTGCGCCCAAGCTGATCGAGCATACCGCGCTGTTCCAGCCGCTCCCGCCGCCCGCCCCGCCGGTGCTGGTAGAGCAGGACGGGCTGCATCTGAAGCGCCAGTCGAGCAACGAGACCGAGCCCACTCTCGGCGCGACCCTCCCCGTGATTTTGGCCAAGGCCCAGACAGACGATTTGATCGCGGACCCACCCCAGCCCGAGGTGACGCCTGAGCCGCTCTCTGCGGCTAAGTCGGAGAAGCACGCGGCGGTCGAGACGCCGCCGCCGACGCAGGCCTCCGTTTCCCAGGCGATCTTCGAGGACACCCGTGTCCATGCCATCGACCCCAACGCAGGCCCTTCGGCCGGCGGCAGCATGCACGCCGTCGCCACGCCGCCCGTATCCCCCGCGCAGCACGCTGGGTTTGAAGCCTCCCAGGATCTCACGAAGGATCAGGAGCGCCTTGGCGGAGATGCCCTGCCAGTGCCGAGTGCCGCGCTGCCGAACTCCGGTGAGACGGAGGCCGCCAAGGGCGAATCGACTCCAGGCCAAACGGTTGCTGCCGTCGCACTGGCCGAGCCGCAGGCCGGGCCGATCCTGACGGTGTTGGCGACCGCCCTAGCGCAACCGGTGTCCGCGCCCGTCTCCGGCGTGCTGGCGATGCTGGTGCCCGACGCCCATCCGCCGGTGCCATTGGCAAAGCCGTCCGCCATGGCTGCCAAGCTCATCGCCGGCGTCGTTGCCGCCGGTGTCGAGGCCGCCGAGCCGCGCTCGACGGCGCCATTGCGTATTCTCCTAACCCGGCGCACCCAGCGCGACCGCATGATCGACGTGCAACATGCCTTGGCGTCCCTGGGCTATCTGGAGACTCAGGACTTTGACGGCACGTTCGGCACGCTGACGTCGAGGGCCATCAAGGCCTTCCAGAAAGACAACGGCATGCCGGAAACCGGCGCCTTCACCGACGACGTGGTGAAGAAGATCTATGAGGTCGCCGGCAAGGAGGAGCCGCCAGCCGGGCATCTGTTCGTGCGTCAGCAGTTCGCCAGCGTGTTCGACACGGCGATCCGCTTCCGCAACCCGGACGAGCCGCTCGGCACGCACCTGTTCACGGTGATGAAGTTCGAGCCGGGCGACACCAAGGCACAGTGGATGGCGGTCAGTCTGCAAGACGGCGACGATCCTGCGGCCGTGCTCGACCGCATCGAGATCCCCGACGACATCCGCCAAAACCTCTCGGAGCGGTTGACGCCCGGCTCGTCGTTGATCATCGCCGACACCGCCATCAACTCGGCAACCTTGCCGAAGGGCGCAGACTTTCTCGTATGGGATACGAGCAAGTCGGCCACGGTGCAAAAGGCGAGCTTGTCGGAGGGCGTGGTCGAGCCGCGTCCCAAGAAGAAGCGCCGGGTCACCACTACGCGGCGGCGTACCCCGACGGTTACCTATAATCGCAACACGACGCGACCCTATCGCGGCTGGCCGTTCTAGCCGGACGGTTCGCCTTCCAGCAGCAGCGTTGCAGTTCACGCGCCGACAGCGAGCGCTCGCGTCTCCATTCCGGACGATCCGGGGGACGCAACGCGTTGTTTTCAAGAAAATTGGAGCGGGCGATGGGATTCGAACCCACGACCCCAACCTTGGCAAGGTTGTGCTCTACCCCTGAGCTACACCCGCGACTCCAAGCCTCCCCGGCGAAGGCAAAGCCTTGTCTTTGGCGCCTCGGGGTGGTCATTTCGGTTGTAGTTGATCACCTTGGCGCTGTCTACCTCGCGGCCTTTCCGGTCAGTTATGAGCCGGCCAGCGCCGCATCAAGGGCCCCCTTAGCCGAAGCGCAGCCCGAAGGCAATGCACTCAGACCGCGCCACGCTGTTCGCCAGGCTCGAGGAACTCGGCATCGCCTCGATCACCGTCGAGCACGCGCCGATGTTCACCGTGGCGCAGTCGCGGGACTTGCGCGAGACGATTCCCGGCGCCCACACCAAGAACCTGTTTCTGGCTGACAAGGACGGCAACATGGTGCTGGTAGTCGCGAAGGAAGACACGAAGGTCGACCTCAAAGCGCTCGCGGTGCGGCTCGGACATGGCCGCTACAGCTTCGCTAAGCCGGACCTCCTCAAGGCGGTGCTCGGCATCGAGCCGGGCTCGGTGACGCCGTTCGCGCTAATCAACGACACGGCGCGAAGGCTCTCGGTCGTGGTCGACCAGGCGCTGATGGAGCACGGACAGGTTAATTGCCACCCCCTCGACAACAGCGCCACGACGCGGCTCGCCACGATGGACCTGATGCGCTTTATCGAGGCCTGCGGCCACGAGCCCCTCGTGCTGCCGCTCGGCTAAAGCGACATTCCCCGTCGCCCGCGCAAGGTTGCCAAACCCCGTCGGGCGGCCCATCTTCCTCGGGCTGGTGGCGGGATGTAGGCTGCTAGCCAAAGAGCGAGCATGAGCGTGGACACTCCGATCCTCAGCGAGGGTGGCGCCGGAAGCCCGGTCGCCGACCTCATCAAAGACACGACCACTCAGGACTTCATGCGCGACGTGGTGGAAGCCTCGCGCGAAGTGCCGGTTTTAGTCGACTTCTGGGCGCCGTGGTGCGGCCCATGCCGCCAGCTGACGCCGGTCCTGGAGAAGGCCGTGCGCGCCGCCAAGGGTGCGATCCGGCTGGTGAAGCTCAACATCGACGAGCATCCGCAGATCCCGGGCCAGATGGGGGTGCAGTCGATCCCGGCGGTGTTCGCCTTTCAGGGCGGCAGGCCGGTCGACGGGTTCATGGGCGCGCTGCCGGAGTCGCGGGTCAATGCCTTCATCGCCCGGCTGATCGGCGAGACCGCCGACCAGAGCGCCGATATCGAAGCCGCGGAGGCGGCGCTTGCGGCGGGCGACGTGAATACGGCGGCGCAGGCCTTCGGCACAATCCTGCAATCGGACGCTGAGAACGCGCAAGCGGCCGCGGGGCTTGCCAAGTGCTACATCAAGACCGGCGACCTTGTGCGCGCGGAGCAGACCTTGGCGCTCGTGCCACCTACCAAGGCCGACAGTGCGCCGGTGGCGAGCGCGCGTGCCGCGCTCGAACTCGCTCGCAAGGCGGGTGAGGCGGGCGACGTCGAGAGCTTGCGTGCCAAGCTCGCCGCCGATCCGAATGACGTCCAAGCCCGATTCGACTTGGCGCTGGCGCTCAACGCCAAAGGCGACCGCCAGGGCGCGCTCGATGAACTCTTGACCTTGGTCGCCAAGCATCGCGCCTGGAACGACGACGCGGCGCGGAAGCAGCTTGTGCAATTGTTCGACGCCTGGGGACCGAGCGACCCCGCCACGGTCGCCGGACGCCAAAGGCTGTCGTCGCTGCTCTTCGCCTAAGAGCGCTAGGAGCTTCTCCTTGGGGTGACCGAACGCTATCGCAACGCCGCCGACCTGCCCGACGCCTTGCCGGTGTTCCCGTTGCGGGGCGCCATCCTGTTGCCGCGCGCCAACCTGACGCTCAACGTATTCGAGCCGCGCTATCTTGCGCTTGTCGATCGTGCGCTTGGCAACGACCGTCTGCTCGGCGTGGTGCAACCCGGGCCGGATGGTGGCGCGACCGAGTCGCCCGAAGGCAAAGACTTTCCCCTGCGGCGCGTCGGCTGCGCCGGACGCATCACCGCGTTCAGCGAGAGCGACGACGGACGCATGATCATCACGCTCGCTGGCATCGCGCGCTTCCGTCTCGGCGCGGATATTGCCTCGGACGCGCCGTTCCGGATGTGCGCGGTCGATTTTTCGCCGTACGCGATGGACTTCCTCTGCGGCCATGGCGAGGACGAGGTCGACCGGCCGCGCCTGATCGAGACGCTTAGATGTTATCTTGCCGCCAATAATCTCAGCGCCGACTGGGACCGCATCAACAGCGCGAGCACCGAGCGGCTGGTCAACACATTGGCGATTCTCAGTCCCTACGGGCCGGAGGAGAAACAGGCGCTGCTCGAGGCCAAGGACTTGCGCGCCCGGGCCGAGGCGCTTGTGGCACTCGCCGAGATGGAGCTTGCCACACGGGACGACGGTTCGGGGACATCCATACAATGACCAGCGACGACAAGAAGCCGGGCGGGCCTGAGCGACGGGTCGACCCCAAGCTGCTGGAGAGCTTAGTTTGTCCGCTGACCAAGACCTCGCTCGACTATGACGCCGAGCGGCAAGAACTCATCAGCCGCGCGGCGGGCCTCGCCTATCCGATCCGCGACGGTATTCCCATCATGCTGCCCGAAGAGGCGCGCAAGCTGGACGAGCGTTAGGACTGCGACTCTCTGAGCTGCGCACCTAGCAATACGCAGCACCTCCTCTGGCGTCCGCCCCGCTTTGCGATAGGTCCGGATCGCGCAGGTGTCGTTGCGTTTGGCCAGCCGCTTCCCCGTCTCGTCGCGAACCAAACGATGATGGTGCCAGACCGGCACTGGCAGATCGAGGAGCGCCTGCAAGAGCCGGTGCACCGGCGTCGACTCCAATAGGTCCTCGCCCCGGATGACATGGGTGACGCCTTGCGCCGCGTCGTCCACCACGACGGCGAGGTGATAGGCAGCGGCACCGATATCCTTGCGCGCCAGCACCACGTCGCCGATCCGCCGCATGACCTCCAGGTCCACTACATGCGTCCCGCCGCGGGCCGGCCCAGTCTCGCGCCAGGTGAGCTTCCGGCCCCCCAGGACCGCCAGCGCCCGGCCAACATCAAGCCGTATCGCGTCGCCGGGCCCGCACTCTGCCATGTCGCGGCCGCGGCAAGTACCGGGATAGACTGTGTCGTCGGGTGGGAAAGGCGTCGTCCCTTCCTGTGGCGCCGAAAGCGCGGCGCGGATGTCGGCGCGCGTGCAGCAGCAGGGATAAGTCACCCTCAAACTTGCAAGCCGCTCCAATGCCGCCGCGTAGACGCCGAGCCGTTCCGATTGCCGCCAGACCGGCTCGGACCATGTCACGCCCAACCAGGTCAGATCCTCGTAGATGGCCGCCTCGTATTCTGGCCGCGTGCGCGTCCGGTCGATATCCTCGATCCGCAAGAGGAATTCCCCAGCCGCCGCCTTCGCTGCCTGCCAAGCCGTTAAGGCAGAAAAGGCATGGCCCAGGTGGAGAAGCCCGGTCGGCGACGGGGCGAAACGGGTGACGAAGCTCCCCGACATCGTGTGGTCGCGCACCACGTGGCTACAGCGCCTCCCCCTTCAGCAAACGCGGAACGGCGCCGGTCGAACCGGCCGCCTCGCTCACAAGGAAGCGCTTCAGCGGCGGCGTCCGGTCGACGAGACCAAGCCCGAGATCGCGGATCGCGCGCAATGGCCTATTGTCGTTGGAGAACAGTTGGTTGAGTCCGTCCATGACCGTGGCCGAGAAGGCGCTGTCGAAGCGCCGCCAGCGCTGATAGCGCTCCAGGGTCGGGCTTGCGCCGATGTCGAGGCCGAGCCGTACCGTTTCGACGATCGTTTCGGCAAGCGCTGCCACGTCGCGCAGGCCGATATTGAGACCTTGGCCAGCGAGCGGATGCACGACATGGGCGGCGTCGCCGATCAGTACGAGCCGATCGGCGATGAAGGACCGGGCGATCTGAAACTCGAGGGGAAAGGATTGGCGCGGGCCTTCGAGCGAAATCGCCCCGAGGCGGTGGCCGAAACGCCGGCTGAGCTCGGCGGTGAACTCCTCCTCGCTTGCTTCCATCAGCGCGCGCCCCCGCTCCTTTTCCTCGGTCCACACGATGGAACAGCGATTGCCCCTGAGCGGCAGGATGGCGAACGGGCCTGCCGGCAAGAAGTGCTGCATCGCGCGCCCGTGATGCGGCCGCTCGTGAACGACGGTGGTGACGATGCCAACTTGTGGATACGACCAGCCGACGCACTTTATGCCGGCGCCGTCTCTGAGCCGCGAGCGCTTGCCGTCCGCGGCAACGAGGAGCCGACCTTCGAGCGTTCCGCCGCTCAAGAATTTCGCGCGAACGCAAAATGCGTCCGTCTCGTAGTCGTTGGCGCTGTCCGGAATTGTCTCAATCGAGGTGTCTCCCGCAACCGCATCCGAGACCACGCGAAGGAGATCTCCGGCCTCGACGAGATAGGCGCGGGGCTCGCCCGACCTCATCTCTTCGTCGAAGCCGAGGAAGTGCGGCCGCAAATCTGCGTGCAGCGGACTATCCGTAATCTCGATGGCGCGAATCGGCTCCGCGTGCGGCGCAAGCAAGGACCACAGACCGACCGCTTCGAGCACACTCTTGCTCGCCGCCGACAGAGCGAGGCCACGCGGGTCCTTCGGCGCCGGGACGCCTGACTTGCCCGCCGCGCCATCGACAAGGGCGACCCGGAGTCCCGTGGGCGCGAGCTTGGCGAGAGTGAGCGCCAAGATTCCGCCGACGAAGCCACCGCCGGCGATGATCAAGTCATGTGGAATTCCGACAGTCTTCATGCGCCTCGTATAGGCGAGAGCCGAGATTGACGCTACTTGGCGGCCTTCACGCCGGCAAACGGACACGTTTCACACGGGCGGCGAACCTGATAAACGGCCCGGACACGGAACTTGTCCTAGACCGTCCAATGAGCCGCGCCCTCGATCAACTGCTGGCGATCCTCGATATCGAGACGCTCGAGCACAATCTCTTCCGCGGCTTGAGCCCGCAGGTGGGCTGGCAACGCGTGTTCGGCGGGCAGGTGATCGGCCAAGCGCTCGTTGCCGCCAACCGGACGGTGAACGGCCGCATGGCCCACTCGCTCCATGCCTATTTTTTGCGCGCCGGCGATCCGGCCGTGCCGATCATCTACGAGGTGGACCGCATCCGGGACGGCGGAAGCTTTTCGACCCGCCGAGTGGTGGCGATCCAGCACGGGCATGCGATCTTTTCCATGGCCGCCTCGTTCCACAAGGAGGAGGTGGGCCTGGACCACCAGATGGCCATGCCCAGGGTGCCCCCGCCCGAGGACCTGCCGAGCGAAGCGGAACTCAGGGACAAGCTCATCGACCGGGTCCCGGAGCCGGTTAGGGCCTATTGGAAGCACGAGCGGCCAATCGAGATCAGGCCAGTGGACCTTTCGCGCTACTTCTCTCCAGGCAGCCGCGCCGCGAGCCAGCAGGTCTGGATCAAAGCCACAGGGGACCTCGGCGACGACCTCGCCTTGCACCAATGCGTGCTCGCTTATGCCTCCGACTTCACGTTGCTCGACACGGCGTTGATCGCCCATGGGCGCTTCGTATTCGACCCGAACCTGATGCTGGCGAGCCTCGATCACGCCATCTGGTTCCACCGCACTTTCAGAGCGGACGAGTGGCTTCTCTACGCCCAGGACAGCCCGACCTCCGGCGGGGGACGGGCATTTTGCCGCGGCACTTTGTTCACGCGCGAGGGCCGGCTCGTCGCCTCCACGGCCCAAGAGGGCCTGGTTCGCGAGCGCACGCCATCAGCGCCCGCCTAATTTGCGAGCAATTGGGCCGATTTGCCTAATTTCTGTGCTCAGTGACCCGATCTTGGGCCGCTTCCACGGCTGCCCAAAGCGTAAAAGAATCCCTAAAGCCAAGGACTTGCCGCCTCCAGCGCTGAGTTGGCACGGGGCTTGACTCTGCTTTCGGGTTCGCACGGCCGAGGCTGAGAGGCAACGAGCCTGCACGGCCGTAAATCATGGAGGGCTTAAACAGATGAAGCTGGTGATGGCAATCATCAAGCCATTCAAGCTCGACGAGGTGCGTCAAGCCCTCACCGAGCTTGGGTTGCAAGGCATGACCGTTACCGAGGTCAAGGGGTACGGGAGACAGAAAGGCCACACTGAGATCTATCGCGGCGCGGAATACGCCGTGAACTTCCTGCCGAAGATCAAGATCGAAGTCGTGGTGCCTGCCAAAATGGTCGACAAAGCCGTGGACGCTATCGTCGCCGCGGCCAAGACCGGGCAGATCGGCGACGGCAAGATATTCGTCGTCCCCGTCGAGCAGACGGTGCGCATCCGCACCGGCGAAACCAACGAATCAGCACTGTGAGAGGGGGAGATTTGAAGATGACGACCCTTGCCAAATATCTATTCGGCGTGGTCGCAGCGCTCGTATTGCTCGCGCTGTACCACATCGATCCGGCGCTCGCTCAAGAGGCTGCCGAAGGAATCGAGGAGGCGGCGGCGGAAGCATCGCCGCTCAATTCCGGCGATACCGCGTGGATGATGACCTCCACGGCGATCGTCCTGATGATGACGATCCCAGGCCTCGCCCTGTTCTACGGCGGCATGGTCCGCAAGAAGAACGTGTTGTCGGTGGTGATGCAGGCCTTTGCGATCACCTGCCTCATCACGATCGTCTGGCTGGTTGCAGGCTATTCGATTGCCTTTGGCGATGGCGGTTCTCTCAACGCCTACTTTGGCGGTCTCGGCAAGGCATTCCTGTCGGGAGTTGACCTGACGGCGGCGAGCGGCACGATTCCGGAGAGCGTGTTCGTCACGTTCCAGCTGACCTTCGCCATCATCACGCCGGTTCTTATCATCGGCGCCTTTGTCGACCGCATGAAGTTCTCCGCCGTGGTGATCTTCATGATCCTGTGGTCGCTCATAGTCTACGCTCCCATCACGCATTGGGTGTGGGCCTCTGGCGGCTACCTGTTCGATGCCGGCGTGCTCGACTTCGCCGGCGGCACGGTTGTGCATATCAACGCCGGTATCGCCGGCTTGGTTTGCGCACTGTTCCTCGGCAAACGTACCGGTTACGGCACCGAGAACATGGCGCCACATAACCTGGTGTACAGCGTGATCGGCGCTTCCTTGCTGTGGGTCGGCTGGTTTGGCTTCAACGCGGGATCGGCGTTGGCCGCAGGCGACAGGGCCGGCATGGCCATGCTCGTGACGCAGATTGCCACTGCAGCTGCGGCGCTCGCCTGGATGTTCGTCGAGTGGCTCGTGCATAAGAAGCCTAGCGTTCTGGGTATTATCTCCGGCGCCGTCGCGGGCCTGGTGGCAATCACCCCGGCCTCGGGCTTCGTCGGTCCGATGGGGGCGCTGTGGATTGGCATCGCGGCAGGCATCATCTGCTTCTTCATGTCGACCACGGTCAAGAAAGCCCTCGGCTACGACGACTCGCTCGATGTGTTCGGCATTCACGCCGTGGGCGGCATCGTCGGCGCTCTCCTCACCGGCGTGTTTGCGGTCGAAGCTATCGGTGGAACCGGCGGACTGTTGGAAGGCAATCCCGGTCAGGTGATTACCCAGCTCTACGGCATCATCGCCACGATTGTTTGGTGTGCCGTGGCTAGCTTTGTGATCCTGATCATCACCAACATCCTTGTCGGCGTCAGAGTGAGCCAGGCCGTCGAGGTCGAAGGTCTCGACATCAACCTGCATGGCGAGGTGGTTCAGTAGACCTTCGCGTGAAGGCAAAGAGGGACAAGAACGTTGGAGAATTAGAGCTAGGTCTCCTCCTCCCTTGACTTCTAGCTCTCACCTTGGGCCTCGGCGCGTTGCCGGGGCCCTTTGCTTTGGCGCATGTCGACGGCATTGCCGCGGGCGACATCATCGCCTAACACCGCTCCATGCCAAACGACGCGCCGACACCCAATCTCGATGAGCTCGTCCGCTCGCCGTTCACCCGGCTCGCCGGTTTGCTTACCGGCTCGGAGCCGGGCCTGCCGCCAATCAACCTCTCGCTCGGCGAGCCGCACGCGCTCATGCCGCCATTCTTGGGGCCGGTGATCGCGCAGCACCTTGCTGAGTTTGGCCGGTACCCGCCCATCAGGGGCATTCCAACGCTGCGGGAGGCAATCGCCGGTTGGATAGGACGACGCTATCCCGCGCTGCACGGCGCGATCGATCCAGAGCGCCATGTCCTGCCGCTCAATGGCTCGCGCGAAGGATTGTTCTCGGCGATCTTTCCGGCCCTTGCGCGGAAGCCGGGGGTGGCGCACCCGGCCGTCCTCATCCCCAATCCGTTCTACCAGGTCTACGCCGCAGCGGCGGGGGGCGCGGGGGTTACGCCTGCGTTTCTCCCGTGCCACGTAGAGAACCGCTTCCTGCCGGCACTCGAGGAGATCGACGAGGCGCTCTTCGCGCGCGCGGCCGCATTCTATCTGTGCTCGCCCTCGAACCCCGAAGGCGCCGTGGCGAGCCGAGAGTATCTCGCCCGCGCTATCGCGCTGGCCCGCCGCTACGACTTCATGCTCTTCGCCGACGAGTGCTACTCGGAGATCTACTCAGGGGAACCTCCTCCCGGCGTGCTCGAGGTGGCGCAGGGTCTGACGGGAAGCCTCGCCAATGTGTTGGTGTTCCAATCACTCTCCAAGCGCTCGGGGCTTCCCGGGCTCAGGTCCGGCTTTGTTGCGGGCGACCCGGAGTTCATTGCCCGTTCGGCCGCTTCCGCAACGTGGCGTGCCCGCAGGTGCCACTCCCCATCCAGCACGTGTCGGCGGCAGCTTGGGCCGACGAGAGCCATGCCCAGGAGGGCCGGACTCTCTACCGGGCCAATTTCGATTCGGCGGACGCGATTCTGGGTAGCCGCTACGGCTACCGGCGGCCTGGAGGCGGCTTCTTTTTGTGGCTGAATATGGCGGGTTTCGGGGGCGGAGAGGCGGCGGCGACAACCCTTTGGAAAGGGTGTGGTGTCAGAGTTCTGCCGGGGGCCTATCTCGCGCAGCCGCAACCCGATGGGGACAACCCCGGCCGGGACTTCATCAGGGTCGCGCTTGTGCACGACGCGGAGACAACGCGTGAGGCCCTAGCGCGCATCGCCGCCACACTGGGTTAGAGGGATGGCACCAAGAGGCAGAACCAAGGGACGGCGGCGGCTGCTGCCGGACGCTATCGAGTCCGGCCTACGCCGGCTCGTATTCGGCACCTATGGCTTCGTCCTCATCGCCGGCGCCTGCGCCGTTTGGGCGAGCCTCGCCACCTGGTCGGTGACGGATCCAAGCCTCAACAACGCCACCCGCGCCGCACCGCGCAATCTGCTCGGCGGCTGGGGCGCGGTGATCGCCGACCTCGGCATCCAGTCTTTGGGGCTTGCCTCGATCGTGCTGTTCCTGCCGCTTGCCGCCTGGGGCTGGCACCTGATGGCCCGCACCGTCCCCAATCGCCGCAAGTTCCGGCTGCTCGCCTGGCCGGCCTCCGTCATCCTGCTCGCCGCGGCGCTGTCCGCGTTGCCGCAACCCAAGAGCTGGCCGCTGCCCAACGGCCTTGGCGGCATTTTCGGCGACTTCTTCATGGCTGGCGCGCATATCATCGGCCCGTTCCTGCCGGAGGCGGCCGTGTCGTTCGTCGCCGGCCTTGCGTTCCTCATGCTCGGCATTGCCCTCCTCCTCTTCGCCTGCGGCACGAGCACCTCGCAGCTGATCGCGCTTTGGGCGCCGCGCTCAAGCGTCGCGGGCGAATGGGCCAATGCCTGGCTCGGCGCCGCCATGCACTTCGTCATGCATACCGCCGGCGCCGTGCGCCGAATGTTTCGCCGCAAGCCGCGCGCGGAGGACGATGACGAGGGCTACGAGGACGAGTCGGACGTCGAGGAGTGGGCGGAGGAGCGGCCGGCAATCGACGCCGACGGCCGCATCGAGCCGTCGTTCGGCCCGGCGCCTTTCGTCGATGACGATGAGGACTTCGACGAGGACGACGTCACCGCACCAGATTATCGCATCACACGTCTCGACCCGAAGCAGGGGAGAAAAAGGCATACGAGCCTGCGCGCGCAGCATGCCGATACGCCTTACGATCCGCCCTCGCTCAAGCTCTTGCAGCAGCCGCCGCGGGCGGCCCGCGGCCGCGGCATAAGCGATGAGGTGCTCCAGGAGAACGCGCGCGAGCTCGAAGGCGTGCTGCAGGATTTCGGCGTCAAAGGCGAGATCACCAATGTCCGGCCAGGCCCCGTGGTCACGCTCTACGAGCTCGAGCCGGCGCCAGGTACCAAGTCGTCCCGGGTGATCGGGCTCGCCGACGACATCGCTCGCTCCATGAGCGCCATCGCAGCCCGTGTCGCCGTGGTGCCCGGCCGCAACGCCATCGGCATCGAATTGCCCAACGACCGGCGCGAGATCGTCATGCTGCGCCAGCTGTTCGAATCGGAGGACTTTCAGGATACCGACGCACGGCTGGCCCTCGCCCTCGGTAAGACCATCGGCGGCGAGCCCATCATCGCCGACCTCTCGCGCATGCCGCATCTCCTGATCGCCGGCACCACTGGCTCGGGCAAGTCGGTCGGCATCAACACCATGATCCTATCGCTGCTCTACCGGCTCTCACCCGAACAGTGCAAATTCATCATGATCGACCCCAAGATGCTCGAGCTGAGCGTCTACGACGGTATCCCGCATCTTCTCGCGCCGGTCGTGACCGACCCGAAAAAGGCGGTCGTCGCCCTGAAATGGACCGTGCGCGAGATGGAGGAGCGTTACAAGCGCATGTCGAAACTCGGCGTGCGCGACATCAAGGGCTACAACGCCCGCGTCCTGCATGCCGAAGCCAAGGGCGAGATGCTGACCCGCACCGTGCAGACGGGCTTCGACCGCGCGACCGGCCGGGCCATCTACGAGCAGGAGGAGATGGACTACGATCCGATGCCCTACATCGTCGTGATCGTCGACGAAATGGCCGACCTCATGATGGTCGCCGGCAAGGACATCGAGGCGGCCGTACAGCGCCTGGCGCAGATGGCGCGCGCCGCCGGCATCCATCTCATCACCGCGACCCAGCGGCCGAGCGTTGACGTCATCACCGGCACGATCAAGGCGAACTTCCCGACCCGGGTCAGCTTCCAAGTCACTTCGAAGATCGACAGCCGTACTATTCTCGGGGAGCAGGGCGCGGAGCAGCTGCTGGGCCAGGGCGACATGCTGTATATGGCCGGCGGCGGCCGCATCATCCGCGTCCACGGACCCTTTGTCGCCGACGAGGAGGTCGAGAAGGTGGTGCGGCATCTCAAGAAGCAGGGTGTGCCGTCCTATCTCGATGCGGTGACCGACGAGGAGGAGAACGACGAGGACGGTGACGGCGGCTCGGAGTACGGCGAGAGCGGGGACGACCTCTACGACCAGGCCGTGGCCATCGTGCTGCGCGACCGCAAGGCCTCCACGAGCTACGTGCAGCGCCGGCTTGGAATCGGTTACAATCGCGCCGCGACCCTGGTCGAGCGCATGGAGAACGAGGGGCTGATCGGTCCGGCCAATCATGCCGGGAAACGAGAAATTCTCGTGGGGGGCGACGAAGCCGCAGCGCCCTATTAGTGTGCCAAACTTGCCGCCGCCAAGAAGTTGACCAGATTTGGCGGAATCATCTATCGAATGTCTATTATTCTTGCCCAAGCCGGTCTCACGGAGGGGGGTTTATGACAATCCGCAGAGCCGCCGGGTTTCTCTTTGGCCTGCCCATCGTCCTTGGCATAGGCGTGGGCCTCGCTTTGGCCGGAGACAGCTCGACGACCGTGTCCAAGACGCCCCTCACCACGGGGTCGGTCGGCGAGGAGGGCACTCCTGAGGACGCTCTACGGCCCTCGATAGGTCAGGACGTCGTCCCGGCCGGCAGCGCGGCCCCGGTTGGCGAGATCACGCCGACCGCAATCGACGAAGGGGCAAGTTGGGAGGCAGCCGTCGAGGCCGCCAACGCGCCAACGCCGCTAATTGGCGAGGAGCAGGCCGAGGCAGTGAAGCGCATCAACGCCTATTTCAACTCCATCACCAATTTGCAGGGCGGCTTCGAGCAGATCGATCCCAACAACAAGCGGTCGACCGGCCGCTTCTACGTGCAGCGCCCAGGCAAGATTCGCTTCGACTACGCGCCGCCGAGCGCGCTGCGTATCGTGGCCGACGGGCATTCGCTGGCCATTGAAGATTCCGACCTGAAGACGGTGGAGAAATACCCGATCAAGTCGACGCCTTTCCGCCTGCTCCTTACCGAGTCGGTCGATCTTGACCGCGACGCCCGCATCGTTGGAGTTGAGCGGGATCAGGGCGGCCTTGCCATTTCGCTGGAAGACAAGGACGGCGATGCCGCCGGCCGCATAAAGCTCTATTTCGAATCCAGTTCGGACCTCGAACTCAAAGAGTGGCTGATTACCGACGCCCAGGGTCTGACCACCAGGGTCACGATCAACAACATGGTCTCCGGCCGGAAGGTGGCCGCGGACTTTTTCCAGTCCAAGGACTCGTTCTCGCCCTTCCGGTAGGCCAAAAGTTAACGTGCCGGCTGGATTGCTGGCCAGAGAAGCCGTTATAAATCAGCGTACTAGGGTCAGATCTGGACGTTCTTTACGTCTCGTTAAATTTTTCGGCCGACGGGCGTTGAAATCGCCCGCCAATCTACATATTTGTTGGTTCTAGAAGCGGACCACATCGTTTTTCATCGGTAGTGCCCCCCGTCTAGCCGAAGATGTGGTCTGCTCGTGCCGGCTTCCCTCCCGGCACGCGCGCGAAAAATAACGCGCTTCTGGCGTCCAACCACGCGCAGCGGTTGGACGCCTTTTTCTTATCCGCTGTTGAATGGCGGCATAAGTCTGCCGCAATGGCAGCTGACCAGTTGAGCGCGCCTCAGCTTCGCGCCATACCAGGTTGAGATGCGCTTTCGCCTCGCCACCTGGAACATCAACTCGGTCCGGCTCAGGCTCGACCTGATCGAGCGCTTCGTGCGCGCCTTCCGGCCGGACGTGCTCTGCCTGCAAGAGATAAAATGCGAGGATGGACAGTTTCCTGAACTGCCGCTCCGCGCGCTCGGCTTCTCGCACGTGGCGGTGTGCGGCCAGAAGGGCTATCACGGCGTGGCGACGCTCTCGCGCATTCCCTTCAAGCTCGGCGAGAGCCGCGACATTTGCGGCCGCGGCCACGCCCGCCATTTGGCGATCGCTTTCGACGAGGCGGGGCCCGGCAGGAAGCCGGTCGTGCTGCACAACGTCTATGTGCCTGCCGGCGGAGACGTGCCGGATCCCGAGACCAACCAGAAGTTTCGCCACAAGCTCGATTTCCTGGAGGCCATGAGCGCGTGGTTCGGCGGTCTCCGGACCAAGCCCAAGAACCGCATGATCATGGTCGGCGATCTCAACGTGGCGCCGCTGCCGACCGATGTCTGGTCCCATAAGCAGCTCCTCAAGGTGGTGAGCCATACACCGGCCGAAACGGAGCGGCTCGATCGTGTGCAGGCCTCCCACGACTGGATCGACGTGATGCGGCGTCATGTCCCAGCCGAGCAGAAACTCTTCACCTGGTGGAGCTACCGGAACCGGGACTGGCGAGCCTCCAACCGGGGGCGGCGTCTCGACCATATTTGGACCACGCCCGCGCTAGACGGCGCGGCCGTTTCCATGACCGTCGTCGATGAGGCGCGCGACTGGCCGCGCACCTCCGACCATGTGCCGGTGATTGCGGATTTTTTCGTGGAGTGACTGCCCTCGTCACCCCGGCGAGAGCCGGGGTCCAGCCAAGCAAATTCCGCGGCATATGGCCCTGAATACCGGCTTCGCCGGTATGACGGATTGCTGTTAGGGTACCAGCTTGTAGCCCCCGGTCTCGGTGATCAACAGCTCAGCCTGCGAGGGATCTTTTTCGATCTTTTGGCGCAGGCGATAGATGTGGGTCTCGAGTGTGTGGGTGGTGACGCCGGCGTTGTAGCCCCACACTTCATGCAACAGCACATCCCGGGTTACGACCCGTTCGCCGGCGCGGTAGAGGTATTTCAGGATCGAGGTCTCCTTCTCGGTGAGCCTAATCTTGCTGCCGGCGCCGTCCACCAGCAGCTTCGACGCCGGCCGGAAGGTGTACGGCCCGATGGCGAACACAGCATCCTCGCTTTGCTCGTGCTGCCGGAGTTGGGCGCGAATGCGGGCGAGCAACACGCCGAGGCGGAAGGGCTTGGTCACATAGTCGTTTGCGCCCGACTCGAGACCGAGAATGGTATCGGCATCGGAGGTCTGCGCCGTGAGCATGATGACGGGACCCTTGAAGCCGCCACGACGAAGCAGCTTGCACGCCTCTCGGCCGTCGAGATCGGGCAGGCCGACGTCGAGCAGCACGAGATCGATGTGGCCGTTGCGGGCCTGCTTCAGCCCGTCTTGCGCAGTCGCGGCAAGGGCCGTGTCGAATTCCTCGTGCAGCGACAGCTGGTCGCTCAGCGACTCGCGAAGCTCGTCGTCATCGTCGATGATGAGGATCTTGCGCGCGTTGCTCATGGGCGGGTCCCTGGTCTACTCCCTGTCCAGGGTTGTAAGGGGGGCGCGGCCCGGCGACAAGCATGACGAGAGGGTCACAAACGGCCAAAAAAGGCTTGCCAAGCATGAGGGTTAAGCGGCCAAGGCCGATCGTCGTCCGTCGCGCGCCCGGACGGCCGCAACAGGCGCGGGTCCAGCTTGCCCATGGCGGGTGCCGAGCCGCCATCGGCCGCTCGGGCCTTCGCGCGCTAAAGCGGGAGGGCGATGGCGGAACGCCCCTAGGGCGCTTTGCGGTGCGCCTCGTCCTCTACCGCGCCGACCGGGTTGGCCGGCCTCGCACCGCGCTGCATGCCCGTGCGATTCGTGCCTATGATGGCTGGTGCGAAGATCCCACCGACCGGAACTACAATCGGCTGGTGAGACACTCGCTGGATGGCGATCGCCTCATGCGCGAGGACCATCTCTACGATCTCGTGCTCGTGCTCGGCTATAACGACCGGCCTCGGGTGAGAGGCAAAGGCAGCGCCATCTTCGTGCATCTCGCGCGTCTGGACTACCTGCCGACCGCGGGCTGCATCGCGCTCAACCGACGCGACCTCTTGGCGCTGATTGCGCAGCTGCGCCCGAGAACGTCAATCCTTGTTACGCGCTAATCGAGCAGCACCCGCTCGCCGAAGATGGCGGTGCCGATGCGCACATAGGTCGCACCGAAACCGATCGCCTTGGCGAAGTCGGCGCTCATGCCCATGCTGAGGTCATCAATGCCAAGCTCGCCGGCAAGGTTGGCGAGCAGCGCGAAGTGCATCGACGGCTCCTCGTCGAGCGGCGGAATGCACATGAGCCCATCGATCTTGAGGTTGAAGGTGTCCCGGCAGAGCGCGACGAAGTTCGCGACCTCGTCGGGTGCGACACCTGCCTTCTGCGGCTCCTCGCCGGTGTTGACCTGCACGAACAGGCGGGGGCGGACGCTTTGCCGCTCCATCTCCTCGGCGAGCGCGCGCGCGAGCTTCGGCCGGTCGACGGTCTCGATGACATCGAACAGAGCGACGGCGTCGCGCACTTTGTTCGTCTGGAGTGGGCCGATAAGGTGAAGCTCGACGTCGGGATGCAGCTCTTTCAGCCTGGGCCATTTGCCATGTGCTTCCTGAACCCGGTTCTCGCCGAAGCGATCTTGGCCCGCTTCAATGGCCTCCTCGATCACCGCTGCCGGTACCGTCTTGGTCACGGCGATGAGCTTGACCGCGGCCGGATCGCGTCCGGCCGCCTCCGCAGCGAGTGCGATCTCCTCCTTGATCAGCCGGAGCCGCGCCGGGATCTCCGCGGCAGCATGATGCTCAGGACTCATGGGGCCTCCCCCTGGCCGGCATCTTCGTGCCAGCGGCTCGTCTTTCGCAATGTGCGATTTCGGGTGTGCAACTTGACCGCTTCCGGCATTTAGGTTCGATTGCCGCGCCGAATCGATGTGAGCGGATGGAAAGGGGCCGATGGACGCGGACCGCTACGACGCGCCGAAACGCGAGAAGCATTGGCAGCAGGCCTGGGAGGAAAGGGGCATTTTCCAGGCCCGCGAGGATGATGCGCGGCCGAAATATTATGTTCTAGAAATGTTCCCATACCCGTCCGGCCGCATCCATATGGGCCACGTGCGGAACTACACCATGGGCGATGTCGTCGCCCGCTACATGCGGGCGCGCGGCCACAACGTGCTCCATCCCATGGGCTGGGACGCCTTCGGGCTGCCGGCCGAGAATGCCGCCATCGAGCGCGGCATCCACCCGGCCAAGTGGACCTACGACAACATCGCCACCATGCGCGGCCAACTCAAGAGCATGGGGCTTTCCCTCGATTGGAGCCGCGAGCTCGCCACCTGCGACCTCGACTACTACCACCAGCAGCAGAAGCTGTTTCTCGACATGCTGGAGGCCGGCCTCGTTGACCGTAAGACGCGCAAGGTGAACTGGGACCCGGTCGATCGCACCGTGCTTGCCAACGAGCAGGTGATCGACGGCCGCGGCTGGCGATCCGGCGCGCTGGTGGAGCAACGCGAGCAGCCGGAGTGGGTGTTCAAGATCACGGCCTGCGCCGACGATCTGTTGCAGGCGCTCGATAGCCTCGACCGCTGGCCGGAGAAGGTGCGCCTGATGCAGGCGAACTGGATCGGCCGATCAGACGGTCTCCTGGTCCGCTTCGAGATGGTGCACGGGACCGCGCCGCAGGGTCACGACGTCATCGAGGTGTTCAGCACGCGGCCCGACACGCTGTTCGGCGCGGCGTTCATGGCGATCGCGCCGGATCACGCGCTTGCCAAGGCCGTGGCGGAGGGGAACGCCGAGGCGAGGGCCTTCATCGAGGCGTGCCAACACCACGGCACGAGCGCGGCGGAGCTCGAGACGCAAGAGAAGAAGGGTTTCGACACCGGCGTGCGCGTCGCCCATCCCGTCATCGAGGGCGCCACGCTTCCCGTCTACATCGCCAACTTCATTCTGATGGAGTATGGCACCGGGGCGATCTTCGGTTGCCCCGCGCACGATCAGCGCGACCTCGAATTTGCACGCGCCTATGGACTCCCTGTCGTGCCCGTCGTGCTGCCGCCTGGCGAGGATGCCAAGACTTTTGCGATCGGAGAGGAGGCCTATACGGGCGACGGCGTGCTGATCAATTCCGGCTTTCTCGACGGCCTCGCAGTGGCCGATGCCAAGAACGCAATGGCCGACCGGCTCGCGGCACGGACTGTCGCCGGCAGACCGCAAGGCGTGCGCAAGACCGAGTTTCGTTTGCGAGACTGGGGCATCTCGCGGCAGCGCTATTGGGGGTGTCCGATCCCCATGATCCACTGCGAGCGTTGCGGCATCGTACCGGTGCCGGCCGAGGACTTGCCGGTGAAGCTGCCCGACGACGTGAGCTTCGACGTGCCGGGCAACCCACTCGACCGCCATCCGACATGGAAACACGTCGCGTGTCCCAAATGCGGGGCGCCGGCGACGCGCGAAACCGACACCATGGACACGTTCGTCGATTCGTCCTGGTACTACGCGCGCTTTTGCGCACCACGCGCCCCGTCGCCGACCGACACCAACGCGGTCGGCTATTGGCTTCCAGTCGATCAGTATATCGGCGGCGTCGAGCACGCTATCCTGCATCTGCTCTACTCGCGCTTCTTTGCGCGCGCGATGCACAAGACCGGGCACCTTGCGGTGGACGAGCCGTTCCGGGGTCTCTTCACCCAAGGCATGGTCACGCACGAAACCTACAAGGACGCGCACGGCAAGTGGGTGCAGCCCGATGAGGTAACGACACGCGACGGCAAGGCTGTGCTTGCGAGGACTGGCGAGCCGGTCATCGTCGGCGCGGTCGAGTCGATGTCGAAGTCGAAGAAGAACGTGGTCGATCCCGACAGTATCATCGGCGCCTACGGGGCCGACACGGCGCGCTGGTTCATGCTGTCGGACACGCCGCCCGAGCGCGACATCGAGTGGACGGCCGCTGGGGTGGAGGGTGCGTACCGCTTCTTGCAGCGGGTCTGGCGGCTGGTCCGCGAAATCGCGGCGAAAGGCGCGCCGCTCGCTGCAGCGCCGCCCTCCCAGATCGGCCCCGAAGCCGAATCGCTTCGCCGCGCAGCACACAAGACCGTTGCGGCCGTCACCACGGCCATCGAAAGGCTCCGTTTCAACGCCGCGGTGGCGCAGATCTACGAGCTCGCTAACGTGCTCTCGGCCAGCTTGCAGGGGGCTGGAGCACAACCTGAGGGCGATCTGCGATTCGCCTTGAGGGAGGCGGCCGAGGCGCTGGTGAGGGTCTCCGCTCCCATGATGCCGCACCTCGCCGAGGAGGGCTGGGCAATCCTCGGCCACAAGACCTTGGTGGCCGAAGAGCCCTGGCCACAAGCCGATCCGGCCCTTTTGGCCGAGGAGACTGTGACAATTGCGGTACAGGTAAACGGCAAAAGGCGGGACGAATTGACGATTGCGCGGGACGCCGCGAGGGAAGATATTGAAGCAGCGGCGCTAAAGCTCGACAATGTCGTGCGCGCC
This sequence comes from Methyloceanibacter sp., assembly GCF_050726195.1. GTDB lineage: Bacteria > Pseudomonadota > Alphaproteobacteria > Rhizobiales > Methyloligellaceae > Methyloceanibacter. The sequence continues at coordinate 74,084 of NZ_JBOHJC010000013.1, read as the reverse complement.
ATAGGGGGACGCAAAATCAAGAAGGTGGTGGTCGTGCCGCGGAGGATCGTCAATGTGGTGGCGTAGCCCTGCCCTGTCCGCGGCGGCGCTCGTGGCCGTGGCCGCCCTCGGCCTCGCAGGGTGCGGATTCCAGCCGCTATACGGGTCCAACACCACCACGGCGAGCGGCGCCAGGTTGTCCGAGGCCATGGCCTCAGTCGACGTCACGCCGATTCCCGGACGCGTCGGCCAAAAGCTTCGCAACGAGCTGATCTTCGCCAACACCGGCGGCGGCTATGCGCCCGAGCCCCGCTACACACTCAAGATCGCGATCAGGGAGCGGGTCATCGACCAGCTCGTGCGGATCACGGGCGATGCGCGAGGGCAGGTCTATCAGCTCGAGGCGAGCTACAAGCTCGTCGGCGCGGATGGCAAGGTGATCTATCATGGCTCGGCGATCTCGCGGGCCCCCTACAATCGCTTCCAGGAGATCTTCGCCAACGTGCGGGCGCGCTACGACGCGGAGAATCGCGCGGCGCGCACGATTGCGGAGAGCATCAGGACGCAATTGGCGGCGTTTCTCGCAACGTCGGCCTAGCCGCTCGCCCCGCCTAGGCAAGCAATTCGAAACCTCGTAAGTCTCACGCCGCCATGGTCGCCTACAAAGCCTCGGCCGTTGCGCGCTTCTTGAAGTCGCCCGATTCAAGCTGTCGCGCGGCGCTCGCCTATGGACCCGACGCAGGTCTCGTTACGGAACGGGCCGCAGCGCTCGCCGAGACCTTCGCGCGCCGACAGAGGGGCGAGACAGAAGTCATTCGTCTCGATGATCGCGACCTTGCCGAGGAACCGGGGCGGCTCGAGATCGAACTTCGCACCCGGCCGATGTTCGCGGCGAACAAGGTCGTGCGGGTCTCGGCCGGCAGCCGGCTCGATGTGCCGGCGCTAAAGGCGCTTTTGACTGAACCCTCGGACAACGCGCTCATCGTCGAGGCCGGCAATCTCAGGCCGGACTCCGGCTTGCGCAAATTGTTCGAAAAGCTCGCCGACGCCGCGGCGCTGCCTTGCTACAGCGACGAACGCGACCTTGCCGGCATCATCGACGCCGAGCTCGCCGAGATGGGTTTGCGCATCGATCCTGAGACCAGGTCCGATCTCATGGCCCGGCTCGGCGCGGACCAAGCGCTCTCGCGCGCCGAGATCGTCAAGCTCGCGCTCTATGCACAAGGCGGCGGGAGCATCAGCCACGAAGACATCGAGGCGATCGTCGGCGACGCTGCGGAGATCGCACTTGAGAACTTCGTCTATGCCGCGAGCAGCGGCGATCCGCACCAGGCACTCCGTGAACTGCAGCGCCTCGCCGCCGCAGGCACGGACCGGGCTTCGGCGCTCTCGGCACTGGCGCGTCACTTCGCTCAGATGCACCGCGTTGCGGCGCAGGCCGCCGGCGGCAGCCTCGATGAGGCGGTGAGGGCGCTGAAGCCGCGGCCGCACTTCAAGCGCGAGCCGATGTTTCTTGCCCATTGCCGGCGCTGGGGCGCAACACGACTCGCCCATGCACTCCCCCTCATTCAGGATGCCGTCTCGCGGTCCCGCCGCGCGCCCGATCTCGAAAGCGCGTTCGCCGAACGCCTACTGCTCGCACTCACGTCGAAGATTTGACGCGGGCCATCCGCGTTCCTATGCATGTCCGGCCTAGCCGCAGGTGCCAGATGCATCAGACCGACGGAACCGCCGAACTCCGCAACAAGCTCTTCATGTTGCTCCGCGAGCGCGCGTTCCGCCGCGGCAAGGTCGTGCTCGCCTCGGGGCGTGAGAGCGACTACTACTTCGATATGAAGCCGGCCATGCTCGATCCCGACGGGGCCGGGCTCATGGCAGACCTATTTCTTCATGAAATTCAAGGTATTAGCGCTGACGCCGTGGGCGGCATCGAGATGGGCGCTGTGCCGCTCATCGCACCGGTCGCCATGCGAAGCACTTCCTTTGGGCGCTACCTCCCGGGTTTTTTCGTGCGCAAAGCAGTGAAGGACCACGGCACGAAGAAGCGTATCGACGGCGTCGACATTGCGGGGAAGACAGTGGTGATCCTGGAGGACGTGACGACGACTGGCGGCTCGGCCATGGAGGCGGTCAAGGCGGTCGAAGAGGCAGGCGCCAAGGTCGCGCTGGTCATCTCGATCCTCGACCGGGGCGAGGGTGCAGCCGAGCTTTACGCGCAAAACGGCGTGCCGTTCAAATCGCTGTTCAAAGCAGAAGAGTTTCTCGCCGGCGGCTAGGACCTGCCGGGGCGGCGCATGAGGCGGTGGCGGACGTCCTCGAACTGATCGAGGCTCGTATAGCGAATCCTCAGCTCGCCCTTCTCGCCGCGGCCGGGCCTGATCTCCACGTTGAGACCGAGGGCTTCGTGAAGCTCGGACTCCACCGCCCTCGTGTTGGCATCCTTGCTGCGGCCCTTCCGCTTCTTCGGCTTGTCGCTCTCTTCTTGCGCGAGCGCCTCGACTTGGCGCACCGTTAACCCTTCCTTAACGATACGGGCTGCAAGGGCCGCGGCGTCAGGGCGGCCGACGAGCGCGCGCGCATGACCGGCACTGACATCGCCGGCGCGCACCAGATCCTGCACCGACTTCGGCAGCTTCAAGAGGCGGAGCGTGTTGGCGAGGTGGCTGCGGCTCTTGCCGATGACCTTCGCCAGATCTTCTTGCGTGTAGCCGTGGCCCTGCATCAGCGCGTGATAACCCTCCCCCTCCTCGATCGCGTTCAGGTCCTCGCGCTGGACGTTCTCGATGATGGCGATCTCGATCGCCTCCTGGTCCGAGAGCGCGCGGATGACGACAGGGACTTCATGCAAGTTGGCGCGCTGCGCCGCACGCCAGCGGCGCTCGCCGGCGACGATCTCGTAGCGGTCGCCGCCTCCGAGCGGCCGCACCACGAGCGGCTGCACGAGACCGCGCTCGCGGATCGACGCGGCGAGCTCCTCGAGCTGCGCCTCCGAGAAGTTCCGCCGCGGATTGAAGCGGCCCGCCTTGAGCGACGACAAGGGAACGCTGCGCTGGTCCTCGGCGGCGCCAGCCGCCTCATCGAAGCCTTCGCCGATGAGCGAGGCCAAGCTTCGCCCCAACCGCTTCTTCTGCGCGCTTACCGCCATCGCTTATCTCCAAGCTTGGGCCCTTCCGGGCCGAACTTCCGCATCACGCCGCCCGCATCCGCCGCTCCCGCTCGATCACTTCCGATGCGAGCTGGATATAGGCTTGGCTCCCTGAGCACCGGTAATCGTAAAGCAGCACCGGCTTGCCGTGAGAGGGCGATTCCGCAACGCGTACATTGCGCGGGATCACCGTGGTGTAGACCTTCTCGCCGAGCACCGCGCGCACGTCCTCCACCACCTGATCCGAAAGGCTGGTGCGCTGGTCGTACATGGTGAGCACGACACCGTGGATCTGGAGCTTCGGATTGAGCCGCACCCTGATTTCCTCCACGGTGCTGAGCAGCTGGGCGAGGCCTTCGAGCGCGAAGAATTCGCATTGAAGGGGCACAAGCACGGCGTCCGCGGCGGCAAGCGCGTTGAGAGTCAAAAGATTGAGTGACGGCGGACAATCGATAAGGACATAGGTGGTTCCCGCCTCGTGCTCCTCCGCCGCCATCATCGCCGCCAGGCAATCGCGCAAGCGATAATGCTTGCCGTTCGCCGCTGCCGCCTCGCGCTCGAAGGCCATGAGGTCGATGGTGGCGGGCACGATGAAAAGCCGCGGCACGTGGGTGGCAACCTTTGCCTCGGATAGAGAGATCTGTCCCGCAAGCACGTCGAAGGTCGAGCGCTCCCGGTTGTCGATGCCGAGGCCGGTCGAGGCGTTGCCCTGCGGATCGAGGTCGATAATCAGCACGCGCTCGCCGACCGCCGCGAGCGCCGTGCCGAGATTGATGGCCGTCGTGGTCTTGCCGACGCCACCCTTCTGATTGGCAAGGGCAAGAACACGGGTGCGGTGGCGGCTCATGGCGTTCGCTCCCGCAAGCCTGCAACTTCGACAATGCTTGCGTCCTTGGCAGTCAGGCTTGGATGCAGGCGGCACACGAACTGCCACCGCTCCCTTGCGGCATCGATCTCCGCCTCTGCCTCGCGACCTTTCAGGAAAAGCCCCCTGGTTCCTTCTCCGAAGAACGGGCTAGCGAGTTCGAAGAGACGCGGGAGCGGCGCTAGAGCGCGGGCGCTCACCACGTCCGGATTTAGGCTTTGATCCCTTTCGGCAAGCTCTTCAATACGCATGGCGTGGATGTCCACAGGGGCCTCGACGATGCGGGCCACCTCGGCGAGAAACGCGCACTTCTTGCGGTTCGACTCCACGAGGTGCATGCGGAATTCCGCCTTGCCGGTTTGCAGAATGGCGACGACGAGCCCGGGAAAGCCCGCCCCCGACCCGAGATCCAGCCAGAGTCGCGAATCGGGAGCAAGAGTACGCAGTTGTGCCGAGTCGGCAAAGTGGCGCGACCAGAGCTTAGGCAAAGTGGAGGGGGCGACGAGGTTGGTCGATTTTTGCCAATGGCCGAGGAGGTCCGCGTACCGGACCAGCTTGAGAATTGTTTCACGTGGAACTCTAAAGACTTCGGCGAACGTCTTCGGACCATCTATTGTGGGGAGCCCACGGGCGCTCGCCATATCTAGGCGCTCTTCGCCGCCACGCCCTTCTTGAGGTGCGCCATCAGGAGCATCAACGCGGCCGGCGTCATGCCGTCGAGGCGCGCGGCCTGCCCAAGACTCGCCGGGCGATGGCGCTCGAGTTTCTGTCGAATCTCGGTGGAGAGCCCGGGAAGCGCCGCGAAGGCGAACCCGTCCGGAATGGTGATGCCCTCGTCCTTGCGGAAAGTGGCGATGTCCATTTCCTGGCGCGCGATGTAGACGGCGTAGCGCGCATCGACGGCGAGCTGGTTCGCAATCTTCGAGTCGAGGCCCGCAATCTCAGGCCAGATGCTCGCGAGCCGGGCGTAGTCGATTTCGGGATAGCTCAAAAGCTCGAAGGCAGTTCGCTTGCGCCCGTCGCGATTGATGGCAAGGCCGAACTTTGCCGCCTGGTCCGGCGTCAAGGTCAGGTTCCGCAACAGCGCCGCGCCGTCTTCGAGCTGCTTCGCCTTCGCTGCGAACGCGGCGCGGCGCCCTTCGCTAACGCAGCCGATCGCGAGCCCAAGCGGCGTGAGCCGCTGGTCGGCATTGTCAGCGCGAAGTGTGAGGCGATACTCGGCGCGCGAGGTGAACATGCGGTAAGGCTCGGTCACCCCGCGGGTGACGAGATCGTCGATCATCACGCCGAGATAGCCGTCGGCGCGCGTGACGGCGAAGCGCTCGTGCGCGCCCGACGCGGCAAGGACAGCATTGATGCCGGCAATCACGCCCTGCCCGGCTGCTTCCTCGTAGCCAGTGGTGCCGTTGATCTGGCCCGCCAGGAACAAGCCCTGGACCGCCTTCGTCTCAAGGCTCTGATGAAGCTCCCGCGGGTCCACGTAGTCGTACTCGATGGCGTAGCCCGGGCGCTTCACATGCGCCGCCCCAAGCCCTGGGATTGTCTTGAGGAAGGCGTGCTGCACGTCCTCGGGCAACGACGTCGAGATGCCATTGGGGTAGACCGTGTCGTCGTCGAGGCCTTCCGGCTCGAGGAAGATCTGATGGCTGCCGCGCTCCTTGAAGCGGACGACCTTGTCCTCGATGGACGGGCAATAGCGCGGGCCGACGCTCTCGATGGCGCCCGAATACATGGGCGCGCGGGCGAGGTTCGCCGCGATGATGGCGTGGGTCGCTTGCGTCGAGTGGGTGATGTGGCAGGGAACCTGCGGCGTCGTGATCTTTTCGGTGAGGAATGAGAAGGGGACGGGCGGGTGGTCACCAGGCTGAACCTGAAGGCGGTCCCATTGGATGGTACGGCCGTCAAGCCGGGGTGGCGTGCCGGTCTTGAGGCGCCCCATGCGGAGCCCGAGCCCATAGAGCCGGTCGGAGAGGCCGAGGGCAGGGGCCTCGCCCATGCGGCCGGCCGGAATCTTGCGCTCGCCGATATGGATGAGGCCGCGCAGAAACGTGCCGGTGGTGAGGACGACGGCACCAGCCGAGAAGCGCCGGCCGTCGACGGTGAGGACGCCCATCGCGCAGTCGCCGTCGACGGTAAGGTCCTCTACAGCCGCCTCGACGACGTCGAGGTCTGGGGTCACGCGGATCGCCGCCTGCATAGCTTGCCGATAGAGCTTGCGGTCGGCCTGGGCGCGGGGGCCCTGCACGGCTGGCCCTTTGCTCTTGTTGAGGACGCGGAACTGGATGCCGGCTTCATCGGCGATTCGGCCCATGAGACCATCGAGGGCGTCGATCTCGCGGACGAGATGGCCCTTGCCGAGGCCGCCGATGGCCGGATTGCAGGACATCTCGCCGATGGTGGAAAAGCTATGGGTGATCAAGGCGGTGCGGGCGCCCATGCGCGCGGAGGCCGAAGCGGCCTCACAGCCCGCATGGCCGCCGCCGATGACGATGACGTCGAATCGTCCGCTGAAATCCTTGGTCATGGCCGGTAAGTAGTCAGTTTCCCGGCCCCCGTCAAAGCGTTGGCGGACCAGTGTTTCACGTGAATCATTTTGGCGGAGCGCTCATTTGCCGATGCAGAACTCGGCGAAAATCGCGGCTAGAACCTCTTCCACGTCGATGGCGCCGGTGAGGCGGCCGAGATGGCGGGCGGCGATGCGCAATTCCTCGGCCTTCAGCTCGGCCGAAAGATCATGGTTAACAAAGCGTTGCAAAGCGTCCCGGGCTGAGACGAGCTCGATCCTGTGGCGGGTTCTGGTGAGGGCGGCGGTGCCGGCGGCAGGCGTGGCGTGCTTGGCGGCGACCGCCGCCAGGCGGGCAATGAGGGTATCGAGCCCCTCACCCGATTTAGCCGACACGACTGCATCGATCGCGATGGGTTTATTATGGGCGGATTGCGGGCTGATATCGGCCTTATTGAGCGCACGAACGACCTGCCGCTCTGCGAGCCGCGCTGGCGGGTCCCAGACCGGACTCGTGGCGTCGACCACCCACAGAATCACGTCGGCATCCTCGGCTCTGGTCAGCGCGCGCCGCACCCCTTCCGCCTCGACCTTGCCGGTGCCCTCCCTGATGCCGGCAGTGTCGGACAGGATCACCGGCAGGCCGCCGAGATCGAGATGGACCTCGATCACGTCGCGCGTGGTGCCGGCCTCCTCCGACACGATGGCGACGTCGCGCTTGGCGAGCGCATTCATCAGGGATGACTTGCCGACATTGGGCGGTCCGGCGATGACGATGCGCAGCCCATCGCGCAGTCGCTCGCCGCTGCGGTCGGCGAGGTGCCGGTCGATGGACTGAAGCAGCTTCACGACGATCGCCTCGGCCTTGGCGCTCACGTCGGCAGTGACGTCGGCCTCGTCGGCGAAGTCGAGTCCCGCCTCCATCAAGCCGAGCGCCTTCACAAGCTCGGCGCGCCAGCCTTCGTAGAGACGGCGGAGCGAGCCTTCGGCTTGCGCCAGCGCCTGGCGGCGCTGCGCCTCGGTCTCGGCGGCGATGAGATCGGCCAGGCCTTCGACCTCGGTGAGATCGAGTCTGCCGTTCTCGAAGGCGCGGCGCGCGAACTCGCCTGGCTCGGCGAGACGCGTGCCTTCGATTGCAAGCACCGCATCGACGAGCGCCTGAATCACGGCGCGGCTGCCATGCACCTGAAGCTCGGCCATGTCCTCGCCGGTGAAGCTCTGCGGCGCCGGGAACCACAGCACGAGACCGCGGTCGATCATGGGATCGCCCAAGTCGCGCAAGGACGCGCGCCGGGGAGGGGGCACGCCGCCGGCAAGCGCCTCGAGCACGGCGAGGGTGCGCGGGCCGGAGATGCGGACCACGGCGATGGCCGAGGGGCCAGCGCCTGACGCCGGCGCGACGATGGTGTCTGGCTGGATCACCCCAATGACACTCCGCCTAGTTGGCGCAGAGATGTGCCGCGGGTTCCCATCCCTCCCCTTGATGGGGAGGGTGGCTCGGCCGGCCCGCGGCCGGATGAGCCGGGTGGGGTGATAACCCCTAGGTCACGATCCCCCCACCCGGCGCGCCAAACCGTCCCAGCTTCGCTGGGCCGGGCGCGCCGCCCTCCCCACATTGGGGGAGGGATGGAGTTTGCGGCGAAGTTGGGGCTCATGCGTTATCCTAGGCGGGAGCGCAGCAGGATCGGAAGGGACATGCAGGACAGGCCGGGAAACCAGCTCGGGGGCGAGACCAGCCCCTACCTCCTCCAGCACAAGGACAACCCGGTCCATTGGCGTCCCTGGGGGGCCGAGGCGCTGGCAGAGGCCAAGGCAACGGGCAAGCCGATCCTGCTCTCGGTCGGCTATGCCGCCTGTCATTGGTGCCACGTCATGGCGCACGAGAGCTTCGAGGACGAAGCGACGGCAGCGGTGATGAACGACCTCTTCGTCAACATCAAGGTCGACCGCGAGGAGCGCCCGGACGTCGACGCGATCTACATGAACGCGCTGCACCAGATCGGCGAGCAGGGCGGCTGGCCGCTTACCATGTTCCTTACCCCCGACGCCGAGCCGTTCTGGGGCGGCACCTACTTCCCACGCGAGGAGCGCTACGGCCGGCCGTCCTTCGTCCGTGTGCTGAATGAAATCGCCCGCATCTACCGCGACGAGCCCGCCAAGGTGCGGCAGAACGCCAACGCGTTGAAAGAGCGGCTCACGCCGGCGCGGCACGAAGGCGCCGCCGCGCAGCTCAACGATGCCACCCTGTCCAATCTCGCGCGGCGCTTTCTGGCCGCCGTCGATCCCGTGCAGGGCGGGATTCGCGGCGCACCGAAATTTCCGCAAACGCAGTTCTTTGGATTTTTGTGGCGCGCAGGACTGCGCTACGGCCTCGCCAATCCGCGCGAGGCGGTCGCCCTTACGCTCACGCAGATCGCGCAAGGCGGCATCTACGATCATCTCGGGGGCGGCTTCGCGCGCTACAGCGTCGACGAGCGCTGGCTCGTGCCGCATTTCGAGAAGATGCTCTACGACAACGCGCTGCTCATCGAGCTGATGACCGAGGCGTGGCGCGAGACGAAATCGCCGCTCTACGCGCAACGCATCGCCGAGACCATCGACTGGGTGTTGCGCGAGATGCGCAGCGAAGGCGCGTTCGCCGCCTCGCTCGACGCCGACAGCGAAGGCGAGGAGGGCAAGTTCTATGTGTGGTCGCTTGCCGAGATCGAAGACGCGCTCGGCACTGACGAGGCCAAGCTGTTCGCCGAAGTCTATGGCGTGACCGCGGCCGGCAATTTCGAAGGCCACAACATTCTCAACCGGCTCGACGCGATCGACCTGCGCGATGCCGAGACGGAAATGCCGCTCGGCGAGATGCGTGCCACACTGCTGGCGCGGCGCGGCAGCCGCGTGCGACCAGGGTTCGACGACAAGATCCTCGCCGACTGGAACGGGCTGATGATCGCCGCGCTCGCCAATGCGAGCCAAGCCTTCGACCGGCCCGACTGGCTCGAGGCGGCGCAAGGCGCCTTCAATTTCATCCGTACCAGGATGATGTCGAACGGGCGCCTGTTCCACGCCTATCGCGGCGGCGAGGCCAAGGCGCCGGCGACCGCGAACGACTACGCCGACATGATCCGCGCCGCGCTCGCGCTCGCCAATGCCGCGGGCAGGCGCGACTATATCGAGCAGGCGCTGGCGTGGACCGACGTGCTCGATAAGCATTACCTGTCGCGCGAGCTCGGCGGCTATCTCCTCGCCGCGGACGACACGAGTGATCTCATCGTGCGTCCGTTCAGCGGTCTCGACGACGCGACGCCGAATGCGAACGCGATCATGGTGTCGAACCTGGTGCAGCTATCGCTGTGGACCGGCGAGGAGCGCTATGCGCGGCGGGCCGAGGAAATCTTGCGCGCGTTCGCGCCGGCCATCGCGACAAATCCGGTGGGGCACGCGGGCCTGCTCGCCGCGGCGCTCGACGGCCTCGCGCCGTCTCTCATCGTGCTGATCGTGCCGCGCGGGAGCGACGCGGGCGCTTTGCGCGCCGGCTTGCGCGACGTGTCCTTGCCGAACGCCGTGGTGGTGGAGATCACGCAAGGCGAGGCGCTGCCCGCCTCGTCGATCGTCTACGGCAAGACGGCAGTCGCGGGGAAGCCGACGGCCTATGTGTGCCTCGGGCCGCAATGCGCGCCGCCGGTGACGGAGGCCGCAGCACTGGCCGAGACGGTGAGGGGGGCAAGGGAGGTGACGGTGGCTTAGGACTCGTCATACCGGCGGAAGCCGGTATCCAGAGTCACTTGCTCCGAGCTTGTTGTCTGGATTCCGGCTTTCGCCGAAATGACGATGTTGAGGTGAGGGAGTTGTCCCTTGAAATCGCGGGTTTACGAGCGCCGGTTGGGGCCGCTGGCTCCCCGAAAGTCTGCGCCTGAAATGCAACCCCTTGAGGGAACAGGGGCTCTGTCGAAGAACGAGCGCGCGGCGCAACCCTGCGTGGGCCGTCTGCGTTGCAAAGCCACAAGCTGCCTGTGCCAGCATCCCGCAGGAGAGGGCAATGTGGGGCTTACGTGTCTTCGCCCGCGTCTTCTATGTCCCGGCCATGTTGCTTGGGCTCAACGCGCTCGCCGTCCTACTCGTCGCGTCCGGCTACTACTACGCTTGGCTCGGCCTCCTGCTGGGCCTCGCGATCGGCCTTTCCTTCGTCATGGAGCGGGTGTTGCCGTACGAATATGACTGGAACCAGACACATGACGACGGGGCCAAGGATCTCGCCCACGGCATCGTCTACGAGATCGCCAATCTCGTCGCGTTGTTCGTCTTCATCGTCATCAGCGCACTGCTCCTGCCCGAATGGAAGCTCTGGCCACAATCGCTGCCGATCGTCTTGCAGTTCCTGCTTGCCGTGGTCGTCGTCGATTGCGCGATGACGATTGTGCATTATTTCAGCCACCGGGTGGACTGGCTGTGGCGCCTACACGCCATCCATCACGGGATGCAGCGGCTTTACGGCTTCAACGGTTTCGTTCGCCACCCTCTGCACCAGGCGCTCGACATCGTCGTCGGCACTTTGCCGCTCGTGTTGATCGGTTTGCCCGTCGACGTCGCCGTGCTACTCGGCTTCGCCATCGCCGTGCAGCTCATGGTGCAGCACTCCAACGTCGACTACACGCTCGGGCCGTTCCAGAAGCTGCTTGCCATCGGCCCGGTGCACCGGCTGCACCACGTGAATTGGGCGGGCGACGGCGACGTGAATTTCGGCCTGTTCTTCACTGTGTGGGACCGGCTGCTCGGCACCTTCAAGCTGCCGGGCGAGCGAAGGCCCCGCAGCGGAGACGTCGGCATTCAAGACTGCCCGCACTACCCGCAAGTCTACGCGAAGCAGCTCATGGCGCCGTTCGACCCCAACGGGCCTTGCACAGGGGCGACGGCCGATGAGGCGGCCGCGGTCTCCATGCGCCCGTCAAATCGTTGATGGCCGGGCCTTCGCCCGCCGAAGCGATTGGTCTAGGTCCGGCCATTGAGCTTCGGCCCGCGCAGGCGGGACAAGCCCGGCCATGACGGAGTGAATTGAGGAATGTCCGGACTCCGGCTTGCTTCGAAAATGATGAATGTTTACGTGTTCATCGAGTCGAAGAAGTCGGAATTGGTCTTGGTCTGCTTCAGCTTGTCGATCAGGAACTCGATGGCGTCCATGGTGCCCATGGGGTTCAGGATGCGGCGGAGCACGTACATCTTCTTGAGCTGATCGCCGGCAACCAGGAGTTCCTCCTTGCGGGTGCCGGACCGCGCGATGTCGATGGCCGGGAACACGCGCTTGTCGGCCACCTTGCGGTCGAGCACGATCTCCGAGTTACCGGTGCCCTTGAACTCCTCGAAGATCACCTCGTCCATGCGGCTGCCGGTGTCGATCAGCGCGGTGGCGATGATGGTGAGCGAACCGCCTTCCTCGATGTTGCGCGCGGCGCCGAAGAAGCGTTTCGGGCGCTGCAGCGCGTTGGCGTCCACGCCGCCGGTCAACACCTTGCCGGAGGACGGCACCACGGTGTTGTAGGCGCGGCCGAGCCGGGTGATCGAATCGAGCAGGATCACCACGTCGCGGCCGTGCTCGACGAGGCGCTTCGCCTTCTCGATGACCATCTCGGCCACCTGCACATGGCGCGACGCCGGCTCGTCGAAGGTCGAGGACACGACCTCGCCCTTCACCGAGCGCTGCATGTCGGTCACCTCCTCGGGGCGCTCGTCGATGAGCAGCACGATGAGATAGCACTCCGGATGATTGGCGGTGACCGCATGGGCGATGTTCTGGAGGATGACGGTCTTGCCGGTGCGCGGCTGGGCGACGATGAGGCCGCGCTGGCCCTTGCCAATGGGCGACACGATGTCGATGACCCGGCCGGTGTTGTCCTTGCGGGTGGGATCGGCGGTCTCCATCTCGAGCCACTCGTCGGGATAGAGCGGCGTGAGATTGTCGAAATGGATCTTGTGGCGCTGCTTCTCCGGATCCTCGAAATTGATAGTGTTGACCTTGAGGAGCGCGAAATAGCGCTCGCCCTCTTTCGGGCTCCGGATCTGGCCTTCGACGGTGTCGCCGGTCCTGAGGCCGAAGCGCCTGATCTGCGACGGCGAGACGTAGATGTCGTCGGGGCCGGCGAGATAGTTCGAGTCGGGGGAGCGCAAGAAGCCGAAGCCGTCTTGCAGCACCTCGACCACGCCGGTGCCCGTGATGTCGACATCGCGGGCGGCGAGTTGTTTCAGGATCGCGAACATGAGCTCCTGCTTGCGCATGGCGCTCGCGTTCTCGACCTCGACCTCCTCGGCGAAGCTCAACAGCTCCGTCGGCGACTTGGTCTTCAAATCTTGCAGCTTCATTTCCTGCATGCGCTGCTACTCCAAACGGAAATGGATGAACCTGAATGTTTCGATTGTCGCGCTTGGGAGGCGCGGGTTCATCAGATGGGAAGGGATATGCCTTGGCGGGAAGGCGAAGTGCGACGCCTGCTCCAGTCCGGGTGCCCGATCTTTTTGGGGGAAAAGCCGGACCGCGACAGCGTCCCGGATTGGATGCGACTCATCTTATAGCAGACCATTTCGGCGGGCGGAACAGGTTTGAACTCGCCCTCTAGAAGGGGCGGACGACGGCGAGAATGACGATGGCGATCATCAAAAGCGTGGGGACCTCGTTGGCAATACGGTAGAAACGCGGCGATCGCGTGTTCCGATCGATCGCGAAGTCCTTTGTCCACATGGCAAGCAGGCCGTTGTAGCCCGACAACAGGACGACCAGGGCGAGCTTCAGGTGAAACCAGCCGTCCCGGGACCAGTCGATCGCACCGGAAAATGCGAGAATCAGCCCGAAAGCCCAGGCCGCCAGCATCGCCGGCGTGGTGATGAACCGGAGCAGCCGCCGCTCCATGACCTTGAAGGTCTTCGACTGCTCGGAGCCGGGCTTGCTTCCCGCATGGTAGACAAAAAGCCGCGGCAAATAGAGCAACCCCGCCATCCAGGCGATCACGGCGATGATGTGGAAGGCCTTGATGTAGGCGAGGAGCATGGAAAGTGCCAGGGGCGGGGCGTCAGGCCTGCCAGGTCGTCACCAGGCTGACCAGCCGCTCGACATTTTCGACAGGTGTGTCGGGCAGGATGCCATGGCCGAGATTGAAGATGAAGGGGCCGGCACCGAGCGTGCCGAGAATCGCCTCGACGCGGGCATCGAACGCGGCGCCACCGGCGAGGAGTAGAACCGGATCGAGATTGCCCTGCACCGGTATATGCACCTGCAGTCTTTGCATCCAGCCGACAGGCATGGCCGTATCGCAGCCGATCGCATCGATGCCCGTGTCTCTGGCATAGCGTTCAGCAAGCAGTCCGGCGCCGCGCGGGAAGCCGATGATGGGGGTGCCGGGAACTTCCGCCTTGACCCGTTGCACGATCTGTCTGGTGGGGGCGATGCACCAGCGTGTGAACTCGTCCTCTGACAAGACGCCTGCCCAGCTATCGAATATCTGCAACACACGCGCGCCAGCCTTCGCTTGGCCGGCGAGATAGTGCGCCGATATCTCGACGAGGATATCAATCAGGCGCTGGAACGTCTCGGGCTGGTGATAGGCGAGAAACCGCGCCGCGAGATGCTCCTTGCTGCCGCCGCCCTCCACCATGTAGGTGGCCACCGTCCATGGCGCGCCGCAGAAGCCGATGAGCGGAACGGTCTCTGGCAGTTCGGCGGTCGCACGCTCTACGGTCTCGTAGACCGGTGCGAGGCGGGCGCCGGCGCCTTCCGTATCGAGCTTCGCGACCGCATCAGCATCACGTATGGCCTCGAGCTTTGGACCTTCACCCTCCTTGAATTCGACCTTCTGGCCCAAGGCGTAGGGGACGATGAGAATGTCGGAGAACACAATGGCCGCGTCGAAAGCGAAGCGCCGCAACGGCTGAAGCGTCACCTCCGCGGCGAGCGCCGGGTTGAGGCAAAGATCGAGGAAAGACGGCACCCGGTTTCGCACGCTGCGGTATTCCGGCAAATACCGCCCAGCCTGGCGCATCAGCCAGACGGGTGGTGGCGAGGTAACGTGTCCGCCGAGGGCTTGAAGCAGGGGGCTTGGAGAGGAGGGGGTCCGCAACATGGGCTCTCTAACTACTAATAGAGAGAATCTCTAAAGAGGTTTCTGTTGTTTCTATTGGAGCGTGAATAGCGGACATTCCTTCTCATCACCAGCCTGTCTACAGGGGTCTGCGCAGCCTGTTTGACACTTTGACGATAAACCGGATGGGCTGTGGTCAGTTCACCCGCGAAAAGACAAAGGAATCCTGTTTAATACGGCATCCCGGGAGCCTGCCGGGCTTTGGACGAAGCCGGGAATGGCCTGTTGGCATCTGCCCCTCGGAGTTGGGGATCAAAAAAGCTATTGTCGGGCTGTTATCGCCTGGCGTCATTTTTTCGACACAGGCGAATCTGTGAAGAACCGGACTGGCTTTTTTGGGTCAGTGGGGAGCGCCGCGGGCGCTCGCGATCTTGTTCCGTTAACCCAGGGCAGTTATCCAAAGGCCATACATGGATATCCAGCAGCGCACGTTTCACCTGCACATGATCTCCGACGCCACCGGCGAGACGCTGTCGACGATCGCCAAGGCCGTAGGAGTGCAGTACGCGCAGGTGCGCGCCATCGAGCACCTCCACCCGCTGGTGCGCAGCCGTCGCGAGCTCGACCGGGTGGTAAAGGATGTCGAGGCAGCGCCCGGCATCGTGCTCTACACGCTGTTCAATCGTGAGCTGGCCGATGCGCTGGAGCAATCCTGCAAGCGACTCAATCTGCCATGCGTGGCGGCGCTGAAGCCGATTCTTCAGGTGTTCGAGTCCTATCTCGGCACGCCGGCGACGCCGACCGTGGGCGGGCAGCACGTGCTCGACGCCGAGTATTTCCGCCGTATCGAGGCGCTGAACTTCACCATGGTGCACGACGACGGGCATCTGCCTGAGAATCTGAACGATGCCGATATCATCCTGGTCGGCATCAGCCGGACGTCGAAGACGCCGACCAGCATCTATCTCGCCAATCGCGGCTTCAAGACCGCCAACGTGCCGCTGGTGCCCGGAATGAAGCTGCCCCCACAGGTCGAGCAGCAGACCAATGCGTTCGTGGTGGCACTCGTGGCAAGCCCGGAGCGCATCGCCCAGGTCCGGCAGAATCGCGTTATCGAGCAGGCACACGGCCATCTCGAGGAATATGTCGACCGCGACGCCATCGCCGCCGAGATCGCGCAGACGCGGCAGCTCTGCGCCCGGCATGGCTGGCCGATCATCGACGTGACCCGAAGGTCCATCGAGGAAACCGCAGCGGCCATCCTCCGCCTCTATCACGACCGCGAAGCGCCGGCGCTCGAAGCATGACCGGTGTGCTGCAATCCGGGCGCCCGCCGCTCGTCCTCGCCTCCACCAGCAAGATCCGGGCGAAGCTGCTCGAAGCGGCGGGGGTCAGCTTCACCACCGAAGCACCAGGGCTCGACGAGGGCACGATGCGCGAGGCGATCAGCGGCGAGAAGGCGCTCGATCCTCACGACGTGGCCGAGGTGCTGGCCCGCGCCAAGGCGGAAGCGATCAGCGATACATCCGCCGAGGCCTATGTCATCGGTGCCGACCAGGTGCTCGCCTTCGCGGGCAAGATCGAGACCAAGCCGGACAGCATGGAGGCGGCGCGGCGCCAGCTGCTCGACCTCAACGGCAAGGCGCACACGCTCCATACCGCGGTGGCCGTCGCCACGGGCGGCGAGACGATCTGGGCCATGACCGAGACCGCCACGCTCACGATGCGCAAGATGTCGCCGGAATTCATCGGCCACTATCTGGCGGCAGCAGGCGGAGCGGCGCTTACCTCGGTCGGCGCCTACCAGATCGAGTCGGTCGGCATCCAGCTCTTCGACAAGATCGAGGGCGACTACTTCTCCATTCTCGGCCTGCCCCTCCTGCCGCTGCTCGATACGTTGCGGCGCGAGGGCGTGATCGAGAGCTAGCGCCATGAGACGTGCCTGCGTCATCGGCTGTCCGGTGGAGCATTCGCGCTCGCCCGTGATCCACCGCTACTGGCTCGAGAAATACGGGATCGACGGTGCCTACGAGAAGGAGGCGGTGAGGCCGGAAGATTTCGCCGCGTTCGTCGGCTCTCTCGCGGCGAAGGGATATGTGGGGGCCAACGTGACCTTGCCCCACAAGGAGGCGGCGCTGAGGGCCGCGGAGTCCGCCGACGAGGCCGCGGCCGTCATCGGCGCGGCCAACACGTTGTGGCTCGACCCTGACGGGCGCCTCCACGCCGGCAATACGGACGCCTACGGCTTCGTGACCAATCTCGATGCGGAAGCCCCACACTGGAGCGAGGGACTGGGGCCGGTGGTGGTGCTCGGTGCGGGCGGCGCGGCGCGCGCCATTCTCTACGGCTTGATCCGCGCCGGCGCCGCCAAGATCCTCCTCGCCAACCGCACGCGCGGCCGCGCCGAGACCTTGGCCCAGGCGTTCGGCCCGCGTATCGAGGTCATCGGCTGGGAGACGCGGAGCCGCGCGCTCGGAGCTTGCAGCCTCATCGTCAACACCACGAGCCTCGGCATGACCGGCCAAGAACCGCTCGATATCGACCTTTCGGCGCTGCCCGGAGACGCCGTGGTCGCCGACCTCGTCTACAACCCGCTGTTGACGCCGCTCCTAATCGCCGCGGCGAAACGGGGCAACGTCACCGTCGACGGACTCGGCATGCTGCTGCATCAGGCGGTCCCGGGATTCGAGCGCTGGTTTGGCGTGCGCCCGGATGTGACGCCGGAGCTTAGGGCGTATGTGGTGAAAACGCTTGGGAGCGGCTGATGCTGGTCATCGGGCTTACCGGCGGGATCGGCATGGGCAAGTCGGCGGCGGCGGTGCATTTCGCGCGCCGCGGCGTCCCGATGTTCGACGCCGACGCCTACGTGCATCGCCTCTATGACGGGGACGCGGTCGCGGCGATCGAGGCGGCGTTTCCGGGCGTTGCGCGCGAGGGCCGGGTGGACCGCGCACTCCTTGCCAAGCAGGTGGCGGTGTCGCCGGAACGCTTGCGCGCGCTCGAGGCCATCGTGCACCCCTTGGTAATCAAGGCCGAGATCGACTTCCTGCTCGCCGAGGAAAAGAAGGGCGCCAAGCTCGCGGTGCTCGACATCCCGCTCCTGTTCGAGACAGGCGCGGAAGCGCGCACCGACGTCACGATTGCGCTCAGCGCGCCGGAGGCGGTGCAGCGGGCGCGGGTGCTGGCGCGACCCGGCATGACGGCGGAGAAGTTCGAGGCGTTGCGGGCGCGGCAGGCGACGGACGCGGAACGCCGCGCGCGCGCCGACTACGTTGTGGACAGCGGAACCACTTTGGAGGACATGTACGCGCAGATCGATAGACTCATTGAGTCGCTCAAAACGCGCGAGGGCCGCGCGATGGAGCGGTTGCGTCACCAAGAGTAGAAATAGGAATGCCTCATTGCCCGGCACAGGGCCGGGCATGACGACACAGATTAGTCGAGGCAATCTTTGCGCGAGATCATTCTCGATACGGAGACCACGGGACTCGATCCGTTCGACGGTCATCGCATCGTCGAGATCGGCTGCGTCGAGCTATTAAACTGCATCCCGACGGGGCGGACCTGGCATTGCCATGTGAACCCGGAGCGCGACGTACCCTACCAGGCGTTCGAGGTGCACGGCCTCTCCACCGAGTTCCTCCGCGACAAGCCGCGCTTCTTAGAACTTGCCGACGACATGCTCGGCTTCATCGAAGGCGCCATGCTCGTCATGCACAACGCCACTTTCGATTTCGGCTTCCTCAATGCAGAGCTGGAGCGGGTGGCGCGGCCATTGCTGCGCTGGGACCGCGTGGTGGACACCTTGGCCTTGGCGCGACGGCGGCATCCCGGCGCGCCGTGCAGCCTCGATGCGTTGTGCCGGCGTTACGGCATCGACCTTTCGGAGCGCGAGACGCACAACGCGCTGCTCGATTGCCGGCTGCTGGCCTCGGTCTATGTGGAGCTGGTGGGCGGCCATCAGGCCAGACTCGAGTTCGCCGCCAACGGCGTGCAGGCGGCGATGCTGCGCGGACATGAGCTGGCCATCCGGCCGCGGCCGCAAGCACTTGCCCCGCGACTCACCGCCGTCGAGATCGAGGCGCATCGCGCCTTCGTGGCGAGCCTCGGCACCGGCGCGTTGTGGCACCGCTACGCTTGAGTAACGCCAATATTGCTGGTCAAGGACAGCCACGCGCTCTCCCCGCCCCCTCAAGGGGGGAGGTGAAAAGAGAGCGCTGCTCCATTGGGTCTAGTTCTTGGCTTGGGGTTGCTCGGGCTGCTGGCCGCGCGCGAGATTCTGCGTATAGAGCCGTCCGAAATCGATGGGATCGAGCATCAGCGGCGGGAAGCCGCCATCGCGCACCACGTCGGCGATCACGCGCCGCACGAAGGGAAACAGGATCGTCGGACAGTCGACGAACAGCACCGGCTGGAGCAGGTGCTGCGGGATGTTGCGCAGGCGGAACAGCCCGCCATAGGCGATCTCCACGTTGTAGATCACGCCGGCGTCGCTCTTGGCATGCGCCTCGATGTGGAGGGCGACCTCGTAGACGTCCTCGCCGCGAGGGCCCGCGTTCACATTGACGCCGACCTTGAGCTGCGGGTTCTGACCGGCCGCTTGCAGGGTCTGGGGCGCGCCGGGGCTCTCGAACGACAGATCCTTGACGTATTGGGCGAGCACCGCGAGCTGTGCCTCGGTGGGCGCCCGCGCGGCCGTGCCCGCCGCCTGCGATGGTGCGGCGGCTGCCGGGGCCTCCTCGGGGCGCTCGGGCACTGGCCCGTCGCCGTTCGTCTTTTTCGCCTGCTTGTCGGTCTCTTTCTTTGCCATGGCGGGGTCCTCGATGACTCTCGAAGCGTGGCTAGCATGGCGGGAGCATGGCCGCAATTCGGCTCGCCACGCCTCGCTTGAGCCTAAATTAAGCGCAAAGCCGTTTAGGGTTGGCGTCCAAAACGGGAATGCCTTAAGTTGGGCCGGAAATGCTGCGGCTGGGAATGCGAAATTTCTATCTGCGGTCATAAGGCTCCCGCTGGCAAATCTCTGGCCGCGCAACGATATTCGGCCCAGAGCATTCCGCATCGATCGCGGGCAAACTCCCAGACGCGGGTGGCGGCAAGGCATGAGTGACGTTTTCGATATCTATACCCTGTTGTTCCTGGTGCTCGCGGTCGTGATCTTCATCCGGCTGCGCGGCGTGCTCGGCCGCCGCACGGGCAGCGAGCGTCCGCCCTACGACCCCTATACGCGGCCCGACGCCGAGCAGGCCGGCGCGCCGGAAGGCTCGGTGGTGGCGCTGCCGCGTGGACGCTCCGGCCGGGCGCCGATGGAGACGGCTGGGCCCTCGGCGGAGGACATCGAGGCGCGGCTCGAGCGCTACGCCGCCAAGGACAGCCCGCTCGCAAAGTCGCTCACCACCCTGATGCGCGCCGATCCCGGCTTCGACCCCGGCCAGTTCCTCGACGGCGCCAAGATGGCCTACGAGATGATCGTCACCGCGTTCGCGCAAAGCGACGAGGCGATGTTGAAGCAGCTGCTCGGCAAGGAGGTGGCGGAAGGCTTCGAGCGCGCCATCGCCGAGCGCGAGAGCCGCGGCGAGAAGCTAGAGTCCAATCTGGTCGGCATCGACAAGACGGATATCATCGAGGCCGAGGTCAAGAACAAGCAGGCCTATGTCACGGTGAAGTTCGTGAGCGAGCTGGTCTCGGTGACGCGCGACGCCGACGGCGAGGTGGTCGAGGGCGATCCCAAGAAGGTTCGCGAGGTCACTGACATCTGGACCTTCGCCCGCGAGGTCGCCTCCAGGAACCCCAACTGGAAGTTGGTTGCCACCGAAGCCGCGAATTAGCCCCCATCTGACAAAGCGCGTGTTGCCGGTCGCGGCAATCGTTGCAACGATTGCGGTCCTCGCAACGATTGTGCTCCTCCTGTGGAGGTGCGGAGTGGACGAGCCCGCCATCAGGCTCAAGCCGATCAGCTTCGATGAGATCGAAGGCTGGGCCGCGGACGATCACGCGGCGGCGCTGGCCGCGCTGCAGAGGTCTTGCCGCAAGAAATTCGCCGGCAACGCGGCTTGCAAGGACGCGCTGGCGCTGGGCGACAACCCCGGCCGGGAGGCCGCACGCCGCTTCTTCGAGGCCAACTACGTGCCGCACCGTTTCGAAGGGGTACCGCCAGGTCTCGTCACCGGCTATTACGAGCCGGAGGTCTCCGGCTCGCGCGAGAAGAGCGAGACGTTTCACGTCCCCGTCTATGCGCGGCCTGACGATATCGTTCAGGTGACACCGGATGTCTTGCGGGCGCGCTACAACGACCGCCTGAGCGTGATGCGCAAGAGCGGCGAAGAGCTCGTGCCGTACTATACGCGCGCGGAAATCGACTCCGGCGCGCTGGAGGGGAGAGGGCTCGAACTGCTCTATCTCGACGATCCGGTCGAGCTGTTCTTCATGCAGATCCAAGGCTCGGGGCGCGTGCGGCTGCCCGACGGGTCCTGGGTGCGGCTCGGCTACGCGGCGAAGAACGGCCACTCCTATACGTCGATCGGACGGCTGCTGGCGGAACGCGGCGAAAAGGCGCCAGGCGGGCTGACCATGGACGGGCTGAAGTGGTGGCTGCGGGCAGACCCTAAGCGCGGCCAGGCCCTGATGCACGAGAATGCGTCCTACGTGTTCTTCCGCGAGTTGCCGCAAGGGGAAGCCGGCGAGGGGCCGGTCGGCGCCCAAGGGGTGCCGCTCACGCCAGGGCGCAGCCTCGCCGTGGATGCGTCCTATCATGCGCTGGGCACACCGGTTTTCGTCACGGCGCCGGACCTTGCCGCCGGTGGCGCGCCGTTTCGCAGGCTGATGGTGGCGCAAGACGTCGGCTCGGCGATCAAGGGGCTCCAGCGGGGCGACATCTTCTTCGGCACGGGAGACGAGGCGGGCGCTCTTGCCGGCACGACCAAGCACAAGGCGCGCTTTTACGTGCTGCTGCCGAAGGATTAAGGCGATTCGCGCTATGCTCCGCCATGGGCAAGCGCGACTCGGGCAAGCACGACCAGGCCAGCGACGACGGCGCGCTGTGGGCGCGGGTGGCGAAGTCCGCGATCCCGCTAAAGCCGCGCAAGAAGAACCGGGTGGTCGAGGCCTCCGCCCCGCCGAAGCCGCCGACGCCACCCAAGAAGAAGCCACCGCGCATTGCCGTCAAGCCCGCGCCAAAACCCGAAGCGAGGCCGAAACCCAGCCATGCTCCGGCGGCCGGCCTCGACCGGCAGACGGCGCGGAAGCTCGAGCGCGGGCGGCTCGCGGTCGAGGCGCGGCTCGACCTCCACGGCATGCGCCAGCGGGACGCGCACGCGGCGCTCCGCAAATTCCTCAAATGGGCGCGAGGCAAAGACTACCGCCACGTGCTGGTCATCACCGGCAAGGGCGCTATGGCCGACGAACCTAAGAGCTTCTACGAGGAGGACGCGCGCGGCGTGCTCCGCCAGGCGGTGCCGCATTGGCTCAGCCATGGCGACCTTGCGCCGCTCATCGTGAGTTTTGCGGAAGCGCCGCGCCGGCTTGGCGGCGAAGGCGCGCTTTACGTGCGGCTGCGCCGCAAAGGCTGAACCCCAGTATTTTGCGGCTTGCGAGGTCGCGAAAACTCCTCACCGGGCTGGCACCCATAATGATAAAATCACTTCGGCCAGACAGGGAGCGTTCGCCTTAACGGGGCCGGGGACCTGCGCGTCACCCGCGCCTGAAGGAGATGTCCGATGCAAGCGAAATTTGCAGCCCCTGTCGCCATAGCCTTGGCAACAGTCATAGCCTTTGCCGCGACCTCCGCGAGCGCGCTGACCGTGCTGGCCCAGGCAACCACCGGCGAAAAAGCACAGACAGCACCGGCGCTTAAGGCGCCAACCACCAAGCTAAAACCCACGGGTCCAACTGGCGGCGTGAAAGGAACCACGGGCGGCACGGTGGCGGAGCTATCGACGCAGGATTGCAAGAACGTGGGCGGCACCGTCGTTGGGGTTGCCGACGACCGGTGTGGAGCTTCGCGTCAGTACTGCCGAATGCCCGACACAAACGCCGTGTGCATCGACAAGGTGAATTGAGCTTCCTATTCGCGGGCCGCGCCTCCGCCGCCTCGGCGGCGAAGGCGCTTTCCGCACAGTGACAGTTCCCCAGATGGTTTCCAGGGAGGGCGTGATGACGATGCGGCTCCAGATTGGCGTCCTTGCGATGTGGCTCGCCACGGTGACGTTGGCGAGTTCCGCTCTCGCGGTCCCCGCCGGGCCCAACGGCGAGACGTGCAGCTCGAGCGCAACGGGCGTAAAGCGCACGATCCAAGGCAAGGAGTACAGCTGCGACAAGTGCGTCTTCACCAAATGCGACACGAGCGGCGGTGAGATCTCGAATTGCCGAACGGTGACGCATTACAGCAACTGCGTCGCCGCGCTCGTGAAGCCGCCGCTTGGCGGCATCCTGAAAGCGCCGTCGGGTGTGTTGAAGAGGAAAACAGACTGACGGTGCTCTTGAGAGAGCGATCGGCTTTGCGTGCGTTAGCGCGCGCAGGGGTTATTGTGGCTATTGCGCCTTCAACCCGCCCTTGACGCCGACGCCGGGCTTGATCGTCTGGCCTTTCGTGGCGCTGCCGCCGCCCGCCTTGCATTTCGCCAGGACCTCCTCCTCGCAATATCTCATGCAGCTGGGATTCGCCGTCGAGGGCGACGGGCCGCACCCTCTCTGACACTCGTTGAACGCCTCCATGCAGGCGTCGCCCGAGGTGCCAGCTCCTCCGGCTTTGACGGCGAAGGCCTCGCGGCCGGCGAGGGAAACGGCGCAGGCGGTGGCAACCGACGTCAGGACGATCAGGCCGATCTTCAGCTTCCGCATGGACGCCTCCATGAGGCCGGGCGCTCCCTTGAGCTCTCCGGCCCGGTTCGGATCGTTATTGCTGCTTCAAAGTACCCTTCGGCACCACGTTGGGCTGCACCTTGGGTTGGACGGGCTGAAGCTCGGGCAGCTCCTTTGCTACTCCCTTGGCCGCGGGGCCAGTGATGCCGCTCGACGTCGTCTCCAACTTGCACGTCCCGCTGCAGCTATCGCTATCGCCCTTGTAACAAATCATCCCGGAGCTGTGCGCGCTGACGGTGCAAGTCCCTTGGCCGCCCGTGCAGCCGCATTTGTAGGTGCCTTGAACATTCGATCTCGCCATTGCCCCGTAGTCGGCAAGCGAAACCGCGCAGGCAGCGGCAACCGACGTCAGGACGATCAGGCCGATCCTCAGCTGTCGCATGGACACCTCCATTCGGCCGAGCGCTGCGTTGAGCTCGTCGGCCCGGTTCGAGAAAAAGCGCGTCCCTGTCTCGGCCCTGGGAGATCTTATCACTCTAGCACTTCAGTGTGGGGACTTTTGCTGGTGCAATGCGTCGTCCCGCGTAGGCGGGTCAAGCCCGGCGACACGGTACTAGGGAAAGATCAGAGAATAAATTTCGACAGATCGGCGTTCTTGGCGAGGTCGCCGATATGGCCGTTCACGTAGGCCGCGTCGATGACGATCTTCTCGCCGCGCTTGTCGGCGGCGTTGAAGGAGATGTCGTCGAGGATGCGCTCCATCACGGTCATGAGGCGCCGCGCGCCGATATTCTCGACCGCGGTGTTCACCTCGACGGCAATGTCGGCGATGGCGTCGATGGAGTCGGCGGTGAATTCGAGATCGACGCCTTCGGTCTTCATCAGAGCCACATATTGATTGATGAGGCAGGCCTTCGGCTCGGTGAGGATGCGGCGGAAGTCCTCGCCGGTCAGCGCGCGAAGCTCGACCCTGATCGGGAGC
Organism: Methyloceanibacter sp.; assembly: GCF_050726195.1. Classification (GTDB taxonomy): domain Bacteria; phylum Pseudomonadota; class Alphaproteobacteria; order Rhizobiales; family Methyloligellaceae; genus Methyloceanibacter. The sequence goes on along the minus strand of NZ_JBOHJC010000013.1, from coordinate 49,760 downwards.
CGGCCCTGCAGCTCCGGCAGCAGATCAGACGGCTTGGCGATGTGGAACGCGCCCGAGGCGATGAACAGGATATGGTCGGTCTTCACCGGCCCGTATTTGGTGCCGACGGTGGTGCCCTCGATCAGGGGGAGCAGGTCGCGCTGCACGCCTTCGCGTGACACGTCGGCGCCGATGCGCTCCGAGCGCGCGCAGATCTTATCGATCTCGTCGAGGAACACGATGCCGTTGTTCTCGACGTTCTTGATCGCCTCCTGGATGATGGAGTCGTTGTCGATGAGCTTGTCGGACTCTTCGGCCATGAGGATGTCGAATGAGTCCTTCACGCTGACCTTACGCGGCTTGGTGCGCTGGCCGAACGCCTTGCCGAGCACGTCGGAGAGATTGATCATGCCGACCTGGCTGCCGGGCATGCCGGGAATCTCGAAGGACGGCATGGAAGGCATGTCGGCGACCTGGATCTCGATCTCCTTGTCGTCGAGCTCGCTGGTGCGCAGCCGCTTGCGAAATGCCTCGCGCGTGGAGAGCGCCGCGCCGGCGCCGACCAGGGCGTCGATGACGCGCTCCTCGGCGTTGAGCTGGGCCTTGGCCTCCACCTCCTTGCGTTTGGCGTCGCGCACGAGGCCGATACCGGCTTCCAAGAGATCGCGGACGATCTGATCGACGTCGCGGCCGACATAGCCGACCTCGGTGAACTTGGTGGCCTCGACCTTGATGAAGGGCGCGCCGGCGAGCTTGGCGAGGCGGCGCGAGATCTCGGTCTTGCCGACGCCGGTCGGGCCGATCATCAAAATGTTCTTGGGCAGCACCTCCTCGCGCATGTCGCCTTCGAGCTGCTGGCGGCGCCAGCGGTTGCGCAGCGCGATGGCGACCGCGCGCTTGGCGTCGCGCTGGCCGATGATGTGGCGGTCGAGCTCGGAGACGATCTCGCGTGGTGAAAATGAGGTCATAGAATAGAATATCCGCGGGCACGGCATGCCCCCTCTCCCCAGCGGGGAGAGGTGGAGAGTGCGTAGCCGACAGAACTCAAACTCATACTCATTTTGTGGCGGCGAGGGTTTCGACGACCACCTCGTCGTTGGTGTAGACGCAAATCTTGGCGGCAATGGCCATGGCCTTGCGCGCGATCGCCTCGGCGTCGAGGTCGGTGTCGAGCAGCGCGCGGGCGGCGGCGAGCGCGTAAGCGCCGCCGGAGCCGATGCCCATGACCGCGTCGTCAGGCTCTAGCACGTCGCCGGTGCCGGTGATGACCAGGCTCTCGCCGGGGTCGGCGACGATCATCATCGCCTCGAGCCGGCGCAGGAACTTGTCGGTGCGCCAGTCCTTGGCGAGCTCGACGCAGGCGCGCTTTAGCTGATCGGGGAAGCGCTCCAGCTTGGTCTCGAGCCGCTCGAACAGGGTGAAGGCATCGGCGGTGGAACCGGCGAAGCCGGCGATGACATTGCCGGTGCCGACCCGGCGCACTTTCTTCGCCGTACCCTTAATGATGGTCTGGCCGAGGCTGACCTGGCCGTCGCCGGCGATGACGACCTTGCCGCCCTTACGGACGGTGAGGATCGTGGTGCCGTGCCAGAGCTCGGGGGAGGAGGGGTAAACGCTCATGCTGCGTTGCGATATCGGCGTGACGGCGCCATTCGTCAAGCTTTGGGCGGAAAACGAGCCTAACGGGACTTGAGTCCGACCTAAGTCTACTCGTCGCCGAACCAGGTGCGGACGGGAGGCAGGTCGATGGAAACCACCCGCCACCACGGGCCGATGAGCTCCATTTCGGCGGTTAGCGTGGGCGAATTGGGCTTTTCGGGGTCCTTGAGGTCCACGCGGAACCGGGTCGGCGCCGAGAAAAAGGCGTAAGTCACGAAATCGGCGAAGGATTTTCGCTCGCGACGACGCTCCACGACGATGGGGCTACTGAGGACGGCCTCAGGGGTCACCATACCGTCCACGGCCGCGTCGATGACGTCGGGCGCCAGCAGGCCGGCCAGAGCAGCCCCGAAGGCCCCGATCAGCGGCCGCTCTTCCTGCTCGGCGCGGGCCTTTGCGAGCACGGTCAGGGTTAGGTCATCCTTGAGTTGCCCTCGGATCCTCGGGAAGTCGACAAGGCGCTGAAGGGTCACCTTGTCGTCGGTGAGTAGGGCCCGGTCGATCCGATAGAGGGTGAAGTAAGGGTAACCCACATAAGCCGCGATCAGCACGGCGGCCGCGATCCACCATCTGCGCATGAGCCCTCCTGTGACAGGATCGTTGAGATAGCACGCTTCGCCGTCGCAGCGTATAAGCGGCGGATCACGAAGAAGCGAATTGCTAAGAGCCTTAGAGTAGACTGGCGGACATGCAGAAGCGAAGCAAAGCGGCCGAAGCCCGCGCGGCCACGGTCAAGCGCCGCACCAAGGAGACGGCGATTAGCGCCACTGTCGATCTCGACGGGACGGGGGCCTACGACGTCGCGACGGGAGTCGGCTTCCTCGACCACATGATCGAGCAGCTGGCGCGGCACTCGCTCATCGACATCGCCCTCAAGGCCGAGGGTGACCTTCACATCGACCAGCACCACACGACCGAGGACTCCGGCATCGTGCTCGGCCAGGCGGTGGCGGAGGCGCTCGGCGACAAGAAGGGCATCGCGCGCTACGGCTTTGCCTATCTGCCCATGGACGAGACCTTGACCAGGGTCGCGCTCGACGTATCTGGGCGGCCATTCCTCGTGTGGCAGGTGGAGTTCACCCGCTCCAAGATCGGCGAGATGGACACCGAGCTGTTCCGCGAGTGGTTCCAGGCCTTCGCCCAGCATGCCGGGCTGACGCTCCACGTCGAGACGCTCTATGGCGAGAATAGCCACCACATTGCCGAGACCTGCTATAAGGCGCTCGCCCGGGCGCTCCGCCAGGCGATCGCCATCGATCCACGGCAGAGTGGGCGGGTGCCCTCCACCAAGGGCCAGCTTTAACGCCTCACCGGCTTCGCGTTTAGCCGGCCAGCAGCAGTGACGCAACGTGACCGTCTATTCCGTCTATGAGCCAGCGAGCGGCGATGAAGATGTCGTCGCGCGCGCCGACAAGGTCGCCTTCGTCAAGGACGGGTTCTCCTGGCCCGCGTTCTTCGTGCCGGCGCTGTGGCTGTTCTATCACCGCATGTGGATCGAGCTGATCGTGTTCCTCATCGTTTTCTCCGTGCTGCCGTGGGTGTTCGGCTTCGACCAGCAGGGTGAGCAGCTGTTCGGCTGGGTGAGCCTCGGGCTCATTACTCTGTTCGCGTTCGAGGCCAACGATTTGAGGGGCGCGGCGCTCAGCCGGCGCGGCTACCGGCTGGCGGGCGTCGCCGCCGGCCGCGACCGCATCGAGGCGGAGCGGTCGTTCTTCACCGCGTGGCTGGCGCAGCAGCAGACCCCGCGCTCGCCAGAGCCGCCGCGGAAGGCCGCGCGGGGCGGCGACGCGCCTTCGCCGAAGCGCGGGGGCGAGGGCGACGAGGTCATCGGGCTTTTCCCGCAAGCGTGAGTTCCCATGCACGTCGCCATCATCGATTACGGCTCGGGCAATCTCCACTCCGCCGCCAAGGCCTTCGAACGGGCGGCGAGGGAGCAAGGCTCGGGCCTTGCCATCAAGGTCACGGCCGAGCCGGAGGAGGTGCACGCGGCCGAGCGCATCGTGCTGCCAGGGGTCGGCGCGTTCGCCGATTGCAAGGCGGGGCTTGCCGCCATCCCCGGCATGATCGAGGCGCTGGAGGAGGCGGTGCAGGAGACGGGCAAGCCGTTTCTCGGCATCTGCGTCGGATTGCAGCTCATGGCGAGCCGCGGGCTCGAGCACGGGGTGACGCCAGGGCTCGGCTGGATCGAGGGCGAGGTACGCGCCATCGAGCCGGATGACGCCGCGCTCAAGATCCCGCATATGGGCTGGAACACCTTGCGGCTTGCGCGGCACCACGCGTTGTTCGACGGCATCGACACGGGCGACGGCGGGCTGCACGCTTATTTTGTGCATTCCTATCATCTCGTGCCGGAGGACGCGGGCGCTCTTGTCGCCACCACCGACTATGGCGGTCCGGTTACGGCGTTCTTGGCGCGCGACAACATGGCCGGCAGCCAGTTTCACCCGGAGAAGAGCCAGAAGCTCGGGCTCGCGCTGATCGCCAATTTCCTCACGTGGAAGCCATGATCCTGTTTCCGGCTATCGACCTCAAAGACGGGCAATGCGTGCGGCTCCGCCAAGGCGAGATGGACCAGGCGACGGTGTTCAACACCGACCCGGCGGCGCAGGCGAAGGCATTCGAGGACGAAGGCTTCGAGTGGCTGCACGTGGTCGACCTTAACGGCGCGTTCGAAGGACGCCCGCGCAACGAGAAGGCGGTCGAGGCGATCTTCGATGCAGTGCATATCTCGATCCAGGTCGGCGGCGGCATCCGCGATCTCGACACAATCGTGACTTGGCTCGAAAAGGGCATCGACCGGGTGATCCTCGGCACGGCGGCGGTGCGCAATCCCGCCTTGGTGCGCGAGGCGGCGCGCGACTTCCCGGGCTGCATCGCCGTCGGCATCGACGCGCGCGACGGCAAGGTGGCGATCGAAGGCTGGGCTGAAACCGCCGAAATGACAGCGCTCGATCTCGTGCGGCGCTTCGAGGACGCCGGCGTGGCGGCGATCATTCACACCGACATTGCCCGCGACGGCGTGCTCGAAGGGCTCAATCTCGATGCGACCGCCGAGCTTGCCGACGCCGTCACCATCCCGGTGATCGCAAGCGGCGGGCTCGCCGGGATCGACGACATCCGACGGCTCATCGAGCCGCGCTACGCCAAGCTCGAAGGCGCGATCGCCGGCCGCGCGCTCTATGACGGGCGACTCGATGCGAGCGAGGCGCTGGCCTTGCTCAAGGATCGCCGCGAGGCGCAGAAGGCGAAAGGCTGAACGGACATGCGCGCCAGGACCATATTCATTGTCACGCTGGTGTTGATCCTGCTCTTCGCCTTGTGGCCGACCCTGCTCGCCATGGGCGCGGCCGGCATCGCGCAGCTGCTCGGCTGCGAGACGGATTTCAACCGTGCCATCCCGTGCACGATCAACGGCGAGGAGTGGGGCAAGACCATCTTCGACTATCAGAAATTCGCCTATCTCGCTCTGTTCACGATCCCGGTCGGCGAGATGATGCTCGCCATTTGGCTGGCCGCGCTTCTGGTCTATCTGGTCGTCCGCTTCATCAGGAGCCGGCGGAAGCCGCAGAGCAGCTGACAAACATGCTGAAGGTTCGCGTCATACCCTGCCTCGATGTGAAGGAGGGCCGCGTCGTCAAAGGCGTCAATTTCGTCGATTTGCGCGACGCCGGCGATCCCGTCGAGGCCGCCGCCGCCTACGACGAGGCGGGCGCCGACGAGCTGTGCTTCCTCGACATCACCGCGAGCCACGAGAAGCGCGGCACGATCCTCGACGTGGTGGCGCGCACGGCGGAGCGCTGCTTCATGCCGCTCACGGTCGGCGGCGGCGTGCGCACGACCGACGACGTGCGCACATTGCTCGAAGCTGGCGCCGACAAGGTGTCGATCAACACCGCGGCGGTTAAGCACCGCGATCTCGTGCGCCGCGCGGCGGAGAAGTTCGGCGCGCAATGCATCGTCGTCGCCATCGACGCGAAGCGGGTCGGAGCCAACGGCAAGGCGCCGCGGTTCGAAATCTTCACCCATGGCGGCCGCGAGCCGACGGGCATCGAGGCGGTCGGCTACGCCGAGGAGGTGGTCAGCCTCGGGGCGGGCGAAATCCTGCTCACCTCGATGGACCGCGACGGCACGCGGAAGGGCTTCGATCTGGTGCTGACCCGGGCGATCGCCGACGCGGTGCCGGTGCCGGTGATTGCCAGTGGCGGCGTGGGTACGCTCGAGCACCTGGTCGAGGGTGTGCGCGCGGGACACGCCTCGGCGGTTCTGGCCGCCTCGATCTTCCACTACGGCGAGCACACGATCGGCGAGGCGAAGCGCTATATGGCCGCAGCCGGGCTCCCCATGCGGCTCGATCCCTAGGCCAGAGGTTGCCCGCAGGCTAGGCAAGGCGCAAACCTGCCCGCTTTTTGCTTAGGATTACCGCCACGCGCCTATTTCCAGGCCCCGCGCGGCGGTGTATGAGCCAAGCATGAGCAAAACTGTATTGGAGAGGCTCGCCGCCACCATCAAGGCGCGGCGAACCGCAAGGCCCGAGGACTCGCATACCAGGCGGCTGCTCGACGAGGCGCCCGTCAAGCCGGCCAAGAAGCTCGGCGAGGAGGCCGTCGAGGTGGCCATCGCGGCCATCGCTCAGGACGACAAGGCCCTGATCGCCGAGACGGCGGACTTGCTCTACCACCTGCTCGTGCTGCTTGAGTCCCGCAAGATCACGCTCGACGAGGTCTATCGCGAACTCGAACGGCGCATGGGGGCAACCGAGGTTGCACAACAGAGGCGAAAAGCCGCCTCGGGCTGACGAGGGCGGCGCCGGTCTCACATCATGAATCCGCGTCCCACCGTCGCGTTCTCGCCCTACGCCATCTATTCGCGTGAGGAGTGGGCGAGGCTGCGTGCCGACACGCCCATGACCTTGAGCGAGGCGGATCTCGAAAATCTCAGCGGTCTCACCGAGCGGGTGTCGACCGAAGAGGTGGTCGAGGTCTATCTGCCGTTGAGCCGGTTGCTCAACCTCTACGTCGAGGCCACGCAAGGCCTGCATGGCGAGACCGAGCGGTTCCTGCGCAAGGGCAACCACAAGGTGCCGTTCATTCTCGGCCTTGCGGGAAGCGTCGCCGCCGGCAAGAGCACCACGGCGCGCGTGCTGCAAGCGCTGCTGGCGCGCTGGCCGAGCCACCCGCATGTGGAACTCGTGCCGACCGACGGCTTCCTGTTTTCCAACGCCGTGCTCGAAGCGCGCGGCCTGATGGTTCGCAAGGGCTTCCCAGAGAGCTACGACCTGACGCGGCTGCTCAATTTCCTGGACGCGGTGAAGTCGGGAAAGGCAGGGGTCGAAGCGCCGGTCTACTCGCATCTCATTTATGACGTGCTGCCGGACCAGATGCTCACCGTCGATCAGCCCGATATCGTCATCGTCGAAGGCCTCAACGTGCTCCAGCCGGCCAAGCTGCCGAAGGACGGCGAGGCGATCCCCTTCGTGTCCGACTTCTTCGACTTCTCGATCTATATCGACGCCGCGGAGGCGCTGGTGGAGCGGTGGTACGTGGAGCGCTTCTTGCGCTTGCGGCAGACGGCGTTCCGCGATCCCGCCTCATACTTCCACCGCTATGCGACGCTCTCGGAGGAGGAGGCGCGCGCCACCGGGCTGGAGATCTGGCAGACGATCAACCTGGTCAATCTGAAGGACAATATCCTGCCGACGCGGCAGCGCGCCGACCTCATCCTGCGCAAGGGCGAGGACCACGCGGTTGAAAGCGTGTCGCTGCGGAAGCTCTAAGATCGATCGCACGCCTGCGCCGGCAATTGCTCGTGCCTAGGACTCAGCCTTTGCACGGGCGACGAAGGCGTCATCCTTAATAGCGAGGAGAAGTGCCCGGTATAAAGCGCGTCGTCTCGTAAAGCTGGTCCGGACCGAGACCGATATTGAGCCGAAGCGTCGTGCGGGAGGCAAAAATGTCGTCCTCGTCGATCCGCGTGGGACGATCGGCGTTGGCGTAGTGCATCTGCGGTACCGAGGAGATGTACTCATAGTCGGTCCATAGCGAAACGCTGGTGCGCCGCCCCACCTGTTTGCGCGCCTCCAGCGACACGGTGCCGATAAAGGCGAGCTCGTCGTCTGATTCGAAGAGATTGGTCGTGCCGGGGGCTGACCAGAAACGGCCATGATAGTCCGTCTGGGCGTCGTAGAGGCCGCCTTTGACCGTGATGAAGGTACGGATGCCGAGGCGGTCGTAGAAACCGCCGACCGTCTTGAGACCCGGAATGAAACCGAAGCTGTATTCGCCGCCGAAACCGATGAACCCGCCGTAGTAGGTCGTGTCCAGGGTCTCATCGTATTTGAAGAGCGTGCCCCCCTGGTCATGGCCGCGCAGCCGGTTGTCCTGGTCGATGCCGCGAATGTCGAAGCCGGCGATGAGATAGTCGTTGCGGTAGACGTTTGGCTTCACCTTGTTGGGGCGCACATCGCCGACGATAACCGAAGCCTGGCTGCCCCAATAGTCGGTGTCGCGGTCGGTCTTGGTGCGAAGCGTCGGGTCAGGGCCGCCGATCTGAAACGCCGGCGTCACGAAGAATTCGCCGGTCGGATCGAACGCGCCGCAGAATGTCGTCGTGGTGCTGGTGCACTTAGTGGTGTCGTCGACCTCAACATTGGACCAGAAGCCGTTGACCCTGACAATCACCCGGTGCTCGCCCCACCAGCCGAACGGATGCTGAAAACCGAAGTCTAGCGCACCGCCGACGTCCAGCCAGTCGCCGGAGCTGTTGGTCTGGCGACGGAAGCCGTCGTTAAGATTGTCCTTCCCCGTGAACTTGATGTCCGGAAGGGTCAGGAACTGCACGCCGCCGCCGATATAGGCATAAGCGGGAGCGGACGAAGGGCCGAAACCCGTGTCCCAGAGCGTGGTCCAGCCGCTGTAGTAGGTGGCGTCCGAGCGCTCGGCCGCTGAGACCGGCGCAATGAACGTAGCGCCGAACAGGCTCGCCACGACGAGGTACAGGATCTTGCGCACGGGGGCCCCCCAATGGCTCCAGCCAGAGGGTAGCTTACCACCCGAGGCGGCGATCGCCAGGGTTGCCAGGGACGTTTCTCGCCTAGCGTGGCCAATGGGCCACAGGCCGGCCGAAGGCTCCAGGGAAAGACCCGACTTGCCTATGGAGGCGGCGGGTAGAGTTGCTGCGACCCGAGGCCAATATTGAGCCTCAGCATGGTGCGAGTGGCGAATACCGAATCGTCGTCGATCCGCGTCGGGCGCTGGGTGTTGGCATATCTCATCTCGGGAACCGAGGAGATGTACTCATAGTCGGTCCACAAAGACAGGCTGGTGCGCGTGCCGATCTGCTTGCGCGTCTCCAGCGATATGGTGCCGATGAAGGCAAGCTCGTCGTTCGATTGAGAGAGTGCCGAGGAAAAGCCACCGCCGACCGGGGTGAAGTATCGCCCGTTATAGTCGGTGTCGGCGCTGTAGAGGCCTGCCGTAGCGTTGATGTACGTGCGTAAACCGAGACGGTCAAAGAGGCCGCCGGAGCCCTTGAGCGCTGAGCCTATGATCGGAACGAATCCGAAGCTGTACTCGCCGCCAAAGCCGACATAGCCGCCGTAATAGGTCGTATCCAGCGTTTCGTTGTAATTGTAGATTTGGGCCCCGTTGAACCTGCCACGCAACCTGTTGCTCTGGTCGATGCCGCGCACGTCGAAGCCGGCAATCCAATAATCGTTGCGATAGACGTTGGGCTTCACCTCTTGCGGCGCACCGGTGGCGAATTTCAACTCGGCTTGGGCGCCCCAGTAGTCCGCATCGCGGCTCGTACGGGTCTGCAGTGTCGGCGGCCCGAAAACGATATCGACGCCGGTCGGGTCGAAGACGAAGCAGGTCTGGTTCCGGCAAGCGGAGGTGTCGTCATCCTCGAGATTTGCCCAGAAGCCCTTCACCGAACCGCTGACCCGATGGTTTCCCCACCAGCCGAGCGCGGTCTCGATGCCCCCTCCGGCCGCGCCACCGAAGTCGAGCCAGTCGCTCTCGCTGTTTCTTTGCCGGCGTGCGGTGGCTGGGGTCGATCCCTTGCCGACGAAGCGGATGTCCGGAAGGCTCAAGAATTGGACGCCGCCGCCGGCCCAAATCCGCGAGCCGCCATAGGTGGCGGTCGTGAAATCCTGCGCCGCCGCTGGCTGCGCAAAGGCTGCGGTCCCGGCGAGAGCTGCTACTACTACGAACGACGATCTCTGCATTGGAGTTGGCCCCCGAAGCGCATCTCGAATTTCATGACAAGATATCAGGGGAATACGCCGCCGATGGCCTATCTGTAAGCCTCACAAGACGATTTTCCCCTTGCGTGGCAGAAAGGACACAAGCGAATCGGTCCTAGTCCAAGAGGCCGCGGGAAGCGGCGAGCTTGCGCAAAGGGACTTCGGGGCGGGCGCCGATATGGGAAATCACCTCCGCCGCGGCGAGGCTGCCAAGGCGCGCGCAAGCCTCAGGAGGCAGGTTCTGGGTCAGCCCATAGAGGAACCCCGCGGCATAGAGGTCGCCGGCACCGGTTGCGTCCACCACCTTAGGCACGGGATCGGCGGCGACCTCCACGGTCTCGCCACCGCCCAGGATGACCGAGCCCGCCTCCGACCGGGTCAGGACCGCCATCTCGCAGTCCTGGAGGGCCGAATCCGCCGCCTCGTCGAAGGAATTCACCTCGTAGAGGGTGGTGATTTCCTTCTCGTTGGCGAACACGATGTCGGCGTCCTCCTTGACCAATTTGCGGAAATCCGCCCGGTGGCGGTCGACGCAGAAAGGGTCCGAGAGGGTGAGGGCGACCTTGGCGCCGGCCTTCTTGGCAAGCTTAGCCGCCTTGCGGAAGGCCGCCTTGGCCGCGTCCTTGTCGAATAGATAGCCCTCGAGATAGACGATCCCGGCAGCGCCGATCACGTCCTTGTCGATGTCGTCCGGGGCGAAATCGACGCTCGCGCCGAGAAACGTGTTCATGGTGCGCTCGCCGTCGGGAGTGACCAGGATGAGGCAGCGGGCGGTCGGCGCGCCGTCGCCGGCGGGCTCGGTGTCATAGGCGATGCCGAGAGAACGGATGTCGTGGCGGAAAATGCCGCCGAACTGGTCGGCGGCGACCCGGCCGACAAAGCCGCATTTGGCGCCGAACGAGGCAAGGCCGGCGATCGAGTTCGCCACCGACCCGCCGGAGCGCTCGATGGCCGGCCCCATGGCCTCGTAGAGGCGCGCGGCCTCCTCCGCATCGATCAGGCGCATGAAGCCCTTGGCGAGATCGTGCTTGGTCAGGAAGCCCTCGTCGCAGCGGGAGATGATGTCGACGATGGCGTTGCCGATGCCGACCACGTCGTAGGTTTTATCGGCCATCTCTCGCCGCTGCTCCCCCGTTGTTCCCCAAATGCCCGGCGTCCGACGCTGGCATGGCGCGCGGGCGCCACTATATTCGCCCGGCAACCAATGGGAGAACGTCATGCTCGCCGCCGCGGGTCAAGCCTTCGAGGAGCTGTTCACGCCGCCCTTTCGCGCGGTGCTCTGGAAATGCGTGGGCTTCACCATCGGGCTGCTCGCCCTCCTCATCGTCGCGTTGCAGTGGTCGTTCGCCTATTTCGTCGTCTGGCCGGACTGGGTCGAGACCGCGATCCAATGGCTCGGCGGGCTCGCGCTGGTCGTCGGGTCGATCTTCCTCATCCCGCCGGTGACGTCGGTCGTCGCCGGGCTCTATCTCGACGACATCGCCGCGCTGGTGGAACGCAAGAACTTCCCGTCGGACCTGCCGGGACGCGAACTGCCCACCGTGCAGGCCGTGTGGCTCGCGGCGAAGTTCTTCTTCGTGGTTCTGGTTGTGAACCTGATCGCTCTGTTCCTGTTGCTCATTCCCGGCGTCAACCTGATCGCGTTCTACGTCGGCAACGGCTATCTGCTCGGCCGCGAGTATTTCGAGCTCGCCGCCATGCGCCATTTGAGCGCGGCGGAGGCGAAGCGCTTGCGCAAGGCGAATCGGGTGACCGTGCTGCTCTGTGGGCTCCTCATCGCAGGGCTCGCGTCGGTGCCGATCCTGAACCTCGTCACGCCGCTCTTCGCCACGGGCTTCATGGTGCGCATGTACAAGCGGCTTGCGGCGAAGGCGGGCGCTGGACTCGTGCCGCGAGCCGCCTCGGTTTGAGCGATCAGATCGGCGCCGGGGTCTTGGGCTTGAACAGGCAGATGTCGGAAATGATGCAGCGCCAACATTCGGGGCGCCGTGCCTTGCACACATAGCGGCCGTGCAGGATCAGCCAGTGATGGGCGCTGTGCTTGTAGCGCTCGGGCACGATGCGATTCAGCGTCTCTTCGACCTTCAGCGGCGTCTTGCCGGGCGCGAGGCCGGTGCGGTTCGCGACGCGGAACGCGTGGGTGTCGATGCCGATGGTGGGCTGGCCGAAGGCCGTGTTGAGCACGACGTTCGCCGTCTTGCGGCCAACGCCCGGAAGGGCCTCAAGCGCGTCGCGCGTGCAGGGCACCTCGCCGCCGTGCTCGGCGATGAGCGCCTTTGACAGCGCGACCAGGTTCTTCGCCTTGTTGCGGTAGAGGCCGATGGTCTTGATCTTATCCGTCAGTGCCGCCTCGCCGAGCGCCACCATCTTCGCCGGCGTGTCAGCGGCGCGGAACAGGTCGGGCGTGGCGCGGTTGACGGAAGAGTCTGTGGCCTGCGCCGACAGCACCACGGCGACGAGCAGCGTGAACGGGTCGTGATAGTGGAGTTCGGTCTTTGGGTCCGGGTCCGCGGCGTGGAACCGGGCGAAGATCTCGTCGACCTGGGCTTGCGTCAGGCGCGAGCCGGGCGCTTTCTTGCCGCCGCGCAAGACCAACGCGGCCGGCTTGCGTTTGGGTCGTGCCGCCACAGCCTCTTGTCACCCGCCCAGAGTGTATTAGCTTCAAAGCTATGGCAGAGCCTCCCGGCACCCCACAAGATGCTTCAAGCCAGGAGCCGCAGTTCAGGGCCGTCTTGACGCCCCACCGCTCGCTCGGGCCCAAGGGCTTCATGGTCCTCATGGGCGCGATCTGCGTGGTGAGCTTCGGCACAGGGCTGATGTTTTTCCTCATGGGCGCTTGGCCGGTGATCGGCTTCATGGGCCTCGACGTGGCGCTGATCTATATCGCCTTCAAGCTCAACTTCCGGGCGCTCCGCATCTACGAGACAGTGGACCTCAGCCCCGAGGCGCTCACAGTAACGCGAGTCGCGCCGAACGGCCGGCCGCAGTCGTGGCGCTTCAATCCCTATTGGGTGCGGCTAAGCCTCGAGGAGCGGGTGGGGCGGACGTCGGAGCTGTCACTCGTCTCGCACGGAACGCGGCTCGTGCTCGGAAGCTTTCTAACCGACCCGGAGCGCGAAGACTTCGCCGCGGCGCTACGGGCGGCCCTGTCGGCGGCGAAGGGGTCTCGGTTAACGGGCAAGTTCTGAATTGCACGTCCTGGGGTGAGGTTTCTTTCAGTCTCTCGCCCTAATCTGTCCCCTTATTCGTCTCCTCTGTTGGCGACGGGGCAGGTCGTTGTTCTACTGGATCTATTACCTTCCAACTTGGCTAGCGATGCCATTGTTCGGCGCGACCTTCTTGGCCGTGTTCTGGCTCGGCGCCGTGTTCCTCAGCCCCATCCTCAAGCCGTGGGTGCACCGGGACTCCAACCTCAATTCGATTCTCGCCAATTGCCTCAGTTATTTCGGCGTCACTTACGGCTTGCTGCTCGGCCTGCTCGCGGTCGGGGCTTACGAAAATTTCAGCGACGCGGAGAAGGCGGTGGCAGACGAGGCGGCGGCAGTGCTGGCGCTCTACCGCAACACCGCCTCCTATCCCGAGCCGTACCGGAGCGATTTCAGAATGCTTATCAGCGGCTATACGCGCACAACGATCGTTGACGCCTGGCCGAAGCAGCGGCAGGGCATCATTCCGCTACCTGGCGCCCACAATCCCGTGATCGGGATCTATAACCGCATAGCGGAATTCGAACCGGAGACGAGGGGACAACAGTCGGTTCACGAGGCAACGCTGCGGCAGTTCGATACCTTTCTGCAAACTCGGCTTCAGCGCCTCTATAGCGTTGCCGGAAGCATGCCCAGCGTCATGTGGTACACAGTCGCGCTCGGCGCTCTGTTCAACTTCATTTTCCTGTGGCTGTTCGATATGAGGCTCGGCAACCATTTGTTGTTGGGCGGACTGATCTCGTTCTTCACAGGCACCATCATCGGCCTGATCGCGCTTCTCGATAACCCTTTTCTCGGCGAGGTGAGTGTCTCGCCCGCGGCCTTCGAACTCGCTTATCAGCAAATGGCCAAGGGATAGAGCTTAAGCGGCGAGGTCGCGCTTCTCCGCCACGCTGCCGTCGGCATTGAGGCGGTAGATCACCGGCACCGCGGTGGCGAGCGAATACTCCTTCACCTCCTCAGGCGTGAGCTTATCGAGCTCCATGATGAGCGAGCGGAGCGAGTTGCCGTGGGCGACCACGATGACGTTCTTGCCCTCCTGCAGCTCGGGCACGATCCAGCGTTCGAAAAAAGGGCAGACGCGCGCCGCGGTGTCCTTCAGTGACTCGCCGCCTGGGGGCGCGATGTCGTAAGAGCGCTGCCAGATGTGCACTTGTTCGGCGCCGAAGCGCTTGCGCGCCTCCTCCTTGTTGATGCCGACCAGCTCGCCGTAGTCGCGCTCGTTGAGAGCGGCGGCCTTGATGATGGGAAGCTTTCCCTGGCCCAGCTCATCGAGAATGATGTCGAGGGTGTTGTGGGCGCGCTTCAAGGTGGAGGTGAAGGCGCTGTCGAAGCGGAGACCCTCCTCCTTGAGGAGGGCGCCAGCGCGGTGCGCCTCTGTCATGCCTTCCTCGCTGAGCCCCACGTCCTTCCAGCCGGTGAACATGTTGAGGCGGTTCCACTCGCTCTGACCGTGGCGCACCAGAACGAGAACGTTGTCGGCTTTTCGGGGTTCTTCGCTGGTCTTTTGCAGCATGTCGCTGGGAAGGCGCCCTGTCATCGCGTGTCCGGCGGCCTAGCGGGCCTTTATGGCTCCCTGGGCTAGCCGGCCAGCATAGGAGGGCAAGGTTAAATTCTGCGTCACCGTCGCCTCTCTTTAGGGCCGATTTCCGGCTCCAGGGTCACAGGTTTTAGGCGCTCCTCCATGTTTTTGCCAGGGGTGTCGCGTCAGATATCAACGGGCGGGTCAGAAGCCAAGCACGTCGGCCATGGAGTAGAGCCCAGGTGGCTTGCCCCGCGCCCATAGCGCCGCCTTGACCGCGCCGCGGGCGAAAATGCCGCGATCCGTGGCGACATGGGCAAGCTCGATGCGCTCGCCGGTGCCGGCGAAGATCACCCGATGCTCGCCGACGACGTCGCCGCCGCGGAGCACGGCAAAGCCGATATCGCCTTCTCCGCGGGGACCGGTCTCCCCGTCGCGGGTTTTGATGCTTTGCTCGGCCAGCGACACGCCGCGGCCCTTGGCGGCAGCGGCGCCGAGCATGAGCGAGGTGCCGGAGGGCGCGTCGCGCTTGTGGCGGTGGTGCATCTCGAGGATCTCGATGTCGAACTCAGGACCAAGCGTCCCGGCCACGCGCGCGGCGAGGGCCGCAAGCAAGTTCACGCCCAGGCTCATATTGCCGGCCTTGACGATGGTGGCGTGGCGGGCGGCGGCTTCGAGCTTGGCGAGGTCGCCATCGGAAAAGCCAGTCGTGCCGATGACGTGCACGATGCGCGCTTGCGCCGCGAGGCCGGCGAAGGCGACGGTCGCCGCGGGGCTGGTGAAGTCGAGCACGCCGTCGACATGGGCGAACAAAGGAAGCGGATCGTCGGTGATGGCGACGCCGATGGGGTCGAGACCCGCGGTCTCGCCGATGTCCTTGCCGACGGCAGGCGAGCCCTTGGGCTCCAGGCCGCCGGCAATGGTGCAGCCGGGCGTCTCGGCCAGCACGCAGGTCAGGGCCTGGCCCATGCGCCCGGCGGCGCCCAGCACGGCGATCCTCATGTCACTCATGGCGACGGCCACCTTGATGCTACGGGGCGCCGCGCGTGGTAGAAGGACGCCCAGAAATCCCCCAGCCCTTCTATGACGGCGATGGGCCTCTCACAAGTGTCGCTGCAATGCTTCTCGTCTTGGCCCATTTGAGCGGCCTCCCCCGGACGGTCCACCTCACGCAGCTCCTCGCCCTGGCCCTCTGTCTCGCGGGGGCGCCATGCGCGGTGGGCGCTGAGGAAATTTCGAGCGTTTACACGCCGCTCAAGCTCGACGCCTGCAAGGACGTGACGCCCGACGATGCCAAGGAGTACGGCACGGTCTGGATATGCGCCGGCTACGACGGCATCGACGTTCGTGTAGCGGAGGGGGACTTGCGCATCTTCGTGTCGTACGGACCGAAGGCCGACTCGCAGACCGCGACCTATGAGACGTTGCCTCAGTTCAACAGTATTGGCGAAACGCTGGAATGGCGGCTCGCGGAAGGCAAGCCGTTCGCGACCATCCTCCGCTTCCGTTGGGATTCGGACAACGGCGAAGGCTCGACCCTGGTCGTCACCAAACTCGGCAAGGACGATGCCTGTCATGTCGCGCATGTTGTGGCGACCGGCAACCCGAAGGCCAACGAGCTCGCCCGACAAATCGCCGACAGTCAAGCGCGCGGCTTCGTGTGCAAGCGCGACAGAGTGAGGACCTACGGTCCCGACGGCAAGGAGATCGATTAAGCGACCAGTGGGCGATCGAGAGGCTTGTCGCTCTCTTCGGTGTCGGCGATTTCGGCCTCGGGACGGCCGTAATAGTAGCCCTGCACCTGATCGCAGCCCCACTTCTTCAGCATCGCCGCCTGACCTTCGGTCTCGACGCCTTCGGCGGTGATGGTCACATGCAGCGACTGACCGAGACCGACGATGCTCGACACGATGGCGGAGGTCTGCGGGCTGGTGCCGAGCGTGTCGATGAAAGAGCGGTCGATCTTGATCTTTTTGACGGGGAAGCGGGTGAGATAGCTCAGGCTCGAGTAACCGGTGCCGAAATCGTCCATGGCGATGGAGACGCCGAGCTGATCGAGCTTGGTTAGGGTCTCGATCACCGACTCGGTATTCTGCAAGATGATGCCTTCGGTGATCTCAAGCTCGAGCCGGCTGGCCTCGAGGCCCGTCTCGGCCAGGACGCGGCGCACCAGATTGTACACGTCCTGAGTCTTGAACTGAGCGGGTGAGAGGTTGACGGCCAGTTTGGTGTCGAGCGGCCAAGTCGTGGCGTAGGTGCACGCCGTCTTGAGGATCCATTCGCCGAGCGGAACGATCAGCCCCGTCTCTTCGGCGATGGGGAGGAACGTGGTTGGCGGGATCTCACCTTCGGAGGGATGCCACCAACGTACCAGCGCCTCGTAGCCGGTCAGCTTGCCGCTATTGAGGCCGAACTGCGGCTGATAGTCCAGATAGAGCTGGTTCTTGCGGATGGCGTTGCGAAGATCGTTCTCCAGGCGACGGCGCTTCTGGAGCGCGGCATCCATCGCCTGCTCGAAGAATCGGAAAGTGTTGCGGCCGTCTTCCTTGGCGCGATAGAGCGCGAGGTCGGCGTTCTTGAGCAGCGTGTCGGGCGCTCCGCCGTCGATGGGCCCGAGCGCGATGCCGATGCTCGCCGAGGTCGTGACCTCGTGGCCGTTGACATGATAGGCGGCGGCGAGCGCGGTACAGATGCGGCGGGCGAGGCGCATGGCGTCTTCGGGCGTCTCGAGTTCCTCGGCGACGACGGCGAATTCGTCACCGCCCAGCCGGCCGACGAGATCGACTTCGCGCATGTTCTCCTTGAGGCGGGCGGAGACCTCCTCGAGGAGCGCATCGCCGGTCGCGTGGCCGAGGGTGTCGTTGACGTCCTTGAAACGGTCGAGATCGAGGCAGAACACCGCCATGAGGTTGCCGTGGCGCTTGGCCCTGGCCACTGCCCGCTCGAGATGCTGACGGAACTGCAGCCGGTTAGGCAGGCCGGTAAGCGAATCGTGCATGGCGAGGAATCTGATCTTGTCCTCGGCGTGCCAGCGCTCGCGGATGCGCCGTGAAGCAATGGCTGCGGGCACTGAGAAGCCCATGACGATCAAGAGGCTGGTGGTCAAGGTAACCACGGTGAGCGCCATGTTGGTCAGCGAAGCGGCGGCCGTCTGGTCGACGGCGAACGCATAGATGCGCGAGACCTTTCCGTCTCGAGTGACGGGGACCAGGGCAAGTCGGATATCCTTCTCGCCGTCGAGGTCCGCCAGTTCGACCCTGTCGCCTCTAATGGATTGGGCGAAGGCACGCCGCACGCCGCTCTGGCCCAAGATGGTGGCAAGAGCGTCGGGTGTGAGATTGCCGCCGACGGCAAGCGCTTTTTGGCCGGGCGTGAGAATGGCGAAGCCATCGAGTTGGCTTACGAACTCGCCATTTCTCTCATCAACAATGCCGAGGAACCAGCCTCGGGTGAGCCGGTCGAGACCATCGATCAGGCCGAATCCGTCATCGCGGAGGGTCGGACCGGCGGGAAGGCTCACTGCGCCGGCCTCTCCGGCAATGCCGCTCAGCTCTACCTCGTTCAGCGGGTGCAGATCCCGACCGAGATCGGCAGGCGCCTCGCCCGTCTTGCGTAAACCTCCGTCGAGCTGGGTCGCCCAAGTCAACGCCGCTTCGCGCGCGTCACGGCCGAGCACGTAGTTGATGGTCGATCGGCCCGATAGAACACCCGCAATGACGGTAAGTAGCCCCAGGACCACCAGACCGGCCATGATCCACCGATCGCGCGCGCCGACTTCTGTCATTTTCTCAGATTCCCGCAAGCCGCAATGAATGCTGGCGACCATAGGAAAAGGTCGTTAAGGCGCAGCCAACGCTTGCAGTAAATGAGCCGTTAAGACGGCTCAGGCCCAGGCGAAGGCTACCTTGCGGAGCGAGGTCTCGCCGAAGCTCTCGGCGCCCTCTGCAATTGGCTTGCCGCCGAGCCGAAGATAGAAGCCGCACGCCGCTTCGTTATCGGCAAGTGCCCACACCAGCAGGCCTTTCAGCCGCATCTCGCCGAGCCGCAGGCGCGCGCCATCGAACAGCTTCTCCCCCAAGCCGATGCCTTGATAGGTCGGGTGGAGGTAAAGCTCGAAGATCTCGCCTTGGAACGGCACGCGGCTCAGCCGGCAGCGGCCGAATGTCACATAACCGGCTGCCTCGCCGCCGAAGTCGAGCACAAGCAGCGGACTCCGCTTGCGTAATACGCTCTCCCACCAGCGCAACCCGCGGCGGGCGATCATGCGCTCGAGCGACAGATGCGGGATGATGCCCTGATAGGTGCCGCGCCACGCCTCTTCGTAGGCGGCGGCGAGAGCCGGTGCGTCCTTTGGCCGTGCCGGCCTGATATGCGCG
This sequence comes from Methyloceanibacter sp., assembly GCF_050726195.1. Classification (GTDB taxonomy): domain Bacteria; phylum Pseudomonadota; class Alphaproteobacteria; order Rhizobiales; family Methyloligellaceae; genus Methyloceanibacter. Next base: position 30,776 of record NZ_JBOHJC010000013.1, on the reverse strand, counting down.
ACGTCGACGGGCATGAGTCGAGCCTAGCGCAGGACCATGGCACACGGCAAAGGGGTCGTAACGGTTATCCCGATTCGAGTTTGGGCGATGAGGTCAGGGCGAGCAACCTTCGCGCGCAACATGTGGTTAGCGCCTAAGCGACCTCTTCGGCGCGCTGGCGTTCCGCCTTCTTGCGCTCATTCGGATCGAGGTGGCGCTTGCGGAGCCTGATCGACTTGGGAGTCACCTCGACAAGCTCGTCGTCCTCGATGTAGGCAAGCGCGCGCTCGAGCACCATGCGAATCGGCGGCGTCAGCCGCACCGCCTCGTCCTTCGACGTGGTGCGGATGTTGGTGAGCTTCTTGCCCTTGAGCACATTGACTTCGAGATCGTTGCCACGGGTGTGCTCGCCGACGATCATACCGCGATAGACGCGGGTGCCCGGCTCGATCATCATCGGCCCACGGTCCTCGAGGTTCCACAGCGCGTAGGCGACCGCGTCACCCATGTCGGTCGAGATGAGGACGCCGTTGCGCCGGCCCTGGATCGGGCCCTTGTGCGGCGCGTAACCGTGGAACAGGCGGTTCATGATGCCGGTGCCGCGCGTGTCGGTAAGGAGCTCGCCCTGATAGCCGATCAGCCCGCGCGTCGGTGCATAGAACACGAGGCGCTGGCGTCCGCCACCTGACGGCTTCATCTCGACGAGGTCGGCCTTGCGCTCGGACAGCTTCTGCACGACGGCGCCCGCGTGTTCCTCGTCGAGATCGATGACGACCTCCTCGATGGGCTCGAGCAGTGCGCCGTTCTCGCGCTTCAGAAGCACCTTGGGGCGCGAGACGGACAGCTCGAACCCTTCGCGGCGCATGGTCTCGATGAGAATGCCGAGCTGCAGCTCGCCGCGGCCGGCGACTTCCATCGAGTCGCGCTCGTCCGATTCGGTGACTCTGAGCGCAACATTGCCTTCGGCCTCGCGCAGCAGCCGGTCGCGAATCATGCGGCCGGTCACCTTGGTCCCCTCGGTGCCGGCAAGCGGCGAATCGTTGACCCTGAAGGTCATGGAAAGGGTTGGTGGATCAATGGGTTGCGCCGGAAGAGGCAATTCAACCTCAGGCGCGCAGATGGTGTGCGCCACGGTGGCGTTGGGCAGGCCGGCAATTGAGACGATGTCGCCAGCCACAGCCTCGTCGAGAGCGACGCGCTCGAGCCCACGGAAGGCGAGCACCTTCGACACGCGGCCTTGCTCCACGAGCCGGCCGTCGTGGTCGAGGACCTTAACCGTGTCGTTGGGCGCGACGGTGCCCGACGTGATACGGCCGGTGACGACGCGGCCGAGATAGGGATTGGCCTCGAGGATGGTGCCGAGCAGACTGAACGGCCCGTCTTCGATCGCAGGAGGCGCCACGTGGTGCAGCACGAGCTCGAACAGCGGCCGCATGCCCCGGTCCTTCGGGCCGTCAGGACCGGCCGCCATCCAGCCTTCCTTGGCCGAGCCGTAGAGAATGGGAAAGTCGAGTTGCGCCTCGCTCGCATCCAGCGCGGCGAACAAGTCGAACACCTCGTTCACCACCTCGATAGGCCGCGCGTCGGCGCGATCGACCTTGTTGATGACGACGATGGGCTTCAGCCCCATCTTCAGCGCCTTGGAGACGACGAACTTCGTCTGCGGCAGCGGGCCTTCCGCCGCGTCGACCAACACGAGCGCGCCGTCGACCATGTTGAGGATGCGCTCGACTTCGCCGCCGAAATCCGCATGGCCGGGCGTATCGACGATATTGATGCGCACGTCGTCCCAGACGATCGAGGTGACCTTGGCGAGAATGGTAATGCCGCGCTCGCGCTCCAGGTCGTTCGAATCCATGGCGCGCTCCGCCACGCGCTGATTGTCGCGGAACGAGCCAGACTGCTGGAGCAGACGGTCGACCAGGGTGGTCTTGCCATGGTCGACATGGGCAATGATGGCAATGTTGCGGAGCTGCATTGTGGGAGATGTCTTTCGGCCGCTTGGCGGCTGTTGTTGCGGCGCAATATAGTGATTTTGCGTTGAACCGCAATGACAAGGCTTAGCGATCGCGCTAGCGGCGCGTGCCCCAGGGGCCCGTCCCGGCGTCCGGCTGAGCCGATTGCACCATCATCATCTCGCCGAGATTCTCCACAGTGAGAAGGCCGACAAGCTTGCCGCCCGGGTCGGTGACACCCACCACGGGACGTTCTCTCTGCATCAGCGAGCGGAGCGCCGCATCGAGCTTGGCCCGCGCCGGCACCGTGGGCACGTCTCCCTGCATCGTCTCGATCACCGGCGCGCCCGGGCCGCGCTCCTTCAGCGCCTTGATCATGGCGTCACGGGTCAGCACACCGCGCAAATGCCCGGCGCCGTCGACGATGGGAAACGCGGTTTGCGTTGTGCGGATCAGCGCGTCGGCGGCATCGCCAATGGTGGCGGTGGTGGGCAGCGACTGAAACGCGGTGATCATGGCGTCCGAGACGAGCGCACCTTGGGCCACGGCGCGGAGTTGCGCGTGGCTCGCCTCGCCGGAGGCGGCGAGGAAGATGAAGATGGCGATGATGACCAGCATCGGATTGTAGACGATGCCGAGGATGGCGAACACAATGGCGAAGCCCTGGCCGATGGTGGCGGCGAGCTCGGTGGCGCGCGCGGTGCCCATGCGCATGGCGAGCAGCGCGCGGAGCACGCGTCCGCCGTCCATGGGAAAGGCGGGGATCAGGTTGAAGAGTACGAGGATGATGTTGGCGCCGGCGACCTTCACCGCGAGCGAGACGTGCGGATCCTCGAGCTTGGCGAGATTGTCGGGATCGAGCTGGGGCCAAAGCCATAGCAGCAGCACGGCGGCGACAGCGACGTTCACGGCAGGTCCAGCGATCGCGACGATGAGCTCCTCCCCCGGCTTGTCGGGCATGCGCTCCATGCTGGCGATGCCGCCGAACGGCCACAACGTCACGTCGCGCGTCTTCACGCCGTAGCGGCGCGCGGCGAACACGTGACCAAGCTCGTGCAACAGCACGCAGAGGAAGATGAGTACGATGAAGATCGTGCCCTGCCAGGCGGCCTCGGCGCCGCCCTGGCGGTAGTAGATCATGCCGAGCCAGACGAGAAACAGGAGGAAGGTGATGTGGATGCGGATCGCCGCGCCGGCGATCGTGCCCACGTTCAAGGACCAGCGCATGATCAAGGGCCGTCGGTTGAGATGGTTCTCAGCATATAGGGAGTGCAGCGGATCAGGAGAAGCAATGCGCCTACCGGGGAGCGGCGGACCCTAACCCCAGACCCGGGCTGACCGCTCCGTGTCGATGGCGTAGTCGGTCGCGTGAGAGGAGAACAGGTCGCGGCCGAGACGCCGGGCGCGCACGAGCGGCTGGCTCGGGTCCTTCGCCACGTCGCAGCGCGCATTGCCGATGCCGTGGACGACGCCCGCGAAGGTCGAGTGCGTATAGCGGCAATACTCCTGAATCTGGTGGACAATGCCGGCCGAGACGGTGGGAAACGTCTCCTCGGAGCTGACGACGAGCCCGATCCGCTTGCCCATCAGGCCCCGCACGACGTCTGGCGATCGTGGATAAGACGCCGCGACATAGCAGAACATGCGATCCAAGAACGCCTTGAGCTGAGCCGACATGCCGTACCAATAGACCGGCGTCGCGGCGATGAAGCCATCCGCCGGCAGGAACTGGCCGAGAAACGCGCGAGCGAAACCGTCGTCGATGGCGCAGGCACCATCTTCCTTCCGGCAGTTTCGGCAATCGCGCAGGAAGCTTTTAACGACGTCGTCGACGAAGACGAGATCGCAGGCATGTCCGGCCTCGCGAAGTCCCGCGGCCGCGGCCTCCGCCAACGCCGCAGAGTTGCCGTTACGCCGCGGGCTGGAACTCAGAACGAGCGCTTTCATGCTTCTCACTCCTCGCTTGGCTCTCAGGCGATATTGGCGTAAAGGAACTAGAAGGCAAGTACGCACATTTTGGTAACCATGGACGGTTCTGTGAAACGTGCCGCGCCGGCGGCTTATAAGCCGAGCGTGTTCGACCCTGAATGCTCGGCGAGGGACGCGCTGGAGCTGATCGCGAGCAAATGGGCGATCCTCGTTCTGACGGCGCTCGCCCAGGGACCGATGCGGAACGGGGCGCTGCTGCGCAAAGTCGGCGGCGTGTCGCAGAAGATGCTGACCCAGACGCTCAGAGATCTGGAATGCAACGGCCTCGTGGCGCGGGCGGATCTGGCAACAGTGCCGCCGCATGTGGAGTACCGGCTGACGGCGCTCGGCAAGTCGCTCAGCACCGCGCTTTCCGGGCTCGACCGCTGGGCGGAGCGGAACTTCCCGCGGCTCGACGCGGCCCGCGAGCGCTTCCTCGCCGATCGGGAGAATGGCAGGGGACAACGGCGTCGAGGCCGTTGACCAAGCTGCCGGTTCACAGCCGTAATCATGGCGGCAGAGGTCGAAGGGCACTGCCGACGAGGGTGCATTGGTCGCAAAATGTCTGGACTGACGCGTCGGGACCTGATCGGCGGCTTGGCGATGGGAGGAATAGTCATGGGTACAGCAGGCGAAAGCGGCGGGAGCACGATGCAGCCGCCGTTCGGACCAACGCCCGGACCGCTCGCCGGAGCAGAGTTGCCATCGTTCCGCTATCCGCTCGGCGCGCAACCGACGAAGCAGTTCGATGGCGGCACGGCCAAGGAAGCGAATGTCGAGCAGTTCCCGGTGTCCGAGAAGCTCGCCGGCGTCTACATGACCCTCGAGCCGGAGGCGCTCCGCGAGCTCCATTGGCACGCCAACGCCGCCGAGTGGGCCTATGTGATCGAGGGGCGTTGCCGCGTCACCACCATCGATCCGGAAAACCAGGTGGAGGTGGTCGATTTCGGACCCGGTGACGTGTGGTACTTCCCGCGCGGACACGGACACTCAATTCAGGGGCTCGAACGGGGCTGCACCTTCATCCTCGTGTTCGACAACGGCTATTTCTCGGAGTTCGGGACCTTCTCGATCACCGACTGGCTCGGGCATACGCCGCACGACGTGCTCGCCAAGAATTTCGGACTGCCGGAATCGGCGTTCGCCAATTTCCCCGATCACGAGGTCTATATCGCTAAGGGTCCGGTGCCGCCCCTGCCGGAGGACCCGACGCCAGGCTCGCTCAACGCGCCGCCGCTCACCCACCGCTACCGGCTGCTGGCTCAGGCGCCGGAGCCGTTTCCCGGCGGTACCATGCGGATCGCCTCGGAAATGGAGTTTCCCATCTCCTCGACCATGACCGGCGCGCTGCTGACGATCGCGCCGGGCGGCATGCGGGAATTGCATTGGCATCCGAACGCCGCGGAGTGGCAGTTCTACTTGAAGGGCACCGCGCAGATGACGGTATTCGGCAGCCACGGCCGGGCGCGGACCGACCAGTTCGGCGTGGGCGACGTGGGCTACGTCCCGCAAGGCTACGGCCACTACATCGAGAACACGGGCAAGGACGATCTCGAAGTCATCGTCGTACTCAACAACGGCACGTATCAATCGATCTCCATCACGGCGTGGATGGCGGGCACGCCGGACCTTACGCTCGCCACGAACTTCGGCGTCAAGGAGAGCATCTTCGAGAAGATGCCAGGCGATGCTGTGATCATGCCCGACTAGGGCCGCGCCTCGTCGGCAAGCCAGCGGGTCAACTCGCCGGCGCTCATGGGTCCGGGCAGCTTGGCGGCTTGGCCAGACCACAGCGGCGAGAAATCGGCCGCGCCTTCCGCTTCCGCCTTGGCGCGGAGCGGCGCGATCGCCGGGCGCGCAAACGGGAAGGCGGGCGCGGCGCCGTTCATCGGGCCTTGCTCGCGCATGAAGCGGTTCATGACGCCGCGGGCCGGGCGCCCGGTCAGCACATTGGTGATGGCGGTCTCGCGGATGGGATCGGCAAGCGCGGCCCTATGCAGAGGGGGCGTCCACGCTTCTGGGCAAAGCAGGTAGGCGGTGCCGATCTGCACGGCAGAGGCGCCGAGGGCAAAGCACGCGGCGATCGCCCTTCCGTCGGCGATGCCGCCGGCGGCGACCACCGGCACGTTCACCGACGCGGTGATGGCGCGCACCAGCGCCAAGGTGCCGATCTGCGTCGTGACGTCGGTCTCGAGAAACATGCCGCGATGGCCGCCGGCCTCGGCGCCCTGGGCGATAATCGCGTCGACGCCGTGGCCGGCGAGGAACTCGGCCTCGCGCGGCGATGTGGCGGATGACAGAATCTTGCATCCCGTCGCCCTGACGCGCGCAAGGAGCCGCGGCGCGGGGACGCCGAAATGAAAGCTCACGATCTCTGGGCGAAGCTCCTCGACGACCCGGCAGTCTTCGTCGCCGAACGGGGGATGGCCGACCTTGAGCGGAAGCGGCGGCGGCGTGACCCCAAGCTCGGCAAAGTAGGGCGCGATGCGCTCGAGCCAAGCGCGGTCCCGCTCCGGGTCGGGGCGCGGTTCCTCGTGGCAGAAGAAATTGAGATTGACCGGCCAGCGCGAATGGGCCCTGAAGGCGGCGACGTCGGCACGGATCTGGTCCGGGGTCAGCGCGGCGCAAGGGAGAGAGCCGAGGCCGCCGGCTTCCGCCACGGCGATCGCCATGTCAACGCCGGTCGAGTTCGCCATCGGCGCCTGGACGATCGGCAGCTCGATGCCGATGCCCTATCGGGCCAAGTCATGTTGCTTCCCGCGACCGGTGAGGGCGCGGATCATGCCCGATACAGAAGAGAGTGGCTAGTTCAGCGGCACGTTGAGCCAGACTTTGCCGGTCACCGCCTCGTAGTCGCTGCCGATGCCGTCATAGGCGGCGGCACCGCGGAACGACCAGCCGCTGGGGAGATACACCAGCATACCGCCTTCGACGCGGCCGGTGAAGTCGTCGGGGGTGAAGAACGTGTTGTTGACGACGAGCCGGCCGCTGTCGTCGAAGTTCCACACGCCGACGAGAGACAATTGAGGCTCGACCAAGGTGCCGCCGGAGAGCAGCCAGCGGTAGCCGAACTCGGGCCCGAATTCGACGCGGCCGAGCGAGACATCTTGGCCGCTGATGCGGATTCCATTGGAGTCGGTGTAACCGTCCTGATTCTCTTCGCCGTATTTCACCGCCACGCTCGGCGTCAGGCGCCAATTGCCGGAGGTCCAATTGCCGGTGAGGCGCGCGGTGGTCAGCCACCGATCTGTGTCGAAATTGTCGGTATAGGTACCGAACGGGCTAACGCTGTTGTCCGAGGTTCCCCAGGCGGCGCGCCAGTCGAAGAACAGATGCTCGTCGAGCCGCGCGCTGACATAGGGGCCGGCCATCCAGCCGTCGCCGTCGATCCTGCTGCCATCGGCCTTGGTGTGCTCGTCAGCCCAGTCGAACTGGCCGAGCACGCCGACGAGAATGTTGTCCGTCAGAGGATAGTCTGCGCCGACATACAGGACGTCAAAGTTACCGCTGGCGCCGCCTGTATCGTCGTAGCTGGTGAAATGACCCTCGGTCCAGATGTCGATGCCCTGATAGGGCGCGGGGCCCGGACGCTCGTAAAGCGCCGCGCTGCCGAGGCTCATCGCCCGATCGTCGAGCTTAGAGTCCGCGCTCGCCACAGCCTGCCGCATCTGGCTGAGGCTCGTGGAGAAGGCAACATTGCTGCCGTTCTCCGAAGCCGTGACATTGAACGGCGACCCATCACCGCCGGGCCCGCCGCCCCATAGCGAGCCGGGGAAGCGGCGAAGGAAACGCGGCCGGTCGGGATCATCGTCGAGCAGCGCGGTCAGGCGATGGTACAGGAAGCGCTCAATGACGGCCTGGGTCTGTGGCCGCGGATCGACATTGGTGAAGGTGCAGGTGATGTGCTCGCCGGCGTCGAGGTCGATGGTGGCAGTCGAGTTCGACTGATTGATCTGCGTGCCGCCGTCGGGATCGTTGCAGGCGATCTCCGACAGGTAGAAGAACTGATTGTTCTGAAGTTCCCGGATCGAATAAGTCCCCGGGGGCAGAGCAATACGCCCCGAGCTCGCCGTGCCGCCCGTCGTGAGGGAGAAAGCGAGCGCAGCGGTCGACGACACGAAGGTGAAGGTACCCGAGCCGGCCACAGCTTCCTTGATGATGGTAATGCTGCTGTTCTGCGATGGAGGTGGCGGTGGCGGCCCTCCGGCAAAGGTGACGGTGGCTTGCGCCTGCCTGACCACAATGTCCGGATCGCCCTCGGCGCTTGCGGTCGCGGTGTTGGTCACGCTGCCGGCGGCGATATCGGCGGACGTTATCGTATAGCTCCCCGTGCAAGTGATCGTCTCAGTGGGTGCGAAGGACGAGCTTGAGCAGGTGACAACCGGGACCCTGTCGTCGGTCACGCCGACGTTGTTCAGGATTTGGTCGCCGGTGTTTGTCAGCACATAGTCGTAGGTGATGACCTGGCCGGCTTGGGTATAGGTCGTAGGGCTGGCGGTTTTCGTGAAGGAGAAGTCCGGCCCAATCTGCGCCGCGGCGCGATCGAGAGGCGCGAGGCAAAACAACGTCACGAGCGCACCAAAAAGGGCACAAAGCGACGCGCTGAGCCTGCGAAATGCGATATGGCGCTGACAAATGTCAGCGCCGACCTCTCCCGAAGCCGTTCGCCTGGAATTCTTGTCCAACGCCCCTTGCAGGCCGTTGACCGGCCTGTCCCCTACACCATCAACGGTAGCAGATGGCCTTGATTCGCGTAGGTGAAAAGGGCCGCAGGCGGGTCGAAAGAGGACCGGCTGTTGCTGATCCGCCACGGTCAGGAGCGGCGCTTGCCGAGGAGGCGGAGGCGGAGGGCATTGAGCTTGATGAAGCCCTCGGCGTCCTTCTGGTTGTAGGCGCCCAAATCGTCCTCGAAAGTGACGATCTTGTCCGAGTAGAGCGACTTGTTGCTCTTCCGCCCGATGACGATGACATTGCCTTTGTAGAGCTTGAGGGTGACTTCGCCCTCCACATGCTCCTGGCTCTTGTCGACCAGCGCTTGCAGCATCTCGCGCTCGGGCGAGAACCAGAAACCGTAATAGACAAGCTCGGCGTAGCGCGGCATCAGCTGATCTTTTAGATGCATCGCCTCGCGGTCGAGGGTGAGCGATTCCATGGCGCGGTGCGCCACGTGCAGGATGGTGCCGCCGGGCGTTTCGTAGACGCCGCGCGACTTCATGCCAACGAAGCGGTTCTCCACTAGGTCGACTCTGCCAATGCCGTTCTCCTTGCCGTAGGCATTGAGCTCGGTGAGGAGCTCGGCAGGGGACAGACGTGTGCCGTTGATCGAGACCGGATTCCCCTTCTCGAAGCCGATAGTGATCTCGACCGCCCTGTCAGGCGCTTCCTCGGGCGACAACGTGCGCTGATAGACGTAAGGCGGCGGCTCGGTGTTGGGATCCTCCAGCACCTTCCCTTCCGAAGAAGAGTGCAGCAGGTTGGCGTCGACCGAGAACGGCGCCTCGCCGCGCTTGTCCTTGGCCACCGGGATTTGGTGCTTCTCGGCGAACTCGATGAGGTCGCTCCGCGACGCGAACTTCCACTCGCGCCACGGCGCGATCACCTTGATGTCGGGGTTGAGCGCATAATAGGTGAGCTCGAAGCGCACCTGGTCGTTGCCCTTGCCGGTGGCGCCGTGAGCGACGGCGTCGGCGCCGGTCGCCTTGGCGATCTCGATCTGCCGCTTGGCGATCAGTGGCCGGGCGATCGAGGTGCCGAGCAGATAGACGCCCTCATAGAGCGCGTTCGCCCGAAACATGGGAAACACGAAGTCGCGCACGAACTCCTCGCGCAAATCCTCGACGAAGATCTCCTTGATGCCGAGCAGCTCGGCCTTCTTGCGCGCGGGCGCAAGCTCCTCGCCCTGGCCGAGGTCGGCGGTGAAGGTCACCACTTCGCAGCCGTAGGTCTCCTGGAGCCATTTGAGGATGATCGAGGTGTCGAGCCCGCCGGAATAGGCAAGCACCACCTTCTTGACGTCGGACATGGGAAAAGGCCTCGCGGGCCCCGCGGTAAAGGGTGGAACCGGCCGCGACTATAGGCACGCGATGCGCTTGTGCAAGTGCTGTCCGGTATGCCGCAACGTACCGCCGGCATGCGCGAGAGCCGTGCCAAGGCCGGCCAGGGCCGCTCCCGTGCCCTTGTGCAGGGCGACGGAGGTCCGCTCAACGGCCCGTTCGAGGCGCGCATCGTTGCGCCGGAGGGGATCGAGGAGGAGCCGGTAGAAGCCCATGACGATGGCGATGGTGATGAGGCCGGCGAAGACGATGTCGCTGACGAAGTGGCGCCCGAAGACGACACGCATGGCGCCGACCGAAGCCCCGAACACGACGGCGGCGCCCATCGCCACCGGCCGCACCTGCGGCGGCGCGAGCATCGCCGGGGCCACCGCCCAGAAGGCCTGCGAGGCTTCGCCGGAGACGAACGAGCAGTTGCGCGTGCATGCGCCGCTCGGCCGCCACCAGGGCTGGAAGTCCGCCGCGCCGGCAAATTGCTGCACGTGATTGGGGCGCGGCCGGCCCCAATTCTCATTGAGAAGCGCGTTACTAACCAGTCCAGGCCCGATCAAAAAGGAGCCAAGGAGATAGAGCGTGATCGACGGCGCAATCAGCATGCGCCTGGCTGGAAAGAAGAGCTTCAACAGCAGCGCGGCGATTGCCGGTGAAAGCAGCAACCAGGGGATCCAATTGGCGGCCTGACGGAGACTGTGCCAGCCGCTCTCCGTGGCGAGTGGGAAACGCGCCTGCTCGTGATCGAAGAAGAGCGCCGCCACCTGGAGGTCCAAGGAAGGACTTACAGCAAACACCGCCCCGAGCGAGACTCCTAGGGCCGCAATCGCAACGGACCAACGCCAAGCCACGGCTTCCCTCAGCTAGGCCCCCGCCCCCGAGTTCGCGTGCGGCATGCCACGCGTCGCGAGGACCATGCAGGCCGGCCTCAGCGGCCACAATCAGACAGGTGCGATAAGGGGTGTGGGGCGTGGAAAGCTGCCAGCTCGTCGTCGCGCCCTATGACACGTGTGAGCCGCCGCGCTCGGCGGCCGAGGCGAAGAGATCCTCGAAGAAGAACGCCGCCAGCGCCGCGCGCGACGCCAGGCCGGACTTGCCGTAGATCGCCGTGGCCTGCTGGCGCACGGTCGCTTCGCTTGAGTTGCGCAGCCGCGCGATCTCTTTGTGGGAGAGACCCTTCAGCATCAGAAGTGCGATGTCGGCCTCGCTGGCGGTCAGACGCCAAGCCTCGAACTGTTGCCGGATCGCGCGGTGAAGGCCGTCAATATGCACGCGCGCGGTCGCCCGCCAGCGGTCACCCTCGGCCCGGGCTTGGGAAAGATCGCCGATCAGGGTGGCGTGCTCGTGGCGCACCTCGCGCATTTCGAAGGAGACATAGGCGGTCGCAACCACGGCACCCGCCAAGAGCGCGATTTCGAAGAGATCGAAAAGGAGTTCTTCGATCGTGAAGTCTGGCCAGTTCTCGAGGGCCTCCAGCGCCACCAGAGAGAGGAATAGAGCGACCGCCAAGACCGAACAGACGATCATCCGCTTCATCGCGCCACGATCCCCTCCCTTTCGCGAGCCATAGTGAACTCGCGCGGGGCACATCTAAGGATTGAAATTTGGCTATAGGCAGGCGATGCGCTTGTGCAAGTGCTGTCCGGTGTGGCGCAAGGAGCCGCCGGCATGCGCCAGGGCCGCGCCGAGGCCGGCCAGGGCCGCTCCGGTGGCCTTGTGGAGGGCGACGGAGGTCCGCTCAACGGCCCGTTCGAGGCGCGCATCGTTGCGCCGGAGGGGATCGAGGAGGAGCCGGTAGAAGCCCATGACGATGGCGATGGTGATGAGGCCGGCGAAGACGATGTCGCTGACGAAGTGGCGCCCGAAGACGACACGCATGGCGCCGACCGAAGCCCCGAACACGACGGCGGCGCCCATCGCCACCGGCCGCACCTGCGGCGGCGCGAGCATCGCCGGGGCCACCGCCCAGAAGGCCTGCGAGGCTTCGCCGGAGACGAACGAGCAGTTGCGCGTGCATGCGCCGCTCGGCCGCCACCAGGGCTGGAAGTCCGCCGCGCCGGCAAATTGCTGCACGTGATTGGGGCGCGGCCGGCCCCAATTTTCCTTGAGCAGGAGATTGGACGTGAGTCCCGGGCCGACGACGAAGGAGGCGAGCAGGAAGACCACGACCGACGGGGCAATTAACATCGCCGACCCGGGATAGACAATCTTGCGCAGAAGCACGAACAGGGCAGGAGCAAGGAGCACGAACGGAATCCAGTTGGCAACGCGCCGGACGAGATTCCATTCATAGGTTATGGCGAGTGGAAACTTCGCCGCCCGGTCATCGAAGAACAGGCGCGCGACTTCGAGATCGATCAGAGGATACGCGGCAAACAAGATCCCTGAGATGAGACCAAGCGCGACAGATGCGAACAACCAGCCGCGAACCACAGCGCCCCCCGAACCCCATACCCAGGCCCGACGCTAGCGGCGACGCGCGACACTTCGGTGAGGTTGCAATGAAGTTTCAATGCCGGATCGGTGAAGGTTGTCCGACGTTCGGATGACGAATTTGATCTTCGTCGGTGCACAAACTGTGGACAGTGTCAGTCTGCGCTGCGCGCGAACTTTCGCCCGGGAACTTGTGCGGCGTCTGCGCGTTCTTGAATTCGCTCCGGCCGTCAAGGGAGTAGGGCCATGCCGTACCGCAGCAATCGAGAGCTGCCCGACAGCGTCAAGGACAACCTGCCGAACCATGCGCAGGATATCTACCGCGAAGCGTCCAACAGCGCGTGGGACGAGTACGAGGATCCGGCCGAACGCCGCGGCGACGACACGCGCGAGGAGGTCGCCCACAAGGTTGCGTGGGCGGCGGTGAAGCAGAAATACGAGAAGGACGCGGGACAGTGGCGGGCAAAGGATTAGAGCGAACGGGTGAGCGTCTGGACTCGCCTACGGCGCCTGCCGGTTTTGCCGTGCGGAAGCGGTCGCCGCGGCGAGGCGATCAGACCTGGCGGCAGACGGTCACGCACTTTGTGCCGGAGCCGTGGCTCGTGGCGCTGGCGCGCGACCGCATGGGACTGCCCGTCAAGCCCGGGCACCGGCCAGCAGCCAATAGATGAAGCCACCGGCGAATCCGGCAGCGACGAAAATCACCATGTATTCGCCGGAGGGAACCGGGGGCGTGCCCGCAGCCGGCGCGCCGGCGAGAAGCGGGATGGCGGCGACCGACGCACCGCCCGCGAGCACGTAATAAATCCACGACCGCACGCGCAGCACTTCGCCGACCACGACCGCGATCAGGCCGGGCAGCGCGGTCAGTGCCGGCGTCACGGTGCTGGCGAACAGAACGATGCCGAATACATTGGCGCCGCCGGCATGACCCAAGATTGGATCGTCGGGCGGCGCGGCGGCGCGAAGCTCGTCTCCCACCCACATCGAGCCCAACGCGAATAACACGGCGAGCGCGGCGAACGCAGCGATGCAGAAGGCCACGACGACCCACAGCACACGCACGATCGTCTTAAGGATCATGGCCGCGCCCCTGTTGCCCTTCCGCGTAGCCAGCAAACCACACCAGCCGCACTCTCATCCGGCGGAAACACCGGATAGAAGACGTGCTCGATCATGCCGTTCCTGATGATGAGCGTGAGCCGTTTGATGAGCCGCATCCCATCCACCTCAAAGGTTGGCAGTCGGAGTGCCGTGGCGAACGTGAGGTCCGCATCGCTCAGCACTTCGAAGGGCAAGTGCAGACGGGTAGCCATTTCGCGCTGATATTGGGTCGTCTGCGTACTCAAACCAAACACACGCGCGCCGAGCGCTTCAAGCTCCGCGGCATGGTCACGGAAGGCGCAAGCTTCCGGCGTGCAGCCACGCGCCCCGGGGATTGCATCCCAGCCGGCGGGCAAGGCCTCGCCCGGCCGGCCGGTGCGCGGGTAGCAGTAGAGGATAGTCCAGCCGCTTCCCAAGGCGCCGATATCGACGTCGCGGCCCGCGGTCGAAGCGAGCCGTATGTGCGGCATTTGCATGCCTGTGAGATGATCGCAGGCGCCGTCGTCCACGGGACAGGGCAGGTCTTCGGGGAGATCGAGCAGACTGCTCAAGCCGGCGCCGCGAGTCGCGCACCGGCGCGCTGCTTGATGCTCGCGCTCTTGAGCTGGCCACAGGCGGCCATGATGTCGCGCCCGCGCGGACTGCGCACCGGGCTTGCGTAGCCGGCCCTGTTCACCACCTCGGCGAATTTCTCGATCTGCTCCCAGTCGGAGCATTCATAGGGCGCGCCCGGCCATGGATTGAAGGGGATCAGGTTGATCTTGGCCGGGATCTTGGCGAGGAGCCGCACCAGCGCCTTGGCGTCGGCGACGGAGTCGTTGACGCCCTTCAGCATCACATACTCGAAGGTAATGCGCTTGGCGTTGGAGAGGCCGGGATAGGCGCGGCAGGCGTCGAGCAGCTGGTGAATCGGCCATTTCTTGTTGATGGGCACCAGCTGGTCGCGCAGCTCGTCGCGCACGGCATGGAGCGAGATGGCGAGCATGGTGCCGGCCTCCGCGCCCCAGCGGGGGATTTCCGGTACGACGCCCGAGGTCGAGAGCGTGATGCGGCGCTTTGAGATGGAGAGGCCTTCGCCATCGGCGGCGACGGCGCAGGCGTCGCGCACATTGTCGAAATTGTAGAGCGGCTCGCCCATGCCCATGAGCACCACGTTGGTGATTTTGCGCTCGGCAGAGGGCAGGCCCCGCGGGTCGGGCGGCGTGGCCCCTGGCCAATCGCCGATGCGGTCGCGGGCAAGGAGGATCTGGCCGACGATTTCGCCAGAGGTAAGGTTGCGCACGAGGCGCTGGGTGCCGGTGTGGCAGAAGGTGCAGGTGAGCGTGCAGCCGATTTGGCTCGAGACGCAGAGCGTGCCGCGATCCTCCTCGGGAATGTAGACCGTCTCGATCTCCTTGCCGTCGTCGAGGCGGAGCAGCCATTTGCGGGTGCCGTCGACGGATATTTGCTCGGTGACGATGGCGAGCCGCGCCAGGGTGAAGTTCGCGGCGAGTTCGGCGCGAAGCTCCTTGGCGACGTCGGTCATGGCGGCGAAATCGGTCGCCCCGCGCACATAGAGCCAGCTCCACAGCTGGCTGACACGCATGCGAAGCTGCCGCTCGGGCACGCCAAGCGCCGCGAGGCGTACGGCGAGCGCAAGGCGGCCGAGACCCACAAGTGACTCCCCGGCGGAGCTGTCAGGTGGAGGCGGTACGGCCTCTATGAGGGACGATAGGGTCATGACATCAATGGGCGGCTCCGGCAAAGCCTGGCAGCATCCCTCATATCATGTTGAGGCCTGAAAAGGCCAAGGCGGCTAATTTGGTGGCGTGGCGGCGGCGTCGCCGCACTCCTTGGCGATGCGGTCGAGCGCGTCGGAGATGCCGCTCAAGGAATAGGTGTCAGTCGTGCTGGTGCCGCGGGCCGACTTGCCTTGCACGCGCAGGGAGCTGCCGGCCCGCATCGCGGTGATCAGCCGTGCCTCGTCCTCGGTCTTCTCGACGAAGGCGCCTTCCTCCTTGGTGAACAATTCGAACTTGTCGTTGCCCACGGTGACCGTAGTCTTGGCACCGGCGGCGAATGGGTAGCCCATCTTCACGCTGATCTCGCCCGTGACCTTATCGGCGGGATAGTGGGAGATGTAGAAGTAGATCGGCCCGCGCCTGACGTTCTTGGGCGCCGATTCCGAGGGCTGGGAGACGATGAAGCAAACCTTGGGACTGCCGGTCGCCGTATAGGCGGACCAGCTGCCATATTTTTGCAGGAGTGAGACTTCCTGCGCGAATGCGGGCGTCGTGCTCAGCACCGCGATCACGCAAGCAGCTCGTACGGCTCGGCGCATCTCCCCGTCCCCGTGTCGTGAGCAAGCGTTAAGCATGAATGCCCCCAATCTTCACTGGATCAGGCCGTTAGGTCAACCCCGCCGCCTCCGGCGCTTGGGCGCCCCTTGGACATGGGGCGGGTGGGCGCCAGCCTTCGCCCCCTCGCTGACCGGGCGCTGCGCAAAGCGGCCGAGGGAGCGTAGGCGGTCATACATGACAATGGCCCCGGCTGTCGCCACGTTAAGCGAGAAGGCGGCGGGAATGCGAACCAGGTGCTGGCAGCGGGCGACAAGTTGCGGGCTTAACTGCCCGCGTTCAGGACCCAATATGTAGGCCGCGCGCAGGGGGTGCGGAAAGCTCGGCAGGTCCGCCGCCGCCTCGAGGATTTCCACGCCGACCAGGCTGCACCCTTTGGGCAGACGCATCTCCTCGAGGCTCGCCCAATGATAGAGCGGGAGATGGGTTTCGGCGCGGGAGGTGTCCGAGCGCATTTCGAGGGCGCGGCTGTCAGCCCCGATGGTGAATACGAAGCGTGCGCCGAACGCGTGAGCCGAGCGGAGCAAATTGCCCAAATTCACGGCCTTTGAGATGCCTTCGGTGCCGATGCCGAAGTACCCGCGGGTGTTGGGAGGTAGAGGTTTCACAATCTTTGTCTGCCACAATTGCGGTGCCGAACAAAATTGCGCTTGGGCGCCCGGTGAGCCCCTTCCAAGAGCAACCGTTTCCCGCAGCCTAGTGAGAAGGTTGCACTTCAAGAGCGACGGCGTCAAAAAACGGAGCCCTCAGGGCCCACCAGGATTCCAGCCCAGAGCCGGAGCCGCTGACCATGGGAGATTTCATGCGAGTTGCGCAATTCGCCGAGTTCGGCGGGCCCCGAGCTCTGCATATCGACCGCGTCCCCGATCCGAGCCCGGGCCCTGGCGATGTCCTCGTCAAGGTCACCGCGGTAGGCCTCAATTTCTTCGACACGTTGGTCCTGCGCAACAAGTACCAGATTACGCCGCCGCTGCCGTTCTCGCCGGGGGCAGAGATCGCCGGCACGATCGAGACGCTCGGGGAATGCGTCACCGACTTGCATGAAGGTCAACGCGTCGTGGCGTTTATCGGCGGCAATGGCTGCCGCGAGAAAATCGTTACCAAGGCGAAGAACCTCATCCCCATTCCCGACGGGGTCAGCGACGAGACGGCGGCCGGCGTCCCCGTCACCTACGGCACGGCCATCCACGCGCTGAAAGACCGGGCCAATCTCAAGCCGGGCGAGACGGTCGCGGTTCTCGGCGCGGCGGGCGGCGCGGGCATTGCCGCCGTCGAGGTGGCCCACAACATGGGAGCCCGCGTCATCGCCGTCGCCTCGTCGGACGAGAAGCTCGCGTTCGCAAGGCAACATGGCGCGAGCGAGCTCATCAACTATAAGGACCAGGACCTCAAGCGGCGGCTGAAGGAGCTGACGGTGCCGACCGGCGTGGATGTGCTTTACGACTGCGTGGGCGGTCCGCATTCGGAGCCGGCGTTGCGGTCGATGGCCTGGGAGGGGCGGTATCTCGTGCTCGGCTTTGCGTCGGGCGAGATCCCCCGCATTCCGCTCAATCTCGTGCTGCTCAAGGGCTGCGCGATCGTCGGCGTGTTCTGGACGTCGTTCGTGGAGCGCTCGCCCGAACAGCACCGCGCCAACACGGCCAAAGTGCTCGAATGGTGCAGGGAGGGAAAGATCGCGCCGCACATCCACGGGGTCTTCCCACTCGAAGAGACGGCGGAAGCGCTGTCGCAGATCGAAGGCCGGCAAGTCACCGGCAAAGTCATCGTCCACCCGCAAGCCTAGCGGAAGGTCAAGCCGACTTCGGCAGCTCCTTGTCGAGCGCGCGCGCAGCCGCTGCCCGGTGGGTCGGCGTGATGTGAGACGAGACCATGCCAACCACAGCCGTCAGCAGCGCCATGTCGTCGGCGAAGCCGAGGCCGAGGACGATGTCGGGGATGAGGTCGGCCGGCAGAATGAAATAGGCAAGCGCCGCGAGCAGCATACCGCGTACCCGCAGCGGCGTGGTAGGATCGAGCGCGCAGTAATAGGCGGCGACGAGGTCCTCGACGAACGGGACCTGCACAGCGAAGCGCTTCAGCTTGGCCCAGAAGTCGCGGCGCACTTTGCGCTCCCGCTCGGCAAACGCACGAAGCGAAATCTGCCGCCCGAGGGCCGCGTCCCGCAAGTTGCTCGCATCGTTAAAGGCGATCATTTCGTTCCACCTCGTGAAGGTCCTTTGGATCCCCCAAGCCGGTGAGAAACATAGGGTGACGCGGGGGGCCACGCAAGAAGCCGCGACAAAAGCGAGTGAGAGCTGTTTCGAAGTCGCCGGCGCTTCCCTATCTAACCCGCGTCCAACTTGCGCGCGGCCGCCAGCCCGTGCAAACAGCCCCATGACCAAACACCGGCTCCTCTTCGTCTGTCTCGGCAATATCTGCCGCTCGCCAATGGCCGAGGGCGCGTTCCGGCGCGTCGCCGAAGAGGAAGGCGTGCTCCATCTGTTCGAGATCGACTCGGCGGGGATGGGCGATTGGCACAAAGGCCAGGCGCCGGACCGGCGTGCGCAGGCTGCGGCGCGGAAGCGCGGCATCGACATTTCCGGCCAATCGGCGCGCAAGGTGGAGTCCGAGGACTTCGACGACTTCGACCTCGTGCTAGCGATGGATGGATCGAACATCGCCGATCTCATGGAGATCGCGCCGCACGGCGCGCGGCACAAGATCCGCCGCTTTCTCGACTACGCGCCGCACGTGGGCACGAGAGACGTGCCCGACCCGTACTATGGCGGGGCGGGCGGCTTCGACCATGCGCTCGATCTGATCGAGGAGGCCGCGCGCGGGCTCCTCGCCGATCTCACCAAGACGGGCAAGGCTTCGACGAAGAAGGGCGCCTAGTCCTCCAGGTCATAGGCGGCCTCGACGACGTAGGGACCTCCGCCCACCGAATTCCGCGACGAGTAGAGCACGAAGCGGCTCACGGTGAACGGCTCGGCATCGACGCCGCCCTGGCGCTCGAGATAAGCGGCCACGGCGTCGGGCCGGGCGCCGCGCAGCCGCGCCAAGGTGACGTGCGGCTTGAAGTTGCGGCCCTCGGGCGGCAGGCCCGCCTCGCGCGCGGCGCGTTCGTTGGCGCGCTGCAAGGTGTCGAGGGCCATGGACGGCACGATGCCGGCGAAGATGGCGCGGGGTTTTCGCCCGCCGAAACTGCCAAGGCCGTTCAGCCTGAGCTCGAAAGGGGGCACCTCGATCTGGCTCAAGGCCAGGGTGAAGTCGCGCGCGGTGGCGCCGTCGACGTCACCAATGAAGCGCAACGTCAGGTGATAGTTCTCGGGATCGATCCAGCGGGCGCCGGTCAGGCCTGCGCGAAGCACCGTGAGACGCTCGGCGATGCCGCGGGGAATTTCGATGGCGGAGAACAGCCGTGGCATGACGAAAGACTCACTTCTACATACAAGAATCAAGGGCACGGGTTGGGATAGTCAAGGTGGATTTGCTCGATGTCCTCAAGCACGTCGGCGCCGAGGACGAGGCCGGCGGCGTCGATGTCCGTCTCGAGCTGCTCCATAGTCGTGGCGCCGATGATGACGCTGGTGACGAACGGCCGCGACACGGCATAGGCAATCGCCATTTGTGCGGGATCGAGTTCGTGCTTCTTGGCGAGCGCCACATAGGTCGAGATGGCGCGCGGTCCATTGCCTTTCTCGTAGCGGCCGAGGCGGTCGAATAGGGTTTTGCGTGAGCCCGGGGGCAGCGCGCCACCCTCGTACTTGCCGGTGAGATAGCCCTGGCCAAGCGGCGAGTACGCCAGCAGACTGACCTGCTCCTGATAGGCAATCTCCGACAGCCCGACTTCGAAGGAGCGATTCACCAGGTTGAACGCGTTCTGGATCGACACGGGGCGGGGAAGGCCGTGCTGCTCGGCGAGCTTCAGGAACGTCATGAGGCCCCACGGCGTCTCGTTGGAGAGGCCGATGAAGCGAGCCTTGCCGTCGCGTACGAGCTTTCCCAAGGTCGACAGGATGTCGTGAATGGGATGCGTGGCGCCCGGCAGATGCACGTATTCGAGGCCCTCGAAGATGCGCAGGGGGCGGTCGGGCCAATGCAGCTGGTAGATATCGATGTAGTCGGTCTTGAGGCGCGCGAGGCTCTTGTCGACCGCTTCCATAATCTGCGCCGGACTCTGCCGCGACAACGAGCCGTCCTCGCGCAGCCAATCGATCTTGGTGCTGCGGCCGGCAACCTTGGTGGCGATCAGCACCTTGTCGCGATTCCTGCGCGCCGCGAGCCAGGTACCGATGATCGCCTCGGTGCGGCCTTGCGTCTTCGGCTTGGGCGGAATCGGATAGATCTCGGCGGCGTCGAACATGTTGATGCCGCGCGTCACCGCGTAGTCCATCTGGGCGTGGCCTTCGGCTTCCGTATTCTGCTCGCCGAAGGTCATAGTGCCGAGCGTAAGCGCGCTCACCTTCAGGCCCGTGCGCCCAAGCTCGCGGTATTCCATCGGTGATCCTCCTAACGATCCGGCAAGGTTAACAGCTCGTTGCTCAGGGTGCGCCCTATCCCTCTTGTTAAGGAGTGAAGCCTAAAGAGAGAAGGACCCGCGACCGGCCATCCGGGCGATGAGAACGGGCTTCGGGGCGGGATGGGAACCGGTCCATGCACGCGACGATGAGTGCCCAAAATGGTGCGGCGAAGACCGCGCCGGAACCCGCTGCGCGTCCAGAATTCGAAGCACCGCGGTTCCGCGAAACTTGGGTGCAGTGGCTGCGGCGCGTTGTGCTCGGCTCGATCTACGTCCTCATGCCGGAGCGCATCGGGTTGCTGCCGCGCATCTTGATGCTGAGCATCGCCTCCATGCTGGCGCCAGAGTCGGAGCGCAACCGGCTGCCGGAGCATCCGAGTTACTATAGCAAGCGCGGTTTGGTCGGCATCAGCGACGATCTTTCGGTTCCGGCGCTCGTGGCCAACTACAGCCGTGGTTTCTTTCCTGTGTGTCACCTCGGACCTATGAAGTGGTGGTGTCCGGAGGACCGTGCCGTTATCGACCCGGCCGAAACTCACGCGAGCAAGAATCTCCGCCGGCTCATCCGCCAGCACAGATTCACGGTCACTATGGACCATGACTTCGCCGGCGTGATGCAGGCTTGCGCCGCACCGCGTCCCGGCAAGGTGCCGCTCACGTGGATCACGCCGCGAGTCATGCGCGCTTATTGGGATGCCTACGAGGCCGGCTACGCGCACTCGGTCGAAGTGTGGGACGAGGCGGGACGGCTGGTGGGCGGGCTCTACGGCTTGGCGATCGGAAAGGTATTCTTCGGCGAGTCGCAGTTTTCCGCCGTGGAGCATGCCTCGAAGATTGCGCTCGTCGCGCTCCACCGGCATCTCGCTGCGTGGGGCTATCATTTGCGCGACGGCAAATGGATGACCCCGCATCTCGCGAGCTTCGGGTTCAAGCCCATGCCGCGTGACGCGTTTCAAGCCCTGGTGGCAGCTCATGTCGGTGAGCCCGGAAATGTGGGCCGTTGGGCCGTCGATCCTGCACTCGACCTTGCGGACGAGACCGTGAGTTCCGGGACGCTCAAGCCTGCGCCCCGAAAGGTTGCCTAAGGGCTCGCCATGGCTCGATCCATGACCCGATCAAGCGCGCACGGGAGCGCCTGGCTGGCGCCGCTCCTGTCTCGAGCGGGACGCCTGTTCACCACCCCGTCCCTGCTGTCGCTCGCCCGCGTGGCGGGTGCGCTCGCGGGCTTTGTTACGCAGGTCGTGCTGGCGCGGACGCTGCACGCATCGGCGCTCGGCGTGTTCTACTCGGTCACCAGCCTTGCCGCTGTGGTCGGACTGATGGCCGCCCACGGCTACCCCTCCATCGCGCCGCGCTTCATGTCGCGTTATCGCGAGCAGGGCAAAGAGGCGCTGATCGCCGCATTCGTGGCCCGCGCCCGGAAGGATGCCGCCGTCTTTGCCGCAGTCGCCACGGCGGGCGCGCTCGCCTTCGCCGTGCTGTGGCCCTCGCTCAGCCTCGAGGCGCGGTTCGCGCTCATCGCCGCGGCGCTGTCGATCCCGGCCAACGCCGCGCTCCGCCTCAACGGCTCGCTCGCCGCGGCGATCCGGCGCTTCGCCCTCGCCTATTTGCCTGATACGTGCATCAGGCCGTTTCTCCTATTCGGCGGCGTGCTTTTGCTCATCGCGCTCGGGGTCACGCTCACGGCGGGCAACGTGACCTGGTTGCTCACCGTCTTGTTCACCGGACTGGCGCTCGCTCAGTACCTGCTATTGCGCAAGGATTTGCCCAAGGGGGACGCGTCGAGGATCGAGGCGCCGCCCCGGTTGGTCAAAATTTGGCGGCGCGAGGCCAAGCCTTTGATCCTCGTCGCGTTGTTCACCTTCTTCTTCGCCGACGTCGCCATTCTCATGGTGACGCCGCTGATGACGAGCGCCGATACCGCCATCATCGGGCTCTGCCTCAAGCTCGCTCTGCTCGTAGGCTTTGCCGTGCAGGTCGCGCATCAGGTGGTGGTGCCGGACCTCGCCGATGCCCATGCGCGGAAGGAGCACGGCACCATTCGTGACGTCGTGCTGAAGGCGCTCGCCTTCCCGCTCGTCATCACCATCGCCGCCATCGTTGTGGTCGCGCTATGGGGCGAGACCTTGCTCGGCATTTTCGGCCCGGAGTTCACGGGCGCCAAGATGCCCCTCCTGATCCTGCTGTTCTGCCAGCTGGCACGCGCGGTGTTCGGGCCGAGTGTGCCGCTGCTCACGGTGATCGGGGCGCAGAGGGAGAATGCGGCGCTTGCCGTCGCGGCGATCGCCGTGCTTGCGGTCTGTAACCTCGCGCTGGTGCCGACCTATGGGGTGCTTGGGGCAGCAGTCGCGGTCGCCATCGCCACGCTCTTCTGGCTCGCGGCAAGCGCCGTCGTGCTCGCGCGCCTCAGCGGGCTCAGGACAGACGCCGTCTACCTCGTTGGCAGGTTAGTGGCGCCGCGTTCAGCCCCGGTCTAGGCGACGGGGTCGCCGACGACATCGACGGCGCCAGTTGGCGCGACCTCCTCCGCCACTTCTTCGGTGGCGAAGAAATAGGTAAAGATCAACCAAAGCACGAAGGCAGCGATGACAAGGATGGCGATGGCCTTGCCAAGTTTGCCGAATGACAGGGGCATTTGCTCGCGGCCTCAGCGTTGTGACGGAAGAGCACGAACCTAACCAAACGCCCGCGCCCAATCAATCGAATTGGCGGGGAGACTACTCCGAGGTCGCGGCGTCCGAAGGCGTCTCCTCCACGGGAGCCTGATCGGCAGAGGGCTCCTCCTCGGACGTTGGTGTCACCGGCCCTGGATTGGCCTGCATGGTCTCGTCAATCCAGTCCGAGAACGCCGCAACGCGGGAATAGACCCCGGGGAGCGAGCTGCCGCAGCCGCGCCCCCAACTCACGACGCCGACCTGAATGAAACCTTCGCCATCATTCGCGGGAACCACCAGCGGGCCGCCGCTATCTCCTTGGCAGGAATCCTTCCGCGTGCCCTCGACCATGGCGCAAATCTCCGTGTCGGCAATCTCGCCGCCACCGGCCGCCTGAAAGGCGGCGTCACAGGTCGCATTGTCGACCCAGTCGACCTCGACCTCGTGCAGCTTGCGCGGATAGTTCAGCCGGTCTTTGACACCGGCGGGTCCGATGGCGGCGAGCAGCTTATCCATGTCCTCATCGCTCGGGTCCCACATGGCGCCCCACCCGGTGACCACGACCTTGGCACCAGGCACAAGTAGGGTAGGCTCGGCGCCGGGCTCCACGAGAGGCACGGTCTTGGGATCGGCGATCGGGGCCGCGAGCTTGAGCAGCGCGATGTCCGCCTTGGAGGCGTCAGCGCACTTGGTGTCGCCCTCGCATGCGGCGTATTTCGGGTGAACGAAAATGCCAGAGACCTCGACCTTGGTGGTCTCGGCGCGGTCGTTGCTGCCGTAACCGATAACCACCTCGCTCGCCTCAATGAGCCGCTTGTTGTCGCTCCGGCCGGCATACATGCAATGGGCGGCCGTCAGGACCCATTGCGCATCGACGATCGAACCGCCGCAGCTTCCCTTCTCATCTTCCAAACTGTCGTAGAGGCGAACTTGGTAAGGATACTTCCCTTCGGGCGCCGGCGTGCCGCCGACGATCATCTCGGTGTCCTGTTCGGCAAGAGCGGCGGCGAGGGGTGACAGCACGCCCAGCGAGAGCAATCCGGCCAGAGCGAGCGTAGGAGTCGTTATTCGCATTGGGCTACTCGGACGTCATCGTCTCCGATTCCGACCCATCGTCCGAATCGTCAGGGTCCGCCTCGGCGGCCGGCTGCTCGGAAGGCTCGTCAGTCGAGGACTCTTCGGCCGATGGTGCCTCGACCGCCGAAGCGGCGTTGGCAGCCATGGTATCCTCGATCCAATCGGCGAACGACGCCACGCGCGCGAACACGTTGGGATTGCCGGCGCGGCCGCAGCGGTCGCCCCAACTCACCACGCCGATCTGGACGTAGCGCTTGGGATCCTTGGCAAGAACGACGAGCGGTCCGCCCGAGTCGCCATAGCAGGAGTTCGCCGCAGAGCGCGGTTTCATGGCGCAAATCTCGCTGTCAGCGATATTGAGCTGCTGCGGCTCGTACACCGACCGGCATTCCCCGCGATCCATGACGTGGATGTCGGTGTAATAGAGCTTCTCGGGGTAGTTCAGCTTCTCGGAAATGTCATCCTGCGGGTTGAGCTTGGACAGAAGCTCCACGACCTCCTTGTCGTCGGGGTCCCAGATCGAGCCCCAACCGGTCACGGTGACCTTGACACCGCGCGTGACGAGCTTCGCCTCGGTGTCGTCGTTGGCGTATTCGACCGGCTTGGCGCTGGGGATCGCTTCCTTGAGCTTGATCAGGGCGACGTCGCCGCCGCCGGGAAGCCCGTGTTCCAGATATAAGGGATGAACGACGATCTTCTCAGCCTCGATCTTGGTCGTCTCGGTGCGGTCGACGCTGCCATAGCCGACAAATACGGTTTCGGTGGCCTTCTGCGCGCCCGCCGTCTCCTTGCCGGAAACGACGCAATGGCCGGCGGTCAGGATCCATTGCGGGTCGATGATCGAGCCGCCGCAGTGGCCCTTCTTGTCCTCCATCGAATCATAGAGGCGCACTTGGTAGGGAAACTTGCCGGCGGGAGCGGGCTTGCCGCCGACGATCATCTCCGTGTCTTCCTCGGCGAGGCCGACGCCCGGCGTCGACGCCGCAGCGAGCACCGTCAATGAACCGGCGAGAATGAATGCGAGACGTATCATGGCGGGAGGCCTTATTGGGATGACATGGTTGCGGGCGCACCCGCGTTCACTGCTTCACCGATCCAGTCGGAAAAGGACGATACGCGGGTATAGACTCCGGGGAACAGCGGGTTGCCGCATTGCGGGCCCCAGCTCACGATACCGACCTGCACATAGCCGCTCGGTGCATCTGAGGGCACGACCAGGGGGCCGCCCGAGTCGCCATAGCAGGAGTCCTTGCCGCCGCGCGGACCAGTGGCGCAAATCTCCGTGTCGCCGATCGTAAACCCCGACTGTTGCAGCGATTCGTACACCGCCTTGCATTCGTCCGGATCGATCACCTCGATATCCACCTCGTGCAGCCGGCGAGGCGCTTGCAGTTCCTCGTCGTCGAGAAGCCGCCGCTCGGACAGAGTGCGCCTGCCA
Organism: Methyloceanibacter sp.; assembly: GCF_050726195.1. GTDB lineage: Bacteria > Pseudomonadota > Alphaproteobacteria > Rhizobiales > Methyloligellaceae > Methyloceanibacter. Next base: position 5,287 of record NZ_JBOHJC010000013.1, on the reverse strand, counting down.
GCCATCATGGCGTTGTTAAATATCTGGAAATCCCAAATCGCGCCCCAGCCGGTGACGGTCGCCTTCACACCGGGCTTGAGTGCGTCTTGCGACGATGCGGTGTCGACCAAGGGAATGACGGGAGCGTTGTCGATCGGCTGGGCGAGCTTGACCAGCGCAATATCGGCCTTATGGCCATCGAGATAAGCGGGGTGCACGATAATCTTCTCGCTCTCGACTTTCTTCGTCTTGGTGCGGTCGACATCGCCGTAGCCGACGACGACCTTCTCCGTATCGACAAGGCAATGCGCCGCGGTCAGCACCCATTGCGGCGCGATGACGGAGCCGCCGCAAAAGCCAATATCGTCGTCCATGGACTCGTAAAGCCGCACCTGCCAGGGGTACTTCCCTTGCGCCGCAGGCTGGCCGCCAACGATCATTTCGGTGTCGGTCTCGCCGAGCGCCGGCGCATTGAGGCCACACAAGAGGCCGGCGCCTAAGAGAAGGTTTGCCACAAGCACTTGGACTCGCGTCATTCTGTTTTCTCCGGATGTTTTTGGTTGTTGTGTGAGCTTCTATCGAGGCGCTAGGTTTATTTGGCGCCATTTTAACTATGCTCAACAACGCTGTACATTAAACTTTAGTGAGGTTGAGAGTGCAGTGCTGCCTCTCGCGCCTCCTCGCAAGATGTTGATCGGGGCCTATGGGATGACCATTGAACCGCAGGACGCGCTGGCGGCGCTCGACGCCATCGAGGAGGACATCGATCTCCGGCGCGGCGACCCGGACGTTCTGCCGCCGCGCCTCGCCACCATTCTTCTCAGCCTGCAGGCCAATTCGGTCCACCGCCCACGGGCGCACCGCCTGCTCGGCGTCGCGCATAACCGGCTCAAGCTCTATCGCGACGCGCTGCGCGAGTTGCGCGAGGCGAAGACGCTCGCTGAGGCCGCCTCGCCGCCGAACTACGGCGAACTTGCCAAGATCGGACGGGAGACAGCGGTCATCTATGCGTGGCGCGGCGACGCTCGTCGCGCTGCAGCCGAGCTTCTGCCGGCGCTTGCGTTCGCCTCGCTCGAAGGCGACGCCAAGGAGGTTGCCAAGATCATCGCCGAGTTCGGGCGCATCGAACTCGAGGCGCAGCGTTTCGACAACGTCGCCAGGCTATTCCGCCAGCTTGTGTCGAAAGACGCCAAACTGAAGCTGCCACCGCGCGAGGCTCACCGCATCCGCATCAATCTTTGCCAGGCGCTCAACCGACTCGGTGCGCACGAAGAGGTGCTGCAGCATATCGCAGGTCTGCGCAAAGAACTCCCGGCGGACGATGAACGCCTGCACATTCTCACACGGCTCGAAGAGGCACGGGCCCATGGTGGCCGTGGCCGCTTCGACGATGCCGAGCGGGTCCTGCTGGAGGCCGAGGCGGTGCTCCCCGAAAAGGAGAGCGCTTACGAGCGCTCGGAGTTCCTGCGGGCCGTGACCGAGCTGCAGCAAATGCAAGGTGGCCCCCCGGCGGTGGAAAGCCTGCGGCTCCTGGTCGGGGAATACGCCGAGCAGGAGCTCATGGTGCAGGAGGCTGTGGCGCGACGGGCTCTTGCCGACGCTCTGTTCAAACTGGGCGACAAGGAGCAGGCCCGCGACGTGCTGGCGCAAGGACTACGCGGCGCGCTCCGTCACAACAATGAGGAAGTCGCCGACGACATCCGCGCCGACATGCTGAAGAGCGCCGACGCCGATCAGTTGGAAGAGCTGGCCGAAGCTATCGACCTGATCGGCGGGCCTGCCGGTGACGAGCGGCGCTTCATCCGCATCGGCCGGCTCGGAAAGGGCGGCGCCGGCGAGGTGCACCGCGCCATCGACCTCAACGACGGTCGGCACGTCGCACTCAAGAAGATCGATCTCCGCGGGCTTGGCGAGAGCCAGCGCCACGCCATGGTCAACACGATCAAGACGGAATATGCAGCGGCGGGGAAGCTCGACGATCCGCGCTTCGCCCGGGTGCTCGACCTGCGTATGTCGCCGGGCGGTTCACTCTATGTGGTGCAGCGCTTCGTGGAAGGACCAACTTTGCGCGAGCTCTATACCTCTCACGCACGCCCCGACCGGTTGCTCGACCTGCTCGCCGGCATCGCCGACGCCCTGGTCGAACTGCACCGCCGCAACATCGTGCACCGCGATCTCAAGCCCGAGAACGTCATCGTTGCGCGGGACGGAGGCGGCGAGCGGCCAGTGATCATCGATCTCGGCATCGCCTTCGTCGCCGGCCGCGCGGACGAGCTCAAGCATTTCGGCACGCCGCCTTACGTCGCGCCCGAGCAGGTCGCCGGCAGGCCGGTGGATGCGAGGGCCGACGTCTATGCGCTCGGGCAGATGATCGCCGAGATCTGGGGCGGCAATGTTCCGGCGCGCTTCACCCTCAGGACGTGGCGTCGGGGGGAGGAGGCACGATCGATGCCGCGGCCGATCCGAAAGATCGTGCGCGGGATGCTGCGCGCCGATCCGGGACGGCGCACAAGCGACCTTACGCGGGTCGCCGAAGCGCTCAGAACCCAGCGCCGGCAGATGGTCCAGGCGTAGCGTCCCACGCATAGGTGTGCAGCTGGAAGCGCGCGGGCTCGGTCAGGAAGCCCCATACCACGACCTCGAGCGTCGTCGGCTCGGTCACGGTCACCCATGCGGTCGGCGCAGGCTCGGGCTCGGTCGTCTTCCTGGGGTCCTTGGCATCACGCACATATTCCTTTGTGCCTTTCTTCTTGACGTTGATGCCAAGGGGGATGCCGCTCTTGGTGTCGGCGATGAACCCATAAACGAGGCCAGGCGAGGCCTCGATGGTGTAGGTCTTGGTCACCAGTTTGGGAGTGTCCGTGCTGCCGGGCTTAAGAGTCTCGCTATCCAGCGCGGTCTCCTTGCCCTCCGAGACCCCATAGCGGTCCTTGGCGTCCTTCCTGAAGGTCTCCAGGGCCACATCGAAATAGCCGTCGAACTGCTCGGCGACCTCGTCCCAATAGGCCTCTTCCTCTGTGAGCGCGCTATCCGCGTCGCCGTCAGCAAGGCTCGTCAGTAGATCGGCCCGCTGGGCAAAGTTGATGAGCGCCGCGTTGGGGACACGCACTTTGGCGCCCAGGGACTCCGTTTTGTCCTTGAACACCGTGGTGTTGCCACCGTTGACGATGCCGATGACCTTGCCGCTCGGGTCGATCAAGGGGCTGCCGCTCGCGCCCCCGGTCACGGGCACCGAATGCTGGATGAGCAGACGATGCTCGGGCTCGGCGCGGATCATGAATACATCAGTCAACGCGCTGATATAGCCGAAGCGCAGCTTGCCTGGCGCCTTGGATGCCGTCTGGTCGCCAGCGAGGCCTTCCACGGGGAAGCCGAATGAGGCGACCGGCGTACCGGGCGCGAGTTGCTCCAGCTCCTCTTGTGAGGCGAACTCCAGCAAGGCGCGAAACTCGATCTTGGGATCGACCTCGATGATGCCGACGTCATATTCGTTGACGAGATCGAGCGCGACGAATTCATCCCACTGGATGGTTCCCTGGGTCCTCTTGTAGTTCTCGAAGGCGGTATAGCCGGGATGCGAGACGACGCCCTCGATGTCGACTTTGTCGCCGTTCGGGGTGACGAGGAAGTACTCGCTCTCATAGCCTTTTTTGATGGCTTCGGTGACATGGGCGTTGGTGGCGAGCTTGCCGGGGGCAAAGGCGAAGGCCGTGCCGGCCGCCTCGTCGACGTTGCCGTGCTTCTTGGCGACGAGATAGACCGCCGCCTCGAGGGTCTTGAGGACTGCCGGCGAGAATTCCGTTTTGGCAATTTCGCTCGCTTCAGCGCGGGCGGCTTCGATCTGATGGCCGAGCGTCGAGTGCAGATAGGTCGTGTAGGCGAAGAACCCGACAAGGACGGCAGCAAAAGCGCCGCCTGCATAAGTGCCATAGCGCAGGAGCCGGCTGTAGCCGGTCGTCATCTCGCTTTGGTCGCCCGTGATCAACAGACCTTTGGCAGACGGCGCACCGATCTCGACCTTGAAGGCGGGGCCGTCCTTGCGGCCGAGCCTAAAGGTGCTGCCCGACTTGACGGGCATGCCGTTCTCGGCGGGGATGCCGTTGATCTCCACATAGCGCGTGCCGAACAGCTCGACCGCGTAGTCGCCTGACTTCGTGCGGCGGAGCTCGAAGTGCAGCCTGCCGACCACGTCGTATTGCGGCGGGTAGACGACCCGCGCCGCCTCGCGGTCGCGGCCGAATACGACGCTCGGTACGTCGTCGCCGAAGGTTTGTTCCGTGCCTTTGAGAGGGCCTTCGAGATGGGTGATGGTGATGGTCATGGCAGTTTCACGTTCTGCGGTTCTTGGCGGGTTCAACGGTGAAGATTGGCAGCGACGGGCGGCTGCGGATCGTCTGGCGCTCGCCGTCCTCGGCGGAGGGCGCCACTTCGGCGCGACCCACGGGGACGAGGACGACGCCCGCGCCTTGATCGAACTTCGTCTGTGCGGCATAGGCCTCGGTCGCCAGCACGCTGTCCACCGGCAGGCCCGGCAAATCGTCGGCGGATTGCAGACGGGCGATCAGCTTCTTGTCCGGCTTGAGATTGGTGCCGAGCACGAGGCCGAAATCGCAGATCACCCGTAACGGGTGCTTGGCCTTGCGCGCGGCGTCGACCGCGGCGAGGCCGATCTCCAGCGCCTGCGACGTGGTCTCGGCGATCAGGCAACAGCCGCGCCGGCCATCGCGGTGGGTGCGCTCGATGCGGTCCAAACCTTTGCCAATCCTTTTAAATAGCTTGTCGAGTGCGGCATCGGCGCCCTTCGCCTCGGGCGCGCCATCCCACAGAAATATGGCGGGCCGGAAGGCGGTCTCGCCGCGCGCGCGTGTGGGGCGCGGCGGACGCTTGTGCTCATAGGGGATCAGGTCGAAGGGCCGGCCGTGGCTCCGCCAATCGGCGACGACGCGATTCGTGCCGGCGAGCGTGTCCGGCTCGGTGGCGTCGGACACGACGATGAGCCCGCAGGCCGTCTGAAGCATCGCGGCACGCTGCAGTGCGCAGCCGGCCGCATAGCGGAACCCATAGAAGAAATAGCCGTCGAGATCGCGTTCGACCGGGCCCTGCGGGTCCATGATGGTTAGCGTGCACGCGCCATGGGAGCCTTCGAGAATGGCGCGGAAACGCTTCTCCCACTTGCCTGGCTCGCCCGGCGGGTCGCCGATCCTCACCGATGACTCGATGAAACGTTCGGTATTGAACGGCAGCACCGCCTCGAAGTCCGCGCCCATCTTGAGGGCCGTCTCCGCGAGAATGATGTCGGTCCCGCAGG